>PKYQ01000014.1:9224-73979 GCA_003133685.1 Acidimicrobiaceae bacterium
CCATCGAACTCTGGCTGACCGCGATCGTGCTGCTGGCGGGCAGCGTGGTGGTCCTGCACACGGCCCTTCACGGCACGCTGGAGGCGGTACCCAGCATCCTCGTCACCCTCGGCGCCATCGCGGGCGCCGGAACGCTCTACGGGGCGCTGACGAGCGGTGGAAACGCCGCCGCGACGCTGCTGCCGGTCCTCAGCTTGCCGGGCTTCGCACCCCTTCTCATCGCCGGTGAACGTTCCTTCAATTCGGCCCTCCACGGGGGCGCTCTGTTGCAGTGGTGGGTCATCTCGGTCGTCGCCCTGGCCGTATACCTGGCCCTAGGGATTCTCCTTTACGGTGTTCTCGAGGAATCGTGATGAAAGTGCTGAGCCAACGACTATTAGGACCGGCGACGATCGTCACGATGGCCCTCACCATCTGGTTGGGTATCTGGGTCACTGCGCCGGACAAGGTCCAGGGCAACCTCGCGCGCCTGCTCTACGTGCACCCGGCGATCGCCACGGTGGCGCTGTACTTGTCGTTCGGAACGGCGACCATCGCAAGCGCGTTGTACCTGTGGCGACGAACGCGCTCGATCGTCATGGACCGCGTGGCGCACTGCGCCATGGAGGTGAGCCTCGTCTTCATTGTCCTCACGCTCATCACCGGTTCCATTTGGGGACGGCCCGCCTGGGGCGTGTGGTGGGCGTGGGACGCGCGTCTCACGTCGACGGCGATCCTCGGCGTCCTCGCGCTGGGCTACCTGGCGCTTCGTCGGGCCAACGACGATTTCGAACTGCGCGCCCGGCGCAGTGCGGTCTTCGCGATCATCGCGGCGATCAACGTGCCGATCGACCACTTCTCGGTGCAGTGGTGGCGCACGTTGCACCAGGGCGCGACGTTGCTGGGACCGAATCGGCAGTTCAAGGTCCACGGCAGCATGCTCTGGACGTTGCTGCTCAGCTTCGTCGCCTTCTCGCTCGCCTACGTGTGGTTGCTTCGTGCGCGCTACCGACTTGAAGTACGTCGCGAACACTCGAACACTGAGACGCTCGAAGTCGCGTTGGAGCGCCGTCGCGCCGAAGGGGTCCACTGATGGACTACGTCACCGCCGGTTATTCCTTTGCCTTTGGGGGGCTGGCGCTCTACGCGCTGTCGATCTGGTGGCGAGGGCGACACCTTGACTGAGACGAACCTCGACCTCTCGCCCGTCGCGCCGCCGAAGTCGAAGAGCTCCAGTCGCCGTCGCACGATCGGTGTGTTGGTCGTGCTCGTGATCGCCATCCTCGCGCTACTCAGCCAGGGTCTACTGCACTCGTTGAACTACTTCGACACCGTCGACCAGGTCTTCGTGAGTCGCGCCCAGATCGGCACGACCACGATTCGTCTCGAGGGCGTCGTGAAGCCCCACACCATCACGCGCACGTCAAAGGGCGCGTCCTTCTGGATGACCGGCACGGGCGCCAACGAGGTCTACGTCATCAGCAGCGGGACGCCGCCACAGCTCTTCCAGGCCGACATCCCCGTCGTCGTCGAAGGTCACTTCACGACGAGTCACTCGACGACGTTCGACGGCACACAGATTCTCGTGAAGCATTCCGCGACGTACATCGCCCAACATCCGAAGCGGGTGAAGGCGCCGAACGGCAGCGTGCGATGACCCTCACCTGGCTCGGGCGCGTCGCGCTCTACGTCGCGTTCCTCGCCACCCTCGGGGGCGTCATCCACCAGGTGATCTCGCTTCGAGCGAATCGACCGTCGCGCTCGCTTCGTTGGGCCCTGGTGTCGCTCGCCGGGATCGTGGGCGCGGTCGCGGTCATGCAGTTCGCACTCATCACCCACAACTTCTCGTTGGCCTACGTGTCGGAGAACAACGCGACCTTCACACCGCTGCTCTATTCGATCACCGGGATGTGGTCGGCCCTCGAAGGATCGTTACTGCTCTGGTCGCTGTTGCTCTGCGCCATCATCGTGCTCGTCCTGCACTACTACCGACGACGCTCGCAGGACCACGTGGTGTCGTGGGCCGCCGTGGTGCTCTTCGGCGTGAGCGCATTCTTCCTGGGACTGATGTGCGGCCCGGCCGATCCGTTCATCCATAACGCGGCCAGGGTGTTGCAAGGCGCGGGTCCGAATGCCCTGTTGCAGGACAACCCGCTCGTCGCCATTCACCCCCCGCTGCTCTACATGGGCTTCGTCGGTTTCACCGTGCCGTTCGCCTTCGCGATCGCGATGCTCATCACCGGACGGGTGGATGACCGCTGGCCGCTGGAACAGCGACGCTGGACGGTGCTCGCCTGGGGTGTCCTGTCGGTCGGCATCGTCTTGGGCGCGTGGTGGAGCTATCAGGTGCTCGGTTGGGGCGGCTTCTGGGGCTGGGACCCGGTCGAGAACGCCGCGTTGTTGCCGTGGCTGACGGCGACGGCCTATATCCACTCGGTCATCGTGCAGGACCGTCGCGGGCTTTTTCGGGTGTGGAACCTGTCGCTGGCGATCGCCACGTTTTCACTGACCGTTTTGGGCACGTTCTTCACTCGTTCCGGCGTCTTGCAGAGCGTGCACGCGTTCTCTTCGAGCACGCTCGGACCACTGTTGATCGGATTCTTCTTCGTCACGGTCGCGCTCGGCGTGGGACTGCTCGCGTGGCGCGGCGATCGCCTTCGCTCGCCCGTGGGCGTTGATCACCCGCTCTCCAAGGAGGGACTGTTCATCGCCAACAACGTGCTCTTCGTCGGCTTCGCCGTCGTCGTGTTGCTCGGCACCGTCTTCCCGTTGCTCTACGAAGCCGTCAACGGCGGTCAGGTGACCGTCGGCACGCCGTACTTCGCGACGGTCGCGGTGCCGATGAGCATCGTGTTGCTCGTTCTGATGTCCCTGGCGCCGTTGGTCGGTTGGCGCAACCTCGACGTGAGCGTGTTGTGGTCGCGAATTCGCGTGAGTGCGTGGACCTCGCTCATCGTGGTCGTCGCGTTGCTAGCCGGGGGCGTGCGACGTCCGATGGTGTTGCTGGCGTACTTTCTCGCCACGGCGGCCGCGGGAGCGGCGCTTCGAACGCTGCGCGGTGCGTTCATAGCGGCGAAGCGTCGCCACCAACGTTGGTACGACGCGCTGCGCGGACCGAGCGCCGGGGGCATGGTCGTGCATCTCGGCGTCGTCGTGATGGCGCTCGCGATCGTGACCTCGACGTCGTACACGACGCGTAACGAAGTGACCTTGGCGACCGGACAGAGCACCGTGGTCTCCGGTCAGTACGTCACGTTCCACGGTTTTCGCACGATGAAGGACTCGCTCGAAACCGCGACGCAATTGCGCGTCGACGTGAACCACCACGCGTTATTGCCGGCCATCACGACCTACGACGGGCGAAGCGCGCAACCGGTTGGCACCCCGGCGATCGACTCGAGCCTCGCGCGCGACGTCTACGTGACCTTCGACGCCGTCGGCGGCACTGGGGCCGCGTCCGGTGCCCAGGTCGAAGGCGACCTACCCGCCGGTTCGGTCGTGCTCGGCGTCACCGTTGAGCCACTCCTTGCGTGGCTCTGGATCGGTGGACTGCTGCTCGGGGTCGGTTCGGCGTTGTCTTTCGTGCGCCGACGTCAGGGCGACGAGGGGGACGCGTGAAACGGACCGTGACGACAATCTCCCTGGTGGTGCTCGCAATCGTGGTCGCCTTTTCCGGATTTCTCGCGACGCGCAAACCGGTGGGGCCGGCAACCGACGCGCCGAGTCCGTTACTGGGCAAACTCGCGCCTACGTTGAAGGGGCACGAACTGGGTGGCGGCACGTTCTCGTTGAAGCGCGAGCGCGGCGACATCGTGATCGTCAACTTCTGGGCGTCGTGGTGCGGGCCCTGTATCCAAGAGGCCCCGGAGCTCTCGACGTACGCGTGGCACGTTCGTAAGCACGGCGTCGTCGTCGTCGGCGTCGTCTTCAACGACCCGGTCTCGTCGGCGACGGCGTTCGCCGCGCACTACGGCTCGCTCTATCCGTCGATCATCGATCCCGGCGGGAACATCGCGAACAGTTACGGCGTCACGTCACCGCCAACGACGTTCGTCATCAACCGCCAGGGGCGCGTCGCGGCGACGCTCCTCGGCCCGACGACGGCCAAACAGTTGGCGGCGGTCGTCGCGAAGGTCTCATCGTGACCATCGCGAGATCCTTTTGGCTGTGGTGCCTCGCGTTTCTCTGCGTCCTCGCCGTCGCGCTGTTCGAAGCCCCGAGTACTGCTTCGGCGCAGGGTCGCGTCGCCCATCTGGAGTCGCTCGTCAAATGCCCGGCGTGCGACGATCTCTCGGTCGCGCAAAGTAACGCCACGTCGTCAATTGCCGTACGTCACGACATCACTCGTCGGGTGAAGGAGGGTGAGTCCGACAACCAGATCCTGACGTCCTTGGAAGCGACCTACGGCACGTCAATCTTGCTCAGTCCCTCGACGTCCGGGCTCGGTCTGCTGCTGTGGCTCGTGCCACTCGCGGCGGTGGCGGCGCTGGCCATAGCCGGCGTTCGCTTGGTGCGACGACGATGAACCGCGACGCCGCACAACTACGTGACGAGATCCGTCTCCGAGAGGCGTCACTACGTGACGCGTCACGCGAACTTGAAGCTGGCGAACTTACGTCCGATCAGCTCAATGACATCCAACGACGCGAAGGAGTTGCGCTGGAGTCGGCGCGAGATGAACTCGCCGCATTAATGGTGAGCGTCGAAGTGACCNNTCTACGCACTCTTTTCTTCGACGTCACCGCGTCAGGCCGGGAACTCCGGCGATGGGGGTATTGACCTCACGCGTTCACAACTCATCGACCGACTGCTCACCCAGGGCGAAGTGGACGTCGCCAACAGCCAAGACGCCACCGCCCTCAACGCCTATGAGAAAGTTCTCACGCTCGAACCGAAGAACGTCACCGCGTTAACGCAGAGCGGCTGGCTCGATTTCACGGCCGGGAGTGCGGCGAAGAAGGCTTCGATCGTCGAAGTCGGCATCAAGGACTTGGAAAAGGCGATTGCCGCGGCGCCTCGACAGCCGGCGCCTCGGCTGTACTTCGCCATCGTCGCCGATTCGACGCCCGGTAATCAACGCGTCGCCAAAGCGGAGTTCGAAGAGTTCTTGAAGTTGAAGCCGTCGGTGGGGCAATTGGCGATCGCCCGACCGTTCCTCAAAAAACTGGGCTTGCCGAGCCCCTAGTTCGATCACGAATCGGATCGATCCAGTGGGGCCCCGTTCGACCCACGACGTGACCCCAACGCCGTCGCGCCAGAACGGTTGCAATTGACCAGTGTTGTTCGATATGCGAACATTCACTGTTTGATACAACGGTCGTTGAAGGAGTGAGGCTCGGTGGAAGAAAGCAATCGGATGTTTGTGCAGTCGCTCGAACGCGGGCTCGAAGTCATCCGTTCGTTCAACGAGGAGTGTCCTCGCCAGTCGCTCAGCGAAGTCGCTCGGCGCACCGGCTACAGCCGCGCCTCGTGCCGTCGACTGCTCTTCACGTTGGAGACCCTGGGCTACGTCGGTGTGGACGGGCGCGAATTCTTTCTCCAACCTCGAATCCTCGATATCGGCTACTCGTTCCTCACGTCGCTCCCATTTCGCGACATCGTCGAACCGTTCATCCAAGATTTGAGCGACAAGGTGCGCGAGTCGGTCTCGGCGTCAGTGCTGGACGGATCCGACATCGTCTTTGTCAGTCGCGTCGCGGCGTCGCGCATCATGACGCTCTCGCTCTCGGTCGGCAGCCGCTTACCCGCGTACTGCACCTCGGTCGGTCGAGTGCTGCTCGCGGCGATGCCCGTTACCGAACAGCGACGTCACTTGAGGAGTCGACCGCTCGTCGCACTCACCAAGTTCACTCTGCACCGCGAGAGCGACATCGTCGCCGAATTGGAGAAGGTCGCCAAACGCGGGTGGGCGCTCAATGATCAAGAACTCGAGATCGGTTTACGCTCGGTCGCTGCGCCGATTCGCGATTCGACCGGACGAACGGTCGCCGCGATCAATATCTCGACGCCCGTCGGTCGCACGAATCTGAAGGAACTACGCGAGGAATTGGTACCGCAACTTCTCGCGACGACCCAGCGCGTGAACTCAATCCTCGCCAAACGTTGAGTCGAAAGTCAGTCACGTTCATTCATCGCTACGATTCTCAAAGCACGGATCGACCGGGAACTGGAGGGCCGTGGACGAACACCCGATGGATCATCCCTTCGTCGAGAACGACGAAGGGATGAGCGACGAGCCTGATGAGACGCGAAAGCGACGTCGCTGGCCCGTCGCGGTCGTCTCGGTCGCGGTCGTCATCGTCGCGATCGGCGTCGCCCTGTATCTAGCGGCGAGCCACTATCAACCGCTCTCCCAAACGCTCGACGGTGGATACGGCTCGCAAATACTTTCGTCCAACGGAACGCTCGCGACGAATCGGCCCGCCGGTGCGAGCGCCGTCGTGTGGACTGAGCCGAGCGGATCGTTCCGCGTCGAAGTTGTCGTCACGCTCAATAACGACCGACGTTTTCCCGTCACGATCGACAAGGTCTTGGCGCCGGCGAACCCGTCCGGAACGTCCGGCGTGCACGTGTACTTCGACTCGACACCGAAGTCGCCCGGTGCCTACGGCTTCAAGGGTGGTCCCTCGTTCAAACCCACCACGCTCGCGAGTGAAGGTCAACTTCAACTCGTCGTGCACTGGAACCAAGAGTGCGTACCGACGTCGGCGGCGAGCGGGGCCACGACCTACACGAATCTGCCAGTTGCGTACACGTTCATGCGCTTCCATCACACCGTGACGGTGCCCATCGACGCAGTCACGATTACGCCGCGTTCAACCTGCTAGTTCAACGCGGTTGCATTCAATACCGGCGTGGCGCGGGCGTTAGGCCGTCACCCGACAGGCGTCGTCGCCGCGGGCGCGTGAGGTGAGCGTCACGTTGCGGCGCTCCGCGCCGAGGCCGTCGAGCATGCCCGAGATGAGTCCGCGGTCGACAGCACACAGAACCGGGTGGTGCTGGGCGGCCGTGCCGAAGGGGCAGTTGTCCGAAACGATCGACTGTTCGAGGTCGTGCTCTTCGGTGTGCGCGGCGAATCCGTGGGCGGTCAAGATGCCCGCGATCGACTCCATGGCGGCCTTGAGGTTGGGTCTCGAATCTCCCGCGCCGACGTTCCCGGCCAGGGTCCGTCCGTATTCCACGCCCACGTCATGGGACATCGATTCGGCCGCCTCGGGACCGAGGCGTTCGAGGGCCATCTCCAAGAGTGCGACGAGCAGCGCGTCGCGGCGCATGGAGCCGTCCATGACCAGACCGGCGTCAACGACGCGATAGCCCTTGGCCGGGCGCCCCACGGTGGTCCGGGGGACGTTGTCGAAGGTGACGTACCCCGACTCGGTGAGTCGCTCGAGGTGATGACGAACGACATTGGCGTGGACCTGGCAGTGCCGCGAGAGTTCCGTCGCCGTGGCGCCCGGGTTCTCACGCAAATAGAGGTAGATCTTTCGGCGCGTGTTATCGCCAAAACAGTGCGTCAAACTCGTGACTTTGGCCGCGAAGAGGCCCGGATCGAGATTGTTCTCGCTGATCGAAGTTGACACGTAGAAAGTCTAGGACCGCCTTGGTCTTTCGCGCCGTTAACCTCGGTTGGCTCTCTCAAAGGAAATCAGTGACACCGAACAGTCAGTACTACCGTGAACTTAGCGCCGTCGTTGAGCCTCAAATGGTGCGCACGTTGGGCGAGTTGGGATTCCTCGGCGACGTCGTAGAGACCGGCGAATCACTCAAGGTCGAACTCGTGCTCCCCGTCAGTTCATGGCCCAACCTGGCCCTGCTCGAGGCTTCCATCCAACAGATCGTCCCTGACGCCACTGTCGTGGTTCGTCCCATGGACGAAGAGGAGTTGCTCGGGTTGCGCAACTTCCTTCGTGGCGCCATGGCCGGTGACCCGGGACCGGGGGAACACGCGCACGGCGACGCACCGCCAAAATTCCTTGACAAACTCTCCAAGACTCGCATTCTCGGCATCTCATCGGGCAAGGGGGGAGTGGGCAAGTCCTCAGTGACGGTCAATCTCGCGATCGCCCTGGCCCAGAGCGGACACGACGTCGGGGTTCTCGACGCCGACGTCTACGGATTCTCCTTACCCAAGATGCTCGGTGCCGTGAACGATCCGATCGTGCTCGGTGACACCGTCATTCCGACGTTGGCCCACGGCGTTCGATGCGTGTCGATGGGGTACTTCGTTCCCGACGAACAACCGGTCATCTGGCGTGGTCCGATGCTGCACAAGGCAATCCAACAACTCGTCTCGGAGGCGTGGTGGGATGAGCCGGATTTTCTACTTATCGATATGCCCCCCGGCACCGGTGACGTCGCCCTGACACTGTCTGAAGTGTTGCCGCGCATCGAGATGTACGTGGTGACTACGCCACAAGCGGCCGCGCAGCGCGTCGCGCAACGCTCGGCGTACGCGGCGCGCAAGTTGAAGCTCAGTGTGCGCGGCGTCATTGAGAACATGAGCTGGTTCACCGGCGACGACGCGAAGCGTTACGAAATCTTCGGCGCCGGTGGGGGCGCGCGACTCGCGCAAGAACTCGGCATCGCGCTGTTGGGTCAGATTCCTCTCGATACCAAACTGCGCGAAGGCGGCGACGTCGGCGAGCCGATCGTCGTCTACGATCCCGAGAGTGAAGTGTCCCTCGCCTTCAAGGCGCTCGCGGCCACGATCGTGAACCAGGGACCCGCGCGCGTCTATCGGCAAGAGCTCAAGCTGTCATAGGGTCGAAGTTGAACAACAAGAGGCGATGGAGGAGGGTCCTTTCGGTATCGTCGCCATACCTGGAGCCGGGGGAGGGCGTCAGACGCTTCGCGTTTGCCCAGACCCTTAATCCGTTCTGGAATTTTTCGTGGGTGCTCGTCTACGTGATCCTCGGCCCTTTCCATCGTTCACTCTGGTCGTTCATCGTCATTGGCGTCGGTGTTATCGCCCTTATCATTTTGGGCCTCACGGTCGGGAAGAGGACGAGTCGGATCGTTGTCGTCACCGATCGAAGGGTTCTCGTCTGGGCGTCCACCGGCTTGCTTGGGAGACAACACGAGTTCCTTCGTGAGTTGCCCCGTGGAACGATGATTGGTTCAGCGTCTGGCAACTGGTGGAACAGCTTCAACACGTTGGGCGAGCGTCTCTACCTCGTCCCAAGAGGTTGGGGCGGAAAGGAACGAATAGGGGAAGTGGGTTAGTTCGTAGGCGGCCGCCACGCCCACTTTCCCCTACTGAATGCTCATCTTCAGGATCAAAGAGTTTCTATGAAAAAACGATAGACGTTCGTCCATCGATCGAGATTGCGCACGTCGAGGACCCCTTGAATCCGCCCTCTCAATTGTTCGTCTCATTCGAACAGCCGCACTCGGACTCACGACCCTCGGCGGTGTCTTCATCTGGAGTTGGCCGATTGTCGCCGCGGGCCAGATGCTGGTGGCGCTGAACTTCGCCGAAGTTTCCAGCCACTTCCCAGTCGCCGGATCGGTCTTCCAGTGGACGAAGTACTTGGCCGGGCGACCGTACGCGTGGTTCACGGGCTGGATCTACATCTTCGCTGGTGTCCTCACGGTGACGGCGGTCGTCGTGACCTTGCCGCTCACGATTTTGCCCATGGTGAATCTGATGGGTTGGCACCTTGACGCCACTGCGCTCGACGACCAGATCTGGGTGGCAGTGATCACCCTCCTCGTCATCACGGTGTTGAATATCTACAGTGTGAAGGTCGTATCGGTGGTCAACAACACCGGTGTGTTCTTTGAAATCGTGGGTCTCGTGGTCTTTTCGATCGTGATGCTCATCGTGCACCGTCACCAGTCGATTTCCATCGTCACCAACAGCGGCGGCCTTCACGTCGGATTCGGGTCGTTCTTCCTCGCGATGTTCATGAGCCTCTTCGTGATCTACGGAATGGATACCGCCTCGACGCTCGCCGAAGAGACAAAGGACCCGCGTCGGGCGGCGCCCAAGGCGGTGCTGTCATCGGTCGCCGGCGCTTTCGTCATCGGTGGCATATTCCTCGTCGCCATTTTGATGGCCATTCCCAACCTCAAGACGGCGATTGCCCAGTCGTGGACACCGGCGACGATTATCGAGTCGAACTTCTCCAAGCCGTACGCGATCATCTATCTCGCTGTCGTGTCGGCTGCAATTCTGGTGTGCTGTCTCAGCATCATGACGGCGACCATCCGACTGTGCTTTGGAATGTCGCGTGACAACCGCTTGCCGGGTTCATCCGCCTTGTCGAGAGTTCACCCAAACTTGCACACGCCAATCTTCTCCTGCATCGTCGTGGCGATACTGGCGGCGATTCCGCTCTTCAAGTACGCGGGCGCGGGCATCGTGGCGATCGCGGCGACCGGAATGATCTACCTCAGCTACTTCCTCGGGAACCTGGCGGTGCTTCGTGCGCGACTGAAGGGTTGGCCGAGAGAGAAGGCGCCGTTCTCACTGGGCAAGTGGGGGATTCCTGTCAACATCCTGGCCCTGCTCTGGGGCGGTTCGATGTTGGTCAACTTCGCGTGGCCGCGTGTTGCGAGCAACCCGACACCGAATCAGACGGGCGGCGCGCTCAGCACAGGCATTGGGGAACTGAACAAAGTACCGATCCTCTATACCGTGCTCGGGGTCATTTTGATCATTGGCGTTCTTTACTACTTCTTCGCGGAGGTGCGTAAGCCGCACGTCGCGATCGTACGTCCGGCGGAAACCGGTCCGCTCGTCATTCCTGCCGAGTCACTACCGCCAGACGAGGTGACGAACTAAATCCGGTCGTTTGGATTTACTTCGGCGGCAGTTCGAAGGACCACACAAGCGTGCGGCTGCGGTCGGCGCGCAAGATGTCGCACGCGCTCTCCACCGGGACGCCGTTCACGTCGAACGCCGCTCGCTCGACGCGCAGTAACGGTGTTCCTCGGGTGACGTCGAGCAGGCGAGCGGTGCGGGCATTGGCCGCGATCGGTGAGATTCGCTCGACCGCGCGCACCGGGCGGGCGTCGTAGCGGCGCTCCAGGAGCGCGTAGATAGAACCATGGAGTGGTTCGCTGAGCAACCCGGCGAAACGTTCGGCCGGGAAGCTCGAGTGTTCGAGCAGCACCGGGAGGTCGTTCGCGAAGCGCAATCGGTCGATCTCAAAGACCTCGTCGCCTTCAGACAGTTGGAGCGCTTCGGCCGTCGCGGCATCCGCCTTGACCCGCTCGGTTCGCAGCACCCTCGCGCCGGCGACGTGACCAAGTCGGCGGGCCTGTTCGGAGAATCCAGCAAACGTGGTGAGGTCGTACTCGATGACCGGCTCGGCAATGAAGGTGCCACCGTTACGCCCCGTGCGACGATGGATGAGCTTGCGAATCTGGAGTTCGCCGAGCGCTTGACGTACGGTCAAACGGTTGACCCCGAACTCTTTGGCGAGCTCACGTTCCGGGGGAAGTCGGTCGCCCGTTCGAAAGTGTCCGAGTGTGATCGACGACGCGACGGCGTTGGCGATTTGAGTGTGCAGCACCCCTTTGGAACGCGAAATCTTCGGTGGCCATTTGGAGTTCGGCGGCACAGTTAATCCTCTCAAAAGCACAGTAACGGGCGGTATTCACTTGCCACACCATCTATTTTTGGTATAGACAGTTTAGCCAACGACGTGACCGAGGAGACACCATGATCGACAGAGCACGCGTGGTCGTGATCGGCGGGGGAATCGGCGGTTGTTCGATCCTCTACTGGCTCGCGCGCCTGGGCTGGAGTGACGTGGCGCTCGTGGAGCGTGCCGAGCTGACCAGCGGGTCGACCTTCCATTCGGCCGGGCTGGTCGGCCAGCTTCGCAACTCTCTTTCGCTCACCCAGATGATGATGAATTCGGTCGACCTCTACCGGACCCTCGGCGAAGAGGTCGAACTCGAGACGGGCTGGCGCGAAGTCGGCTCGTTGCGACTCGCCTCGTCAAAAGAACACATGGAAGAGCTCGAGCGCCAGGCGGCGTGGGCCGAGACGTTCGGTCTGCCGTTGCATCTCATCTCGGGCGACGAGGCCCAGTCGATGTTCCCTCCCATGTCAACCGACGGCGTCCTCGGCGCGGCGCTGTTGCCGTCGGACGGTTACGTCGACCCGAGCCAGCTGACACTCGCGTTGGCCCGTGGTGCTCGTCAACGTGGGGCGACGATTCTCGCGAACACGCGCGTGACCGGTGTACGGGTCGAGGACAATCGCGTGCGCGCCGTCGAGACGGATCAGGGTTCTATCGAGTGCGAGTACGTCGTGAACGCGGGCGGCATCTACGCCCACGAGATCGGCTTGCTCGCCGGCGTGCACGTGCCGCTGGTCGCGATGGCCCACCAGTACGCGATCACGAAGCCGACGGGACTCTCGCGCGACATGCCGACGCTTCGCGACCCGGCACGACTGGTCTACTTCCGCGCCGAGAGCGGAGGACTCGTCGTGGGTGGCTACGAGCGCAACCCTTCAGTCTGGGGACTCGGCGGAATCGCCTCGGACTTCAACTCACGACTCCTCGAGCCGGACTGGGACCGTTTCGCGCCGCTCTTCGAAGCCGCGATCTCTCGGGTACCTGAACTGGCCGACGCCGAGATCGTGACGCTGATCAACGGGCCCGAGGCTTTCACGCCCGACGGCGAATTCATCCTCGGCGAGAGCGCCGTCGCGGGATTCTGGGTGGCCGCCGGTTTCTGCGCGCACGGCATCGCCGGCTCCGGCGGCATGGGCAAGTTGATGGCCGAATGGATCATCGACGGTCAGCCGAGCCTCGACGCGTGGGCACTCGACTCGCGCCGCTTCGGGCCGCAGTACCGGAGCCGGCACTACACGCTGATCCGCACCGAGGAGATCTACGCGACCTACTACGACGTCAAGTACCCCGGCCACGAGCGCCAGGCCGGACGACCGCTCAAGGTCTCGCCGGTGAACACTCGTCACCGCGACCTCGGCGGCGCCTTCGGCGAGAAATCTGGTTGGGAACGGGTCAACTGGTACGAATCCAACGCTGGCGCGGGCGACGAATCAACCCGACCCGACGGTTGGGCCGGCATGCTGTGGTCACCGGCCATCGGCGCCGAGCACCGGGCCTGTCGCGAGAACGCGGCGCTCTTCGACGAGAGCTCCTTCTCCAAGCTCGACGTGACGGGACCGGGCGCGGCGCAGTTCCTCGAGCGGCTCTGCGCGAACGGCGTCGCGCGCCGCGTCGGCGCCGTCACGTACACGCAACTCTTGAACCCGCGCGGCGGCGTCGAGTGCGACCTCACGGTGACCAGACTCGCCGAGGACCGCTTTCGTCTGGTCACCGGGACGGCCTTCGGGAATCACGACGGCGCGTGGATTCGCCAACACCTCGACGACGATTCGGTCGTCGTCGATGACGTCACGTCGAAGTACGCGTGCTTCGCGCTCTGGGGACCGCGCGCGCGAGAGATCCTCCAGCCGCTCACCGAATCGGATCTGTCGCACGAGGCGTTCGGCTACATGAGCGCGAGGGAGATCAACGTGGGTGCGGTGCCGTGTCTCGCCGTGCGCGTCACGTTCGTGGGCGAACTCGGCTGGGAGCTCTACTGCCCGAGCGAATACGCCGCCGGACTGTGGGACTCGTTGATGGCGGCCGGGGCGCCACACGGTCTGGTCCCCGGCGGCTACCGCGCGATCGAATCACTGCGCCTCGAGAAGGGATACCGCGTCTGGGGGAGTGACGTCACGACGACCGACTCGCCCTTGGAAGCGGGGTTGGGATTCGCCGTGAAGATGAACAAGGGCGAGTTCATCGGACGCGACGCGCTCGAGCGTGCCGGAGAGCCGGCGCGTCGCCTGGCCTGTCTCGTCCTGGACGAGCCGCGATCGGTCGTACTCGGATCGGAACCGGTGCGCTTCGAGGGTCGGGCGCTCGGGCGAGTCACGAGCGGCGGCTACGGCTACAGCGTCCGGTCATCAATCGCCTATGCGTACTTGCCCGCGGCGTTGGTCGTGCCCGGAACTCGAGTCAGCGTGGGCGTATTCGGACGCGACGTCGGCGCCGAAGTGAGGGCCGAGCCGTTGTTCGACCCCGGCAACGAAAAGGTGCGGGCCTAGACCCCAGCGCCGCTGTAGCGCTTGGCCAATCGCAACTGTTCTTCGATATCGCTCTGGTGCGCCAATGCAAGGGCGTGGTCGCCTCGTTCGCGCGCGTAGGCAGTGAAATCGACCTTGAGCGAGGAGATCGCCACCTGGACTACTCCCCACATCGCTTCGCGCAGTTCGGACACGATCTTCATGAGGTGCATCGTTGACAAGACCGGGTCACTCAAATCGCCGACGTAGTGGCGCAGGAGGGCGATCTCGGCGTCGACGGGAAAACCGTTGTTGACCGACACGTTGGCGAGGTCGAAAAACGGGTCGGACATCCCCGAGTACTCCCAGTCGACGATGCGCACTCGATCGTCAAACAGAAAATTTGCGTTCAATAGATCATTGTGACCCAGTACCGTCGGTCGGAACGGTCGGACAATTTCTATTCGCGCGAGCAGTTCGAGAGCGAAGACCGCGTCGAACGGTGGCTCCACGCCGCGCGCGGCTGCGACGTCGCGGTGGTCGCGAATGACGTCGTAAGCATTCCAGATCGTGGGTGTCGTCCCGGCGTGGTGAACGAGACGCAGGGCCTCGACGAAGTGACCGAGCATCGGTTCTTCGGCCAGCTCGGTCGTCGATATCGGTCGCCCGTCGATGAACCGAAAGACAATGCAACCCGTTGACGCATCAGTGGCGAGAACCTCGGGCCCCACGCCGATCGACGCGGCCAGAGCGCCAGCCACGACTTCGTTGGTTCGGTCAATCCCGAGCAGGTGGGTGTCGTTGCCCGGGACGCGCACGACGACTCGCTCGTCGCCGAGGTCGACCACGTAGTTCGAGTTCGTGATGCCGTGCGCGAGTAGGTCGATCGAGCGCACTCGACCGGGCCAGAGACGGGCGGCGAGGTCGTCGACCACTTCAGTCATTGCCCGAGGCTAGAGCGTCGCGACAACCTCGCGCCGAAGACCGGTGCCCCCACGCCACCGAACGCAACGGACTTCTAGGATGGGAAAAAATTGAGGGGGGCCATGGAGAACTTCGATGGACGTATCGCCGTCGTCACGGGCGGCGGCACCGGAATGGGGCGAGAACTCGTACGTCAACTGGCGAAGGCCGGTTGTCACGTGGCGACCTGTGACGTCTCGGCTACGACGTTGGACGAGACGAGGTCCCTCGCCCTCGAAACGGCGCCGGCCGGTACGCGGGTGACCACGTTCGTCGCCGACGTGGCCGACGAAACCCAGTTGCTCGCCTTTCGCGAGGCGGTCGTCAAAGAGCACGCCACGACGTCGATCAATCTGTTGTTCAACAACGCGGGCGTGGCCGGTGCCGGGAGCTTCGTCGACGACGACCGCGCGGCCTGGGAGCGTACGTTCGCGATCGACTGGGGCGGCGTCTATTTGGGCACGAGGACGTTCCTGGGGATGCTGGTGGCGGCCGACGAGGGCCACATCGTCAATACGAGCAGCATCAATGGCATCTTCGCGTCGGTCGGTCCCAATCGGCCCCACACCGCCTACAGCGCCGCCAAATTCGCCGTGCGCGGCTTCAGCGAGGCGCTCATCACCGATCTGCGAATGAACGCCCCGCACGTGCGGGTCTCGGTCGTGATGCCGGGACACGTCGGGACTTCAATCGTGATCAACTCCGGGATCGTGCACGGCAAAGAGCCGGACACCCTCGAAGAAGAGGACCTGGTGAAGGTTCGACGACAACTCGCGGCCGATGGCACGCCGGTCGACGAAGTCTCCGACGAGGACCTTCGAAAGGGTGTCGCGATGTTCGGCGAGGCCTTCCGCGATCTCGCGCCGCTCAGTGCCGCCTCGGCCGCGCAGATCATCCTCGAGGGCGTGCGTCAGAACAAGTGGCGGATCCTCGTCGGCGAGGACGCGATCATCGTCGATCAAATGGTGCGCGACGACCCCGAACACGCGTACGGGCCGGAGTTCTGGCAGTCGCTCCAGGCGAAGGGTCTCTTCGGCGGCTTCGGCTAGAGAATCGCGTCAGCGCTTCGCCGTGTCACCGTCTATCGTCGGATTCTCAAGACGAAGACGAGTGAGGACGAGCGATGGAACTGAAGGGTAAGACAGCCGTGATCACCGGAGGGGCCAGCGGCATCGGCCTCGCCACCGCCATTCAGTTCTCGAAGGCCGGCGCGAACATCGTGCTCGGTGACATCGAGGACGCGCCGTTACACACCCAGGTCGAAGAGATGCGTTCCCACGGTGCGACCGTGATCGGCGTGCACTGCGACGTCGCCCAGGAGTCCGACGTCGAAGCACTGCGCGACGCCGCGCTGAAAGAGTTCGGCGCCGTCCACGTGATCTTCAACAACGCCGGTGTCGCCGGCGGCTCGACCATTGGCACACCGAAGAAGATCTGGGACTGGGTGATGAGCGTGAACCTCGACGGCGTGGTGAACGGCATGAACGCCTTCATCCCGCTCTTTCTCGAGCAGAACGAGGGTCACGTCGTGAACACGGCGTCCGAGGCCGGACTGGTCGGCGTCGCGGGCATGGGACCGTACAACGCGAGCAAATTCGCCGTCGTCGGTATCTCGGAATCACTCTTCCACGAACTCGCCAACACCGGTAAGAACGTCCACGTCTCAGTGCTCTGTCCGAACTTCGTGCGCACTCGAATCTTCGAGTCCGAACGAAACATGCCCAAGGAACTCGCCAGTTACGCCGAGAATCCCGGAAGTGCCGATCAAGAAGATCGCGGCCGCGTTGGTGAACGACGGCATCGAGGCCGCCGACGTCGCCAAGGCCGTCGAAGACGCGGTGGTCAACGAGAAGTTCTGGATCCTCACGCACGAACATTCGGCGCTTCGCATCACCGAGCTACGTCTCGAGTGGATGCGCGGCGGCCCTTCGCCAATGGCGGGGCTCGTCAACGTCAACAATTAGCGGTCGATGCCGCTCGGCAGTTGGTCGATCGGCCAGTCGAGCAGCGTGACCGCGCAGTGGCACGCGAATCGGTCAGTCATGCCCGCGACGTAGGCGACGCTGAGTTGCAACGCCATTGCGGGACTGTCGAGCGCTTCGTCGCCGACGGCAACGTCCGGAATCAGTGTTGGATGGGCGGCGAAGTATTCGACGAGCGCTCGCAGCATCGCGACGACGGCGGTCGCCTGCTGGCGTGAGGCGCTTCGCAGATAGATCGTTTCGTAGTTGAACGTGCGAAAGGCGGCGAGCGCCTCGGAGTGACGCGCGTCCATGCCGATGACGCCGGTGGAGCGAATCGTGCGGATCATGGCGTTGATGAAGGTGCCCAACTGTTGGCTTCGCCGCGCGCCGCAGCGCTCGCGCACGAGTGCCGGCAACTCCTCGGAGGCGACGATGCCGGCCGAGACGGCGTCTTCGAAGTCATGGCAGCTGTAGGCGATCCGGTCGGCCCAGCTGACGACCTCGCCTTCGGGCGTCGCCGGGGCCGGTCGCGACCACGAGTGGTTTCGTATTCCATCCAGTGTCTCGCGACAGAGGTTCAAGCTCACGAGCGACACGTCGGCGCCCCAGACGGCGTGGTCGAAGCCCCCGTCGACGAAGGGATCGAGCGCCTCTTCGCTCGCGTGGCCGCCCGGTCCGTGGCCGCAGTCGTGTCCTAACGCGATGGCTTCGGTGAGGGCCACGTTGAGCCCGACCGCGCGCGCGACGCCGGTAGCGACCTGGGCGACCTCGAGAGCGTGGGTTAAGCGCGTACGCATGTGGTCGTCGGGGAAGACGAAGACCTGCGTCTTGCCGGCGAGCCGGCGAAAGGCGCTCGAGTGCAAGACGCGGTCGCGGTCACGCTCGAAGCAGGTCCGGAACTCGTCCGGTTCTTCTCCACGGGCTCGGTTTCCCGCCCCGTGACCTCTCGTTGCGCCCACAGCGAGTGCGGCGTCGAGCTGTTCTTCACGTTCCGCGAGCGATCCCGGAACGTTTGACGCGCCACTCGAGACATCGATCGAGGCCGAGGAGTCGCGGTGCGCGACCGTGACGTCGTCGGCCGCGCCCTCGTAACCCTCCATGGTGGCGGCCCAGCGTCGACTGCGCTCAGAGATCGGAGGGTCCGTCGCGTTTTCCATAGTGCACCTTCCTTCTAGCATGTGATGGTCGCCAACGTGGCAGAGGAGCAGTGATGGAAGTTCGTATCGGCATCGTGCAGTCCATGAAGGAGATCGAGGTCGTTCTCCCCGAGGACGCCAAGCGCGAGAAGGTGATGAAGGAGATCGAGACGTCCTTGAGCGAAGACACGGTGCTCTGGCTCACCGATCGCAAAGGTCGCCGAGTCGGCATTCCGGCCGCGCGAATCGCCTACGTGGAGTTGGGTTCTCCGTCGAGCGATCGCATCGTCGGTTTCGGCTCGGCTTGAGATTGACGGGCGTCGTGCGGTGATTGACTACCACCTGCACCTCTGGCCCCACTCGGAATCCTCCGTCTGGTTCAAACTCGACCAGATTGCCGACTACTGCGACGAGGCCGCGCGCCACGGCGTCACCGAGTTGGCGTTGACCGAACACACGAGCCGTTTTCGCGACGTGCTCTCCGCCGTCGGTCCCTTCTGGCTTCGCTACGGTCACGAGCCGACGAGTCCGGTGCTCGCCGACTACTTGGACTTTCACGCGCGCAACTCCCTCGAGGAGTACGTGGGACTCGCCCAACGCGCCAAGGACGAAGGGCTGCCCGTCAAGATCGGTCTCGAGGTCGACTACTACGCCGACCAGATGGACGTCGTGTCGCCCCTCCTCGCGCAGTACCCCTTCGACGTACTCATTGGTTCGGTCCACTGGCTCGGTACGTGGCAGTTCGACGACTACGACGTACCGACGCACGCCCACGAGTGGACCGTGCGCGACGTCGATCAGTGCTGGGCCGACTACGCGCGCGCGATCGAAGAGCTCGCGGCGTCCAATGCCGTCGACGTGCTGGCGCACCCGGATCTCATCAAGGTCGCCGGTTACATCGCGTCGGCCCCGGGCGACTTCTGGGACCTCATGGCCGAGTCGGCCGCAAAGTCCGATCTCTCGATGGAGTGCTCGTCGGCCGGGTGGACCAAGCCGGTCGCCGAGCAGTACCCGGCCGAGGGATTCCTCGATCGACTCGTCGCGCGAGGACTCACGTTCACGACGGCCAGTGACGCGCACTCACTCGAACGCGTCGGTTCGCGCGCCGGAGAGCTGGCGGACCTGCTGGAGGCTCGTGGCGTGCACGAGGTCGCAACGTATTCCAATCGTCAACGTCAGATGATCCCGCTGCGAGCCAACTAGTGGCCACGCTCGCTGAACTGGCCGCCCTTCGCACGTCGCTCGACGAACCCGTCGTCGATCACTTGTTGCGCCTCACGGCGTCGTGGTCGCTCCTCGCGGACCTTTCCTTCTCCGACATGCTGTTGATGGCGCGCGTCGACGGGCCCGAAAAGGTCGATTCCGGCTTCGTCGTCCTCGGTCAGATGCGCCCCAACAACCGTTCGACCATGATCAACGACGACCTCGTGGGAACGACACACGACGCCACGTCATGGCCGCTCGTGCACCTCGCCTTCGAAAGCGGCACGAGGATCATCGGCGAGGTCAACGTCGAGGCGATCGCCGACATCATCCCCGTGTGGTGCGTGCCCGTTCGATTCGACGGGCGCGTGGTGGCCGTGATGGTCCGCCTCCAGGGACCGTTGCGCGGACCGGCATCCCTTTACGAACAGGCCTACCTCTCGATCTTCGAGCGCCTCTGCGTGATGGTGGCCGATTCGACATTCCCGTTTCGCGAAGAGGGCGTCGCCGGACCGGGTCTGCCGCGCGTCGGAGACGGCATCATCCTCATCGACGGCGACGGACGCGTTGAGTTCGCCACGCCGAACGCCGCGAACGCGCTTCACCGCATGGGCATCTACGCTCCGGCCGAAGGTCAGACGCTCCTCGAACTCGGGCTGCGCGTGCGAAGCGTCGAACGAGCGCTGGAGTACGCCATCCCGGTGATGGAAGAGATCGACCGCGGACACGACGTGGCCATCCTCTTTCACTGCGTGCCGCTGCTCGAGCACAACTTGGTGACCGGCGTCGTGACGCTGTTGCGTGATGTCTCGGACCTGCGTCAACTCAATCGGCTGGTCCTCAACAAGGAGGCGGCCGTTCGCGAGGTTCACCACCGCGTGAAGAACAATCTCCAAACCATCTCGTCACTGCTTCGACTCCAGGCTCGGCGAAGTGACGAACCGGAGACGCGCATCGCGCTCGGCGAAGCCGAACGGCGAGTGCGCTCGATCGCCGTCGTGCACGAAGTGCTGAGTCGCGAGCCGGGCGAAGAGGTCGTCTTCGACGAGATCGTACGTTCACTGGTCGTGCTGGTGGAAGACACCGTCCTGGCCTTGCACCCCGTCGAGATTCTGGTGAATGGCAACCTCGGCGTACTCTCGACCGACCTCGCGACACCGTTGGCCGTCGCACTCGCCGAACTGTTAACGAACGCCGTCGAGCACGCGTTCATCGGCTTCGGTGGGACCGACAACGACCAGGTTGGCGTGGTGACGTTGAATCTCTACCTCGAAGACGGCGACGCGGTCGCAGAGATTCGCGACAACGGTCGCGGACTCGGCGAAGACTTCTCTCTCGAAGTGCCGAAGAGTCTCGGTCTCTCCATCGTGCGCGACATCATCCGTGCGCAACTGCTCGGCACGATTGAAATGAAGAGTGTGGACTACGCCGACGGCGGGGGAACCTACGTACGAGTGGCGGTCCCGCTGAGCGCTCGACCCTAGAGCGAAGAGGCGCGACGACGCGCGGCCAGCCACTGCTTGCGCAGCTTGCGTCGCTCGTCCTCGGTCGTGCCACCCCAGACGCCCGATTCCTGGTTCGTCGCGAGTGCGAACTCGAGACAGGCCTTTTGCGCGTCACAGTTGTGGCACACGCGCTTGGCCGATTCGATCTGGTCGGTCGCCATTCCGGTCGTGCCGATGGGGAAAAACAGTTCCGGTTCGGTGTCTCGACACGCGGCGTTTGAACGCCAGTCAGCGTCATCCCAGGCGTGCGTACGGTTCCAAATCAACGACATTTTCAAATCCTTAAGGTGAGGGGTAAATCCACTGCAATTTCGTGAGAAATGGGCGGTGGTAGGAGTTCAATTTTAACGAATCTGTAACCCGAAAACAAGGGCTGATTCGTGAATAAACGAGATGACGTCGATGTAATTCGAAGTATTGCACTCGTAACTGACAAACTCTTCGGGTGATTGACGTCTTTGCGCACCGCGGACTCCATAGAACAGAGCGCGAAAACACACTCGCGTCATTTAAAGCAGCGGTGGCCGTGGGTGTTGACGGCGTCGAACTTGACGTTCGTCGCACCCAAGATGGCGTCCTGGTCGTCCATCACGATCCGGCGATCGGCCCACTCGAAATTGCCCAGAGCGTGCGTTCGGCGCTGCCCGATTACGTCCCGACGCTGGAAGAAGCCTTGGAATCCCTTGTGGGAGTGCGGGTGAACGTTGAAATCAAGAACGGTCGGGGGGCGGCCGAGCGCTACGACGAAACGGGCGAATTCGCGCGTCAAGTCCTTCGCACGATTCAAGGCTCCGGATGGTCCGACGGGGCCGCCATCTCGTGCTTCGACCTCAAAACGTGCGCGTTCGTTCGCTCAATGGACCGCAACGTCTCGGTCGCGTGGCTCTTGTGGGACGTGGCCGTCGGCGAAGCACTGGTCCGGGCTCACGTGCTCGGTTTCAATGCGGTCAATCCGCATTTCACGACCGTGGACGAGGAGGTTGTCGAGCGCGCACGCGATCTTCAACTCGATGTCAACGTCTGGACGGTGAACGCCCGTGAGGACCTCGAGAGAATGGCGGGCCTCGACGTCGCGTGCATCATCACCGATGATCCCGTGCTCGCGCTGGAGGTCGTGGCGCGACGATCCCGACGGGCGCAGTTCGATAATGGCGTAGATTGAGGGCCATGAATATCGTCGTTTGCGTAAAACAGATTCCCGACCCGGCCGCGCCGCAGTCGTTGGACGCCTCACACAATCTCAACCGTTCGGGCAAGTTGATCCTCGACGAGGCCGACACCTACGGCGTCGAAATGGCGCTCCAACTCGTCGACAAGGCCGGCGCTGGTGCGGTCACGGTGGTCTCCATGGGATCGGCCGCCGACGTCGCCGGACTGCGCAACGCGCTCGCCATGGGCGCCGCCAAGGCCGTCATCGTGAGCGACGACGCGCTTCGCGGCACCGACGCGTTGGGCACGGCCAAGGTGCTCGCCGCGGTGATCAAGCGCGAGAGTCCGGACTTGGTACTGGCCGCAACCGAATCGTCCGACGGCTACACCGGCACCACGCCGGTGCAGATCGCCGAGCTGCTCGGACTTCCTTCCATCTCGTTCGCCAAGTCGGTCGCGATCGACGGCACGACCGTGAAGGTCGAACGTCAGACGGAGTCCGGCTACGACGAGGTGACCGCGCCGCTGCCGGCATTGGTAACCGTCACCGCCGGCGTTGTCGAACCTCGCTACGCGTCGTTCAAGGGCATCATGGCCGCGAAGTCCAAGCCGCTGGAAATTCTCAGCGTCGCGGACCTCTCACTCGGCGAGCAGACCGGTGCGATCGGCGCGCGACAGACGATCACGGACGTCGTGGTATCGGAGTCCCGCACCGCGGGTGAGAAGTACGTGGACGAGGGCGACGGCGCGCAGCGCATCGTCGGTTTCCTCGAGTCGATCAAGGTCCTGTAGGAGATTCTCATGGCACTGTCAAATATCTGGATTGTCACGGAACCGTCGAATGGCTCCTTCACCACGACCTCATTGGAACTCCTCACGCAGGCGCGCAGTTTCGGCGCAAACCTCTCGGCGATCACGTGGGGTGGCGACGCGGCACTCGCGTCTGTGGCGGGCGACTACGGCGCGACGACGTTGTACGACGTCGGCGACCTTGGTGGCGCGTTACCCGGGGTACCCGTCGCCTCGGCACTCGCGGCACTCGTGGCCTCGGTGGGCGCGCCCGATGCCATCTTCATCCCGACGAGCTACGACGGACGCGACATCGCCGGCCGACTCTCGGCTCGACTCGACCGACCGGTCCTCACGAACGTAAGCGGACTCGCTGACGACGGTGGTCTCGTCACCGAGCACCCGATCTTCGGCGGTACCCAGACGGTGAGGGCCCGCTTCAGCGGCGACGGTCCCGGCCTCTTCGTCATCCGCGCGAAGTCCTTCGCCGCCGAAGCGAGCGGCGGTGCGGTCGCGTCCGTCGTCGCGGCACCCGCGGGTGACGTCGGTTCGACCGGTACCGCGACCGTCACCGCCACGCACGTCGAAGAGCGTGTTGGTCCCAAGCTCGAAGAGGCGGCGGTGGTCGTTTCCGGAGGACGAGGGCTCGGTGAGGCCGACAAGTACGCGCTGATCGAAGAGACCGCGAAACTGCTCAAGGGTGCCGCGGGCGCATCTCGCGCCATCGTCGACGCCGGGTGGGTTCCTTATTCGCACCAGGTCGGTCAAACCGGCAAGACCGTGAAGCCGACCGTCTACATTGCGTGCGGCATCTCGGGTGCGACCCAACACATGGTCGGCATGAAGGGTTCGAAGAACATCGTGGCCATCAACAAGGACCCCGACGCCCCGATCTTCCAAATTGCGGATTTCGGGATCGTGGGCGACGTGCACAAAGTTCTGCCCGCTCTTATCGCGGCCCTCAAGGCGCGGAACTAGGAGCACGTCGGTGCCCCGAGACCCGAAACGGGTCTCGGGGTCGTTCCCCCTTCGCCCGGTCACAGAATTTAGGCTGGGGGAACCATGAACAGCCCCCTGACCTCGTCGGATCGCCGGTGGTGGGCGCTCGGAGTACTCAGTATCACGCAGTTGATGGTGGCCCTCGACGCGACGGTCATCAATATTGCGTTGCCCCACGCGCAGCGCGACTTGCACTTCTCGATCGCCAACCGTCAGTGGCTCATCACGGCCTACGCCCTCTCATTCGGTTCGCTGTTGTTGATCGGTGGCCGACTCTCGGACATGTGGGGACGGCGCACGTCGCTCTACGTCGGGCTCGCCGGCTTCGCCACCGCGTCGGCGCTCGGTGGCTGGGCGCACAATTTCGCGACGCTCGTCACGGCTCGCGCTGTCCAGGGAGTCTTTGGCGCGGTTCTCGCACCGGCCGCGTTGGCGGCGCTCTCTACGACGTTCGGTGATCCCAAAGAACGCGCGAAGGCCTTTTCGATCTACGGCGCCATCGGCGCCTCGGGCGCTGCGATCGGACTTTTGTTGGGCGGCGCCTTGACCCAGTGGGCGTCGTGGCGCTGGTGTCTTTTCATCAATCTCTTCTTCGCGGCCTTCGCCATTGTCGGCGTGGTGTTCTTCGTCGCGGGCGGCAAGCGAGAGAATGCCGCGAACCTTGACGTCTTTGGAACCTTGCTCGGCAGCGCGGGACTGTTCTTCGTCGTCTACGGCTTCGCGCACGCGGTCAATACCGGCTGGGGCAACGACATCACGTGGGGGAGTCTGGTGATCGGCGTGGCGCTACTCGTGGCCTTCGTGCGCTGGCAGCAGCGATCAAAGAACCCGCTGTTGCCGCTTCGATTGCTCATCAATCGGGTTCGCGGCGGTTCGCTCGTCGCGCTCTTCCTCACGAGCATCGGGATCTTTGGGATCTCGCTCTTTCTCGCGTACTACTTGCAAGGGACACTCGGTTACTCCCCACTGCGAACCGGTGTGGCGTTCTTGCCGCTGGTGGCCGCGATCGCGCTCTCGGCCTTCATCGCGAGCGCCCGGCTTCTCGCGGTGAATGGACCGCGCCCACTCATACCGACCGGAATGTTGCTCTCGATGATGGGCATGGTGCTCTTCACCAGACTGACGCCGAACGCCGACTACTTTTCGAATGTGCTGCCGGGCCTCGTGGTGACCGGTCTCGGTCTCGGTCTCATCTTCGCTCCGGCCATCGCGAGTGCGACCGCGGGCGTAGGACCCAGTGACGTCGGCGCGGCGTCGGCGCTCGTGAACACCACGCAGCAAATCGGGGGGTCGATGGGGTTGGCGCTGTTGAACACCATCGCGGTCTCGGTGACGGCGCGCTCGAACAGGGTGCCCGTCGCCATCTCAGCGCAGTTCAGTCGCAAGGAGCAGTTGCACCACGCCGCGGTGCTCGCCACGTTGCACGGCTACGCGGTGGCGTTCTGGTGGGCGGCCGTCTTCTTCGGTGCCGGAGCGATCCTCACCTTCGGTCTGCTCGAATCAGGCGTGCCCGACCACGAGGGTGGCGTACCCGCGCTGGGTCAGATCAGCGGCCACGGGTAGGGCGGCCAGTCCGAGTCCTCGTTGGGGATCGGGTAGGTGGCGTTCTCGACCAGTCCGTGCGCGCGATTCTGTGCGAGCGCCAACTCGATCGGATTGAGCCAGTCGCCGACGTGACCGGTGTCGCCGTTCGCGAAGCGATCGATTCGCTCGAGCAGATGTCCGTTCACGTCGAGCCCGGCGTACTCCCAGATGACGGTGCGTAGCTTGTCCTGTTCGTGGAAGCACAGTCCGTTGTCGATGGCCCAGCAGCGCGTTCCGTCGTAGAGGACGTGACCGGCCTTGCGGTCGGCGTTGTTGGCTATGACGTCAAAGGCCGCGAGCTCGGCGAACCACTCATGGAACTCAGGGTGCTCGCGCAAGGTGAAGTAGTGGTCCTCTTCGTTGTCGTCGACCCACCACTGGAGCGATCCGATTCCGAAGGGACCGTCCTCGCGACCGACCGTCGTCGGCACGAGGTCCGAGCCGAGCGCGACGTCGAGTTCATAGGCCGCGACTTCGCGACGCCAGAGACCGTCGGGGAAATCCCATAGTGGCCGCTCGCCGGCTTCGGCCTTGTAACAGGCCTGTCCCTCGACGCCGTCGAGGGACACCGTCACCAACAACGCCTGGTTCGAAGAGGCGACCACGCGACCCTCGACTTCAATCGCTCCCTTCATCAGCAGCGTCTGTTGTTCGTCGCGGTTCATCGATTTAGCGGATCGGGGGAGTATGGCCGTTCGTGCGCGGACAGTCGTGGCCCTTGGGGTCGAGCGGACCGCCGCAGAGCGGACAGGTCGGTCGACCGGCCTCCACGAGTCGCGCGATGGCAATTGCCAGACCGCCGGCCCACTCGCGCGTCAGCGTCAAGACCAATTCGTCCTCGCCTTCGAGTGATTCGAAGGTGACCTCAATCGTGTGGGCCTCCTCGTCGAGCGCCACGGCGATGTCACCGGCGGCGAAGTCCGATTCGTACTCGGGCTCGAGAGCGAGATCGTCCGGGAGATGGGCCGGTCGCCCCATCTCGCCGATCACTTGGGCGAGCCATTCGGCCAACGCGGCCAGTTGTTGCTTCTCGCACTTCACGATCACGAGTCGTCGACCCTCGCGCGCCTGGAGCAAGAAGAGCCGATTGCCGACCTCGCCGCGCACGCCGACCATCACTTTGTCGGGATTGGCGAAGACGTAGTTCATGAGGGCGCGAGGTCCTTCAACGAATCGGTGTTGTTGACGCTCAACACGACGGGCGTGCCATTCGTGAATCCAATGGCACTGATCGAGCACGTGGAGATCACGGTTCGCTGAAAGAGGTCCAACGGCACGCCCTGGGCGTACGTGACGGCGGCCTTGATCGGATCGGCGTGACTCACGACGACCACGGTGCGGTTGCGATGCTTGGCCGCAATTCGCTCCAGCGTCGTCCACATCCGAAGTTGCATCTCGGTGAACGATTCGCCCTCCGGGAATCGAAACGTACTCGGGGCGTGCTGCACCGCGCGCCACTCGGGCTTCTTCGCGAGCAGGTTCAACTTCTTCCCGGTCCAGAGCCCGAAGTCGCACTCGAGGAGCCCACGCTCAGTTTGCGCGCGAAGTCGGAGCGCGCGCGCGATGGGGGCGGCGGTCTCGCGCGTTCGCTCCAGTGGTGACACGTAGAGCGCCACGGGCTTTCTCGAGAGTTCACCGAGTCGCTCGGCGACGTGCTCGGCCTGGGCGACACCGCGCTCGGAAAGGTGCAGTCCCGGCGCGCGTCCCGGCAAGATGATGCCGGTGCTCGCCGTGACGCCGTGACGCACGAGCAGCACCGTCGTGAAGATCGGACGAGGAGGCACAGAAATAACTTAACGGTCGCCTAGTTGAAGGCGACTGGGATGCGCCGCGGTCCCGGGACCGCCGACTCAGGCCAGCGTTTGCGCGACACCGTCGCGAGTTTGTGCAACAACGCCACCGCGCCGGGGTCGTCGTCGCCCGGTCGGGTCTCGATCAAGCCCTGCTCCTTCATCGCGCTCATCAATTCGCGGCCCTGGTCGGTGCGCACGATCACGAGCGTCCAGTCGCCGAAGGCGCCGATGCCGCCGGTCGAGATGTCGGCGTGTTCCGCGGCGAAGTCCGGACACAGGGTGCAGCCTTCGCGGGTGTAGGCGTGGGCCTCTTTCAACGGCACTTCGTGGAAGTGGCCGTCGGTGGTCCAGATCTGGAAGACACCCTTGATGTTCATCTTCGAGATGTCGGCCCGCTTGATTCCGTACTTCGCCTCAAAGAGCTCTTCGAAGATCGAGTCGTCGAACGTCTTGGAGCACATCAGGCCAATCGTGAGACTGAGACGTCGTGCGAGCTTGCCGGCCTTGCGCGACTGCATCGCGCCCGGCGCTGACGCCATGCAACCCATCCCCACGAGCGCGATGCGTTCGGCGCCGCCTTCGGCCGCCTCCGGATAGGCGAGCAGATTGGCGCTGTAGGTGTAACGCGACTTCGCGGTCTCGATCACCTCGTGGCGCGTGCGCGCGACCCGGGGTACCGCCCGCCACGTCGAGCCGTCCCCTTCGAGACCGCTCACGAGCGCGGCGTCGATGACGTCGTTCTCCAACGCGTAGATCAGTAGCGCCGAGATGAATCCGCCGTCCTGGCCGTTCTCGACGAGCGACTCGTCCGTGGCGCGCGCCAAGAGGACGTCGCCGATGCCCCAGACTTCATCGTCGGTGCGTTCGCGCGCGAACTTGTGCGTGTCGATCTCGGACTCCCAGTTGCGAAAACGCGGACAGGCTCTCGTGCACATCGTGCAGCCCTTCTGTCCGTGGGTGCAGTCATCGGGTCCACCGTCGATGTCGAGGTGAAACGGCTTGTAGACGCCGTTGTCGGTCTCGTAGTCCAGCACCGGGTGAGGACACGCAATGACGCAGGCCGCGCACCCGGTGCACAGCCCCGAGGTCACGACTTCACTGAAGAGTTCTTTCCACTGCGGCTTCTCGAGTGCCATTGCTCAATCTTACCGAGGAACACTCAAAATCGATTTGCCGATACGCTCGCCGCGTGCCCGAGATTCTTGAAGTCGAGTCCTATCGCCAATTGGCCGATCGCGTCGTCGGCGCGAAGATCAAGCGCGGTTGGGCCGACGCCTACACCGCGAAGAAGCTGACCAGCGTCAGTGCGTGGGCTCGTGCGGTGAGGGGTCTCACGTTGACTGGCACTGACCGTCGAGGGAAGTTGTTGCTCCTCGACACCGACGGCGTTCGCCTCGGCGTGCGCTTCGGGATGACGGGGGTCTTGCTCATTGACGGCGACGCCGGCATCGACGGACTGTTCTATGGTCCGCACGATTTCCGAGCTGATTGGGTGCGCGGGGGACTGGAGTTCGACGACGGACGCAAACTTTTACTGCACGACCCGCGACGCCTCGGCCGATTCGAGATCGCGCCCGATCTGAGTGAACTCGGCCCCGACGCCCTGACGCTCACGCGAAAGCAGTTCGACGCAATCCTCGCCACGCGCGGCGACGGACCGGCGATCAAGGCGAGGTTGCTCGACCAGTCCTCGGTCGCCGGCGTCGGGAATCTCCTCGCCGACGAGATGCTGTTTCGTGCGGGCATCGATCCGCGCACGCCGACGGGGCTCATGAGTCTCGAACAGCGAGCGGCGCTTTACAAGACCTTCACGCAGACCATGCGCACCTTGCAACGGCGCGGCGGATCGCACTTAGGCGATCACATGGAGGGTCGTTATCCGGGCGCGTTCTGTCCGCGCGACGGCGCGGCAATGCTCTCAGCGACCATCGGCGGGCGAACGACCTACTGGTGCTCGAAGCACCAGTCCTAGACGCCGTCCAACAGTCCGTGCAGCCCGACCGGTTCGTACGGTCCGATGACGAGTTGCTCCAGTACGCCCAGTCCGACCTCATCGCCGCACGTGGCGCGCACGACGTGTTGCACGGGGATGCTGGCGTCCTCGACGGGATCAAGGGTTTCGAGGTTGAGTTGTTCGTCGCGCACGATCGCACCGCCGCGCCAGCGGCCGTGCGCGTACTGCGGATGGCTATAACCGGCACCGCGCATCTGGAATCGAAGGAGCGGCGTGAGAGTGATCGCTTGCCCGCCCATCGTGAGACTGAAACCCACCAAACAGTCTGCACCACGGGCCCATCCGGACTCTTGGGTTACCAAAGGTAAGAATGTCATCGTGCAGTCCTTCATCACCCATTACGGGTACTTCGCCCTGTTCGTCCTCTCGGTGCTCTCTTCAGCGTGCATCCCGATCCCTTCAGAAGTCGCCTACGGATTCGCCGGTGCGCTCTGCACCGCGGCCGTCACCGGTCACGTGCGCTTCTCACTGTGGGCGGTGATCGTCGTGGGAACCATCGGCTCGCTCGCGGGCGCGGTCATCGCCTATGAGGTCGGGCGCAGCGCCGGGCGAACGATTGTCGAACGCTGGGGCAAGTGGCTGCTGCTCTCCTCGAAGGACCTCGACCGCGCCGAGAGCTGGTTCGAGCGCTACGGCTCGGCCTCGGTGTTGCTCGGTCGCGTCATTCCGGTGGTGCGCAGTTTCATCTCGGTGCCGGCCGGGATGGCCGAGATGAACCGCGCGCGCTTCGCGGTCCTGACGACGATCGGCTCAGCCGTGTGGGTGGCGCTGATCGCCGGACTCGGTTACGCGGCCGGTTCGAACTGGAAGCACGTGAGTGGCGACTTCCACGCCTCGGAGTACCCGATCATCGCGGTCGTGGTCCTCGGCCTTGCCTACGGGCTCTGGCACCGCTGGCGCACGGTGCAACGAGAGAACGCGCGCTAGCTCGACAGCGTTGCCAAGACCTTGTCGGCGTGGCCGTCGGCGCGAACGCCGTACCAGGCGCGCTCGATCTTGCCGGTCGGCCCAATGACGAACGTCGAGCGGATGACGCCGTTCACTTTCTTGCCGTACATCATCTTTTCGCCGTAGGCGCCGTAGCTCGTCATGACCTTTTTCTCGGGGTCGCTCAGGAGGTCGAAGGTCAGCCCGTACTTCGTGCGAAAGGCGACGTGCTTCTCGGCACTGTCGGGCGATACGCCGAGCACCTTGACGCCGAGCTTTCGAAAGGCCGCGCGACCGTCGTTGAACTGGCAGGCCTCTTTGGTGCATCCGGGGGTGTCGTCGGCGGGGTAGAAATAAATGACGAATCGTTCACCTGCGAAATCTTTCATCGAAATGGTCTTTCCGGCCTGATTCGCAAGGGCAAACGGCGGCGCCTTCGCACCAATTTCCAGTCGAGACATGATTCTCCTTTGCTTTTCGCGTCGAAAAACTAACATTTTGTCATAGACTTAGGAAGAAGCTCTAGGAATTGAGCTTGGGCCCACACTTTCGAACGCCGGTTCCGGGTCCAACCGAGAAACGTCGTTGTCCCGTGAGTAGTGAAATCAAGAATTCTGTGCCGCCGGTGCAGGACTCGTACGCCACCAATAAAACTTTTGCCGAATTGGGCGTGCTGCCCGAGTTAGTCGGGGTGCTCTCTGAACAGGGAATCACTACCGCCTTTCCGATCCAAGCCCTCACGATCAGCGACGCGCTCGCCGGTCGTGACGTCTGCGGTAAAGCCAAGACCGGATCAGGCAAGACGCTCGGATTCGGTTTGCCGATGCTCCAGCGGATCTCCGCGGGCGAGACCTTCAAGGCCAAAGACGGTGGTCCGGCGCGACCGCGGGCGTTAGTACTCCTGCCGACGCGTGAACTGGCGGTACAGGTGTACGAAGTCCTGAAGCCCCTCGGGGCGGCGTTAGGTCTCCACGTCAACGCCGTCTACGGCGGGGCCGACATCGAACGACAGGTGAAGTCACTGCGCAAGGGCTGTGACGTCATCATCGCCACGCCCGGACGGCTCATCGACCTCGGTGACCGCGGCGAGGTGAATGTTGAGAACCTCGACGTACTGGTCCTGGACGAGGCCGACCGTATGGCCGACATGGGATTCATGCCCCAGGTGGAGTGGGTCCTTCGACGCATCGCCGAGCGCCCGCACCAGACGCTGTTGTTCTCCGCCACCCTGGACGGCGCGATCGACCGCCTGGTCAAGCGCTATTTGACCGACCCGGTCTTCCACGAAGTGGCGAGCGACAGCCAGACGGTCTCATTGATGGCGCACCACTTCTTGAACGTCCACCAAATGGACCGGATCAAGGTCACCGCGACCATTTGCTCGTCCTTCAGTAAGACACTGATTTTCTGTCGCACCAAGCGCGGGGCCGACCGACTGGTCGAACAGCTCCAAAAAGAGGGCGTCGACGCCGCGGCCATCCATGGGGACCTGCGCCAGAGTCAGCGCGAAAAGGCGCTCGCGGACTTCTCCGGGGACCGTTTGGCCGTGCTCGTGGCGACCGACGTCGCCGCTCGAGGTCTGCATATTGACGCAGTCGACTGCGTAATCCACTTCGACCCCCCGGAGGACCAGAAGGCCTACCTTCACCGCTCCGGACGGACCGCGCGCGCCGGCTCGACGGGCGTGGTGGTCTCTTTGTTACTGTGGAATCAAATTATTGAGGCTGAAGTGATTATGCGTCGTCTTGGACTCAAGCGGCCGATCGTGGAGGTCTTTTCAAACGATCCACATTTGAAGGACCTGGCCAGCTGGGATCCGACCAGGGAGGACTCAGTACTGTGAGCAAGACGAAGGCGCTACCGGTCTTCAAGTACAACAAATCGATGAAACGTGCACTCGTTGTCGTGGCGCACCCTGACGACGTCGATTTTGGTTCTGCGGGAACCATTGCAACTTTGACCGCGAAAGGTGTTGATGTCGCGTATTGCCTCGTCACCTCGGGTGACGCCGGTGGTGACGGTTCAACGCTCACTCGTGAAGAGCGATCAGAGATTCGCGAAATAGAACAGCGCGCTGCCGGTCGTGAGGTCGGAGTGACGAATATCACATTCCTTCGTTGGCCCGACGGTCAGGTGGAGCCCACGTTGTTGCTCCGTCGCGAAATCGCGCGGGTAATTCGTACACACCGGCCGGACCTCGTAATTACTCAGAGCCCCGAGCGCAACTGGGAGCGCATGCGCGCGAGTCACCCCGACCACATGGCCTCGGGCGAGGCGACGATGCGCGCGGTTTATCCCGACGCCCGAAATCCTCACGCCTTCCCCGAACTACTTCGTGAAGGTCTGTCGCCGCACAGCGTGCCCGTTGTCTGGTTGAGCGGGAGCAACGCCACGATGGTCGTCGACATCACGAAGCGATTCAAGTACAAGCATGCGGCCCTCAAGCGCCACGTCTCTCAAGTCGGTGACAACAAAGGTCTGAAGAAGATGTTGAAGGAGTGGGCCCGTTCCGTCGCGAAGAACGCGGGCATGGACAAGGGCCGGCTCGCCGAAGGTTTCAAGGTCGTCATCACCAGTTAGTGCGACGCCTGCAGTCCTAGTGTGACGCTATGGATTCCGCGCCCGTCACCCAACGAACACCGATTGGTCAACGTCGTGGCGCGAAGGGACTCAACGAGATCTTCATCGGTCTGACCCGCGCAAACTTCTCGGGTCAATTGCTCGCCGGTATCACCTTGTTGGCGATTGCGATTCCCGAACAACTCGCCACGTCGCAGTTGGCCGGAGTGCCCGCTTTCACCGCAATGGTCGCGTTCATCACGGCCACTTTGGTCTTTTTCGTCATCGGATCCAATCCGATCGTCTCGGTGGGGGCCGACTCGACAATTGCGCCGCTCTTCGCCGTGGCGCTCCTTCGACTCGCGCCAGCGTCGTCGGCCGAATACATGGAGCTGGTCGCCGCGACGGCCGTGGTCGCCGGACTCATCATCATGGCGATCGGACTCTTGAAGCTCGGCTGGCTCGCCGATTTCCTGTCGTTGCCGATCGTCGTCGGCTTCATGGCCGGGATCGGCGTCATTATCATCACCCACCAACTCCCTCGGGTCCTCGGCGTTCCGTCGGGCGGGGAGTCCTTCATCTCGCGCCTCCAATGGATCAGCCACCAGTTCGGCCACGTGAGCACGTGGTCGGTCGTCCTCGCGCTCGGCACGCTCGTGGTCATGGTGGTCGGTGAGAAGCTCAACGCGAAGTTGCCGTGGGCGCTGGCGGCCGTCTTGGTCGCGACGATTCTCACGGCCGTCGGGTCACTCGCGAGTCACGGCGTGCAACAACTTGGCACCGTGAGCGCCGGGCTACCGATCTGGCGCCTGCACTGGTTGAGCGGGTCCGAGTGGGGGACGGTCTGCACGACCGCGCTCACCCTGGTGATCGTGATCCTGAGCCAGAGCGCCGCGACCAGTCGTACCACCGCCGACGACCTCGGTATCGCCGACAACATCAGTCGCGACTTCGTGGGTGTCGGTCTGGCGAACGTCGCGTGCGGACTCGTCGGTGCCTTCCCGGTCAACGCCAGTCCGGCGCGAACGACGGTGACGAAATTGGCCGGCGGCCGTACGAAACTCGTTTTGTTGGTGGCCGGGCTAGGCGCCCTGGTGCTCTCGCCGTTCGCCAAGTTCGCGCACATGATCCCCTTGGCGGCGCTGGCGGGCGTGCTCTGGTTCGTCGGTGGCCGACTCATCAAAATCGGCCAGTTCCGCAAGATTCTCGCGTCGAGCCGATTGGAGTTCGCCTTCGCGCTCGTCTCGGCCCTCGGCGTGATCTTCATCGGCGTCGAGCAAGGTCTCGGGATCGCGGTGGGACTCGCGATCCTCGATCAGACGTGGCGATCGGCGCGTCCGAGGATGATTGAGTTGGGTCGGCGCACGGGGACCACCAGTTGGGAGCCCGAAGAAGAGGAAGGCGTCGAGCGCGTCGACCACATCCTCGTCGTGCTCTTCGGGGAGGAACTATTCTTCGCCAACGCCGGCATCTTTCGACGCGAGATGCACGACCAGTTAGCGAAATTCCCCGAGACCGAACACGTCGTCATCGACGCCGTCGCGATTGCCGACATCGACTTCACGGGCATGACCGCATTGAGTCAAGTCGTGGCTGACCTCACGAACGACAAGATCTCAATCTCGTTCGCGCGCGCGAACGCCACCGTGCGCGAACGCCTCACGAAGTCAACGAACGCGGTTATTCATTCAATCGCTCTCTTTGACAGCACGGACGCCGCGGCCGTAGCGGCCGAAGCGCAGACGACGCGCTAACTCTGGGCGAGGTGGCGCAACACGAAGTTGAGAACGCCACCGTGTCGGAAGTATTCAGCCTCGGTGGGCGTGTCGATTCGTAGTCGCACCGCAAAGGTGGTCACCTCGCTATTCGTGCGCGTCGCGCGCAACGTCACCGTCGGCACGGTCTCGCCACGGTTCAGCGCGTCGAGACCTTCGATCGCGAAGGTCTCCGTGCCGTCGAGGTCGTAGGTCGCGGCACTGTCGCCGCTCTGGAACTGCAGCGGCAGCACGCCCATGCCCACGAGGTTGGCGCGGTGGATGCGTTCGTAGCTCTCGACGAGCACGGCCTTGACGCCGAGCAGCTTGGTGCCCTTGGCGGCCCAGTCGCGACTCGATCCGGTGCCGTACTCCTTGCCGGCGATGATCATGAGCGGCGTGCCTTCGGCCTGGTAGGCCATCGCGGCGTCGAAGATCGACATCTCGGTGCCCTCGGGGAGTTTCAGCGTCACGCCGCCTTCGGTCCCGGGCGCCATCTGGTTGCGGATGCGGATGTTGGCGAAGGTGCCGCGCACCATGATCTCGTGATTGCCGCGACGCGTGCCGTAACTGTTGAAGTCGGCCGCGATGACGCCGCCGTCGATCAAGTACTTCCCGGCCGGGGACGACGCGCGAATGTTGCCGGCCGGTGAGATGTGGTCCGTCGTCACCGAGTCGCCGAGCTTGGCGAGGATTCGGGCGCCCGAGAAGTCTGTGACGACGCCCGGCTCCATCGTGAGACCGTCGAAGTACGGCGGGAGCTTCACGTAGGTCGACTTCGTGTCCCAGGCGTAGGTGACGGCGTTGGTCGTCGGCACCTTCTGCCAGCGCTCGTCCCCGCTAAAGGCGCTCGCGTAGCGCTCTTCGAACATCGTCGGCGTGATCGAGGAGCGCACGGCCTCGGCCACCTCGGCGTCGCTTGGCCACAGGTCCGACAGATAGACCGGCTTCTCGTCGGTGCCGACGCCGAGCGGCTCGCTGGCGAGGTCGATATCCATCGTCCCGGCGAGCGCGTACGCGACGACGAGCGGAGGGCTCGCGAGGAAGTTCTGCTTGACGTCGGGGTGGATGCGACCTTCGAAGTTGCGGTTACCGGACAGCACCGACACGACCGAAAGGTCGTGCTCGTTGACGGCTTCGGAGACTCCGGCCAACAGCGGGCCGGTGTTGCCGATGCACGTCGTGCACCCGTAGCCGGCGAGGTAGAAACCCAAGGCGTCGAGGGACTTCACGAGATCGGCGCGCTCGAGGTAATCCATGACGACCCGGCTGCCCGGGGCGAGCGACGTCTTCACCCACGGCTTCACGTTCAGCCCGAGTTCGACGGCGCGCTTGGCGACGAGACCGGCGGCCACCATCACCGACGGATTGGAGGTGTTGGTGCACGACGTGATCGCCGCCACGACGACCGCGCCTTCGCGCAGTGTCTCGGCCATTTCGACGCCGTGCACTTCTAGGGGTTCACGCCCGAGGGCGCCGAGGAACGCGCCGCGGGTGCCCGAGAGCGACACCCGGTCCTGCGGACGCTTGGGCCCGGCGAGACTCGGCTCGACTGAGGTGAGGTCGAGTTCGACGTACTCGGAGTAGATCGGCTCGAGCGCGGCGTGATCGTGCCAGAGACCCTGGACCTTGGCGTACGCCTCGACTAGGTCGAGTTGCTCCTTCGTTCGACCGGTGAAGGCGAGGTAGTCGACGGTCAACTGGTCGATCGGGAAGATGGCGCAGGTCGCGCCGTACTCCGGTGACATATTGCCGATCGTGGCGCGCGTCTCCAAAGAGAGCGACGCCACGCCGGCCCCGTAGGCCTCGACGAACTTGCCGACCACGCCGTGCTTGCGCAACAACTCGGTGATCGTGAGAACGACGTCGGTCGCGGTCACGCCTTCGCGCGGGGCGCCCGAGAGTCGTAGTCCGACGACCGGCGGAATCAACATCGACGTCGGTTGACCGAGCATTCCCGCTTCAGCCTCGATGCCGCCCACGCCCCAACCGAGCACGCCGAGGCCGTTCACCATGGTGGTGTGCGAGTCGGTGCCGACCAGCGTGTCGAGGTAGGCGACGCCGTCTTGTTCGAAGACGACGCGCGCGAGGTGTTCGAGGTTGACCTGGTGACAAATGCCCATGCCTGGAGGCACGACGCGGAACTTCTCGAACGAACTCTGGGCCCACTTCAAGAACGTGTAGCGCTCGACGTTGCGTTCGTATTCGATCGCGACGTTCTGCTCGAAGCTCTCGGAGGTGCCGGAACGCTCGAGGATCACTGAGTGGTCGATGACCATTTCGACTGGGACCAGGGGGTTGATCTTGTTCGGGTCACCGCCCAACGCGATGATCGCGTCGCGCATCGACGCCAGGTCGACAACGGCAGGCACGCCGGTGAGGTCTTGCATCAGGACGCGCTCGGGCGTGAAGGCGATCTCCTTGGCGTCTTCGCCGGCGGCCTCGCCGTGGCGTGAGGGATGCTCGCCCCACCTCGCGAGGGCTTCGATGTCGGCGGCGTTGACCTTCACGCCGTCTTCGTGTCGAAGGAGGTTCTCCAAGAGCACCTTGATCGAATAGGGAAGTCGGTCGACGCCGAGCGCCGAAAGTGCGTCGGAGCGTAGTGAGTGGTAGGTGAGTTCTCGGCCCTGCACGTTGAGCGTCATCTTGGAGCCAAAGGAGTTGAGTGAGTTCATGGCTCCATTCTGCCGTGTTCGTCGCGTGAGCGTTTCACCTCGTGGGCGATGCCGTCGCGGTCCAAGTGCGAGACTTGAGTCCATGACGTCGACCTACGACACGCTTTCGTCACGGCTGCAGGGCGCGTTCGACACTCTCGAAGCAGGCGCCGACCCGGTCCTTCGCACGTCGGATCGGAGTGACTATCAGGCGAACGGCGTCATGGCGCTCGCCAAGCGCCTGGGACGTTCTCCGCGTGACGTCGCCGAGGAGATTGTGGATCACGCCGAATTGAGCGGTATCGCCACCGTCGAGATCGCCGGGCCCGGATTCTTGAACCTGACCCTGAGTCCGGAGTTTCTCGGGAAACAGCTCACGACGTTGCGCGCCGACGATCGTCTCGGAATCGAGGCGGCGACCACGACCAAGACCGTCGTCATCGACTACTCCGCGCCCAACGTCGCCAAGGAGATGCACGTCGGCAACCTCCGTTCGACGGTCATCGGCGACGCTCTCGCGCGCATGTACCGCTTCGCCGGACACCGCGTCATTGCCCGCAATCACGTTGGCGACTGGGGCACGCCGTTTGCGATGTTGATCGAACACCTCTTGGACCGCGAGGAGGGCAACGGCGCGACGTTCTCGATCGGCGACCTCGACGGTTTCTATAAAGAGGCCCGCACCAAGTTCGACGCCGACGATTCGTTCAAGGAACGTTCGCGCGCGCGCGTGGTCGCGCTGCAATCGGGTGACCCCGAGACGTTGCGTCTCTGGCGCGTCATCGTCGACCAGTCGATTGCCTACCTCGACCTCGTCTACCAAGACCTCGGCATCACGCTCACGGTCAATGACGTCGTCGGTGAGTCCTTCTACGACAGCATGCTGAGCGACGTCGTCGCCGACCTCTCCGCCGCGGGACTGATCGTCGAGAGTGGTGGCGCACTGTGCGTCTTTCCTCCGGGATTCACGAATCGCGACGGCGAGGCGTTGCCGCTCATCGTTCGAAAGAGTGACGAAGGATTCGGATACGCCGCGAGTGACCTCGCCGCCGTGCGTGACCGGGTCGACAACCTGCACGCCGACGAGATGCTCTACGTCGTGGGCGTGCCGCAAGCCCAACACTTCGAGATGGTCTTCGCCGTCGCTCGCCTGGCCGGTTGGTTGCCCGAGCGCGTGCGCTGTGAGCACGTGACCTTCGGCAACGTGCTGGGCCCGGATCGCAAGATGTTCAAGTCGCGCAGTGGCGAGACCGTCAAGCTCGCGTCGCTGCTCAACGAGGCGATTGAACGCGCCGACGCGGCACTGAAAGAGCGCAACACCGATCTCGACGAGACGGCGAGGACGAAGTTGGCCGTCGAGATCGCGCGCGCGGCGATCAAGTACGCCGATCTCTCGACCGATCGCCATCACGATTACATCTTCGACCTCGATCGCATGATCGCCTTCGAAGGCGACACCGGTCCGTATCTGCAGTACGCGCACGCGCGACTTCGATCGATCTTTCGTCGTCTGGGTGCGCCCTGGGAGTCGACGGCCGTCGCGTTCTCACTTGACACTCCGCAAGAACACCACTTGGCGCTCGGCCTGCTCGCGTTTCCCGAAGCCTTCGAAGCCGCGCTCGCCTCGCTGCAACCGCATCGACTCTGTGTCTATCTCTTCGATCTGGCGCAGCGCCTCACCGCCTTTTACGACGCCTGTCCGGTGCTGATCTCCGAAGGGGCGTTGCGCGATCAGCGACTGGCGCTGTGCGACCTCGCCGAGCGAACGCTCTCAATCGGACTCTCGGTGTTGGGTATCGACGCGCCGGAAAAGATGTAAGTCGCCGGGCTCGCCATCTTCACCTTGTCATCGGTAGAGTGACATCGCGGGTCGAAGGGCCCGTCGAACGGGGGAAGTTATGGACGTCAGGGCCTCAATTCTTAGTGAAGTACACGGTCCTTGGCATACCGAGACCATCGAGATCGACGATCCTCACCCGTACGAGGTGCGCGTCAAGATGGCGTACTCGGGGATGTGTCACTCGGACTTGCACCTGCAGACCGGCGCGCTGTCACAAGCTCCCGTCGCCCTGGAGATGATCTCGGGGCGTCCGACGATGTTCCCGATCATCGGAGGACACGAAGGTTCGGGCGTCGTCGAGGCCGTCGGCGACGGCGTGACGTCGGTCAAGGTCGGCGACCACGTGGCGACGTCATTCATCCCCTCGTGTGGCAAATGCGAATACTGCGTCTCCGGGCGCCCGTACATCTGTGACATGGCCGCGGGCACACTCGCCGGTCCGATGATCTCGGATGGCACGTGGCGCCACCACCTCGGCGACACCAACGTCAATCGAATGTGCAACCTCGGTACGTTCGCCGATTACATCGTCGTCCACGAGGCGTCGGTGATCCGCGTCGAACCGTGGTACGACCTCCGAGCCGCCGCACTCCTCTCGTGCGGCATCTCGACCGGCTTCGGAGCCGCCGTCAGTCGCGGTGGTGTGAAGCCCGGTGACGTGGTCGCGGTGATCGGCTGTGGCGGCCTCGGATCGGCCGCAATCCAAGGTGCCCTGCACGCCGGCGCGCGCGCCGTGGTCGCGATTGACACCAATCAGTCCAAGATCGACCGCGCCATGAAGATCGGCGCCACGCACGGTTCGACGACGACGCTCGAGGCCGCGTTCACGATCCTTCCCGACCTGACGTGGGGCAAGAACTGTGACGTCGTGATCATCACGGTCGGCGAAGCCACCAGTGAGATCATCGAGCAAGCTCGTTCCATCACCGCCAAGGGCGGTGTGGTGGTCGCCGCGGGCCTCGCGGCGTGGGATCAGACGTCTGTCGAACTCAATCTCTTCATGTTCTCGATGATGAATCAGGAACTGCGTGGGACCGTGTTCGGTTCCGAGGCGCCGCGCATTCAAATTCCTCGACTCCTTCGACTCCATAATGAAGGCAAGTTCATGATCGACGAACTGGTCACGCAGGAGTATTCACTTGACGAGGTGCAAAAGGGCTACGACGACCTGGCATCCGGCGAGAACATCCGCGGGGTCATTCGGTTTTGACCAGTACACGGATGTTCTCGAGTGGCGGACGCAATATCTCGTTTGCTCGCTATTAGCGACGAAATCGGCTGCCGAGGACTCCTGATACGCGCCGAAAGTGAAGGAGCACGCAACTTCTATCTTCACCAAATTCCCGGACTCGAGCAAAGTCCCACCGATGAACTCCATTTGTTGCTGCTATTGAAGGATGCCAGGGGGACGTTGCTCGAATAGCGATGTGGGGTTCGCGGCTAAAGGTTGTCCGCCCCGGGTTTGAGCCCCAGGACGTTTCTCAGTCCAAGCGTGGACTTGGTGATATGAGGTTTCAGTGCACCGAGAGAGCGCGAACGCACTGCGCCGCTCATGACGCCGGCCCCGTAGGCGACGTCGTCGGCCACGCCGAGAGGAATATCGGCAACGCGAACCCGCGTCGATCGCCAGCGATACGCCGTTCCCACGATGAATAGCGTCAACGCGCGACGGCGGAGCTTCGGGTGCAGGGCGCTCAGCACGATCACGATGCCGAACGTGCGTACCGCGGCGCGCGCCATCAGGGGACCGGCGCGAACCATGCCGCGTCCGACCAGTTCGTCCGCGACCTTGCCCGCGTTGTCCGTCGTCGTAAGTAGTCGCTCGCGAAGTTGGTTGCGCGCGGCGTCCATGATGCGAAGCCCGACCATCGGCTTGCCGACCATTGCGCTCAGCCACGTAAAGAGCGTCCACGTATCGGCGCGAAAGGGCGCCAGGCGCGTACCGTGGCGCTGGGCGAGTTCGCTCGAGGACTGTCCGTAGCGAATGCGTTGTCCCCACCAACCGCGCCACGAGTCCCGGGCCCGGTGCGACACGGCGACCTCCGCGACGTAGCGAACGAGCCATCCGTGGTCGTGCAGTCGCCACACGAGATCGACGTCCTCCCCGTAGCGCAGTGACTCGTCGAAGCCGTCACCGAAACTGGTCCGGCGAATCAACAAGCACGCACTCGGTACGAAGTGCACCGCCGAGTTGGGAATCACCAACGCGCCGCGATCACCTACGTCCAACGGACTGAATCGCTCTTCGAAGTGGTCGCGCAGCGACGGGCCACGAGTGCCTCGGATGCGCGGCGCGACGGCTCCTTCGAGGGGATCGTCGAAGTAGGGCCCTAGCCGTGCGAGGACGTCGAGCGCGTTATCGAAGGTGACGTCGACGTCGATGAACCACAGCAAAGGCCGCGACGTCGCTCGCGCCCCGGCGTTTCGGGCACTGCCGGGTCCATGGTTCTCTTCCAGACGCACGACCTCAGCTCCGAAGCGTTGCGCGCAGTTCGCGACGGCTTCGGCGTCCCTCGACGCGTCGTCGACGACAGTGACGTGAAGTCCATGAAGTGACTCGAGAAGTGCGGCGAGAGGATCGACGTCATTGTGAACCGGCACGACGACGTCGACGTCGTCAACATTCGCTTCGCTGCGATAGAGGGGGTGGAGCAGTCCCTGTTGGACGAGCGTCCGAGCGAAACGCTCTTCGCCGGCCTGGACTTCGCCCCCGCCAACCCATCGTTCAGCCACTGCTCGAGATCCGCCGGGAAGACGCAGCAACCGCCACGGTGATCCGCCGCTCAGCAGGTCGCGGTCGAGGAACTTCGCACCTTCGTCGAGGATCACTTTCGTCCCCATCGGGACCGGAACTTCGACCGGGAGCGGCGCCAGAGGAAGTAGTTTGCTCACGCGTGGAGTCTGACACGATTTGGTCCGGCACCGGTCGCGACACCGGTCAGAATGGAGACGTTCGAGGAGGAACCATGCCCACGGAAACACTGTTCGAAGAACCGGTTGTCGAGACTGAAGAGAGCGAGGAGCTGCTCGTCGAAGAGGTCTCCATCGACGGACTGTGCGGCGTCTACTAACCGTGACGACGTCATCCGCCGTCACTTTTGACGCGACCGCACCGTGGCAGTTGAACGAACAGGTCTCGTTGCGTGACGAGTCGTTCGGCGCGCTGGCGTACCACCACGGCACGCGTCGCCTGGTCTTCCTGAAGTCTCGCGAGCTCGTCGACGTCGTTCGCCGCGTCGCGGAGTTCGAGAGCGCCGACGCCGCAATCGACGCATTGGTTCCCGCGGATCAACACGCGCGCTACGTATCGGCCCTGACGTCACTCGTTCGCTCGGAGATTCTCTGTGGGCGCTGAGAGCTCGCTTCGTGATCGATTCGAACGAGGGCTGGCGGCCCCGATCTGTCTCACCTGGGAGCTGACCTACGCCTGCAACCTCGCGTGCACGCACTGTCTCTCATCGTCGGGACGACGCGACCCCAATGAGTTGAGCACGCGAGAAGCGAAGTCGTTGATCGACGAGATCGCCGCGATGCAGATCTTCTATATCAACATCGGCGGCGGCGAGCCGATGATCCGTCGCGACTTCTTCGAACTCATCGAACACGCGGTCGACCAGCACGTCGGCGTCAAGTTCTCGACGAACGGAACCCGAATCGACGAAGCGGCCGCGCGCCGACTGGCGAGCATCGACTACCTCGACATCCAGATCTCGATCGACGGCGCCGACGCCGCGACCAGTGATCGAATTCGTGGCGCCGGAAGTTACGACAGCGCTCGTCGCGCCATGGACAATCTGAAGGCCGCGGATTTCGGTCAGTTCAAGATCTCGGTCGTGATGACCCGGGAGTCCATCGAACAGCTCGATGAATTCGAGAAGCTCGCCGCGCACTACGGCGCCGAGCTTCGACTCACGCGTCTACGACCCTCGGGTCGAGGCGTCGACGTGTGGCAAGAACTGCACCCCACGCTCGAGCAGAATCGACGCCTGTATAGATGGCTGCTCGAACGTCCGAACGTGTTGACCGGCGACTCGTTCTTCCACCTCTCGGCGCTCGGCGAACCGCTCTCGGGGCTCAACCTCTGCGGCGCGGGTCGCGTGGTCTGTCTCATCGATCCGGTCGGTGAGGTCTACGCCTGTCCCTTCGTGATCCACGATGAGTTCCGCGCCGGCAACGTGCGCGCGGCGGGCTTCCAGGACGTGTGGCAGAACAGCGAACTGTTTCGATCGCTGCGCGAACCGGGCAACGCCGGCGCGTGCGCGTCGTGCGGTTCGTTCGACGCGTGTCGCGGCGGGTGCATGGCGGCGAAGTTCTTCACCGGACTCGAGATGAGCGACCCCGACCCCGAGTGCGTCTTCGGACACGGCGAGAGCGCGCTCGCCGCCAAGAAGGTGTTGTTGCGACCAACGCCGTCGCCCGATCACTCACGACGAATCCCGGTTTCGATCTCCTCGCGCTGACGAGGACCAATTTGGGCCCTCGGATAAAGTTCCACTGAGTCGGGAACGGGGAATTGATGGCGAGCAAGTGGTTTGAGTCGGTGGCCGTCGCCCAGCGTCGAGCCGAGAAACGTCTCCCCAAGTCCGTCTACGCGGCCCTCGTCGCCGGATCCGAAAAAGGACTCTCGTCAAGGGACAACCTGGAGTCCTTCGACCTCTTGGGATTCGCGCCGCACGTGGCCGGGAACAAGCGCGAGCGCACGATGTCGACGACGGTCATGGGCCAATCGGTGTCGATGCCCGTGCTGATCTCACCGACCGGTGTGCAGGCGGTGCACCCCGACGGCGAGGTCGCGGTCGCGCGCGCCGGGGCGAACCGCGGCGTCTGCGTCGGGCTCAGCTCCTTCGCCAGCCGCTCGCTCGAGGAGGTCTGCGCCGTCAGCGACCAGGTGCTGTTCCAGATGTACTGGTCCGGAGAGCGCGACACGATGCTCCAGAGGCTCAGTCGCGCGAAGTCAGCCGGGGCCAAGGGCATCATCCTCACCCTCGACTGGTCCTTCTCCAACGGACGCGACTGGGGCAGCCCCTGGATCCCCGAGAAGATAGACGCCAAGGCCGTCCTGAAGCTCGCCCCCGAGGTGCTGGCGCGCCCGGCGTGGTTCTGGAGCTTCGCGCGCAGCGGGCACCTCCCCAACCTCACGACGCCCAACATGGCGCTGCCCGGAGAGAAGCCCCCGACCTTCTTCGGCGCCTACTACGAGTGGATGCAGAGCCGGCTCCCCAGCTGGGAGGACGTCGCGTGGTTGCGTTCCCAGTGGGACGGTCCCTTCATGGTGAAGGGGGTCAGCCGCGTGGATGACGCGAAGAGGGTCGTCGACCTCGGCGCCACGGCGCTGTCGGTCTCCAATCACGGGGGCAACAACCTCGACGGCACGCCCGCACCGATCCGCTCGCTCTCGGCGGTCGCCGACGCGGTGGGCGACCAGATCGAGGTGCTCCTCGACGGCGGGGTGCGCCGCGGCAGCGACGTCGTCAAGGCGCTCGCGCTCGGGGCGCGGGCGGTGATGATCGGCCGCGCCTATCTGTGGGGGCTCGCCGCCAACGGCCAGGCGGGAGTGGAGAACGTGCTCGACGTGCTGCGCGGCGGCATCGACTCGACGCTGCTCGGGCTCGGGAGGTCGAGCACGCTCGAGCTCACCCGCGACGACGTGGTCGCCCCCACGGACTTCTTCCGGAAGCTCGGAACGTGAACCGCGTCGCGATCGTCACGGGGGGCGCGCGAGGCATAGGAGCCGCGACCGTGGACGCCCTCGTGAACGACGGCTGCCGCGTCGTGGCGGTGGACCTTTGTCGCGACATCGATGAGATCGGCTACCCGATGGCCACGCGCGCCGACCTTGACGCGGTCGTGGCCCGACACGGCGACTCGGTGCTCGGCCTCGTCGGCGACGTGCGAAGTTCCTCGGACATGCAGCTGGCGGTCGAGACTGCGACGCGCCACTTCGGTCGCCTCGACGCGGTCGTGGCGTGCGCCGGGGTGATGGGTGCCGGTGGTCAGTTCTGGAACGTGAGCGACGCCTCGTGGGACGCGGTGTGGTCGGTGAACGTGCTCGGAACGCGTCGGCTCATCGAGGCGGCCGCCCCTACGTTGATCGCCAACGGACCGGCGGCCAACAGCCGCATCGTCGCGGTCGCGTCAGCGGCCGGGAGCCTGGGTCTTCGTCACCTGGCCGCCTACACCTCGGCCAAGCACGCGGTCGTGGGCCTCATTCGAGGCGCGGCGATGGATCTGGCGGAGTATGGCGTCACCGCCAACGTCGTGAGTCCCGGCTCCACCCGCACCGCGATCCTCGAGGCCACGGCTCAGGTCTACGGCCTCTCCAGCGGCGAGGAGTTCGCCGCGCAGCAGCCCATCGGGCGCCTCCTCGATCCCGTCGAGATCGCCGCGGCGATCGCATGGGTGTGCTCTCCGGGGTCCTCGGCCGTCACCGGTGCCGACCTCGCCATCGACGGCGGCATGACTGTCTCATAAGCGTGGCTCGGGTCGGGAATCTCCTCTCGGGGTTGGTCGCGCGATGGTACCGATGCCGTCCAAGCCTTCGTGGGATTGGGCCCTGGGCCTCGGTCGGAAACAAGGTGTTATGAAGAGATGTGGCTATGAGTGCGTTCAGAGGTAGTGGTTCGAGCGCCGAGTTGGCGAGAATTGAGCGCGAAGCGTGACGTCCAGCACCGACCGCACACTCGATGAACTCGCCCCCGCGTCGTGCACGCGCGCCCGAGGACTCATCGACGACGCGCAGCGCCTGCGGACCCGGCGTGAGCGGGCCAACCGGCGCCGATTCTCGCGGCTGCTGAAGGATCGCCGCGCGATCGAGGTGACGATGACGTTGACCGATGAGGTGATGCGAGTGAGCCAAGCGCGCAGTGCCGCGGGGATCCTTCGAGGCACGGCGAAGCGGGCCAGCGTCGCGGGATTCGGCGCACTCAATGCCCTGGGCCTGCGACTCATCGCGCTGGTGTCGCGTCCGACGCCCGCGCTCGCGGTCAAGGTGGTCCACGCCAGGGTGCGTGAACTCTCCAAGGACCTCATCCTCGCCGGTGAGAACGACCCGCTGCGACGCCACCTTGACATCCGCCAGCGCGAGGGCATACGGCTCAACATCAACGTCCTCGGCGAGGCGGTGCTCGGCGAGGGCGAGGCCAACGAACGACTCGAGCGAGTGCTCGAGATGATGACGCGCGAGGAGGTCACGTACGTCTCGGTGAAGCTCTCCTCGCTCGTGAGCCAGATCGTCACCATCGACCACGAGGGCTCGCTGGAGCGGGTGTGCGAGAAGCTCCGGCTGCTCTACCGAAGGGCCCGGCGCGACGGCGTCTTCGTGAACCTCGACATGGAGGAGTACCGGGACCTGCGTCTCACCGTCGACGGATTCACCACGGTCCTGTCCGAAGCTGAGTTCGAAGACGTCGAGGCCGGCATTGTGCTCCAGGCGTACCTACCCGACTCCCACCAGGCGCTCGAGGAACTCGTGGCCTGGTCGAAGGGCCGTCACGAGCGAAGCGGCGCCTCGATCAAGGTCCGCCTGGTGAAGGGCGCCAACCTCGCCATGGAGCACGCCGAGGCGCAGCTCCACGGCTGGACGCCCGCCCCCTATGGCTCCAAGGCCGACGTCGACGCGAGCTACGCGCGCCTGTTGGACGTCAGTCTGCGCTCCGCCAACGCCGGTGCCGTTCGCATCGGGGTCGCCAGCCACAACCTGTTCGACCTCTCGTGGGCGCTCGATGTCGCGCGCGAGCGCGGCGTAGAGGACCAGCTCGACATCGAGATGCTCGAAGGCATGGCCAACGCCGAGGCGCTGGCCATCGTCCAGAGCGGCCGCACGGTGCTGCTCTACGCGCCGGTGACCCAGCACGACGACTTCGCGGCCGCCGTGGCCTACCTCGTGCGCCGTCTCGACGAGAACACGTCCGACGAGAACTACCTGAAGGCCGCCTTCTACATCGCCGACGACCCTAAGGTCTTCGCGGACCAGCAGCAGCGCTTCCTCGACTCGTTAGAGGCACGTCACCACGTCGTCACCGCGTCGCGGCGCCACGCGGTGGCGAGTGCCCACCGCAACGAGCGCTTCGAGAACTGCGCCGACGGCGATCCCACGAACCCGGTCTACGCCGCTGAGGTTACCGAGTCGCTCGCCCAGGTCGTCGGCGTGCGCGGCCACGAGATACCTCTGGTCATCAACGGCGAGCGGGTCGCCGCGGAGCAGTTCGAGGAGGGCCGGGACCCGAGCGCCCACGGGACTACCTGGTACCGCTACGCGGTCGCCACCGCCCTGCAGGTCGATGCGGCCGTGGCGAGCGCAAGGGCCTGCGCTCCGGCGTGGGCCGCTCTCACGTGCGCCGAGCGACGCGTGATCCTTCAGAGCGCGGCAGCGGTGATGGAGCTGCGTCGCGCGAGGGCCATCGCGGTCATGGCGCGCGACGGCGGCAAGACCGTCGCCGAAGCCGACCCCGAGGTGAGCGAGGCCATCGACTTCGCGCGCTTCTACGCGAATGAGGCCCAGGACTTCGGCGAGTCCGAGCCGCTCGGTGTCGTGCTCGTCGTGCCTCCCTGGAACTTCCCGTACGCGATCCCGTGCGGCGGCGTGTGCGCCGCATTGGCGGCGGGGAACGCGGTCATCTTGAAGCCCGCGCCCGAGGCGGTCGCTTGCGCCTGGGAGCTGGTCCAGTGCCTCTGGGAAGGGGGAGTGCCGCGCGACGTCCTGCAGTTCGTGCCCACGCGCGACGACGAGAGCGGACAGCGTCTCGTAACCCACGAGGGAGTGGACGGCGTCATACTCACCGGCTCGTTCGACACCGCCCGGCTGTTCACCTCGTGGAAGCCCGCCATCAACCTGCTCGGCGAGACCAGCGGCAAGAACGCGATGCTCATCTCGTCCTACGCCGACATCGACCTGGCCGTGAAGGACCTCGTCCAGTCCGCCTTCGGCCACGCCGGCCAGAAGTGCAGCGCCGCCAGCCTCGGTATCGTCGAGAGGTCGATCTACGACAACCCCGCGTTCTTCCGCCAGCTCGGCGACGCCGTGCGGAGCCTCGCGGTCGGCGCGGGCTACGACCTCTCGACGTCGGTGGGCCCCATCATCCGGCCGGCCGAGGCGACCCTGGCGCGCGCTCTGGGTCAGCTCGACCCTGGCGAGGCGTGGCTCGTGGAGCCCGAAGCGCTCGACGAGGGACGACTGCTGTGGCGACCCGGCGTGAGGATCGGGGTCGCCGCGGGCTCGTGGAGCCACCAGAACGAGTGGTTCGGACCGGTCCTGGCGATCATGCCCGCGCCGGACTTCGAGACCGCTCTGGCCTGGCAGAACCAGGTTCCCTACGGTCTTACCGCAGGCCTGCACTCCCTCGATGAGGCCGAGTGCCAGTACTGGATCGACCACGTCGAGGCGGGCAACCTCTACCTCAACCGAGGAGTCACCGGAGCGGTAGTGAACCGTCAGCCCTTCGGAGGATGGAAGCGCAGCAGCGTCGGGCCGAGCGCGAAGGCGGGGGGCCGCAACTACGTCAACTGCCTGCGTAGCTGGCCCGCGTTGGTGGACGCCGACCGAGCCCAGGCAGAGCTCGAGGAGTGGTGGCGAAGCACTGGATCGCGCTCTCGCGACGAGGCCGGTCTCAGCGTCGAGGCCAACGTGCAGCGCTACCGCCACGCCCTGGCGCCCATCGTCGTGAGGGTCGATGAGTCCTTCGACTCCCTCCAGGCCACGTTCGTCGCAACCATCGCCAGCGTCACCGGCGCGTCCCTCACCTTCAGTGCGGGCCGCGACGTGCAGAGCGTCGAAGAGTGCACTCTCGAGAGCACCGATGAGCTCATTGCGCGCGCCGGTGGGACCCAAAGGGTGCGTTGGCTGAGCGCCGAGCCAGCGCCGGCGCTCGCGCTTCTCGATCGCGGAGTCTCCCTGGACCGGCGCCCGCTCGCCCAGTGCGGGTCGGTCGAGGGACCCCGCTGGCTCCTCGAGCAGAGCGTGGCGATGACCCGTCACCGCTACGGCAACGTGAACGCCGGCCCCAAGCCGGTGTGCCTGGGCCTGGGCGAGTAGCCGCTCCGGCTGGGGCGAAGCCCCGGCAGCGAAGTTGGGATAAGGTCGGTGGTGCCTCGCGGCAGCGAAGTTGGTGCGATTCCAACGCTGTCCCGCAACTGTATTTGGCCTTCGTGAGAAGCCCATAAAGCCAGGTCGCCTTCCGCGAGGAGATGTGAACACAGCTCTCGAGGCAAGGAGCGGTCGTTCGGATATCCATCCGTCGTCCTACCCACTTCGACGAAAAGGAGATATCCATGATCAAGACCCTGCGGTTCGTCCTCGCACTCTCACTGGGTGCGCTGGCGTTGCCATTACTGGGCGACTCGGCCGGCAACGCCGCTGCCGCCAAAGGGCAGTGCATCGTCTCCCTGTCGCCCACCGCGACCGAGACGCTCTACTCGATCGGCGCCGGCCCCCAGGTGCAGGCGGTCGACAGCGACTCCGACTTCCCCACGAGCGGGCTTCCCACCAAGCGCATCAACGCGCTCAATCCGAGCGTCGAGNNTACGACGCGAACTCCATCAAGGAGAAGCTCACGAACCTGGGCGTGAAGGTCGTCTTCCAGGACGCCGCGACGTCGGTTGCGGACGCCCTCAGCCAGATCCGCCAGCTCGGGAGGCTCACCGGACACGTCGCGAGGGCCGACTCGCTGGCCAGTTTCATGAACACGTACATCAAGGCCGACATCGCGTCGGTGCCGAAGCACCCCAACAAGAAGATCACGGTGTACTACGAGATCGGCACGAACCCCTACTACTCGCTCACGAGCAAGACGTTCGTCGGATCGCTGATGAAGTCCCTGGGGCTCGTGAACATCGCTGACGCCGACTCCACGACGGCGGACGCGGGATACCCCGAGCTCAGCAGCGAGTACATCGTGAGCGCCAATCCGAAGTTGATCTTCCTGGCCGACTCGGTCAAGGCCTCGTCGCTCGCCAAGCGTCCGGGCTTCTCCAAGGTCAGCGCGGTAGCGAACCACAACGTCATCGAGCTCAACGCCGACATCGCCTCACGCTGGGGACCGCGACTCGGGGTCCTGATGTACCAGCTGGCCAGCGAGGTGAAGAAGGTCCTGCACGAATCGAAGCTCTGGAAGTAGCCGTGAGCTCCAATCCACCTACGGCTCGTCGCGTGGCGCTCGTGAGCGCCCTGACCCTCGTCGGTCTGGTCGCCGCGGTGGTGTGCGGCCTCGCGATCGGTCCCACCTCGATCGCGACGGCGAAGATAATCGGCGACGTCGTGAGCCACGTGGGAATCGGCCACAGCTCGCTGAGCCCGCTGCAGTCGACGGTCATCTGGCAGCTGCGTGCGCCGCGCCTCGTGCTGGGCCTGCTCGCCGGAGCGATGCTCGCGGTGGCGGGGGGCACGTATCAAGGTGTGTTCCGCAACCCCCTGGCCGACCCGTACCTGCTGGGCGTGGCGGCGGGCGCCGGTCTCGGAGCGACCTTCGCCATCGTCGACATCGGCGGTGGCCTCAACACTCCGACCTGGACGCCGCTGCTGGCCTTCGCCGGCGCCATGGTCGCGGTCGCGTTCACCTGGGGAGTGGGGGGACGCGGGCTGCACTCGAACGCGGCGACGCTGATCCTGGCGGGGGTCGCGGTCTCGGCCCTGCTGACGAGCATGCAGACGTTCCTCCAGCAGCAGTCGTCGTCGAACTCGATCGCGCGCGTCTACATCTGGCTGCTCGGATCGCTCGCGAGTGCGAGCTGGCGCTCGGTCTGGCTCGTGTTCCCCTACGTGATTCTCTGCACGGCGATATGCGTGCTCTCGGGGCGCGCGCTCGACGTCATGAGCGTGGGGGAGGACGAGTCGCGCTCGCTGGGACTGCCGGTTCGTCGCGTGCGCTTCATCGTGATCGCCGCCTCGTCGCTCGGCACCGCCGCCATTGTCTCGGCCGTCGGGCTTATCGGCTTCGTCGGCATCATCGTGCCGCACATCGTGCGCCTGCTCGTCGGCACCTCGTACCGGCGCATACTGCCGATTTCGGTGGTCTTCGGAGCCGCGTTCCTCGTCTTCGCCGATACGCTGGCGCGCACGGTCATGGCGCCTTCGGAACTGCCGCTGGGCGTGGTCACCGCCGCGATCGGCGCGCCGGTCTTCGTCATCATCCTCAGCCTTCGACGCAGGATGGTCCGATGAGCAACGTCGTGGTCCAGGACCTCAGCGTGCGCGCCGGGACCAAGGTGCTGATCTCGGGGGTGTCGCTCGACATCGAGCCCGGCACGTGGTGCACGGTCATTGGACCCAATGGCGCGGGCAAGACCACCCTCGTCGAGACGGTCGCGGGGATCCGCCGCGCGTCGAGCGGCACGGTCTCGATCTCGGGTCGGCGCCTGGAGGACATGAGCGAGCGCGAGCGCGCACGCGTGGTGGCGCTCGTGCCCCAGCACCCCGAGGTGCCGGCGGGGATGACCGTGGCGGACTACGTGTCGCTCGGGCGAACCGCGTACCACGGGCTGCTGCGCGCACCCAGCGCGCACGACCGCGCCGTCGTGGACTCGGTGCTCGAGCGCCTGTCGCTGCGCGAGTTCGCCGATCGTGACGTCATCACGCTGTCGGGAGGAGAGCGTCAGCGCATGGTGCTGGGACGGGCCCTCGCCCAGTCGACGATGGTGATCGTGCTCGACGAGCCGATCACCGGGCTGGACCTCCGTCACCAGATCGAACTGCTGGACCTCCTCAAGTCCGAGGTCGCCGAGTGCGGGCTCACCGTCGTGGCGACGTTGCACGACCTCACGCTCGCCGGCCAGTTCGCCGACCGGCTCGTGCTCTTGGACGCCGGCAAGGTGGTCCTCGACGCTCCGGCGAGCGAGGTCATCCGCAGCGACGAGCTCGCACATTCCTACGGCATGGACCTGCGAGTGGTGGACGTCGACGGCTCGGACGTCGTGGTGCCGGTGCGTTCGCTGCGCCACTAGCGCCAAAGCGCGTGACGCCTTCGCGACCGGCGTGCGGCTGACGGGCAGCGCGGCGAATCTCCTAGACTTGGCCAAAGCGACGAAGGGAATACCGTGCGGCGCACGCGAATTGTTGCAACCATCGGACCAGCCTCGGACAGCGATCAGGTCATCAAGGACCTGATAAAGGCCGGGGTCGACGTCTTTCGCCTCTCCTTCGCCCACGGCGACATCCCCTCGTGCATCGAGCGGCTGAGGCGGATCCGCGCTCTCGCCCCCGATCTCGCCCTGATGGTCGACATCCCGGGACCCAAGATCCGCGCCGGGTCGTTCGGAACGACGCCGGTCGAGCTCCACGTGGGCGACGAGATCGAACTCGTGGAGGCCTACGACGAGGCTTCGACCGCCCAGCGCATCGCCGTCGAGCGCCTGGGCGTGCTCTCGATGCTCCGAAAGGGCGACAAGATCCACATCGGCGATGGCGGAGTGTCGCTCGACGTCACCTCGCCGGGCAAGTCCGCCAAGGCCGTGGTCAGTTCGGGCGGATCGGTCATGGGCAAGCCCGGACTGTCGCTGCCGTCCTCGATCCTCGACGACCGCCTGCCCACCGAGGACGACCGCGCGCGCCTCGAGGCACTGCGCGGCGAATCCTTCGAGATCCTGGCCGTCTCCTTCGTCCGCTCCGCCTTCGACATCGTCTCGACGCGTTCGGTGCTGTCGCGCGACGACGTGATGCTGATGGCCAAGATCGAGACGCGCGAGGGCGTCGAGAACCTCGACGAGATCATCAGCGTCTCGGACGCCATCATGGTCGCNNGTCGTGGCGACCCAGATGCTCGAGTCGATGACCCACGCCCAGGTGCCGACGCGCGCCGAGGTCACCGACGTGGCCAACGCGGTCCTCGACGGGACCAGCGCCGTCATGCTGAGCGGCGAGACGGCGATCGGTGACGACCCCGTGGGCGTCGTCGTGACGATGGACCGCATCCTGCGCCGCGCCGAGAAGTCCTTCGACTACGACAACTGGGGAACCTCGCTCGGGGTCCAGCGCATCACCGGCGCCGGGAGCAGGGCGATCCGCATCACCGCCGCGGTGACCGGGGCCGCCTGGCGAGCGGCGATGGAGGAGCAGGCGGTGGCGATCGTGGCCTGCACGCGTTCGGGCATGACCGTGCGGTCGATCTCGCGTTTCCGTCCGCCGATGCCGATCGTCGCGATCACGCCGAGTGAATCGACCGCCCGCCAGCTGCACAGCTCGTGGGGCGTCCAGGCGACCTACGTGTCGCCGGCGACCGACATCGACGATCTCTGTGACTTCGCCATCACGCAGCTAAAGCTCTCGGGCCTCGCCAAGTCGGGCGACACGGTCGTGGTCATGGCCGGTTCAGCCTCCGGCGGCGCGGCAATCACCGACACCGTGCGGATGATCATCGTCTCCTAGGTCTGCGGTGTTCGCTCGCGTCAATCGGCGAGAGCCCTAAAGCGCTAGTTCAGCGGGGACGGACCTGCGTGCCCACTCCCGCGGTGACGAACAGCGCCGTGGCCGGACTCGACATCGATCGTGTGCCACGTTCCGAGAGTTGATGACTGCCTCGCCCGCCGCGAGCGTCGTTGAACGGTTCGCTCCGTCGCCCTCTTGGATGACCGTCAGGGTTCCGTTGGTGCAGACCACGACCCCGGCTCCGAAGGGGTGCAGCTCAGGTGCTCGATGACTCGGAGTACTCGTGCATCATGACCAGGCGTCCCTCGGGGCCGTCCTCGGCGATGTCACGCCCGTACTGCTCGTACCACTGCGCCTCGCCGGTATGGCTGGTTAGGCGCACTGCCGCCGCACCGAGGCCAAGGTGGACGGGGTACTTCGCGAGAGGAGGGTTCGGCGTTTAGTGGAGATTTTGGTTGATTCCGGATAGATTTCCACCGCCAGCGTCGATTTAGAAGGAGCCACTGGACAAAAGACCAAGTCCTGTCTGGGCTGTCACGTGTCCGCTACCTGGTCACGAGTCCAATGCGGTAGTAAGAAATGGCACCCGGAGAGATCGCAAGGAGAGTCGCGCCACCGAGGTGAATGTCTTTAAAGGGGTATCCGTCTGGATGCAGTAAATCCCTCTGGGGCCCTTGGGAGGTATGCACCGAAGTTGGGTGTTCACCTGCACGTAAGTCCCGGTATCTCGAAAAGGGTCCGGGATTTCGTGTTTTCGTGGTCGATCTACAGAGTTACCAGGGAAGATCCTTGCACAGCGCTACCATGCCTGGACTGTCAGTAGTGTGGGTAGTACCCACTTGCCCCACGATGGGTATGTGGGCTATAATAGCCTCAAAGACGGAGGACGAAATGAACAACTTTGTGGTGGCGGACGCTCGGAGTCGAGTGGTGGTGGCAGGACACGCAAATGAGCAGTTCCTAATCGAGGAACTCTGGGACGGCAGTATTCGCCTCGAGCCAGCAAGGATAGTGAGTGATGCTCAGTTCGAGTACGACAACACCCCCGAGTTGCGTGAGTTGCTCAGTCGCGCTAAGAACTCTGGTCGCGTGACAACTCGACGTAGTCGAGTGTAAGCGTCCTTGGCACTCGAGCCCGGGTATTCAGTTCTTGCTAACGAGCAGTTAGACGAGATACTTACCTCGGGCAACAACGACCTGTACAACGATCTCATTGATGCGTGTGAGGGTGTTCTCGACAATCCCGGCGCAGCGCGTCTCCATTCCTCTGCGGTGAAAGTCGAAGATGGCAGCATTGTATTTCGCTATCCGGTGCCGAGCCAAGCGCCCTACAAGGTGTTTTGGTCGAGTGATGGTCCGACCATCGACGCCGTTTTCCCTTACCGCACTTAGGTCGACAGACAAACCGCTAAGCCGCTGCGGGTCTGCTCGTTTCTGGCCAGTTAGCAATCAGTCGACTTTCGGGTAAAAGTCGCAGGCCCAGATCCTCAACAATTGAGTAGCTCGCGGGTACTTCTACTGCACCGAGACGGATACCCCTTATGTCTTTTGTGGCGTCCATGATACTATCAGTGATGATACTATCCTGGATATTAGTATCAACAAAGATACAGAGGGAGAGCGATGGGTGGCTTTGTTGGCAGACGGAAAGAGCTCGACACTCTGGTCAGCGCGCTGGGCCGGGTGGGCAGTCACATGGACGACGGTACGCCGGGCCTGTGCATGTTCGTTCGCGGTCGGCGTCGGGTCGGCAAGAGCCGCCTGCTGGAGGAGTTCATCGACAGGGCCGAAGTGCCCCACCTCTTCTTCACGGCATCGCAGCGGGGTGGCCGGGAACTCAGGCTGTTCGCCGACGAGGCGGCCGCCTCTTCGTTGTCGAACGTGCAGGCCTTCGCGGGCGTGACACCCGACACCTGGGATGGCGCACTGACCCTGCTCAATGCTGCGCTTCCCTCTGACCAGGTCTCGGTTGTCGTGATCGATGAGTTTCCGTACTTGACCGACGGGGATCCAACCGTCGAGGGCACTTTCCAGAAGCACTGGGACCGGCACCTGTCGAAGAAGCCCGTGCTCCTCCTGCTCGTAGGATCGAACCTGGCGGCGATGGAGTCACTGAACACACCAGGCCGTCCACTCTTCGAGCGGGGCGTCGAGATGGTGGTGCCGCCGCTCAGTCCACGCGAGGTCGCCGACATTGTGAATTCGCCAACGGCGCAGGAGGCGTTCGACGCCTACCTCATCACTGGCGGCATGCCCATGCTGTGTGATGAGTGGCCGACGGGGGCGACTGCTGACGAGTACCTCGAAGCGGTGCTCGACGAATCCTCCTCGATGTTCGTGACCGGAGCTCTACGCAGCCTCGATGCCGAGTTCCCCACCGAGGCACTGGCGCGTGACGTCCTCACCCAAATTGGATCAGGCGAGATGACTTTCTCGAACATCGCCCGGGCTGCCGGTGGGCTGCAGGCCACGAGCCTCAACCGAGGCCTGAGGATCCTCACGTCGCGACGCATCGTAGTGAGGCAGGTTCCTCTCTCCACCAAGCCGAGCAAGGAGGCGCGCTATCGGGTGAGCGACCCGTACATGCAGTTCTGGCTCAAATTCGTGGGCCCCTATCTTCCCGAGATCGACCGAGGACGTGGCGATCGGACGCTCGAGCGCGCTCGAGTCTCGTTNNGCGGCTGCTGCCAATCAACGGGATCGATGCCGGCGTTGTTGGAGGCTATTGGACGCGAACGAACGTGCCCGAGATCGACCTCATCGGTGCGGACCGAGACCCGGTTGCTCGGTCGATAACCTTCGCTGGTTTGATCAAGTGGCTCGACACCGCTCCCCTCACTCAGGCGGACTTCAACGAGTTAATGACCGATGCGCAACTTGTTCCAGGGGTTGACGCCTCTACGCCACTGATCGCGGTGAGCAGGACTGTTGTAACCGCGAAGGGCCCAGCGCTCGCGCTGGGCCCGGGGGACCTCCTCGCTGCCTGGACATGACACCAGCGGGACGAAAGAGAACGCTGGCGTGAAGCAGTTCGATGCACCGCCGTGCGCGGCCCGACAGCGCCGCGGCGATGATGAAGTTGGAGCTCGAACACAAACTAAATTGGCTAGTCAGAGCCATCTTTGGCTCACATCAACCAGTTTCTCCACCAAACGCCGAATCCTGCGAGAGGGATGCCGCCGCCTCTTCCATCACGAGGACTCTCTCTTGAGGGTCCGCGAAGTTCACCAGGCGCGAAGGGCTCGATGCAGCCAATAGTCCTGGCGCAGGAAGAAGATCGACCTCACTACGATGCTGTAGTGCCGACAGAATCCGATCCAAAGGAACTTCCGGGTAGGTCCGTGTGGCACGTGCTGATTGGCCGACCACTTCGCACCAGCGAGATGTCCCAGGAGCAGATTACGCCAGTTGAGGGACTTTCCGCCCTCTCGCTCGACGCGCTCACCTCGGTCGCGTACGGACCCGAGGCGATCATCGTCGTGCTGGCCTTGGCCGGGGCGAAGTCGCTGCATCTCATCCTGCCGATCACCCTGGCGATCGTGGCGCTCTTGGCGATCCTGGTCTTTTCGTATCGCCAGGTGATCGACGCGTACCCCGGAGGCGGCGGCGCGTACGCGGTGTCGCGGGCCAACCTGGGAGCCGGCGCGAGCCTCGTCGCGGGGGCCGCGTTGATCGTGGACTACACGCTCACGGTCTCGGTCTCGATCGCGGCGGGGGTGGGAGCGCTCACGTCGGCGTTCCCGAGCCTCACTCCGGGCACGGTCCCGATCTGTCTCGCCATCCTCGCCATCATCACGGTCCTCAACCTTCGCGGACTCGGTGCGAGCGCCAGAGCGTTCCTGCTGCCGACGTTGCTCTTCATCGTGGGATTGCTGGCCATCATCGTGGTCGGGCTCCTCCATCCGCTGGGCCTGCACGAAGCCCAGCCGGGCCGCTCGCTGCTCTCGACCCACGGCTTGCAGGTGGTCTCGGTCCTGCTCGTCCTGAAGGCGTTCTCGGCCGGATGCAGCGCGCTTACCGGTGTCGAGGCGATCGCCAACGGCGTGCCGCTCTTTCGCCAGCCCCGGGTCAAGCGCGCCAAGCGAACCGAGGTGATGCTGGGCCTGATCCTCGGCACGATGCTGCTGGGCCTGGCCGTGTTGGCCCGCAGGTGGCACGTCGGACCGCGCTCGAACCAGACGGTCCTCAGCCAGATAATGGGCATGGCCGTCGGACGGCACTGGGCGTACTACGTCGTCTCGCTCACCATCACCGTGGTGCTCGCCCTGGCCGCGAACACCTCCTTCGGCGGGCTGCCGATCCTGGCGAGCCTGCTCGCGCGCGACGACTACCTGCCCCACCTGTTCGGGTTGCGAGGCGACCGGCAGGTCTTCAACAACGGCATCTGGGTCCTGGCGATCCTCTCGGGCGCGCTGTTGGTGGCGGTCGGTGGCAACACGAACGAGATGATCCCGCTCTTCGCCATCGGCGTCTTCACCGGCTTCACCTTGTCCCAGAGCGGACTGGTGGTCCACTGGTGGCGCACGCGGCCGCAGCGGTGGCGCTACCGGGCCGTGGTGAACGGCGGGGGCGCGCTCGTGACGGCTCTCGCCACGCTGGTGTTCCTGATCTCGAAGTTCGAACAGGGTGCCTGGATCGTGGTCATCACGGTCCCGCTCTTCGTCCTGCTCTTCGTGAGGATCCGCGCCTACTACGCCAGAGCTGGGGTGGAGCTGGGGATCGGCAGCCTTCCGGGTAAGCCCGTCGTCAAGGACACGCTCGTCATCGTGCCGGTGAGCAATATTTCGGAGCTCACGAAGCTCGCCATCTCCGAGGCGCTGTCGCTCAGTGCGGACGTCATTGCGATCACGGTGGCGACCGATCGGGCCGACGGCGCACCCGACTACAGCGAAGAGCTCCTGCGGGAGTGGTCGCAGTGGAATCCCGGGCCGCCGCTCGAGATACTGCGCACGGAGTTCTCATCCATCGTCGAACCGATCGTGGCGTTCATCGACCAGGAGCGGGCAAAGGACGATCGCCAGATAGTCGTTCTCATCCCGATGGTCATGCCTGGTCGCCTCCGGTACCGGCTTCTGCACAATCAGATCGACCTGGTGCTCAGCGCCGCCCTTCGAAAGCGAACCGACGTCGTCGTGGCGAGGGTCCAGATGCCGCTCGAAGTGCCGCGTCGCTCAAGAGACCAAGAGTCGTCTTCAGGCGACTGACGCAGGGCCCGGGGTCACTTCTTCTTCGTGGACTTCTTCGCGGGCCCGCCCGCCGGACCGGTCCCGGCGGCGTTGCACGCCCGGGGATCCCAAGGCTCAAGTGCCGGGTTCGTCGGGCTCGGAGCGCCGAAGGAGTTGTTGGTGCGCACCCCGGGCGGGTCGTAGAGCGTGGTCGTCGTTGCCGCTGTCTTGGTCTTGGTCTTGGTCTTGGTCTTGGTCGTCGTCGTCGTTGCCTTGGATTTCGTCGTAGTGGTGGTCGCGGTCTTGGCGGGAACCGCTGACGTCTTCACGCTGACGTCGGTGCCGGTCTGGACCGTGACGAGCGCCCCCGGAGTGACCATCGTGGGGTCGTAGCCGAGGCTCACCGGGCCCTGGAGCTCGGAGAACACGGCCTGGGCGGCCTCGAGCGCCGGGCTCGTCCAGTTGCCGTGGGCCGGAGGTCGTGGGCCGCCGTACCAGACGACCGTCTCGCTCACGGGACCGACGGGCGTCGTGGTGCCGTTAGAGACGACGTGGAACCCCTTCGCCGTCAGCTGCCTCGCGACGAGGGCGGCCTGGCTGGGAGCAGCCGCACCGTCAACGACCGAGACGCGAAAGCTCGCCGGAGCGGGGAGCGGCTTGCCCGTGAAGGAGCTCGTGCCCGCCTTCACGCCGAAGATCTGGTTGACCGTACTGCGACCGGTGGGCTGGACCGGGAACTCCACGTCGCCGTAGTAGTACCCCTGGTAGAGGTACGAGTTCGTCTCGACCTCGAGCACGGGGTAGGTCACCTGGGGTACGTGGGCGATCTTCGTATGCGCGAAGGTCCTCGCGAGGCTGACCATCTCGCCTTCGGAGAATCCGCTGTCGACGGTGAGGTCGGGCAGCACCGCCGTCGCCAGGCTCTGGTCGACGATTGGATCGCCGAGCCCGCGGGCGGCGACCTTGGCGGCGAGCACGCGCAGGAACTCGTGGGTCCGTCGGATACGCGCCAGGTCCGACAGCGCCTCCTGGGGCCACGTGGCGTGGTCGTGATTAGAAGGACTCGGTTGGATCTGGAGGTGACGCGCCCTCACCACCTGCAGGGCGTGGTAGCCGTCGAGCGGTCGACATCCCGGGTACTGGACGTTGAGCCCGGATTCGGCGTCGAAGATCGGGACCGGGAAGTACATCTTGATCCCGCCCAGCGCGTTCACCACGCTGGCGAAGGTGTCGAAGTTCAGCTCCACGTAGTGGTTGATCGGGATCGCGAAGTCCTCCTCGATCGCGGCGACCAGCTGGCCCGGGCCCTCGACGAGCGCCGCGTCGATCTTGTTGGCGCCGGTGATGCGGGCGTTGGGCACGAAGAGGTCCCGGGGGATCGAGAGCAGCGAGACGGCACCGGTGGCCGGGTCCAGATGGATGACCATGTCGATGTCGCTGTTGATGCCGGTGACACCCTGCGAGCACAGGCCGTACGCCGGGTTCTGGACCTTGAGCGCGCATCGGTTGGTCGAACCGATCAGGAGGATGTTCTCGGTGGCACCGACGGTGGTCTGGAGGTGCGGGACGACCTTCTTGGTGACCAGCGATCCGAGGTAGTAGTAGTCGGCCACGACTCCGGCGATAATGAGCACGATGACCAGGCCGACGGCGATGAGGGAGCGGCGAACCCACTTGTATCGACGGCTCCGCGGCTTGCGGTGCTTGCCGCCATTCGCTGCGCCACTCGCGGCGCCGTTCGTGCCGCCGTTCGTGCCGCGCTCGACCGCCTCACCGAGCGAAATCAATCGGTCCCCGTTGGCAACACCGGATGGCAGTGGGCCGGGTTCGTTACCACCTTGTTCGCCGGACATCGTTCAATCATATGAGACCTGGCGCGGACGCAATGAACGCTGCCTCACGGCGTCACGTGACAGCGAATCTCAAGGTCCACGCGATTGGAATCATCGAGCAGAGCACCCGCACGATTACCGAGGACCTTTATCGAGTCGGTATGACGGCGGGGCTCGAAGCGCGTAGATGGCTTGGCAGTCCGATTCGCGTTCCACTCCGCTCGAGAGTTGCAAAACCAGGTTGTCGAGCCATCTCATATGGTAGAGATGTGAACAGCAAGCCGAAGACGAGTCCATCCGCTTCAAAGAATGCAGCCGTGATCGAGGAGTCCCTGGAGAAACTCTCGCTCGAGGAGAAGGTGAATCTCCTCACCGGAGGTGGCTGGTTCGAAACCGCGGAGATCGCGCACGCCGACATTGCCAAGGTCGTCATGAGTGACGGTCCCCACGGCCTGCGGCTGCAAGATCAGAGCAGCCAGGACGATGCCAACGGCGGTCTCGCGACATGTTTCCCCCCTGCAGTCGCGCTTGGTTCGACCTGGGACGTCGATCTCGCTCGCCGGGTCGGCGTCGCGCTCGGGGAGGAGTGCCGCAAAGAGGGCGTGCATCTCCTCCTGGGCCCTGGCATCAACATCAAGCGCAGCCCGCTTTGCGGACGGAACTTCGAGTACTTCTCGGAAGACCCGTTCCTGAGCGGACGATTCGGTGCCGCGTGGGTCGCGGGTCTCCAGTCCCAGGGCGTCGGGGCATCACTGAAGCACTTCGCGGCCAACAACCAAGAGACCCTGCGGATGACCACATCGGTCGAGATCGACGAGCGATCGTTGCAGGAGATATATCTGCGGGCATTTGAACACGTGATCCGCACCGCGAACCCCTGGACCGTCATGTGCTCGTACAACCGGATCAACGGGACCTACGCCTCCCAAGACGAATGGCTGCTCACGACGGTGCTGCGCGAGAAGTGGGGGTATCGCGGATTGGTCGTCTCGGACTGGGGGGCCGTCGTCGACCGGGTCGCTGCGCTGAAGGCCGGGCTCGACCTTGAGATGCCGCGCTCCAAGCGAGGACCCGAGGAGTTGCTCGCGTCCGTGACGTGCGGCGACACGTCGGCAGAACTGCTTGACGCGAGTGCGCGGCGGGTGATCGAGCTCGCTCGGTTGAGTCAAGAGATGACGCCGCTGCCTGCCTACGACGTAGCCGAGCATCACGCACTGGCCCGTGAAGTGGCCGCGAGGTCGATCGTCCTTCTGAAGAATGATGGCCGGCTGCTCCCATTGGAGCCGTCAGCCAGTCAATCGATCGCGGTCATTGGTGAATTCGCCAAGACCCCGCGATATCAGGGTGAAGGGAGTTCGCGGGTATCGCCTTCGAGGCTCGACAACGCCTTCGATTCACTCGTCGCTGCCTCACCCGCGGCGAGGTTCTCCTTCGCCTCGGGGTTCCCCATCGATGGCACGGTCTCGGTGACCAGGGAACTGCACGACGAGGCCCTCGAGGTCGCTCGCCACGCCGACGTGGTCTTGGCCTTCCTGGGACTGTCCGCCGCTGATGAGTCCGAGGGATTCGACCGATCGAGCATCGATCTTCAAAGCGAACAGATCGAACTCGTGAGGGACATCGTTGCGCTCAACCCCAAGGTGGTGGTGATTCTCTCGAACGGATCTGCGCTGAGACTGTCGGGTTGGACCGAGGAGGTCCCGGCACTGGTTGAATCGTGGCTGCTCGGCCAAGCCGGGGGCAGCGCGATCGCCGACGTCGTGTTCGGCCGAAGCAACCCCTCGGGTCGATTGACCGAAACGATACCGCTGACGCTCGAGGACACGCCCGCCTTCCTCAACTTCCCGGGCGAGTACGACCGAGTCCGCTACGGAGAAGGGATCCACGTGGGCTATCGGTACTACGACAAGAAGGTCATGGATGTCTCGTATCCGTTCGGCTACGGGCTCTCCTACACCACCTTCGACTACGGCGATGTGGAGGTGCGAAGCGGCGACGACGGAATCGATGTGTCGCTGGTGGTCTCCAACACCGGCGACTGCGACGGGCACGAGACGGTGCAGCTGTACGTCGGGGCACGCGGTTCCAGGGTGCCTCGTGCGCTTCGGGAACTGAAGGCGTTCAGCAGTGTTCTCGTACGAGCGGGGGAGAGCGCGCGTGTCTCATTGCACGTGGACCGTTCAGAGCTCGCCTACTTCGACCCTTTGGCTCACGACTGGGTGGTGGAAGGCACCGACTATGCGGTCGAGGTCGGTGCATCGAGTCGAGACATCCGCGCAATCGAGATCGTCTCAATCCCGGGCGGCGACTTCCTCCCGGAGTTGACCCTGCTCTCGACCTACGGAGAATGGATGGCCCAGTCTCGAGGAGGTGCCGCGCTCGCGAAGGTACTGGAGAGGTTCGATCTCGAAGGGCGAGGGATCACCGACGTGGACTCCGTGGCGTTCAAGATGATCTCCGGGTTCCGATTGCAGCAGTTCATCGACATGTTCGCGCTGAGCCTGAGCCAGGAGGACCTCGAAGGATTGCTTCAGTCAGCGAGGTCTCGCTGACTGACTGAAATCGTCGTGCCCCCGCCGACTCGAACCCGGGCACATAGCTTGGGAGGTCAATGCTCTATCCGCTGAGCTGCGAGGGCTTTCGATCCAGCCCGCCGACGAGGTGGCGAACTCAACGTTGGCGAGGTTGGTCAACTCGTCATGTGAATGCATGGTTTGTGAAACGTTCTTACTTCAGTGCTGATCGACATCGCGACGTAGAGCGAGCACGACGCGACGATCGGCGATGTCTCGCAGCGCGATCTGGCGGCGACCTGCGCCACGGCGAAGTTCGTCTACGACGAGGCGACACCATGCTCGCGATGTCGCGAGGCGGCGAGCGTCTTCGCCGAGGGCACCGCGTTCGTCTCCACGCAGTTTCTCTGCGGCCAGACCCGTTGACGTGCGCTTCGAACCGAGTCGTGAAGGCACAGGACCGCCCAAGACCCTTGCACGTCGCGCGATCCGTCGAGCGCGGGTTCATCGTTCAATCACCGGTCTGGCACGAACCGTGTACTAAATTGAAACCGAACTAAGAGCAAGGTCTGGAATGGGAAAGGCCGTTATCGGAGAGATGGGCACCTTGGCCAGGTTGACGCGATTCGTGATGCCGGTCCTGTTGGTGGGCGCCCTCCTTACGGTCGCGCTCCCCGATGTCGCTGGCGCCGCCGGCACGAGTCTGCTCACAGAACCCTTCACCAACGCGACGACGTCCACTTCGGCGTGGTCGTTGCCGACGGGCAGCACCGGCGTGTGCCTGACCGCCGGCACGAATACGTCCGCCACCCCGGTTCCTGATTGCCAGAGTTCGGGTGGTGACGCCGCGGGCAGCGGAGCTCTTCAGCTGACGACCAACGGTGGCACACAAGTGGGTACCATCTACAGCACCAGCGCCTTGCCGACGTCGCACGGGCTTGACGTTTCGTGGGACTCGTATCAGTTCAACGGCACCGGGGCCGACGGAATCTCCTTCGACCTGGCGGCGGTCAATCCCTCCGATCCGGTGCCTCCGACAACGACCGGGCCCGCCGGTGGATCCCTGGGTTACGCCGCCAACGGTACGACCCCCGGAATGCCCTACGGCTACCTCGGCTTCGGAGCGGACGTCTATGGCAACTACGAGAACCACACCTTCAGCGGCACGGGGTGCACGGGAACGACACCGCTCGTGGCTGAGTCCATGGGCGTGCGCGGACCCGGGAACCTAACGGCCGGCTACTGTCTGCTCGACCAGTTGAACCTCGCCACTGGGCTCACCCTCGACTCGAAGTCGGCCACGTCGCGCACCGGCCTGGCCGTGCCCGAAGAGGTCGTCTTGAACACCACCTCTTCAAGTGTCGTCGCCAGCGCTTCGGGTGTCACGGTTCCCGCAGGCGACTACCTGTTCGCCACCGAGCCATTGAATGGCGGTGCTGCGGGTACCGTGTGGAAATATATGACCGGAGCGCTTCCGAGCGACGTCTCGGTTGTGCCGGGCACGTGGCTTGACTCGAATGGACTTCCCTTGGAGATGGCATTCGGGTGGGCCTCATCAACCGGAGGGTCAAATGAATACCACCAGATCAACCTCCTTCAGGCATCGACCCTGGCGGCATCGCCAATCCTTTCGCTGACCAACACCGACAGTGGATCGGGCACGCTCGCTGCCGGCAGCGCCTCGTCGGTCACCCTCACTGCCGGTGTGTCGACGACCAGCACGGTGAACGAGTCCGACGCCGTGACGGTGACCGATACCTTGCCCGCCTCGCTCACGCCCACCGCGGCCAGTGGCACTGGTTGGGCCTGCTTGACCAGTGGATCAGCGGTGTCGTGCACTCGAACTGCATCAACCCTGACTGCAGGTGCCACGCTGCCACCAATCACGATCAGTGTGAACGTGTCGGCGACGCCTGGTTCGTTCAGTAACTCGGCTACTGCGACGTCTATCGACGCTAGTCCGGCGTCTTCCACCGATAATGGAAACATTTGGGGCACCACCACGACCTCGGTGGCCCTGCCCTCCAACGCCACCACCGCCG
>PKYQ01000032.1 GCA_003133685.1 Acidimicrobiaceae bacterium
TGACACTGACCGCTGGTCTCTAGTCGGTCATTTAGAGCATCGGAGACACGCTGTGGTGATTTCATTGAACATAGTATTCGCGCTAATAGGTATTGCGGTTGCGGTGGTTCCCGGAATAGTGGCGCTTCACCTGGAGTCGCTGGACGGGCGCGGCCGCACCGAGCCGCTTGAGACAGCCGCGTCCTCCCCCGCAGTACAACTTGGTTCGTGCCCGTACTGCGATGAAGTGCTCGGCTGGCTCGTGCCGCTCCCCACCCTTGATGTTGCCACGGTTTGATGAGACGTCTCGAGCGGGGCATGTCTGCAAGACACCGACCACCTGGGACAGTTCGCGACCGACATTCAGAGCGACCTCGTCAGAGCCGAATTCCTTCTTCGGGGACGGTGAACAAAGCACGTGAAGCATCTGTTCACGGTTCTCGAATTTGAGTTTGCGAATCACATGGGCAATGTGGGTCCGTCGTCAAAGTTTTTCTACGTGCAGGTGCTCGGTTGCGACATTTTCTCACGCCGGATCGGAGCGTTTGGCTCGCAAGTTTGGGCGCCTATGGGCACTTCTTGACATAGTTTGCGCACTCATGGGCACTTCACAGAGGACACTCGTGGTTACTGATGATTAATCGTGGTCATTCGAAAGTGCTTGAAGCCATTGCACTCTCAACGAAAAACCGTGGAGCGGGTGACGGGGATCGAACCCGCATGGCCAGCTTGGAAGGCTGGAGCTCTACCATTGAGCTACACCCGCACGTCTCGTGCGAGACCCGAAAGAGTCTAGGCCACGCCATTAACGTGGAGAGGTGGAGGCGACGTTTTACGACCAGGTCGGTGGTCACGCGTTCTTTGAGCGCCTCGTCGAGAACTTCTACGCCCAGGTCGAACATGACGAACTCCTTCGCCCGATGTATCCCGAGGACCTGAGCGATTCGAAGCGTCATTTTGAGATGTTCTTGGAGCAGTACTGGGGTGGTCCGAGAAGTTACTCCGAGCAACGCGGACATCCTCGACTTCGAATGCGCCACGCCCCATTTCGCATCAGTCGCGCGGCGCGCGACGCCTGGCTCGATTCCATGTCGAGCGCTTTGGAAATAGAACGAGCGGGTCTGAGCGACGAGCAGTTCAACGAGCTGTACGGCTATTTTGACATGGCCGCACATCAAATGCGCAATGTGTAGTGACGAAGTTCACACGACATTCACGGCCAATGTCGTGATTTCTCACCCGAGAGTCTTTACGCTTGAAGTGTGCCACCACGAATGATTTTGCGAGAGGGCGAGGTGAAGATCATCTCGGTGACCCCGGTGGCTCGCGGAACGATTCGGCCGTGCGTCACTGGCATCGTCTTGCTCGCACTGGTGATTTTTGGTGCGAAGCACGTGCACCTGATCCACGAACACGAGATGTTGTTGGGGCTCATCTTCGCGGGCCCCTTCGCTCTGGTGGCCCTGACGCGCACGTGGCGCTGGCGCTCGCACAAGGTACACGTCACGAACGAGCGAATTGTCCTTGAGGGCGGCGTCTTGCACCACCAGCGCAGCACCGTTGATCTGCGCGACGTCGTGGCGCTGCGCGTCGACCAACGAGTCTCCGAGCGCCTTACGAGGCGCGGCGTCGTCGTCCTGGAGACGAACGCGGGATCGATCATGATCGGCAAACTGCGCCACCCCGGCGCACTCGTTCGCCTCATTGACGCCGAACGGGCCAACATTTACGTCGACCCGGTGCCCTTCGACACCGTCTTCGGCTACGAAGAGCCGGAGCCCTTCGATTATGAGGTACGTCCCCGGCGTCGAGGGAATAATTCCTCCTTTGAATGAGTTGAAAAATCTCCAAGTACCGTGACACAGTGACTACGCGCTACCGATGCACCGCCTGTGGAAATCTCACGCGATTCGACGTGGTGGAGACAACGTCAATTCGAGCCTTCCACCACTTCACGGTGGGCGGCGATCTGACAGTCGAAGAACCCGAGATCATCGCGAAGAATATTGACTCAGTGACCTGTCGTTGGTGTGGCCATGGACGGGCGGTCGAACCGATCGTCGAATCCAGTGACGTCTGAATTCGGCGCTCGTTCCTTCGATCGAGCGCGCGAGCGCGCCGCTCCCAACGCACTGAACGGTCACTGGTCCGGCGGTGCGGAGCTCACAGTTGATTTGACGGAGGTGACGCTGGTCGTTGCGATAAAATCCCACTGCGACGGCTGTCGAGATTTCATCAACGCGGACGTGAGCGACCTGCGAGTTCCGGTCCTCGTCATCAGCGCTGACGAGGACATTTCGTCGGAGTGGCGCGACGCCCGTCAGCCAGTGTTCGTATCGCCGGAAGCCTTTCGTCTCCTCGACGTCCGTTGGCCACCCTTCTACGTGCTGATCGATCCGGTGGCCCGTCGCGTGGTGAGCGAAGGCGTCGTCTTCGCAGTCCCACAGGTGGCGGGGGAGATTGGCCCGTATCTCGACGTCTGACGTGTCACAGGCCGAGGCCAGAGTTGTGGAAAGCGAAGGGTGCCACAATGAGCAACGAGATCGAACTTTCAATTAGCTGTAATGACTGTGTGCGGCGCGGCACGCCCGACTGTGCGGACTGTCTGGTCAGTTTCGTACTCGGTGAAGAACCCGATGAACTCGTGATGACCGCCGAAGAGGCCGACGTCGTCCAGCTCTTCACGTCCCAGGGCATGATGCCGCGACTGAAGTTTCAACACCGTTCCACGACGGGGGATTAATCGCTCGCGCGACGGTCTTGACTAGTTTGGTGCGATGACGCGCCACTTACTGGTGACCAACGATTACCCCCCAAAAACCGGCGGAATTCAGGTCTATCTCCATGAACTGTGGCGTCGACTCGAGCCCGAGCGAGCCGTCGTCGTGACCGCGAGTTCGGCCCCGAACACCGAGGCGTTTGACGCAGCCTCAGAGATCGTCGTCGAACGGGTCCCCGAGAAGACGCTCTTCTTGCCCACCTGGCGCGCCAAGCGGGCCATCGAATCGGCGATCGAGCGCCACCAACCCGACCTGGTCCTGCTCGACCCGGCGTGGCCGCTCGGACTGCTCGGGCCGCGACTGTCCGTTCCCTACGGCGTGGTCGTGCACGGATCGGAAGTGACGGTGCCCGGGCGCCTGCCCATCGTGGCCTCGTCGCTGCGCTACGTACTGAAGCACGCCGCCGTCGCGATCTGCGCCGGTTCGTACCCGGAGTCCGAGGTGCGGCGCATCGCGGCGGAGTACGCGCCGCCGATCATCCAAGTGCCGCCGGGTGTCGACACCCGACGGTTCACGCCGCTCGATCTGTCGCGTCGCAACGAGGTACGCCAATCGCTCGGACTCGACCCGACGGCTTTTCTCGTCAGCTCGTACTCTCGCCTCGTGCCGCGCAAGGGAATGGACACACTGATTCGTGCAGCGACTCGGCTCAAGGCGAAGTTCCCGAATCTCCAGGTCGCAATCGGCGGTACCGGTCGCGATGAGAAACGCCTGCACCAGCTCGCGAAGCGACTGGATGCGCCTGTGGTCTTCCTCGGTCACGTGCCCGACGACGCACTAAACGAGTGGCTTGGAGCGAGCGACCTCATGGTGATGGACTGTCGGAGTCGTTGGCTGGGACTCGAACAAGAGGGTTTCGGAATCGTCTTCGTTGAAGCGGCCGCCACGGGCGTCGCCCAGATCGCGGGTCGTTCTGGCGGTAGTCACGAGGCCGTGCAAAACGGCGTGACCGGATTCGTCGTTGGCGATTCGCGCAGTGACGACCTGCTCGCCAAGGCCATTCGAACGTTGATGATGGACGACGAACGACGACGCGAGTTTGGTCGGGCCTCCCGGGCGATTGCCGTCGAGCAATTCGATTGGAACACATTGGCCGTTCGACTCTCCAGCGAACTCGCGCCCTACGACAATTTTGGCCTCGCAAACCGTCTGCCCTAGGGTGAGAGTGAGGAGGTGCGGTGTCACAACGAGCCACGGAATCGATCACGGTCAACGCGTCGCCTGAAACCATCTACGCGGTGGTCACGGACTTTGAGCACTATGCGGACTGGGTGTCGGACCTCAAGCGCATCGAGGTCGTGACCCGCGACGACCAGGGACGAGCGCTCGAAGTGGAGTTCCGCGCGGCCGCCTTTGGTCGCTCGACCACCTACACGCTGCACTACGACTACGCCCAGGCGCCGAGCGAGCTGTCCTGGCGCCAGGTCCAGGGCGACCTGACCGAAACCCTGAATGGTCGCTATAAATTCGAGGCCAACGGCGACGACACCAAGGTCACCTACGACCTCGAGGTCGAACTGCTGGTCCCGATTCCCACGTTCATTAAATCCCGGGCGGCGTACCGCATCCAAACTCAGGCTCTTCGCGAGCTGAAGGCGCAGGCCGAGCAACTGCGATGATCGACGTCGCGATCGGCGTTGACGTCGGGGGAACGAAAGCGTTGGCCCTGTTGGTGGCCCGCGACGGTCGCGTCCTCGCCGAAGCCCAAGCCCCGACGCCGCACCTGCACAGCGAGAACGTCGGCACGCCGACCGCGAACGTCGTGACCGAACTGATCAAGGAGCTGAGTGCACGCCAGGGTCTCGATCCGTCGAATGTGCCGGTCTGCATCGGCTTACCGGGCATGATGCGCCGCGACGGACGTCTGGTCTACGCGCCGAATCTTCAATCGGCGTCGGGCGCGGACTTAGGGGCACTGCTCGGGGCGGCGTTGGCGAGCTCGATGGTGTTCTGTGAGAACGACGCCAACTGCGCGGCGCTCTGTGAACACGAATGGGGCGCCGGGCGCGGCATCGATGACTTCGTGATGGTGACGTTGGGCACGGGCATCGGCGGCGGTGTCATCGCCGACGGGAACCTCATTCGCGGCCACAGTGGCTTCGCCGGAGAGATCGGTCACATGGTCGTCGTCGCACGAGGGGCCGCCTGTCACTGCGGCAGTCACGGTTGTTGGGAGCGCTACGCCTCGGGCGGGGGACTTAATCGCCTGACGCGCGAAGCGGCGATCGAAGGGCGACTCCCGACGCTGGTCGCCCAACGCGGTAACGCCGCGGCGGTGCGCGCCGAAGACGTGACGGCCGCCGCCGCGCAGAACCTCGATGAGGCCGTGGTGTTGATGAAGGAGATCGGGTGGTGGCTCGCGCTCGGACTGGCGAACCTGGCGGCGATCCTCGACTGCGGGCATTTCGTCATCGGCGGGGGACTGTCCATCGCCTCGGAACTGGTGTTGCCGTCGGCGCGCGAGTATCTCGTTGACCTCGTCGAGGGCTACCGCGCCCGACCGGCGATCACCGTGACCCCCTCGATGTTCGGACCTCGCTCGGGCGCGATGGGCGCCGCGCTCGTGGCCTTCGAACGCACGTCATGAAACTCGGCGTCCTGCTCCCGACGTTTCGAAACGGCGCCGCGGACGCGTTCGCCTTCGCGGACCGAGCGGTCGACGCTGGCGTCGACGGCCTCTTCGCCTACGACCACCTCTGGCCGATGGGCTCGCCGACGCGGCCGTCGCTCGCGCCATTCCCATTGCTCGCGGCGGTGGCGCGACGACACGACGGCGTCGTCGTCGGTCCATTGGTGGCGCGCGTCGGCCTCGTGGGAACGAACCATCTCGTCGAGCAGTACCGGACGCTCGAGCGCATAGCCCCGTCGCGCGTGATCTGCGCCCTGGGCTCGGGCGACAAGCTCTCGGCGCCCGAGAACGAGGCTTACGACATTCCGGTGCGCAGCGCCGACGAACGCCGCGCACTCATGGCCGAGGCGGCGCGCGAATTGAACGACCAGATGCCGATCTGGTTCGGTGGTGGAAACGACGAGACGAATCGCGTGGCCCGAGAGGTCGGCGCGACGATCAACCTCTGGGACGCGTCGCCACGACGTGTTCGAGAAATGTCGACATCGGGCGACGTGAGTTGGGCCGGACCGGTGCCGCCCGACCTCGCGGCGACCCTGGACGCGGTGCGCGACGCCGGTGCGACGTGGGCGGTGTTCGCGCCCGACGTCAACGTCGAAGCGCTGCGACAGTGGCGCGACGCGAACAACGAGTAGTCAAGGTGTCTGCATACCGCTGATAAGTAACACCCCGTAAGTACTGTGCCGTAGATGGACCAGCCCTACTCCTTACGAGCTGTAGTGGTGCCACTGGACCCAACGCCGGCCCAGGAACAGTTGCTCCGTAGCTACTGTGGAGCGTCCCGCTTCGCTTACAACTGGACCGTGGCGATTGCTAAGGCGAACCTAGACACGCGGGATGAAGAGCGTCGGTCGGGGATCAAAGAGGTCGACCTCACGAAGCTTTCTTGGTCTGCGTGGTCTATGACGCCACTTTGGAACTCAGTGAAAGAGGAAGTCGCGCCGTGGCACCGCGACGTCACGAAGCACGCCCTTTGCAGTGGGGTGACCAACGCAGCGACTGCACTTAAGAACTACAACGAGTCAAAGAAGGGGTTGCGTAAGGGCCAGCCCGTCGGATTCCCAAATTTCAAGAACCGTCACTCGAAGCAGTCGTTCACGCTGATCCAATTCGATCGGGTCGGGAATTGGTTTTCCGATGACTCCCGGCACGTTCGGCTCATTCTGCCCCGTTTCGCCACGGACCCTCGCATCACGCGGCGGCGTGAACAGCTCCAGTGGCTGCACACCACCGAGTCGCTTCGTCGCCTCAAAGGGAAAGTCATATCCGGTGAATGGACCGTCCAGTCGGTGACCATCTCATTCACCAGCGGTCGTTGGCAGGCATCGTTTTCGGTACGCCAGCACGTGATCTCGAGGCCCAGCGCCAAGCGGCGATTGGGCCCAATCGTCGGAGTCGATCTTGGAGTCAAGCATTTGGCCACTTTGACAGTGCCCGTTGTCGGCCTCAGTGGTGCCAGCGGGCACGTGACCAATCCGCGACATCTGGACGACGAGCTGGTTCGCCTCGCCAAACTCGATCGCCAACTGTCGCGCTGCGTGAGAGGGTCGAAGAACCACGCGCAACTCCGCTTACGCCGCCAGCGCCTCTACGGACGTATAGCCCGAACGAGAAACCTCTACTTGAATCGGCTCACCACAACGTTGGCCGGAAGTTTCGAGACCGTGGTGCTCGAAGACCTCAACATCGCGGGCATGGTGAAGAAGTCGAAGAAGAACACCGCAAAGGCGCTATCACGCTCAATCCTCGATGCCGGGTTCTTCGAGTTGCGACGTCAACTCACCTACAAGGCCGAGGATCGAGGACATCGCATCGTCGTGAGGAATAAGTTCTACCCCTCTTCGAAGATGTGCTCTCACTGCGGCGAGACGAAAGCCAAGCTCGCTCTCAGTGATCGCGTCTTCGAATGCAGTAACTGTGGCATCAGTCTCGACCGGGACGTGAACGCCGCGCGCAACATCCGTGATGAGGGACTTCGCCTTCTCACCAACGAAGTATCAACCGTCGCGGGGCACCAACCCGAGACGCTAAACGCTGTCTCGAGGGACCGTGAGACTAAACCGCTAAGGCGGGGACGCGGGGACCGTTATCAGAGCAGAACCACGCAGCCAATACGAGAATTTTCACCGTTGGCGTAGGTAGTGGAAGGGGTGGGGGCAACGCCGCCCGAGTTCGGTCAGTGGTTCGCATGCTGATCGGACCTGTGTAAAATTTCTAGATGGAATTCCGTCGCGTCAACGGCCTGCCGCCCTACGTCTTCGCGCAGATAAACGGACTGAAGGCCGAGGCGCGCGCCCTCGGTCGCGACGTCATCGATTTCGGCTTCGGCAACCCTGACTTACCGAGTCCCGACGTGGCCGTCGCAAAGCTGGCCGAGGCGGCGAACAACCCGCGCAACCATCGCTACAGCGCCTCGCGCGGCATCCCCAACCTTCGTCTGGCGATGGCGACGCGCTACAAGGCGCTCTTTGACGTCGACCTCGACCCCGACACCGAGATCGTCACGACCATCGGCGCGAAGGAAGGACTCACGCACCTCATGTGGGTCCTGCTCGGTCCCGGCGACAGCGCACTGGTGCCGAGTCCGAGCTACCCGATCCACTTGGCGGGGCCGGGCTTCGCCGGCGCGAAGGTCATTACCGTCCCGATGCTCGACCCCGGCGCGACCACGAACGATCCCGGCGATGACTTCTTCGCGGGACTCGTCGAGGCGTGGGAGAACGCCGAGGTGAAGCCACGGGTGTTGATCTGTTCCTTCCCGCACAACCCGACGAGCGCGTGCGTGGATCTCGCGTTCATGACACGACTGGTCGACTTCGCGCTCGAACACGAATTGATCGTCTGCCACGACTTCGCCTACGCCGACCTGGGCTTCGACGGGTACAAGCCGCCGTCGATCCTGCAGGTCCCTCGGGCGAAGGAGTGCTGCGTCGAGCTCTACACGCTCACCAAGTCCTTCTCGATGGCCGGGTGGCGCGTCGGCTTCCTCGTCGGCAACGCCGAGATCGTGGCCGCGTTGACAAAGTTGAAGAGTTACCTCGACTACGGAACCTTTCAGCCGGTCCAGATCGCGGCCATCGTCGCCATGAATGAAGCAACGGAGTATCCCGAACAACTCCGCGTCATTTATCAGTCGAGGCGCGACACGTTGATCGAAGGACTGATTCGCATCGGTTGGGACGTGACCGCGCCACGCGGATCGATGTTCATCTGGGCGCCGGTCCCCGAGCCGTACCGCGAGATGGGTTCACTGGAGTTCGCGCGGTTCCTCATCGAGTCGGCCGACGTGGCGACGAGTCCCGGCGTCGGATTTGGCGAGGGCGGCGACGGACACGTCCGTTTTGCGCTGATCGAGAACGAGCTGCGCACGTCCCAGGCGATTCGCAACCTGCGCAAGACGCTCACGAAGCTGGGCTGAACTCGCGGTACGGCGCCAAGGATTTCCTTCTAGGGCGTGCCGGCGCCCGCGACGTCGACGCGGACCGCTTCGATACGACCCAGTGTCTTATCGGCGACTTCGAATCGATCACTGGACGTCCCGGTCATGATGAAGAGCGTGCGCCGATCCTCGCCGCCTAACATGCACGCGAACGCGGTCTGGCTGCAAGTGACCAATCCGGTGATCTCACCGCCCTCGCGTACACGCACGCAGTGACGGGTCACCGCGTTGGCGAACCAGATCTGGCCTTCGGCGTCCAGGCACATGCCATCACTCGCCGACATCTCGAGTGGTGCCCACACTCGTCGATTCGTGAGCGTCCCGTCGGCCTGAATATCGAAGGCCGTGAGTTGTGAACCGAACGTCTCTCCGATGATCAACGTCGCGCCGTCGGGCGTGATGACCGTGCCATTGGGAAAGGCCATGTCGGGCACGACTTGGATGACTGCGCCCTCGGGGTCCAGCACCACGAGATTGGTCGTCGGCGGTGGTTCGGCAATGAAGCGTTCGATGCCGAGTTCAGCGAGACGCGCGTCGAGGTCGAAGCCGAAGTTGCCGACGTAGCTGTAGCCACCGGTCGACACGATCATTTCGTTGGCCCAGAACTCACAGTGCTCGCTGATGTCCGCGAAGGTGGATACCGCGCCGTCGTGAAAGCGCAGCACCTTCTGGTCGAGCATCGAAACGCAGAGCAGGTCGCCGTCGGGCAGCCAGCCGAGGCCCGAAGGCTGCGTGGGGACGTCGTGCTCGAGGACTTCGTCCGACCCGTCACTCGCCATGGAATAGATCGCGTGGCGATAGAAGTCCGAGTACCACAGGCGACCCTCGTGCCAACGCGGGCCTTCGCCAAAGCCGAGCCCTTCGCGTACTACCGCTGCGCTGTACTCCTTCATGGTCCTCCGATCGACGTTCTTTGAAACCTACTCAAGCGTGTTCGAGCGCGCGTCGCCACGCCGCGTAACCGAGATCGACGAAGAGTGGATCCTCCGTTTCGAAGCGTCGGTCGAAGGTCCAGAGTTCGTTGAGTTCTCCCAACGAGGTCCACAGACCGGCGCCGAGACCGGCGATCGTCGCGGCGCCGCGCGCGGTGGCCTCGAGTGACGCACTCCGCAGAACCGAGAGTTTCGAGTTCGTGGCTTGAAGTTGCATCAAGAGGTCCATGGCGGCCGCGCCACCGTCAGCGCGCAGTTCGTGAAGGGCAATGCCGCCGTCGTTGAACGCGTCGGTGATCGCGCGCACTTGATAGGCGAGGGCTTCGATGAGCGCTCGGGCGACGTGAGCGCGACCGACGCCGCGACTCAGTCCGGTGATCGATCCTCGCGCGTCGCTACGCCAGAACGGCGATCCGAGACCCGTGAAGGCCGGCACAAATTGGACGCCCGCGGAGTCGCTCACGCTCGTGGCGAGCGCCTCGAGCTCGGACGATTCGTCGATGAATCCCATTTCGTCGCGCAGCCACTGCACCGCGGCCCCGGCGACGAATGCCGAACCCTCGACGGCGTACGACGGTGGCGCGACGGCGCCCAGGTCCCACGCGAGTGTCGTGATCAGTCCGTCGAAGACACCGGGATTCTTCTCGCCGACGTTGGCGAGGATGAAGGCACCGGTGCCGTAGGTCGCCTTGACCACGCCCGGTCGAAAGCACGCCTGACCGAAGAGCGCGGACTGCTGATCACCGAGGATCCCGGTGATCGGCACGCCGGCCAGTTCAGGCACGACGTTGGCACTCACCGTGGCGAACGTCGACAATGACGGTTGGATCGTCGCGAGCATCGCGGGATCGACGTCGAACAATGTGGTCATCGTTTCCGACCAGCGAAGCGTGTCGAGGTCCATCAGCATCGTGCGTGACGCGTTCGACGGTTCGGTCACGAAGAAGCCATCGTGGATACCACCGGAGAGCGACCAGACCAGCCAAGAATCGACCGTGGCGAAACTTGGCGTTTCGAGGTCGTCCATGTGACCTTGATCGAGGAACCAACGCATCTTGGTCGCCGAGAAGTACGAATCCAACACGAGCCCGGTCGTCGCGCGCACGATCGGCGTCGCACCGCGCGCGTCGAGGTCCTGGCAGTAGTCGGCCGTGCGTCGGTCCTGCCAGACAATGGCGCGGTGGGGGAGTTCGCCCGTCGCGCGATCGAAGGCGACCGTGGTCTCTCGTTGATTGGTGATGCCGAGCGCGACGATGTCGTGACCGTTCGCGCGCGCCCGCTGGGCGACGTCGTGCAGCGTCGCGACACAGAGATCAGCGATCTCTCGGGCGTCGTGCTCGACTTCGCCGGGTCGGGGAAAGTGCTGGGTCAGTGCTCGGTAGGAGGAGTCCTGGACCGTCGTGGATCGGTCGTAGGCGACGGTGCGTACTCCCGAGGTGCCGGCGTCAAGGGCGAGAACCAGTTCCACCGGGGTCACGCTAGTGAGCGTTACCGGGTGGTTTTTGGGTAGATCATTGGGCAAAAAAAAATTGTTGGAAAAACAACCAGAATTGAGTTGACGCGGTGTAATTACAGTGGTGTAATGACACAGCATCTTGCGACGAGAAGTGGTCCGACCACAACATCTTGTGGCCGAGGGGGAAATGAGTAGTAAACTAGTCCTCCCGACTCCGGCGTCGCGAGGGCATGTTCTTAGTGTCGGTTTCGGCAAGAAAAGAGAGATTGAAATGGCTATCGCACCTCAGCGACTGGGAATTGGCATCCGCCGCTACTTCACGACTGACGACCGTCACCCGTATGACGAGGTCACCTGGGACCGGCGTGACGCGCGGATTTCGAACTTCCGCGACGGCTCGGTCGCCTTCGAGCAACTCAACGTCGAGGTTCCCTCCAGTTGGTCGTTCAACGCCACCAACATCCTCGCCCAGAAGTACTTCCGCGGTACCCTCGGCACCGACGAGCGAGAGACCAGCCTCAAGCAAGTAGCCGACCGCATCGTCGACACCATCACCGCCTGGGGCGTCGAGCGCGACTACTTCGTCGACGACGAAGAGGCCGAAGCCTTCCGCGCCGAGCTCAAGCACCTCCTGATCACCCAGAAAGCGGCCTTCAACTCACCGGTCTGGTTCAACATCGGCGTGAAGGGCGTGCCCCAACAGGGCAGTGCCTGCTTCATCCTCTCGGTCGAGGACTCGATGCGTTCGATCCTCAACTGGTACACCGAAGAGGGCATCATCTTCAAGGGTGGTTCGGGCGCCGGCGTGAACCTCTCCAAGATCCGCTCGAGCGCCGAGATGCTCGAGGGCGGCGGCACCGCGAGCGGTCCCGTCTCGTTCATGCGCGGGGCCGACGCCTCAGCGGGCACGATCAAGTCCGGTGGCAAGACGCGCCGCGCCGCGAAGATGGTCATCCTCGACGCCGATCACCCGGATATCGAGGAGTTCATCTGGTGCAAGGCGAATGAGGAGAAGAAGGCGCGCGTCCTTCGCGACAACGGCTTCGACATGGACTTAGACGGCAAGGACATTCACTCCATTCAGTACCAGAACGCGAACAACTCGGTGCGCGTCTCTGATGAGTTCATGGACGCGGTGCTGGCCGACGCCGATTGGGACCTGAAGGCCCGCCACGGCGGACGCGCAGTGCAAACCGTGAAGGCCCGTGAACTCTGGCGCCAGATCGCCCGGGCCGCGTGGGAGTGCGCCGACCCCGGTCTCCAGTTCGACACGACGATCAACAAGTGGCACACGTCGCCGAATACCGATCGCATCAATGGATCGAACCCCTGCTCGGAGTACATGCACATCGACAACTCGGCGTGCAACCTCGCGAGCATCAACCTGATGAAGTACCTCCAAGACGACGGCACCTTCGACGTCGACGCCTTCAAGCACTCCATCGAAGTGCTCTTCAGCGCCCAGGAGATCATCGTCGGCGCGGCGGACTACCCCACCGAGAAGATCGCCGAGAACTCACGCAAGTTCCGCCAGCTCGGCCTGGGCTACGCGAACCTCGGGGCCCTCCTCATGGCCTCGGGCCTGGCGTATGACTCCGACGAGGGCCGCGCGTGGGCCGGCGCGATCACCGCGCTGATGACCGGTCACGCCTACGCCGTCAGCGCGCGCACCGCCGGACGCATGGGACCCCACGAGGGATATGAGGAGAACGCCGAGCCGATGCTCGACGTCCTTCGCATGCACCGCGACGCCTCGTACCGAATCGATGAGACGAAGGCGCCGGCCGAGATCCTCGAAGCGGCCCAGCACTCGTGGGAAGAGGCCGTCGACCTCGGCGCTCGCCACGGCGTGCGTAACGCCCAGGCCACGGTCCTCGCGCCGACCGGCACCATCGGTCTGTTGATGGACTGCGACACGACCGGCATCGAACCGGACCTCGGACTCGTGAAGTTCAAGAAACTGGTCGGCGGCGGCAACATGGCGATTGTCAATCAGACGGTGCCGCGTGCTTTACGCAAGCTCGGCTACACCGAGATGGAGTCCATGGCCATCGAGGCCTACATCGACGAGAACAAGTCGATCGTCGGGGCGCCGGGCCTCAATCCCGAGCACCTGCCGGTGTTCGCCTGCTCCATGGGTGACAACACGATCCACTACCTCGGCCACGTGAAGATGATGGGGGCCGTCCAGCCGTTCATCTCCGGCGCGATCTCCAAGACCGTGAACATGCCCGAGGACGCCACCATTGAAGACGTGGCGAACCTGCACATGGACGCCTGGAAGTTGGGCGTGAAGGCCGTCGCGATCTACCGCGACAACTGCAAGGTCGGTCAACCGCTCTCCACCGCGAAGAAGGACGGTGAGGAGTCATCCTCGTCGGTCACCGCGACGGACTCGGTAGCGGCTGAACTGTTTACGCGCATTGAGCTGCTCGAGGCGGCGTTGGAAGTCGCGAAGTCCGAGGGTCAGCACATCCATCTCAAAGCCATGCGAGAGCGCATGCCGCGCCGTCGAAAGTCAACGACGTTCGCCTTTCGCGTCGCGGACTGCGAGGGCTACGTCACGGTCGGTGAGTACGAGGATGGTCGACCCGGAGAAGTGTTCATCAAGGTTTCGAAACAAGGTTCGACGTTGGCCGGCATCATGGATGCGTTCTCGATCTCCATCAGCCTCGGACTCCAGCACGGCGTGCCGTTGGCGACCTACGTGCGCAAGTACATCAACATGAAATTCGAGCCGTCGGGCATGACCGATGACGCCGATTTGCGCATCGCGACGTCGCTCGTGGACTACATCTTCCGCCGCCTGGCGCTCGACCACTTAAGCCTGAGCGAGCGCGAGGAGTTGGGCGTGCTCTCGACGAGCGAGCGTATTCAGCCCACGCTGCCCGAGGTCGCGGAGCAGGCGACGCCGACGGTGAACGTGAGCGTGCAGCCGACACTCGTGGACTTGAGCGAGAAGCCGGCCGAGCAGTCCAAGTTGCTGAGTCGCGGCCAACAGCGTGACGCGCCGATGTGTTACCAGTGTGGCAACGCCATGCAGCGTGCCGGTTCGTGCTACGTGTGCTCGAGTTGCGGAGCGACGAGCGGCTGCTCTTAATGTCAAGTTGCACTCGAACTTCAGTAGTTCCGCATCGCTCGTGCAGTCGAGTTGCATCTGAACTTCAGTGGAGTTCTATCTGAACGTCAGTACGCAAGCGTGCAAAGAATTGTGACGTACGGCGCTGACTTTCCAAAATTGCCGCCCAGGGAGGCAGCACGGCTGAAGGGGACGATGCGCGCTGGCTTCCTGACCGTGCTTACGGATTTCATCGTCTTCGGGTTCTTCGTTCTTCAGTGGATCCAGATCGTTGCCCAGCGAAGGACCCGATTGACGAGGGAAAACGGGACCAGAGGAATTCGAGCCTCCGAGAGCTCATTCGTACCACGGTAGTTCGTACTCGAGTAAGATTGGCTTATGACGGTTGACAAGATGAGTGTTTCATTGGCTCCATCACTGAGCAGTGCGGTGCGTGACGCAGCCGAGCAATCTGGCGAAACTCTCTCCGGCTGGCTAGCAGACGCCGCCCAGACGAAGCTGCGTGCACGGGCACTCGACGAATTCCTTGACGTGTGGGAAAACGAGAACGGGGCCATCACGGAGGAAGAACTTCGAGATGCTGCTTCCAGGCTCGGCCCCGTTGATTCAACGACCGATAGCTGGTTCAGTTTTGTTAAGGTCACCGCTCTGGGAGGGAGCCACGATGAGCTCATCTCAACGATAACTCGGATCATCGAAGGTGGGCACTCGGTTCTTGTTCCAGAACAAGACGTGCCTGACATATCGAGGTTGGTGAAGGCCGGCGAACGCATTTCGTTTGAAAAGGCGGAAGTTCGAGTGAGTCTTCCGGCCGAATGACCGCCATGATTTTGGATGCTGGCGCGTTCATAGCTATTGGGCGCAATGACCGGAGCACGGTAGCTCTTTTGAAGGCGGCCCAGAAGAACTCACTTTCACTTCGAAGTAATGGCGCTGTGGTCGCAGAAGTTTGGCGAGGTGGGTCGGGAAACCAAGTCCCCTTGGCTCGCCTGCTCGCCGCCGTGGAACTGCTACCTGTGGATGGTGATTTGGGGCGATCCGCAGGCGTCCTTATCCGAGATGCCGGTGGTGGAAGTGCCATTGACGCCACTGTCGTCACCATCGCCAGGGAAGGAGATCAGATAGTTACAAGTGACCAGAGTGACATTCAGGCGCTGGTCAACTCTTCTGGTCGACGCATCAGAATCATCTCTTGCTAGTTCTGAGTTGCGGTGCACTTGGACTACATCCCGTACGTAACATCACACTTATATACATGTGAACTGTATATACTGCTCACATGATTAAAGAGATGAGAGAACCTACATTTCTTGTGCTAGCGACTTTGGCCGAGGGCAAGAGACACGGGTACGCGATTATTCAAGGGGTGGCGTCGCTTTCTGAGGGCGAAGTGGAACTCAAGGCGGGAACGCTCTACGCCATGTTGGACCGCTTGACGTTCGACGGCGTCATTGAATCGGTGGGCGAGGAGATCGTCGACGGACGACTTCGCCGTTACTACGAGCTGACGTCTGAAGGCACAACACTGCTCAGCGAAGAGTCCAAACGTCGTGTCAAAGTTTCCAATATTGCGTTACGTCGACTTCGGTTCGTGGGAGGAATCGCATGACCCAAAACCTCGCTCGTTCACGGAGACTCTTGAGTTTCTATCCCAAGGCGTACCGCGAAGAACGCGGAGAAGAGATCGTCGCCACTTTGCAAGACGCTGCCGAAGCTCGCGTTCCTCGTGCCTCGCTCAGCGACCAGATCAGCGTGGCGCTGTACGGAGTGCGCATTCGGATGGGTCTGACCAGTGAAACCATGTTTGGCAAGGCATTGGATATTGCCGCGATCCCCGGACTCGTGATGGGAGCATTTTTTGGTGTGTATCTTTTAATCTCGGGCGACTTGCCGGTGGTGAGTTCACGATTCTTCTATCCGCACTTCGGACCGTTCCTCACGGCAGGACCTCTGTTCTATCTGGTCTGGATTCTGGGCGTCGTGGTGGTCTTTGAGTGGCCGCAGTACCGGCGACGTATTGCCGGCGTGTGCATGACACTTACGATCGTGGGCGAGCTACTCGCCAAACTCGCTCATCGCAATCCAAACATTTGGGACATTGCCATACTGGTGAGTCTCGGCCTTCCCAGCCTCCTTGCCCCGGACGTGTACGTCACGCGACGCAGGGTCATACCCAGTTTGAGCGTTGGTCTCGCTACGTTCGCGACCTTGTTTTTCGTTACCGCTTCGAGTGTCAATCCCAGATTTTTCAATTCCTTTTATTGGTCTGGGACGTACGAGATCGTTAATCGCCAGCCTTACGTTGACGTATTACTACTTGCACTGTTTGTACTGCTGTGGATTACCAAGCGACGCGAAGCCGCCAGTGCCGCACTGATTCTCAGCAGTCCCTGGATAATCGTTGGCGTCGCGTATCCAATATCCCTCAAATATTTGCAAGTGGACACTCTGAATGTGATCGCCTTAATTGCATGGGCCGTGGGCATGGCACTCATCGTGACGACGAGTCGTTACCGTCCGCGAACTCCTGGATCAGTTGAACTGTCCACTTTGAATTCCGGATCATGATCCAACGGACGCGGATGGAGGCATTGAGATTCGTTTTCCTGGTTGCTTCTTCGGCGACTTCTGCTGCCGGCGTCAGGAGTTCAGATCAACTGTGTGCCGTGTCAGGCAAGTTGTCGAATGCCGTCAGGGACGGCTCGGCGAGCTGCGCCGCCATGAGGAAGTCGCGGTGGACATCCCCATACAGTTCGGCCATTGAAGTCGCGTGCTTGACGTGGTGAAAAGCAGACTGCACTCGGACTTCGACGAGTCCGGCGGTGACGAACGTGGCGAGCTGCACTCTGGGGTCGATCGGGTCGGCACCGATTCGTTGGCCGAGCGCGCTCGATATTTCTTCGATGAAGCGCGGCAAATCAGCGAAACGCGCCGCGACGAGGGTTGGTGATCTGGTGGCGACGTCACAAAAGAGGCGCACCAGGTGCAGCTGATGGATCTGGTCCGCATCATCCAAGGACTCCAAAGGACCCGGGTGAATCTCACTGGCTACGGATTCCACGACGACTTCGATCAGCGAAGCGCTCCCACGTTCCCTCACGGCATCCGCCACGGCGTGCATCATTGGCTCGGAGCGATCGAAGAACATCGACTCTTTGGTCGAGAAGTAGTTGAACACCGTCTGCTGGGAGACTTCGGACACGACCGCAATCTGGGCCACGGTCACGTTGTCGAAACCGTGAACTAGGAACATCGCAGTTGCGACGTCGGAGATTCTCTGGCGAACCTGCCGTTTCTTACGTTTGCGTAGACCCTCGTTCGGCTCCAGGTTCTCCTCGGCACGCGCGCCTTCGAAGAGCTTGAGGATGGCATCCACGTCGAGGTCGTCGCTATTTCTCATTACGTGAATAAGTGTAGACAGAATTATAGAGTCGTGCTATAGTTATAGTCACACGAAGTTTGGAGCCACAACATGTCCACCGTAATTCCCCAAGTTGAACGATCGGGGATCGATGCTAACGAAGTTGGGCGTGACAGCTCCCTGGCGAGCGCGACCACCGTCGAGGCGCGTGGGCTAACGAAGATTTTCGGCGCGAATCGCGCCGTTGACAATATCGATCTCACCGTCATGGAAGGTGAGATCTTTGGAGTGCTCGGACCGAATGGCGCCGGCAAGACCACGATGCTGAACATGCTGACAACGCTGCTGCCGATCGATGACGGCGAGGCGAAGATCTTCGGCTACGACGTCAGCAGCGAAGGTCACGCAGTGCGACAGCTGATTGGCGTCACGGGTCAGTTCGCGTCGGTCGATGAGAACCTGACGGGTCGCGAGAACCTCTGGATGTTCGGCCGACTACAGGGGCTGGCTTCAAAGAGAGCCCACCATATCGCCGACGACCTGCTCGCGCAGTTCGAGTTGACGGAAGCCGCTAACCGCCCGATCTCCCAATTCTCCGGAGGCATGCGTCGCCGCCTCGATCTCGCGACCAGCCTCATTACCAGACCTGCACTGATCTTCCTCGACGAGCCCACGACGGGTCTCGACCCTCGGAATCGCAACCAGATGTGGAATACGATCCGCGACCTCGTCGCGGAGGGATCGACCATCTTGTTGACCACTCAGTATCTCGATGAAGCCGACGCCTTGGCTGGGCGAATTGTCGTCATCGATCGCGGTCGGAAGGTCGCTGAGGGCACCCCTAGTCAACTCAAGTCCCAAATCGGGACCTCGAGTCTGCGCGTCCAGATGGCCGAGGACGCTGACACGACAGAAGCGGTCGTACTGACTGCGAACCTGACCAACGCCACGCCGGTCGTTTCCCCAACCGGCTCAGGGTTCAGCGTTCAGTTGAGCAATGCGAATCAGGCCGCCGACGTACTCGTTGCACTGCGGAACCACCGGCTCGACATCGCCAACGCCACCGTCGAGCAGCCGAGCCTCGACGACGTGTTCTTCGCTCTGACGGGCCACACAAGTGAAACCGTGATGACTGATACGGAGGCGAGCAATTCATGACCGCGGCCATCACTATCCCAACCACCACATTGCGACCGAGCCAGCGCACCATTAAGGAGTCCGTAACAACACGCGAGGCGCTGAGCCAGATCACGACGCTGGCATGGCGCGCCCTTATAAAGATGCGTCGCAATCCTGAGCAGCTCGTCGACGTCACCGCGATGCCCGTGCTGTTCACCGTGATGTTCGGGCTCATGTTCGGTGGGGCGGTTTCGGGCAGTACCGCGCAGTACCTCCCGACCCTCATTCCCGGCATCATCGCGATGACCACCATTACCGCTTGCGTCGGCGCCGGCATCCAACTGCGCGAGGACATGGACAAGGGCGTGTTTGACCGTTTTCGGTCGCTGCCGATCGCCCGGATCGCCCCGCTCGCCGGACCGATGCTGGCCGACCTCGCCCGCTATGCCATCGCGGCCGGCGTCACTCTGACCGTAGGCATCATCATGGGCTACCGCCCGGGTGGGGGTATTCCGGGCGTACTCGCGGCAGTGGTGCTCGCAGTCATTACCGGCTGGTCCATCGCCTGGATCTTCATGTGGATCGGCACTAAAGCGAGAAGCGCCGGCGCTGTCCAGGGGTTGTCCATGATGCTCATGTTTCCATTGGCCTTCCTGTCCAATGCATTCGTCTCCGTCGACACTCTTCCGGGTTGGCTCCAGGGCGTAACGCGGGTCAATCCCGTCTCACACGTGGTCTCGGCATTGCGTGGTCTGATGAATGACGGCATCATCACTGCCCAGGTCGGTTGGGCGCTCCTCGGATGTTGCGCCGTCGCCGCGATCTTCATTCCACTCACGGTTCGGTCGTACTCGAAGCGAGTGTGACCGGATCGGTCGATCCGTTAATGAAAGCACGTCGCACGACTGCGCATGACGAACGGACCGGTACCCTATGGGACCATGGCAATGACAGAACCTTCGTCAGACGGTCATTCGCTGACGATCGACGACTGGTCGCAGGGACTCGTTCTCACCGTACGGTCCCCGGACCGCGTTGGAATTGTCGCGAATTTGGCCGCCAGCATTCAGTTAGCGGGCGGCAACATCATCGAACTGGACCAACACACCGATGTCGTCGAGGGTGACTTCGGGTGTCGCATCGAGGTCGCCGGGGGAGTCAACGCTCCGGAACTCGTTCGGCGTCTCGACGATCTTCGCTCATCGCTATCGGTGGATTACACGATGACCCCGATCTCGAGGCGACGTGCGCGAGTGGTCGTGCTGTGTTCGTCGACGCTCCATTGCCCGAGTGACCTCATCGCGCGAAGCGCCATCGGTCAGTTGGACTGTGACGTCGTCGCCCTAGTGAGCGATCAGACAGCGGCCCGCGACCTGGCCGCTCGCTACGGCGTGCCGTTCACACACCTCCCGGTGGGGGAGGACCGCGCCGCGCAAGAACGTCAAGTCGGTGAAGTGCTCGACGAGCTGGACCCCGATTTGATTGTGTTGGCCCGCTACATGCGTGTCCTACCCGCTTGGTTGGTAGAGCGCTACGAGCAACGAATTATCAACATTCATCACTCGTTCTTGCCGGCGTTTATCGGTTCCAACCCGTACGCCCGAGCCCACGAGCGCGGCGTGAAGATCATCGGTGCGACGGCGCACTACGTCACCGCTGAGTTAGATGCGGGACCCATCATCGCTCAAGACGTCGTTCACATTTCTCACCGCGATGACGTCGCCGACATGACGCGGCGCGGCGCGGACATTGAGCGTTCAGTGCTCGCCTCGGCGATCCGGTTGCACCTGGAACAGCGTGTGATCGTGTTCGGTTCGCGCACGTGCGTCTTTGATTGATCGGTTATTTTCAACGAATAATCAAAGTCCGGACGATTCCACGTAGGTCATTTCGGTCTCGATGTGGTTATCGCTACGTCTGAGGTGCTCCACAATGAGGGCAGTAGTCGCCGTACACGCCCTTCACTAACTTCAGTTCTGAGGCGCACGACGTGCAATGGGAGCGGCCCGACAGCGTTTTACGCAAGAAAACTCGACGTCGATCTCGGGTTTCGCCATCAAATATAGGGAGCCGAAATCGTCGGTCCGGCCGGTCCGAGTCCAGCGCGTTCGCGTACGAGCGTCTCCACGTGGTCGAGTTCACTTGGCGTGATGAACGGCTTGATGCGCGTACCGAGGTCGAGGACCAGGCCCTCTTTCTTGGACGGTCGCTTCGTATCGAGGTTGGCCCAGTAGCCCGGGTTGGCGGTGCCCCAAATTCTGGCTCGACCCTTCAGCGCCGCCAGAGCGACGCGTTGCACGCCCACGATCGAGAGGTACGGCACCTTCTTGGATCCCCATAAGTAATAGTGACGAATCTCCAGAACGTCGTCTCCGCAAACGATGCCCTCTTCTCGATACTTCTCGACCATGGCATCAATGTACCGCTCTCCCGCAATCGTGGCGCGGACGAATGGCCCGGACCAGGTGGTCGTCGTTGAGCGAGTAACGAGCGCATCGGACTGCGTTATCGTCCGTTGAAGCAATTGGCGTCGGTGGGGGCAACGATGAGTCAGGCAGAAGAGTCGATCGAGTACCTGAGCGACGACGACAATGTGGCGGGCGTGTTGCGCGGCGACGTCTTCGTCACCCTGGACGAGTTGATGGTTCGCGCACGAAAGGCGGCCACCGGCCTGCGATCGCTCGGCGTCGAGCCCGGAGGTTCCGTCGCGCTCTTGCTGCGAAACGATCACGAGTTCTTCGAAGCGGCGTTCGCGACCTCGGCGCTTGGCGCGGCGACGGTGCCCATCAACTGGCACGGTAGTGCCGAAGAGGTGGCCTACGTCGTCAATGATTCCGAGGCCGTCGTGGTCGTCGCTCACGCGGACCTGCTGCACCGTGTTCGTACTGCGCTGCCCGCTTCGGTCACGATTTTGGGCGTCGCGACCCCGTCGAGCATTGCCGAGCGCTTCGAGATAGACGACGCGATCGCGTCGCTTCCGCCCGACGTCACGGAATGGGCGTCGTGGCGCGACGGCTTCGAAGAGATCCACGACGCCTACATCGGCGATCCATTGTCAATGATCTACACCTCGGGCACGACCGGACACCCCAAGGGCGTGCGACGGCTCCCCGGCACGAACGACGGATCCCAAGCGATTGACTACATGACCGAGGTGACGAAGCTCTTCGGTGCGTGGCCCGGAATGCGCACGATCATCGCTGGGCCGATGTACCACTCGGCGCCGTACGCCTACGCGCTCGTGGCGGCTCGCGCCTACGGGGCGTACGTGGTGCTCGAGGACCGCTTCGACCCCGAGGAGTTCCTTTCCTTGATTGAACAGCATCAGATCTCCTCGATGTACATGGTGCCGACGATGTTCGTGCGGCTCCTTCGACTGCCACCGGAAGTCCGAAACCGCTACGACCTATCCTCGCTGCGTCACGTGTCGCACACGGCCGCGCCGTGTCCGCCCGACGTGAAGCGCGCGATAATCGAGTGGTGGGGTCCGATCGTCGACGAGTTCTACGGCAGCACCGAGGTCGGATTCATCACCGGCTGCACGAGCGAAGAGTGGCTCGAGCATCCGGGCACCGTCGGTCGGCCACTGCCCTCGAGTGACGTTCTCGTCATCAACGAGGGCGGCCCCGTGCCGGTCGGTGAATCCGGCGAGGTCTTCGTTCGGGCGCGAGCGAATTCTGACTTCACCTACTTCGGAAAATCGGATGCGCGTGCCGAAATAGAACGTGACGGGCTCATCACGTGCGGCGACATTGGTTTTCTCGACGCCGACGGGTTTCTGTATCTCTGTGACCGGGCGCGCGACATGATTATTTCGGGCGGCGTGAATATCTATCCGATTGAAATCGAAGCCTGCCTCTTGAAGCTCGGAGGAGTGGCGGACTGCGCGGTCTTTGGCATCCCCGACGACGAGTACGGCGAGTCGATCGCGGCCGCGATCAAACTCGATGAGGGTGCGGTGTTGAGCGCCGACGACATTCGAAGCCACGTTCGAAGTCACTTGGCCGGATTCAAGGTTCCCAAGGTCGTCACATTTCACGAATCGTTGCCGCGAGAGGACTCGGGAAAGATGTTCAAGCGAAAGCTCCGCCAACCGTATTGGGAAAACGCTGGACGCTCGATCTAAAACTCGAAACACCGCAGACTTGTTCGTGAGCGTCTTTTGACCTCCGGGTGTTCTAGAGGCGCGCAAGTAAAATCGACCCATGTCGGAATCCGATACCCCAACGCCGCCCGTACCAAATCGAGCTGGGCTCGAAGCGCTTGGACAGGCGGTCGAGGGCCGCCAGGGTGGAGCGCGCCACCGACAGAGGGTAAAGCGGTCGCCAAAAAAGATCGTCATGGTCACACTCGCAACCGTCGTCGTCGTGATAGTCGCAGCGGTGGCCGGTGACTACTGGTACATCAACCACTTGATTCACCACGTCAAGATCACGACGATCACCAAGACCTACAACAACGCTGAGAACATCTTGTTGGTCGGCTCGACGACGCGCTGTGGCTTGAAGGTGCAGGACGCGGCGTACGGACTTTGCTCGCAAGGCGTGACCGGCGTCAACAGTGACGTGGTCATGATCCTGCACCTAAACTTGACGACCAACCAGGTATCGATCCTCTCGTTGCCCCGTGACCTCTTCGTACCGAACGCGCGTAAGGACGGCGCGAACAAGATCGACGCCGCTCTCTACAACGGACCGTCACAGCTCGTCGCAGCGATCCAAGAAGACTTTGGCATTCCGATCAACCACTACGTCGAATTGAACTTCGACACCTTCGCCGACGTCGTCAACGTGCTCGGCGGCATCAAGATGTACTTCCCGATGGAGGTCTTCGACGCGTACTCCCAGTTGTACGTGCCACATCCCGGTTGCATTCAACTCAATGGCAAACGAGCCCTCGAAGTCGTTCGCGCACGCCACTTGCAGATTCGGTTCCCGGGTGACAGCACGGACTATCGCAACTGGCCACAAGAGGCACTGTCGGACCTGGCGCGCATTCGACGCGACCACGAGTTCTTGAAGGTCTTGGCCGACGCGGTCAAGGCCAAGGGGATCGTGAATCCCCTGACCGACCAGCGATTGGCCACGTCAGTCGCCCGTTATCTGACCGTAGACCAGGGACTTACCACGAGCGCCCTCCTCAGTCTCGCCGAGCACTTCCACGGTGTCTCGGTCGGGTCAGTGCCGGAGTTGACGGTGCCGGTCGTGCTCGTTCAAACGCCCGAAGGGTACCTCTATCAGGGGTACTACTACGGCGACGTCGAATTCCCGATCGATCCCGGGGTTACCCAGACGGTCGATCGATTCTTGGACCTCGCGCCGGACATCAACACGATGGACGGCAAGCCTTTGCCCGCGAGCTCGTCAATCACCGTTTCGGTGCTCAACGGGACGGGAGTCCCGAACCAGCAACACGTCGTCGCGGCCGGCCTTCGTCGACGCGGCTTCGTTATCCGCGGCGTCGGTACCGCGACGCCCTTCGGTGTTCGTGAAGAGACCGTGGTGTATCACGCCAACAACTCTGCGTCATCGTTGGCCGCGGCGCAGACAGTCCTTCACACGATCGAGGGCCCGGCGGTGATGGCGCTAGGACGAACGACAGGCGGCGCTGAGGTCACCGTGCTCACCGGCTCGGACGTCAGCGTTCTCGCTCCGCCGCATACGACCTCGACGACGACCACGACGCTGAAGCGTAAGCATCACGGCACGGCGACGACCACGACCACGAGGCCCGTCACGCAGATAACTGTCGTGGATCCGTCGGCCGTGAAGCACGACACCGATCTTTCGGCGCCGACGGACGTCACCCAGGCCTTGCAGTTGTGGGACCCGCGCTCGTGCGGTCCGAACGGAACCGAGGGCCCGTAAGGGACTCGTTGAAGTTGTCTGCGCTGTCCGGCGATGGTGCCACTGCGTGCACTACTTTCCCTTTCATATGAAAAGAGCGTTCCTCGGTCTTGTCGTGGTGGCTTTGATTGTCGTCGCGGTCGTCGCGGTCGTCGCGGTCGTCGTCGTGGCGAACCGTCACTCGCCGTCCGCGGCCTCACCGCCGTCGACGTCGCACACGATCAAGGCAACGCCAGCCGAAATGAACACGCTCAGGGCAGTATTCTTCAAGTTCAAGCTTCACAACAAAGAGATGGTCAGCACCGACCCGATCAAATGGGGCCAGGTCATCTCGCCTAACGGTCCGAATACGCCGCTCATCGCCTACGACGCGGTCGATCACCGAGAATGGGCCATCGCTTCTTTCGGTCTCATCCTTCCGGCGAGTTACAGGGCGGAGGTCTCATTCCAGGACGGCGGCAGTATGGGCATCTTCAACAAGATTGGATCTGGCCAATGGTTCATGACCGGGTCACCGGGATTCCCACTGTGCGCCAAGGACGTTCCTTCGGTCGTGGCTCATCTGTGGGGACTCAAGAATTATCCCGCCTGTAATTAGCGCCGTAACAGAATTGTCCGCGCCGAGGAGATGAACGGCACTTCGCGCGTAACTCCTTGTGTCGCTCCATCTTGAGGGCCGACCAGTCGTCGTCTAAGGCCGCGACTTTCACGTCAACGAGACCGAGCGGCAAGACCACACTTCGTACCACGTTGTCGGTGATGTCCGAGCTATGACCACTTGTTCTACGGGGCCGCGCGATCCACAGCGAACCGTCGAGTGTGATCGAGCGTGAAAACGACTCGATCACTCGTTCCAACGACGCGGCGTCGTTGAAGAACGCAATGACCACGTCCGATGTCGATTCACTACGTCGACGAGTGACGCGCGCGTTCGCAGGAGGTTCATCGATCGACCAATCCCGAGGAGCGCGAATTAACGTCACGCGATGACCCTCTGTGACGCCCAACTTCTTGGCCAAGGGCGTTCCTGAGTAGCCGGCGGTCACGACGTTGGGGGCAACTATCGACGTGGCTGAGCCGATTAAGTGTTTGATGTTTGAAAATGTTCACTTTTTCACACTCGCGTCACGAGCGTTGTCCTGACGTGAGCGAGGCGTACAGGAATTCCGTGCAGTAAGCGGCCCTTTGTGATATCTATAAGAGCACTCAAACCCAGGGGGAGCCAATGGCCCAATTCGATATGAAGAAACTTGACACGTCCGACCGCATTGTTGCCGGGGCAGGACTCATAACACTGATTTGCCTATTTTTGCCGTGGTGGGGCTACGGACCGTTCAATCAGAGCGGATGGGGCTCCGGATTTGGACTCATCGGCGCCCTTCTCATCATTGCGGCCGCGGCGTACCTCGTCGCGTTGCGCTCCGGATCGAATCTGCCGAGGAATTCGTATGGACCCGGTGTCACGGTCCTCGGACTTTCATTGATTGGGATCATCATCGTGGCTCTCAGATGGCTCACCGTGCCCAAGATTGCCGGTTGGGGTCCCCAGTACGGCATGTACCTCACGATCATCGCGGGCGCGTTTCAAGCGATTCTGTCGTACCGACTCTTCAAGGCGTCTGGTGAAAGAGTCCCGTGGGAGAACAAGAAGCCGCAATAGTCGGCTGTTCGGAAATACTTGGTAAACGATTCGAAACGGAGTCGTGACCCCTCATGCGCCAAGGTGTATTTTTTCCGCCCTTTGACGGCGTGGCCGATCCCCGTCGGCTGGTCGAATTAGCCCAAGCTGCCGAGGCGGCCGGCTGGGACGGCATCTTCCTCTGGGACCACCTGCTGTACGCCGGGGGCGTCACCAAGATCCTCGACCCGTACATCTCCTTAGCGGCCATCGCGTCGGCGACGACGACCATTCAACTCGGCGCGATGGTCACGCCGCTCAATCGCCGCCGACCACAGGTCGTCGCGCGCCAAGCGGTGACGCTCGACCTTCTCTCGAATGGTCGATTGATCCTCGGTTTCGGGATCGGCGACGATGGTGAGTCGGGTGAACTCTCCAAGTTCGGCGAGACCACCGAAGCGAAAGAGCGCGGTGCCATGCTCAGCGAGGGACTCGAAGTACTGACTGGACTACTTTCCGGTGAACCGCTGACACACCAGGGTGAGCACTACCGAGCGAACGACGTCACGTTTCAACCAACGGCCGCGCGTGCAGGCGGTATTCCGATTTGGCTCGCCGCACGCTGGCCGAATCCCGCGCCCATCCGACGCGCCGCACACTACGGCGGTGTCTTCGTCATTGAAATGAAGGACGCCGACGACGTCGCGGCGTTGCGTCAGCGATTGATCGACGAAGGCGCCGACTTAGAACACTTCGACGTCGTGACCAGCGGCTTCATCGGTGACGATCCATCGCCGTGGGCGAAGGCCGGCGCCGACTGGTTCCTCAGTTGGATCGGTCCGTACAACTTGGACTTCGGCGAGGTGCGCGAGATGATCGTCGAGGGTCCCAGAGCAATCAACCCCTAAAGGTCCTTGCGCCACGCCACCATGGCGCCGGCGATACGCGCGCCGAGTGCTTCATTGACCGCGATCATGGGACCGTTCAACATCGAGTTGAACGTCGTGATCTTCGTCGTCGGGTACCGGCCGGCCTCGAGGAGTCGCATGGTGGTCACTTTCAAGAGACCTCCGAGTCGATGACCGCGGTGGGAACGGACGACCAACGTGTCCCACTGATAGGCCGTTTGGGGCTGTTCTCGAGACACCGTCAGTTCGCTGTAGCCCACGAGTTCTCCGCTCGCGCGGTGTCGCGCTGCCGCGACGAGGAGGTCGCGGCCCATTTGATTCGTCGTCGCCTCGTGGAGACGTACCCGCGCGGCGTCCCAGTGTTCGGCCTCGACGTCAATGTCGACGTGCGGTGTCTCGACCGGCATGATCGCCGAAAGGTGCGCTCGTCCTTCGACGAATTCTTCGGGCGTGCCGTTCGTCCACGAGATGATCTCGTAGTCCGTGGCGAAGGGACTCCACGTATCCCAGAGGTCGTTGAGCTCATCGTCAGGACGTGGCCATTCGAGGTCGCGGCGGACGTTCTCTTCGGCGACGCGGTATCCGTGATGCAAGGCGAAGGCGCGGTTGGGACCGGTGCCGATCTCGCGTGAGCTTTCGATCACGAAGATGACCAACGTCGGACGACCCAATTCGCGCGCCGATGCTTCGAGCTCTTTGAGGAGCGCTGAACCATAACCGCGCCGGCGTTCGGCGGGATCGACGAAGAGGTTCCCGTCGATGAACGCGAGGTTGTCATCGCGCGTGACTTCGAGGGCACCGACCGCGACCGGTCGTTCTCGCGAAGGGCCGTACGAATAGAGGTGAAAGACCTTCGGGGCCGTCTCGTCGATGGACCGGGCGCGCCATTCATCGGGGTGCCAACCCTGAGCGGGTTCGCCGTCTCGACTCTGTTCGGAACGCTGCAGCACACCGAACCACGGGTCGAACTGTTCGTCATTGTTCGCGTCGATGTGAGTGAACTGCACGGCGATTACTCGTTGACGGTGGGAGTGGGGTGCATCTCGCGACCGTCTTCGCTCGCGCTGAGAAGGTGTCGAAGTCGGAGCATGAGCGCGCCGCCGACGAGAGCGGTCACGCCGGTACCCAACGGCCACCAGTTCCCGAGGTGCTCGTTGAAATAGAACGCCGTGATCGCCGGGGCCAGTGTGCCCGAGACGCCCCAGGCCAGACCGGCCGCGGCGTTGTAGCGGCCACGTAGGTGTTCCGGGGCGATCTCATTGACGAGCGCCGGTCCGACGGGGGAGAGCATGGTCTCTCCCAGCGCGAAGATCACCATCGCGACGCACAAAGAAACGATCGCGAGCACCTTCGGGAGCGCCAGTGCCGCGTCGAGGATCACCCAGAAGGCGAGCCAGAAGAGCGCCACTGTCGCCATGACCTTGGTGCGGCTCTTACCTTCGATCCGATTGAGGACCCAGAGTTGCGAACACACGATCGTCGAGGTGTTGAAGAAGAAGATGATGCCGATCACGTGGATAGGCAGATGCAGGTTGTTCACGACGAAGAGGCTGAACCCGGCCTCCTGTGAGCCGTAGCCACCGATCATCAGCACGACCGCCGCTAACACGTAGCGCCGCAGTCGACGATCGCGCAGGACTTCACGCCAGCCCTCTTCCTTGAGTTGCTCATCGTCACGGAGTTCTTTGATCGGTCCGCCGTAGCGCTTCAGCGTCAGGACGATGAGTCCTCCCAGCATGGTGATGCCCGCGTTGAACGTGTAGAGGATCACGAAGGACTCGGGGTGATGGAGGTCGACGATGCTCGCCGACACCAGTCCGCCAAAGCCGATGCCCAGGTTCACCAGCATGAAGTTGAAGCCGTAGGCCCGCTGGCGATGCGCGACAGGGACGATCCGAGAGAGCAAGGTGCTGCTGGGCCCCCAGCCGGCGCCACCGAAGAGCGCGAGCAACAAAGCGGCGACGGTGGCTTGGGATTCGGAGTGCGCGTGCGCCCAGAGGATCAGCGACGCGGCGTCGGCGATGACCGCGATCATGATGACGCGAATCGGGCCGAACTGGTCGGTGAGGGTGCCCCAGAGTGGACTGCTGCAGATACCGACCAACGCGGCGAGGGACAGCAAGAGCGTGGCGAAGTCCGTCGAGAAGCCGCGCACGTTGTGCAGGTAGACCACGAAGAGCGACAGCGTGAGACCTTGACCCATACACGACACGAACGTGCCGGTGTAATACCGGCGCAGTGGGCCGGTGATAGAGCTGCGAAAATCGGCAGGAACGAGTGTCTCAATCAGTTTCACGAGAGAGTCAGAATACTTCAGCGCCTTGTGCAGCGAATCACAAGTTAATAGATTGTCATATGACGTGGAGTATTACGCTTGAATCGTAAATCACCTTTTTGGGTGAGCGGAAGGTAGTAGATGGTCCTTAAGAGTTCCCCGAAGAGCCGTACCGATCTCCTCTGTGAAATTGCGCCCGACGTCGAGCGCCTTTATAACCGACACCTCGAGGCACCACGTCTCTGGTATCCGCACGAGCAGATCAATTGGGGCGAGGGCGAGAACTTCGCCGACGTGCCGTGGGAACCTTCGCAGTATCCCCTCAATGAGGGCGTGCGCAGTGCGATCTACGTGAACCTACTCACTGAGGACAACCTGCCGTATTACACGCACACCTTGCTCAGCCACGCCCCGGAGGGTCATCCCATCCTTGACTGGAATCATCAGTGGACGATGGAAGAGAACCGCCACGCCATGGTCATGCGTGACTGGGTGCACGTGAGTCGTTGTATCAACCCGACCTTGCTCGAAGATGGCCGCCGCGTTCAGATGAAAAAGGGCGAGGTGCCCCAGCCCGAGGACATGGCCGAGCTGATCGCCTACGTGTCCTTCCAGGAGCGCGCCACGCAGATCGCGCATCGCAATACCGGGGCGAAACTTCCCAAGGACGACAAGATCGGCCGCAACGTGCTGGGCCTCATCGCTGGTGATGAGACCAAGCACTACCTCTTTTACCGCGACCTCACCCTCGCGGCATTCGCGATCGATCCCTCCACCATGATGATCGCGGTCGCCAAGCAAGTGCGCGACTTCGCGATGCCCGGTACTGGTATCCCGAGTTTCACTCGTCACGCGGTGCGAATTGCGCGCGAGGGCATCTACGGCCTCAAGCAGTTCCTCCGCGACGTGGTCGATCCCGTGCTGGGTTTCTGGGATGTGGATCACCTCGCTGGACTGAGCGCCGAAGCCGAGAGGGCTCGTCAAGACCTCAGTGAGTTCGTCGCCAAGTTGGGCGAAGGCGTCGAACGAATGACGCAGAAGGCCGCCGCGGCCGCGCTGCGCGCGTAACCACACCTCAACGTCATCAATATTTTCACTTCCTCCGGGCGCGATGAATCGCGCGTCGCTCGCCGCCTTCCTGAGTATTATTTGTCAACGATATGGAGGGTTCGGTGGGATTGAGTTTTCAAGAGGCCAACGCCGTGATTGGCGGACCGGGCAGTCCCTTCGAGGTCGTCGACGTCGAACGAGACGGCGTCCCCTCTCGGAGCTTTAAGAATGCGCCGTCCGACCTTCGACAGTTATTCGACACCGCACGTGGGCTCGACGAAACGTTCATTGTCTACGAAGACGAAGATTGGACGTTCGCCGAAGTGATGGAAGAGGTCGACGCCCTGGGCTACGCCCTCGTTCATCGCTACGGCGTGAAACCGGGGGACCGAGTCGGAATCGCCATGCGCAACTATCCCGAGTGGGTCATCTCGTTCGCCGCGATCCTCTCGATCGGGGCGATCTCGGTCTCGATGAACGCCTGGTGGACCGGCCCAGAGATGGAGTACGCCATCAACGACGCGGAACTGTCGGTGCTGATTGGCGACACGGAGCGCATCGAACGCGCCGCCGCTGCGTGCCAACGAGCGAACGTTCGGATGCTCGGCGTTCGCCTGGACGCCCTTGCACCCCTCGCGCCGAACGTCGAACACTGGCAGGACGTCGTCGTGCGCGGTGTCGCGATGCCCGACGTGGAATTGAGCGCGGACATGGACGCGACGATCCTCTATACGTCGGGTACGACCGGCGTTCCCAAGGGCGCGGTTTCGACGCACGGCGCCATCGTCCAAACTATCTTCGCGTTTTCTTCCGGGGCCGTCGTGACGGCGGCGCGCCGCGACCCCGACGAACCCAGCGGCGCCGTGCCACCGTGTTTCATCTTGATCATCCCGCTCTTTCACGTGACGGGATGCATCCCGGTCATGATGACGTGCTTTAGCTTTCACGTGAAACTGGTGATGATGTATCGCTGGGAACCGGAACGCGCGTTACAGCTCATCGAACGTCACCAGGTGACGAACTTCGTGGGCGTCCCGACGCAGTCCTGGGACCTCATCGAGTCACCGAACTTTGGCGACTACGACACGTCGACGTTGACCTCGGTGGGTGGCGGCGGTGCGCCGGCACCACCGACGCTGATGAATCGAATCGATGGCTCCTTCAAGAATGGCCGCGCGGGCCTCGCCTACGGCATGACCGAAACGAACGCCTACGGTCCGCGAATCGATGGTGACGAGTCCATCGCGCATCCGAATTCGACGGGTCCGGTCCCGACGTTGGTCATGGACGTCGAGATTCGCGATGAGGAGATGCGCGCACTGGGAGTCAACGAGAACGGAGAGATATGGATGAGATCGCCGACGTTGATTCGGGGCTACTGGCGCCATCCCGAGACAACGGCGAGCACCCTCGTGGACGGCTGGCTGCGATCGGGCGATCTAGGTCATATTGACGGCGACGGTTACCTCTACGTCGAAGATCGCGTGAAGGACATGATCATCCGGGCCGGAGAGAACATCTACTCCGCCGAGGTTGAAGCCGCCATCTACGAACACCCCGCGGTCTACGAAGCCGCGGTGTTCGGACTGCCGGATGAACGCCTCGGCGAGGTCGTCGCCTGCGTCGTGATGCTGAAGCCGGGTCAACTCCTCAGCGCGGACGAGTTGCGCGTTCACCTTCAGACGCGACTGGCGAACTTCAAGATCCCGACGCGAGTGGCGTTCAGCGACGCGCCACTGCCGCGAAACGCTCCCGGGAAAATGATGAAGCGCGAGATGCCGGGGATTTACTTCCCTTGAGCTGAGGCGATCGCGGCTTGGGCGTATTCGGCGATGTTCATGCTCTCGAGGTCGCGAAGTTCGAACCAGGCGGCGTGGTCGGTGGTGCCGTGCACTTCGTGATGCAACTCGCCGCCCGCCAATTCGACGGTGAAGAGGATGCGCACCGTGTGGATCTTGTCGCCGTTGTCGCGCCGACGCACGTCGCTCGTTACGCCGAGCAGGACCGGATGACGGACTTCGAGACCGGTCTCTTCGCGGAACTCGCGGATCAGGGTGTCTTCGGGCGCCTCCCCAAAGTCGATGCCGCCGCCGGGTAGCCACCACAACGGTGGCTCGTGGCGAGGATTCGACGAGCGTACGAGAGCGACGCGACTGTCGTGGATGAGAACGCCGTAGGACCGGACACTGGTGTGCTGCTTACTCATGAATTGACTGCCGCCCTAACTCGTACGTGCCCGGCGTCGCAGGACTCGACCCCGAGAGGAACGTCGCGCGACCGCCTTCGCTGGAGAAATAGTAGGCGACACGGTCCTCGCGGACACTTTGGTGAGAATAGAGACGTTCATCTATCAGACCGGGTCCATTGTGTTGCCGGTGGCGTCCGGGAGCACGGTGATCTGTCGATGATCGAATTGGGCGCGTAGGCCGTCACCTACGCCGCGGAAAAAAGTGTGGACCGAGGCGAGCACGACCTAGCGGGTCGTGGGGAAGCCGAGATCGATCTGAGACTCCGAAGGTTGCGGCCAGCGCGTCGTCACCACCTTGGCGCGCGTGTAGAAGGCGAAACCCTCGGGGCCGTAGATGTGACTGTGGCCGAACAGCGAGTTCTTCCAGCCGCCGAATGAATAGGCGGAGATCGGCACCGGGATTGGCACGTTGATGCCGATCATCCCGACACTCACTTCGCGCGAGAAGAGCCGCGCCGCGTTGCCGTCGCGCGTGAAGAGCGCCACGCCATTGCCGTACTGATTGGCGTTGACCATCGAGACGGCGTCGGCGTAGGTCGCGACTCGCGACACGCCGAGCACCGGACCGAAGATCTCGTCGTCGTAGGCCTTCATTCCCGGCTCGACGCCGTCGAGCAGGCACGGCCCGACGAAGAAGCCCGGCTTGTCGGCCCACGACGTGCCATCGCGCACGACGGTGATGCCGTCACTCGGTGCCGAGGTGACATAACCCACGACCCGGTCGCGGTGCTCTTTGGTGATGACCGGACCAAAGTCGCTGTTCGGATCATCGCCCGGTCCGACCGTCAATCGGTCCAGCCGGTCGGTGATGCGATCGATCAACTCGTCGGCGATGTCGCCAACCGCGACGACGACGCTGATCGCCATACACCGTTCACCGGCCGAGCCGAATCCCGCGTTGATGGCGGCGTCGGCCGCGATGTCGAGATCGGCGTCGGGCAAGACGACCATGTGGTTCTTGGCACCGCCGAGCGCCTGTACGCGCTTGCCGTGCGCGGTGCCGGTGAGGTACACGTGGCGAGCGACCGGTGTCGAGCCGACGAAGCTCACCGCGTCGATGCCCGGGTGCTCGAGGAGTCGGTTGACCGTGTCGGCGTTGCCGTGGATCACGTTGAAAACACCGCTCGGCAGACCGGCTTCACGAAGAAATTCGCCCAGGCGCACGGACACCGACGGATCGCGCTCGGAGGGCTTCAGGATCACGGCGTTGCCGGTGGCGATCGCGTTGGCGGTCATCCACAACGGGACCATGATCGGGAAGTTGAACGGCGTGATCGCCGCGACGACACCGACCGGTTCGCGAATCGAGTGGACGTCGACGCCGTCGGCCACTTGGCTGGAGAACTCGCCCTTCATGTGCTCGGTGAGACCGCAGGCGTATTCAACGTTTTCGAGACCGCGCGCCAGTTCCCCCTTCGCGTCGGCGATGGTCTTGCCGTGTTCTTGGGTGATCAGTGCCGCGAGCTCATCGGCGTGCTCGACGAGGAGTTGGCGCAAAGTGAACAGGACGTTGGTGCGCTGGGAGAGGGTCGAATTGCGCCAGCTGTTGGCGGCGGTGCGCGCGATCGCTACGACGTCGTCAACCAGTCTCGCATCGGCGATCGGAACGTGCGCGTTGACGTCGCCGGTCGCGGGATTGAAGACGAGTAGATCGCCAGCCCCTTCAACGCGCTCATTGTTAATGAAATAAGGAATGGTCCTCATCGATACCTCTTTCTCACCCGCCAATCTAACGGTTGGAGTGAAAACCACCGTTAAGGTTTCCCTATGAGCGCCGCGCGAGAGAGTCGTTCGTTGCGCGACGCCGCGGCCGTCGATCGGCTCGGACCCGGACGCTACGCCGCCGAGATTTCTGACGATTACACGGTGGTCGGACGCCCGAACGGCGGCTACCTCCAATGCCTTTTGGTTAACGCGGCACTCGCGGCGGCGAGTGACGAGGGCTCGGCACACGTTCACACCACGGCCATCACGACGAGCTACGTCACGGCCCCGAACGTCGGTCCGACCGAACTTCTCACGACGGTGCGGCGAGTGGGACGAAGTGCCTCGTTCGTCCACGTCGTACTCGTCCAGGACGCGGCGGTGACCTCAGAGTCACTCGTCACACTGGGCACCCTCGCCGACGACGCCACGGTGCGCTACCTCCACCCGAAAATTCCGGAACTTGCACCACTCGACGAGTGCGTACGGCGCACCGTGGTCGAAGAGATAGAGCTCACGGGCGTGGTCGATTTTCGTCTGGACCCCACGTGCGCGAAGTGGCTGGACGGAGAACGCAGTGACCTCGCGGAAGTGAAGGGTTGGCTCCGACTGAATGATGGCGTCGGGGCGTGGGACGCGGGGACGCTCCTCTTCGCGAGCGACGGCCTGCCACCCGCCACGTTTCCACTTGGTTCCTCGGGGTGGGTGCCGACGCTCCAATTGACGTCCTACGTCCACCAGATACCGGTGGGCGAGTGGTTGCGTGCTCGCCAGTGGTGCGTCGTCATCACCGACGGAGTCGTCGAAGAGCGCTGCGAAATCTTCGACGCCCGTGATCAGCTGGTCGCCACGTCAAGTCAGTTGGCGATGGTCCGGTTCCCGACGCGCGACGGCCAATGAGCACGCCCCGCGCGCTCGAGGGCGGTTCGCTTTTCATCCGAGCCCGCCTGACGATTCCGTCCGACGAGGTGGCCCTTCGCGTCACGACGTCGGGAGGTCCGGGTGGCCAGCACGCGAATCGATCGTTGACGCGCGTCGTGGCGTCCTTTGACGTCAGAGAGTCTCAGGTTCTCTCGAACGCCGACCGGGAGTTGCTCTTGGAAAAAATCGGACCAGTCGTTCGCGCCAGCGCCGGTCGATTCCGCTCACAGGGACAGAATCGTGGCGCCGCGCTCGAACAGCTGGCGCAGAAGATCGCCGTGGCGTTGACACGCCTACCGCCGCGACGCGCGACCAAGCCGACGAAGGGTTCGAGGGTTCGTCGCGTCGACGACAAGAAAGCGCGGAGTCGAGTGAAGGAAAAGCGCCGTCGCCCTTCGGACGATTAGCGGACCTTATTGAGGTGTCGCGCGATCGCTTCGAGGGCCGAATGAACGTGGCCGTCGAGTCCCGGGTCCGCGTCCTCGTGGGGACCGCGCAGCGGCGTGAGTGACGCGTACCCGGCGACGATGAGTGCGCCGTCCTCATCGGCGTCCTCGTCACTGACGTCGCCGATGTCGGGCGACGCCGCGCCGAGTCGCAGCGTCAGTTCTCCCTGGTCGCTCAGCGATTCGCCCTTGATCGAGGGCCGCGCGGACTTCACGATGCCGGCGCTCGAGATGCGTCCGCGGCGAACGCCCTTCATGTCGGCCGCCGAGAGGTTGGGAACGTTGAGATTGAAGAGCGTGCGAGAGGGAGCGTTCATCAACTCTTGCAAGACCTCGATTGCGACCTCGCCAGCGGTGTCGTAGTGCACGTTCTCGCCCCACTGCACCGAGACGGCCAGTCCCGAGAGGCCGAGTTGCGCGCCGGTGAGAATGGCACCGATCGTGCCGGAGTGCAGGACACTGCGCCCGACATTCGCACCGGCGTTAATGCCCGAGAGAATCAAGTCGGGCTGGAACTCGAAGCTGCCGACGGCTCCCAGGATCGCACAAAGCGCGGGCGGAGCCTCGAGGGAGTACGCCACGAGCGACTCCGCACCCGGGATGGATCGGCGTTCGTACTTGACGCTGGGGTGAGAGAAGACGTCGCCGACCGCCGAGGACATGCCGGAGTGGTTCTTGTGCGGCGCCACGACGATGGCTTCACGGACCTCGTTGGCGGGGGCTTCATCGATCCAACGCACCACGTTTCGCGCCAGCACCTCGAGGCCCGGGGCCAAGATCCCGTCGTCGTTGGTTATGAGGATTCGCATACGGCCTACGATAACGGGCGTACATTACACGTCAGTGATTAGAAGGAAAAGCGCCTAATGCTTCCATCCGGTGAACAGATTGCCATCGCCCACGGCGATGAACGGGCCGTGATTACCGAGGTGGGCGCGACGTTGCGGACCTTCGTGAAGGGCGGGCTCAGCGTCATCGAGGGCTTCGCCGGCGAAGAGGTGCCGACCGGCGCGAGGGGACAGGTGCTCTACCCGTGGCCCAATCGGATGGGCGACGGGGAGTGGTCGTTCTCCGACCGAACGGCCCGTCCGACCATCGATGACGTCGCGCACGCCACGGCGATCCACGGCCTCGTTCGCTGGCGGCCCTTTCGAATCGAATCGGTCAACCAGAATCGCTGCTCCCTCACACTTCTCTTGCACCCATCGCCCGAGTATCCCTTCCTCAGCGAAATCAACGTGACCTATCACTTGGGTCGACTGGGTTTGACGGTGACGACGACGGTGACCAATCGCGACGACGTACCAATACCCTTCGGCGTGGGCTTTCATCCGTACCTCGCCGTGACGACTCCGACCATCGAAGGCGCCGAATTGGAGATCCCCGCCGCCGCCTACGTCGCGGTGAACGATCGCCAGTTGCCGACCGGCGAGATCTTGCCGGTCGCGGGGAACAGTCTCGACTTCACCACGCGCAAATCGGTCAGCGGTCACGAACTGGACACGACGTTCACTGAATTGATCCGCGACGACTCGGGACTCGCGACCGTCGTCCTCGTGGACGCCACGGGTGGAGAGATCGAACTCAGCGTCGATCGCAACTTTCCGTACCTCCAGGTGTTCACGGGCGACCACTTGGAAAAGGGCCGTCGACGCACGGCGGTGGCGGTGGAACCGATGACCTGTCCGCCCGACGGGCTTCGCAGCGGCAAGGACGTCGTCGTACTCGAACCGGGACAACACTGGGCCGGCTCGTGGCGCCTGCGCCGGAGGTCGTGATGAGCGAACGTGTCGTACTGGTAACTGGCTCGACGAGCGGTATCGGCGAGGCGACGGCGCTTCGTTTCGCCACGGCCGGCGACCGCGTGGTCTTCAACTCAGTGCGCAGCGTGGAGGCGGGAGAGCGACTCGCTGGCGCGACGCCGGGCGCGATGTACGTGCAGGCCGATATCGCCAGGAGCGAGGACTGTTCGCGCCTCGTCGCCGACGTCATCGAACACTTCGGACGTCTCGACGTGTTGGTCAACAACGCCGGCACGACCAAGGTCATTCCCCACGCTGATCTCGCCGCGGCGTCGCTCGACGTGTGGCGCGAGATCTTTGAGGTCAACGTCTTCGGGACGTGGAGTCTCTGCGTCGCGGCGATGGACGCGTTGCGCGTGAGCCACGGCGCCATCGTGAACGTCTCATCCATGGCCGGCGTGCGACCGCTCGGTTCGTCGATTCCCTACGCCGCCTCGAAGGCGGCGGTCAATCACATGACCGCATTGCTTGCGAAGGTGGTCGGTCCGGGCGTGCGCGTGAACGCGGTTGCGCCCGGACTCGTGGACACGCCGTGGACCGAGGACTGGGATACCGTACGCGGATTCGTAAACGCCGTCGCACCGTTGAAGCGAAGCGGGACGCCCGACGACATTGCCGACGTGATCGTCGCTCTGGCGTCGTCGGCGTACGTGACCGGCCAAGTCGTCGTCATCGACGGCGGCCTCGGACTCGCTACGTAGTCGGCGGCGGCGGCACGAAGAGCCGCAAGGCCCGACAGAGCACGGCCGTCGCCGGCACGATGAAGAGGCGGTTTCGCACCGGCCTGCGTTTGACGCCGAGGAGTTCCAACTCCCAGGGCGTCATCAAGGCGAAGGAACAACGAACGAGCAGCCAGTTGACCGAACGACGCGTGATCCCACGTTGGACGCCCCGCACGACGAAGTCACGGGCGATCGCGCCGTCGGGGCTGAGTCGCAGTTCCGGTCGGAATCGCTGGATCGTGGCGTCGAGTTCCGCCACCGAGGTCGGCGGGTTGACCATGCCCAGATCGAGGGCCAGATTCGCCATTTCACTCACGTACTGGTCGGCGTCGGCGTCGCTCAGCTTCACCGCACCGAAACGTCGGTACGCGGTGAGGAACATCGAGGTTTCGGCGGCGTGCACCCACGCCAGGAGGTGCGGATCATTCGCGAAGTAGGGAATCCCGTCGTCGGCGACGCCACGAACGACCTGGTGCACCGCGAGGACTCGTTCAATCGACGCGTACGCCTCGGCCTTCGTGCCGTAGGTCGTGAAACCGATGAAGTTCGCCGTTTGCAAGAGACGACCTAGTGGGTCTTCGCGGTAACGCGAGTGCTGGGCCACGCCGGCCATGGTGTGCGGATGGAGCATCTGGATGAAGAGCGAACCGAGTCCGCCGACGAGCATCGGCGGCAGGTCACCGTGGATAATTCGCGCCACACTGCCGAAGGCGAAGTAGACCTCCGCGGGATCGTTGCAGCGAGGGGGCGGTTCCAGGGAGAGTCCGACGGCCTTTCGAATGTCGCGATTGACCCGTCGTTGAAGGCGCGTCACGGCTTCACTGGCCACGTTGGTCGATACCTTTCCTCGCGATTTCTCATGGCCAGACTACGTTCGCTACTTTCATTTCATTCGGCGGTCTGGGACACTTGTTCTATGCCCTCCACGCAACCCCTTCGTCGCACGACGACCGAGGGCGACGTCCAAACCGATGACGCCGTCGAGACCAAGAAGCCCTGGAACGTGATCGTATGGAACGACCCTGTCACTCCCATGACGGTCGTCGTCGTCATCTTCCGCAAGATCTTCGGATACTCGAATAACAAATGCACCCAGTTGATGATGGCGGTGCACCACGAGGGCCGAGCGCTCGTGTGGTCGGGTCATCGCGAGCGTGCCGAAAGCTATTGCGTCAAACTCCAGGTCGCCGGACTCCAAAGCACGATCGAACAGGACGCCTAGTGGCGGGAAGCAAGATCTTCACCCGTCGTCGCGACGGCCGGGTGGAAGTGCGCATGAACGACTATGGGCGTTCCGTCGTGCGCAGTGCGTTCGCGAATGTCCTCGCCGCCGAACGCGACCCCGAGCACGAGTGGCACGTCTCGTTGTCCGGTCCGATCGATCCGAGCCTTGATCACGACAACCCGATCTCGATGCTCGCGCGACAAACCGAGACCTCGACCAACGCCGAACTGGCGAGCCTCACTGTCGACGAACAGTTCTTGAACGACGCCGAGGCGTGGGTCTGGCTCACGACGCTCCAGGTCGCGCTTCGTTCGACGGCCCAAACGAACGGGTTGCTCACCGACGAACAACTGGGCGCGGCCGACGACGAAATGCTGAGCTACGTGCGGACCATCCAGTCACTACTCTTCGAACTCGCCGCCTGCTTTTAGGGCGTGACCTGACCACGGCGAGCAGCCCTCGCTCACGAACTTGGTGCAGGGAGACTTGGCCGTCGTCGTCGACTTCCGCGACGTCTACTCCTCGATGCTCGAGGACGTCCTCGGTACCGAGGCCGGTAAGATCCTTCCCAACTGGTCGACGAAACTCGACCTCATCACCCCGGTCTCGTAGCGACGTCACCGCACGCCCTTACGGGGCGAGTGTGAATCAGGCCCGAGTTTGACTCACCACTTGATTGATTGACGCGACCATCTCATCGGCGCTGGCGCCGGGACCGAAGACCGCGGCGACGCCCGCCGCGCGCATGTCTTCGAGATCGTTGTTCGGCACGATGCCGCCCACGACGACCGGGATGTCCGAACCCTTCGCGCGCAGCGCCTCGACGACCATCGGGGCCAGGGTCAGATGCGCGCCCGACAGCATCGAGAGGCCGACGACGTCGACGTCTTCTTGAATGGCCGCGATCGCCACGGTCTCGGGAGTCTGGAAGAGTCCGGTGTAGACGACCTCCATGCCGGCGTCACGCAGCAGTCGCGCGACGACCTTGATGCCGCGGTCGTGACCGTCGAGGCCGACCTTGGCGACCAGTACGCGAATGGTCATAGCGTCGGCACTTCGATATGACGTCCGAAGACCTTTTCCATCGCGCCCATCATCTCGCCGACGGTGACGTAGGCGCGACTGGCATTGATGAGCGCCGGCATGAGATTCACTTCGGGATCGAGGGCGTCCTTGGTCAGCTCTTCCAGGGCCCGCAGCACTTTCGCCTCGTCGCGGTCGCGGCGGACGTCGTTCAATCGTCCGACCTGTTTGCGCTCGTCTTCGTTGGTGATGCGAAGGATCTCTAAATCCGCGTCGTCGTTGCCCTCGGTGAAGTCATTCACGCCCACGACGATGCGCGAGCCCTGGTTGAACGAACGCTCGAGGTTGTAGGCCGACTCAGCGGTGCGGCCCTGGAACCAGTTGTCCTCGATGCCCTTGATGCAGCCCTCGAGCATCGAGCCCTCACCCATGTCCGATATCTCGGCGAAGATCTCCTCGGCCTGGCGCGCCATCTCGTCGGTCAGCTCTTCCACGAACCACGATCCGCCCAAGGGGTCGGCCACGTTGACGACGTTGGTCTCGTAGGCGATCACTTGTTGGGTTCGCAACGCGATGCGCGCCGCCTTCTCCGAGGGCAACGCCAGCGCCTCGTCCATCGAGTTCGTGTGCAGCGACTGCGTGCCGCCCAGTACGCCCGCGAGCGCCTCGATCGCGGTGCGCGCGATATTGACCTCGGGCTGTTGGGCCGTCAGTGAGACCCCGGCGGTCTGAGTGTGGAAGCGCAACTTCCAACTGAGTTCATTGGTCGCTGCGTAGTGGTCCTTCATCCACGTCGCCCAGAGTCGCCGCGCCGCGCGGTACTTCGCGATCTCTTCGAAGAAGTCGATGTGGGCGTTGAAGAANNGTGAAGGCGAGTTCTTCGGCGGCCGTCGATCCGGCCTCTCGGATGTGATAGCCCGAGACCGAGATCGAGTTCCACTTGGGCATCTCGGCCGCGGTGAAGGCAATGGTGTCGCGCACGAGGCGCATCGACTGGCGCGGCGGGAACACGAACTCCTTCTGGGCCTGGTACTCCTTCAAGATGTCATTTTGCAACGTGCCGCCGAGTTGAGCGCGCGCGACGCCTGACTCTTCGGCCTGAGCGACGAAGAGCGCCAACATCACCGCGGCCGGAGAGTTGATCGTCATCGACGTCGTGATGGTGGCCAAGTCGATATCGGCGAAGAGGTCGCGCATGTCGCGAAGGCTGTCGATCGCGACACCGCAGCGTCCGACTTCGCCCAGGGCCATCGGGTCATCGGAATCGAGCCCCAGCAAGGTCGGCATGTCAAAGGCCGTCGATAAGCCCTGTCCGCCGGCGGCGATTATCTCCTTGAAGCGCTGGTTCGTGTCGACCGCCGTGCCGAAGCCGGCGAACATCCGCATGGTCCACAGTCGAGACCGGTACATGCTGGCGTGGACGCCGCGGGTGTAGGGGAACTGTCCCGGGAACTCTCCGTCGCTCGGTCCGTAGACCGGGTCGAGGGGGATCCCCGACATCGTCGCGAAGGGGACGTCGCGCTTCGCGGACGCTTCGTAGAGTGCTCGCCACTGGTCGTAGGCCGACGGGGTCATTTGGTCACCTTTCGGACAATCTGTCCTGGCGTCAGCATAGGTTCCACGCATTCGCCTGATAATGGCGCTGATCCGTCAGCGCTGGGCGTCGCGTGAACTATCTACCTTCACGAGATAGTGATATAAAACCGACGGACATGGATGAACTCCTTCAGTTCAGGTTGCCATTCCCTCAGTCCGCGTGCGGCATTGGATGCCATCGACAGCATCACATTGTCTTCACAGAACTTGGTTCTCCATTGACTGAGAAACAATCGTTCAGAACGGTTCAACAGGTCCGATGTCAGGAGCATTCGGGGGTGTCGTTGACTGCCGACATTTTGGGGCCATCCTAGCCCCAGAGCTCTACGCCGCTTCTGGACTTGCTACCTTCGTCGTGTATGACTTCACCTTGCGGCCAACGGCCTGAGCGAGCAGGTGGCTTGGGTGTTCCACCGCGCGGAAGAAGCCCTCGGCGGCCATCAAGACGATCGGTAGCGCCAGGGCGAAGGTTAGAGCGACGTTGGGCTTGCCGCCGAGGGCGAAGACGATCGTGAGCACAATCGGCTCGTGGATCAGGTAGAGGCTAAAGGATCGCTTGCCTAGCCATTGAATGACGCCTGATTCCCCGAATTTGATGGCCGATACACAGTCGCGCATGATGAGGAAGACGCCGCAGGCTCCAAGAGCGCTCAGTCCCTGGCCGACGGAGGCGATCTTCCCGAGTCCCAGGCCCCACATGTCCCAATACGACGTCATCAATAGAAGCGAGAGGCCGAGAGCTGCCGACCATTGCAGCGGCTTCATTCGGATCGTGAGCGCCCTGAAACGGTCTTGCTCGTAGGCCATAACCACTCCCAAGCCGAACATTGGGACATATTCGAACAGTTGGGAGTGGATTATCCATCCGAAGACTACGACCGCAATGCAGACGGCCATCTTGAGATGCCACAAACGTTGACACAATTTGCCGTAGAGCAGGGCCGCTGGGAGGACCAGCGAAAAAGCCACTTCGAATCGCAGGGACCAAAGCGGACTGTCGAGCCAGCCAGTCTTGAACACAAGGGTGGCATTACGGGCCGCTTGGGCTATTCCATGGGGTGAGGTGGCATGGATGTTGACGAAATAGGTGGCGCCAGGGACGACATTGCGCTCAACCAACGAAACGCAAATTAGGGCAACAACGAGCGCTCCCCACACGGGCAGATAGAGTCGTAGGAGGCGCTGTGGGTAGTAGCTAGACCATCCTCCGGCTCTGCCGTAGGCGTAGGGAGCAGAGAGCACGTACCCGCTAAGGATGAAGAAGATCCCCACGGCCGCCGGACCGTCCCAGAGGAGATGCAGCGGGCTGAAGATCAAGGCGTCCATCCAGTTGTGGGCGTAGTGGGGCTCATTGAACTGGTAGGCGACGGCGAGTGATGGCACCGTCAGCAGGATGTGGTGGAATACAACAATGAGGGCAGCGACGCCCCTCAGCCCGTCCAGTGATCTGATCCGACCTTGCATTATGCACCGACGACCAAGAAGTCGTGCCTTTCTCTATGCATGACGTGTCTGCAATAGAAGCGCCAATCTTCGCACCTGACGTGTGTATGTCATCAGCCCCGGTACGGAACTGTACCAGTACCGTTGCGCTCGACAAACGACGATGAGAGCGCCTCGATCCATCTGCCCGACAGGCTCTGTGTACGTTCGTGCCCGATTACAAGGTCGGCGCCATAGTCTTCTGGGACGCGGGCTCCAAGCCCGCAATGGTCAAAACACTCTTCTTGGCGGACTTCGGTGTACCGAACACCCTCATCAATGACCCGCACTGGCGCATCCGCAAAGACACCGTCGACTTGCGTGGTCACGTCACGCTGCGCTACCTCGGCAAACTTCGTCAACTCAACGTCGGTTGGAGTTACCGCGGTCAATCGATCTGTCTCTACGTGCTCGATGACGTCGTCACTTTCGCCACCGAAGACGGCGAATTCATTGGTGAAACGAGACTCGACCCAATCGCGACTACCAACCCAAAGGTGAAGGATTTCAGCGATAATCTGCACAGGCTCAGCTGTTCACGATGACGTGAAAGATTTCGTGAACGAATCGAAGTGCCAATTCACCGTAGGCTCTAGACCATGTCCTTTTCGTCCCGTCGCCGTATTCAACTCATCTCCCTCGCCATCGGCGCCACCCTCGTCTTGGCCGTTACGCCGATTGCGGCCCAGGCCTCGGTGAGCAATCCGACGACGAAGTCAGTCCTCAAGGCCACGAAAAGCGCCATGCTCAAAGAGTCGGGCGTCCACGTCTACGTCACGTCCAAGTCCGGTACCGACAAGAGCATCGTCAACGTCGATATCGGTGCCACCTACGGCGAAGAGACGATTCGCTCCGGCGCGAGCGTCGTCAAAATCATCGTCTCCCCAACGGACGCCTATTTGAGCGGCAGCAAGACGGGGCTCACGACGGTCATGGGTCTTACCGCCGCCGAGCAGAAGAAGGTCGGAACGCTTTCGGTCGTGATGAAGGCCGGAACGACTGCCTACACCAGATTCCACTCGAATCTCACCACCACGGTCCTCGCGGGAATCCTGCCCGCCGCCAAGGGCACGAAGTACAAGACCAGCAGCGACAGTTCCAAGGCCTACCAACTCACCTGGAAGACCGCGGCCTCGAGCACCGCCGCAGCCACGAAGAGCGTCCTGACGATCTCTTCGGGGTCCAAGACGCTGCCGATCAAAGAAGTCATCACCGACTCCACCGGTGGCGGAACGACGACGTTCTCCAAGTGGGGCGAGAAGGTCGTCGAGCACGCGCCCGCCACGGCCGACACCATCGCGTATGCCAAGGTCATTAAGTAACGTAGCAACTTCAATGTTGTAGTGGGAAGCGAGCCCTTGACGCGTCTCTGTAGGAAATTCGAGTGATGAGGATCTTGGTGACCGGAGCCGCCGGTTTCATCGGATCCACGACGGCGTCATTACTCGTCGATCGAGGACACGGCGTCACGGGCTTAGACAATCTCCTTTCGGGCCGTCGCGAGAACGCTCCCGAGGCGCGACCTTCGTCGAGGGTGACCGCGGCGACGCCGAACTGATCAGATCCCTCGGCTCTTTTGACGCCTGCGTGCATTTTGCCGCGCGCATCGAACCGGGCGAGTCGATGAAGTTCCCGGAAGTCTTTTTCTCCAACAACGTCGCGTCGAGTTTTCGACTCCTCGAGGCACTCGTCCAGACCGGCGTCGAGCGATTCGTGTTCTCTTCGTCCTGCGCGGTCTACGGCGATCAACTCGAGATGCCGATCGACGAGGAACGAGAGACGCGTCCGCACAGCCCCTACGGCCAAAGCAATCTCATGGTCGAACAAGGTTTGGAGTGGCTCGTCGCGCAAGGTCGTCGACGCGCGGCGTCGCTTCGATACTTCAACGCCGCAGGCGCAATGTTGGCGCACCCAGAACGCCACAACCCGGAGATACACCCCATACCAATTGCCTTTGATGCATCGCTTGGTCTTCGCGATCAGTTGGACGTCTTTGGCGACGACTATCCGACACCGGATGGAACGTGCGTGCGTGACTACATCCACGTCAGCGACATCGCCGACGCTCACTCGCTGGCCATCGGAGCACTCGAAACGCATCCCGGGCTCACGTTGAACCTGGGCACCGGTATTGGATCGTCGAACCGTCAAGTCATTGACGAGGTAAAGAAGGTCACTGGTCGCGAGTTTGAAGTCCGTTACGTTGAGCGACGAGCGGGCGATCCCGCAGCGGCGGTGGCGAGTAACGCACGCGCAAAGGAGGTCTTGGGCTGGAACCCCAAACGATCGGATCTCAACACGATTGCGACCGACGCGTGGGTCGCACACCAGACTCTTTAGAGATCAGAACACTGTCTTTCGCGGTATTCACAACGTCGAAATAATGCCAATGTTCGCTGGAGGTCGGCGCCCCAGATCGTCCGAAACGTTATCCACAAGTTCTTCGATTTAATCGAATCTTTTTCCACAGATTGATTGAATTACCAGTCGGCCAACGTCATTTCGCGTTAACCCTGATGCGACGAGGAGTCGAGATGAGTTCTGCACAAAGCCACGCCCGCGTCATGAATTCTTAATAATAATCCTGGCCACAAGGTCCTGATTTGGCGGGCAGTTGTCCCATAGTAGGTGCTTAATAGTTTCTACTTTGACAGGTTATATTCATGCAAATGAAGAATGCTGTACCGGGTGAGCGCAGGGCAGCGCATCTGGTTACACAGCTCTGCTCCCTCGCTGCAGCAACGACCGTATTAGTTGCGTTCATCATTATCGACGCTGGCACATCCTCGAATTCGGCGATGGGTACGGGTACCGCCCAGTTAGGGTCCGGTGTAACCGCAAGGTATAAGGCATCTTTAGGTGGTGAAATCAGAAGTTTGGCGATTGGCGGGACAACCTCACTTGGCGTGAAAGTGCCAAAGAAATATACGGCCCAGCTCGCGGCGAAGTTGACGAGGATTAGACGTCATGCGCCGACGACGACAACGACGAAGCCGAAGTCGACGACAACGACGAAGCCGAAGTCGACGACAACGACGTCGAAGAGTGGTTCGACCACTACGACGTTGGCCAACGGCACAACGACGACGACGAAGCCGAACGGCA
>PKYQ01000005.1 GCA_003133685.1 Acidimicrobiaceae bacterium
GACGTGCGCTGGGAGATCTTCGAAAACTCCAGCCACATGCCCTTTGTCGAAGAACCCGACCGTTACCTCGACGTCGTAGAAGGATTCCTGGCGAAATACGACCAGTGAATTTGTAGTAAAGAACTAACAACAATTCGACGGGTCCCTGTCGTACGGACGTCGGATTTCGCTCCACAGAACGAGGTTCGGATTGTGCACCTTCTTGTCATACAAAAAGTGCAATACTCTCCAGAGTGCCGTATTCCAACTCTCTTCGCCTGGGCCGGTCACGAGCCCACCTCAATGACGAATGAGTAACCGCGACGTCAGCACCGTCAGCTTCGAGCAGTTTTTCTGGAGCTCGTCGGATGTGATGTGCGTTGTCGATCTGGAACTAAATTTCGTTCTCGTCAACCCGGCGTATCGTCACGTCCTTGGTTGGGAACCGGAGGAGCTGATTGGTCAATCCTGCACGGACTACTTTCATCCCGATGACCTGGAGCGCGCGACGAACATCTTTCAACCCGCGAATGGTGTCGTGCCGAGCGTCGTTGAACTGGACCTGCGCGAACGCTGTCACGATGGCACGTATCGATGGATGAAGTGGACGATTCGCAAGGACGCCGATCTGTACTACGCGGTCGGTCATGACATCACCAAGGGCCGCGAGACGATTGACGCTTTGGCCGTCAGCATGGAGAAGTCGCGCGCGATCTTTGACGCCGCCGTCGATTCAATCATGGTGATCGACGAGAATTTGAACGTCGTCGAAGCGAGCCCGTCGAGCGATTCGACCTTCGCCTTCACGCGCGAACAGACCGAAGGTCGCGCGGCCCTCGATTTCGTCCATCCCGAGGATCACGGCCTGATCCTCGAAGCGCTCGAACGGGGCTTTGCGAACGACGAAGTGATGAACGTGCGATTCCGAGGTCTCCATACCGACGGGCATTGGGCGATGATCGAGTCTCGGGGCCGAGCGCTTCGGGACGCCCAGGGCAATCCGACGGGTGCCGTCATCATCTCGCGCGACGTTTCTGAAACTGTCGAAGCGCAACGGGCATTGGAACTTGCGAAGATTGAAGCCGAACAGGCGAACGTCGCCAAGAGCGAATTCATGTCGCGCATGAGCCACGAACTTCGCACGCCGCTCAACTCGGTGCTCGGCTTCGCGCAAATACTCCAAATGGAGTTGGAGGCGCCGAGCGAACTCGAGATGATCGGCTACATCGTGAAGTCCGGTGGCTATCTGTTGGAACTGATCAACGAGGTGCTCGACATCTCGCGCGTCGAGTCGGGCAGTATCGCCGTCTCGCTCGAGTTGGTGTCGATCGAGGCGTTAGTCGCCGAGTGCCTGAAATTGGTCTCCGGTGACGCAGCCGCGGCCGGCGTGGAGATTGTCGATCAGTGTGACGTCGCGCGCCACGTCCGTGCCGATCCGCAACACCTCAAGCAGGCGTTGGTAAATCTCCTGTCGAACGCCATCAAGTACAACCACGAGGGCGGGACGGTGACGTTGACCTGCGATGAGGATGGCGGTCGCGTGCGACTGCGGGTGACAGACACCGGACCGGGAGTCGCACCCCAATTGCTCGACCGTCTCTTCGCCCCCTTTGACCGCCTCGACGCCGAATCCAAGGGCATCGAAGGAACCGGATTGGGACTGGCCCTCTCGAAGGGATTGATGGAGGCGATTGGCGGTTCACTCGGCGTGGAAAGTGAACCGGGCACTGGTTCGACGTTCTGGCTCGACCTGCCTCTCGCGACGACCTCGACGGATTTTGCGGAAGTTGAACTAGACGTGACGGCGCATTCGGAGTCGAACGCTGCACTAACGGCGACGGTGCTGTACATCGAAGACAATATCGGGAACGTCCGCCTGCTGGAACGTCTCTTGGTCCATAAGCCGAACGTTCGATTGATCACGTCATTGGAAGGATGTCTCGGCCTCCAGTTGGCGCAGCAACATCGACCGGATTTGATCCTGCTGGACGTGCACATGCCCGATCTCTCCGGCTACGAGGTGCTTGAACTTCTCCGTGGCGACGTGCGTACCGCGTCCATCCCGGTCGTCATGCTCTCAGCCGACGCTTCTCACGAGCAGATCCAGCGATTCCGCGACGCGGGCGCGCGCGACTACTTGACGAAACCTCTCGACCTCCAACATTTTCTGGGACAGCTCGATGTCTATTTGCAAGACGACGAGACCTAATCCGATACAGAGGTAACTCGTTGTCATCGATGCAGTGAGTTGAGAGCTCGACACCGGCCCTTGACGAAGTTTCTTACGCGCTGTACCAGCGGCGATGAAATCACTCCCGGGTGCACTGGACTCTGCCTCGACCCCGACCGTTCGAGCTCGCGTCGGTGGATCAGCTCGAGGTTTTCGAGCTAGTTCGTACCGCGGGAAAGTCAGTTGTCGTATGGAAGGTGCCGTCATAATCGATGATGAGGGCTTCGAAGTCGTCGAGCGCCTCAACGAGTGGGAGCGCCTGAAGACCGGCCACGGCGAGTGCCGTCGCGAAGGCGTCAGCCAACCCGAGATCGGAGCCCGTCACCGTGGCCGACGCCGCGCGTGACGCGGGCCGTCCCGTGTGAGGGTCAATGAGGTGGCAGCCGCGTTCGTAGGTGCCCGAAGTGGCAACCGCTCCCGGACTTTCGACGACACACGCCAGGTGCTGTGTTGCCGCCGGATCGACGATGCCGATTCGAAAAGGTACTCCGGCGTGCGGGCCACCGAAACTGGCCGTGTCGCCGGCGGCGTTGACAAGTGCGCCTCGGATCCCGCTTCGACGAAGCACGTCGAGGGAACGTTGCGCGGCCCAGCCTTTGACGTAGCCGGTGGGGTCCACGCCGCCGGGAAGCGACCAGGGGTCGAACCAACCGTCGGTTATGTTCCTCGCCACGTTGCACAGTTCCAACACTTGGCCGACGTCTGCCGGGCACTGCGCCATGGTGACGTCGCCTCGCCGGAGCCGAGATAGGGGGCTGTCGTGCTTGTAGGTGCTGAAGTCATCGTCGGCTTGGTGCAGTACGTCAATCGCCTCGCGCAGAAGCGACAGCACACTCTCAGACGGTTCGTCCTCGTCGTAGAGATCGAACGTCACGATCGTGCCCATCACCTGCTCGTCATGATGGAGGATCCGCCGTGTCCCGGGGTCTCTCGCGGACTCGCCCGTCACAAACCCAACTTCGAGAGCGCCGACTGAAGTGACTGCTCGAAACCGGCGCTCGTATAACTTGCTCCGGAGACGCCCTGGATGCTCGCGCTCTGAGCGCTCAGCGCCTGCTGTTCCAAGAGCGGGATCGAGGCTTGGTCGATGTAGGCCGAGCGAGGGTTGCCCCCGTCATCGATCGACGCGATCGAGACGTTCGTGACCTTGGTGCCCGACACCGTGACCTTGACCGAGAGGACCCCGTAGCTGTAGTTGGTGGCCGCGCCGGTGGCACTGCGCGCGGTGGACGGTGCGGCGGTCGTTGTGGTCGTCGCTGTGGTGGTCGGGACCACTCTCGTCGTCGTAGGTGGCGGAGTCGATCCGCCCGAATGAGGCAAACTCGTTGTGGTCGTGGCGGGCGTGGTCGTGGTCGTGGTCGTCGAGCGCGTGGGCACCGTGACGGCCGACAGCGAGCCGAGCGACAGATTCACCGCTGTCGAATTGAAACTCAAGAGTCCGGCGAGCCCCACGACGGTGCCCGCGATCACGATGTGCGCGCGTTTCATGTGGTCCGTCCTGGTCGTGTCGTCATGTCCATTGCTCCAATTACCTAAAAGGCGAACGCCTCTTGATGGATTCGCTCGTGTCGTGCACCGAGTCGCATAAGCGTCTCGGTGATGTTCGCGCTGAAGCCAGCGGGACCACAGACGTAAATGTCCGTGTTGCTCACGTTGCCCACGAGCTTTCGCAGGGCCTTCCCATCCAGGTGGACTTTCTTACGCGACCCGACGATCTCGTGCAGTTGACCGCCGCGCTCGCTCACGAGCTGCGTCACTTCCTGGCGATGTACGAGATCCTCGATCGTCGAGGCGCGCAGGATCACGGTGACGTCAGTTCGCTCGGGGAGGTCTTCGAGTAGGGCGCGAATAGGCGAGATGCCCACGCCCGCCCCGATGAGCACGACGCGTCCACCTCGACGGGCGTGGCGGGTGAAGACGCCATAGGGTCCCTCGACGAAGACGCGCGTACCCGGCTTGAGCCGTGTCGCGGCCAGACTCTGCATTCCCAGTCGCTTGACCGTCACTCGAATGAATGGTGGACGCGGCATCGCCGACAACGAATACGGGTGTGAGTGCCACCAAAGTCCTCGGGCCATGAAGCGCCACTGGAAGAACTGTCCGCCGGCAACTTCGAACCGCGTCATGTTGCGACCCTTGATGACGAGCGAGTACACCCCGGGGGCCTCTTCGCGCACGCTCGTGACGCGCAATTGGTGGCGTAAATTCCTGGCGAGGGGCCGAAGGAATCGTATGGCGAGTACGGTACCCAGGGCGCCGGCCGAGAGCGCGATCCAGAAATCCAGCGTCAGGGGATGGCCAATGAACATCACGCCGGTCTTTATTTCGTGGGCGAAGGCCAAGATGAGTGCGAGGTAGAGGTAGAGATGAACGGCCCACCACGTTTGGTATTTCATCGTGCGACGCACTGCCGGTATCGACGAGACGCCGGCCACCACTAAGAGCACGAAGGCGGCCGTTGCAGTGAGCATGTCCGGATAGTGCATGAGGAAGGTCCAGAATTCACTGAGAACACCCACGTGCGAGGCCTCGGCATAACCAAGAGTGATGAACACCACGTGAAGCGCGATGATTGCGATTGGCCAACCCCCGACAGTTCGGTGCCAGTGGACGAGTCGGACCTGGCCCACCGTCTCTTCGAGCCACGGAAGTCGCGTGACGAGAAGGACCATGATGATCAACAAGTACGTGCCGCTCAGTCCGGTCAACCGTCCGGCAAAGGTGAACCATCCACCGGCGGTTCCGAAGGACGCGATCGACTGACCCACGAACGCGAGGCCGACCGAGAGACCGAGGCCGATTCCGGCGATTAGAGCGAGGGCGTTGGCGTGTCGCGGTCGCGGCGCACGTGCGCTGCGACGAGGGGCACGTGAGGGTCGGGGCCTCGTTTCGAACGCGGTGTTCTCCTGGCTCTGTCGAGTGGTGACGTCGGTCATGGTTGGACGATACGGCGTCACCATAAGAAGCACCCTTCGAATTGTGTAGGAGTCTGTTCAGATTTCAACGACGCGCGACGTGCGACTCGGCGATGTAGTGACGGTGACATTGCTCAGCCCTTGGCGTTCTTGATGGTGGTGACGGCGGACATGGTGATGAAGTCGCGAGCCCACCACGATTCGAAGTACCGAGCGGGCGTTCCCGTCATCGCCGGCAGAAGTTCCCTTCCGTTCGATGCCGTCGCGAGCCCCGCGGACGTCGAGGGCTGGTAGCTCGAGAAATTGACCCAGTCAGTGTTGATGTCGAGTTCCATTGCGCGTACGGCTCCCGCGCGCACGAGAAGGTTTGCGAGATCGGTGATGTTGAGCCCGGGCCCGCCCACGTAGACGAGCGCACCGTTGGCCGTGATCCCCAAACCCGAACGCCAGACGTCGACGGCATTGCCCAGCGTGAAGCCCCATTTGGACGTGTCGTTGGCTTCGAGACCCGCGACGGGACGACCATTGTTGACGAGTAGATCGAGGTTCTGGCGAACCGACACGATCGAATGGTTCAAGGTGACGCTATTGCCCCACGCCACGATATTGCTTGAACCGTTGCGGTACACCACGAACGATGCCGCGCCTTTTCGAAGCGGTATCTCCACCTTGCCTGCCGTGTAATAGCCGCCGTTGGCGTTGGCCATCAGGAAGCCGGCGTTGAAGGCGGCCACGAGGGTGCGCGCCGCCGACGTCTTTATCGGAGCGGATAAGGGAAATGGGCCGCCGCCAGGAATGGAACTGCCCGAGTAGAGCGACGCACGCAGTAGCTTCGTGTCCATCCACACGACGCCCACCACATAACTGGTGTGCACGGCATCGGGCCGGAGCGTGGTTTCGTAGATCGCCGGAACGCCATCAACGCGACGACCGACCGGTGACCAATCGCCCTCGCCGGAGATGGCCGGTGAAGCGAAGGGAACCATGGGCTTGGGGGTCGGAAGATAGGCGTTCGAGGTTACGTTCGTCGGACCCGACGACGTCGGCGTGCGGATCGAACCCGGTGGCAGCGTGCCGCCGACGGGCGGCGGATGATGTTTGTACCACTCGTTTTCAGTCCAATTGACGATGCTGGACGCGCCGTGACCGCGGGCCCACTCGGCAAATCGTGAGCCCAACGAACTGCCCAGCGCCGGATTCAAGAGCGCGCCACCGAGAGAGAACGTCAGCCAAACGAGGAACGCCATCAAGACGAGCAAGACGGACGCCGCGACGCGTCGGCGCAGCTTTCGTCGCCTGGTGCGCGCCGAAAAAATGTGGCGGGGACGCTGCGGACCGTGACGTGGGGGGCGGTATCTATTGATAGTTGATTGTGTCATGGGCGATCAGCGGGCGCTCAACCAGGGTCCCACGGAGGGGATCGTCACGAAGGCGAGGGCCACGCCGCAGACGAGACTGGCCGTGATCGCGAGTCGTCGCCACCGAGAGCCCGCCACCCTGACCCTGGTTCGTCGTACCCAGTCTCTGGTTGAGAGTTCTGCCGTCTCCTTGACGTGGCCCAGCACGTGGATGGTCATACAGGCGAACCACAAGACGAAACTTGCTTGGTGCAGGAGCAACATGTTCCCGCGCCAAGCGAGCGGTACGAAGAGGAGCAGGATCCCCGACGTGAACAGAATTATTGTCAAAATCGCGACAAAGGGACCGAGCAGTCGCAGCACCACTGGTGGCGGGCCCTTCTCACGGTATTCGCGTGCACCCGTGTAGTACTTGGCGAAGCGCCAGAAGGTGCTGGCCAGTTTCACGAGGATTGGCGGCACGAGCAGCATGCCGATGAAGACGTGAAGCGTGAGGAGGGAGCCGACTCGCAAGACGGTGAATCCTTCGATCGCGAGTAGCACGAGCAGCACGAGAGCGGTCGAACTCGTAAGTCGCGCGTTGGCTTCGGTGCCGAAACGTCGCACGCCGCGTACGCGCCGTTCATTCGATGGGCTTGGGCGACGTTCGAATATTGGCTGATCGTGAATCGTCATCGCGCGGCGATCTCGAGAGGCGCAAAGATGGCGAGAACGGCCGACGTGGAATTGGAGCTTTTGAACGCGCAGGTGCCAAGAAGGTTGCTCGTCATGTCATCAAGGCTAAAGAGCGAACCTTACGGCCTCATTAAGGTCCTTCGACTCTTCTTTAATTCTTACGTTCGAACTGGGCCGAAAGGTTCGACAGTTGTCTCGCACTACTGGTTCACGAGGCGATAGTGCGGCGAATCACGCGTCGAAACGGTCGTCGTTGGTGGCGCGGCCCGGAGATTTTGCGACGGCGAGGCGCCAGGTGACTTCAATTTTCGCGCCGCCGATCGACGCGGTCCCTATGGTGCAGTGTGCTTGGGTCGCACGAATGATCGAATCGGCGATGGCGAGGCCGAGTCCGGTTCCACCGGCGAGCGTGGGGGTGCGATGAAAACGGTCGAAGATGAGGGCGCGTTCTTGTGGGTCGATGCCCGGACCGCTGTCGTCGATTTCGAGCGTCACCGTATTGCCGTGCGTGGCGACGATCACTTCCACCTCACCTCCGGGGCCGGCAAACTTGCACGCGTTGTCTATCAGGACTCCAAGGAGACGATCGATAGATTCGAGCGGTGCTCGTACGATTGGGTCCTCGTCGCCCAGATTCATGAAGATGAGACGCAGTTGCGACGTCTCGGCGACCGCCTGGAATCGCTCCGTGCACGTGAACGCAATGGCCCCGAGATCAACGAACTCATCGGTGTGTTGCGTGCGCTCTTCGTCGGAACGCGCGAGCCACAAGAGGTCCTCGACGATTCGCTGCAGGCGGTGGCCTTCGCCGCCGATTCGTTCGAGTGTGGAACGGTACGACTGCGCGTCTCGGTTTTTGCTGAGGGCAATCGACACCTCGGCTTCGATGACACTGAGTGGCGTCCTCAACTCGTGGGACGCGTCCGCCGTGAATTCTCTTTGGCGACGTTGCGCGCGAGCAATCGGTGACAGGGCGCGCATACCCACGACGAATGCGGCGCCGTACATCAGGACGAGCAACACGGCGCCGAAGATCAGTTCGGCATTGATCAACGAATCTCGAACCCGCACGACGTCGGCCAGGCTCTCTCCGGCAACGAGCCAACCAGATCGAAACGACACCACGCGCACACCGAACGTCGAAAGGCCGAGCCGCAACGAACCGTCGCCCGCGACCCATTTCTTCGACGGGAGTCGCGGCGCGCCGTTCGTAATCGGGGTGCTCGCGCCGCTCGACGTCACTTTCCAGACGAAGACGGGTGCGTCATCTTTGTCGAGATCTCCGGACTCTTTGGTCGGTGTCCCAACGATGGAGCCCTCTGGTTGCCCTCCGCTCTTGACGGCGAGGACCAATCGTTGGCCCAAGCGCGAGTCCACTTGCGAGGTCATGTGATCGGCCAAAGAGAAGTTGAAGATGAGAGCGATAAGTACGTAGCTGCCGATGCCGATCAAGGTCGCGACGACGGCAACCTTACCCGCTCGAATCCGGTCTGAGCGCTCCGTCTTCACGACGCGACCACTCGATAACCAAATCCTCGAATGGTTTCAATCCTTGCGTCACAGCCCGCGATCTTGGAACGGATTCGCGCGATATGGACCTCAATCGTGTTCGATCCGACCGCGTCGGCTTGGTCGCTCCATACCTGATTGGCGATTGTTCGCCGAGAGACGGCGGCCGGACTTCGCCGAAGCAGCAACTCGATGAGGAGGCGTTCGGTCGAGGTGAGCTCGATGTCCTTGCCGGCGGCGCGCAGTTCTCGAGTCGCCGAATCAAACTGAAGGTCACCGCAGCGGATCTCTTCGTTGAACCGTAGCGCCGGACGTCGCTGCAGGGCCTGCAGTCGAGCGACGAGTTCACCGAAATCGAATGGTTTGACTAGGTAGTCATCCGCACCGGCGTTGAGCCCCTCCACCCGATCGAGTGGCGCGTCGCGAGCGGTCAAGATCAATATCGGCGTGGCGACGCCACTGCTTCGAACCAGGGCGAGCGTTTCGATGCCGCTGCGCTTGGGCATTCGCCAATCCAAGATCGCCACTTCGTATTCGTTGTCCTTGAGCATGGTGGTCGCCGTCTCACCGTCGGCGACCACGTCGACCACGTAACCGGCCTCGCGCAGGCCACGTTGGAGGACCTCTCGAAGAGTGCGGTCATCTTCGGCGACGAGAATTCTCACCGCGAACCATCGTCCTTCGTCAACGAACGCGGTACCGGTACGTCGAATCGATGCCTTTCACCGTCGCGTCGTTGTGGAGGCATTGACTCCTCGAGGAGAGGCGCGTTCGCGCGTGCCCGCTGGACCCGACGACCGGAACTAGCGATCGACTTCATTAGTCACCTTGCGCCACAGCGGCGCGGGCAAGTGTCGCAACACGAAGAAGAGGTAGCGGAGTATGGGCGGACTCCAGATGATCGGGGTTCGCTCGGCGAGCCCCCTCAGGACGTCGTCGGCAACGTCGTCGACCCCAGTGGCGAACGGTGGCTCCTTGGCGCCGACCGTCATCTTCGAGCGAACGTGGCCCGGGCGCACCAATTGCAATGAGACGCCGGTCCCCTCCAAGGAATCGGCGAGACCGATGCAGAGTCGGTCGAGGCCGGCTTTCGCTCCGCCGTAGAGATACTTGGCGCGTCGCACGCGTACGGCGGCGACCGACGAGAGGACCACGATACGCCCGCTGCCTTGGCGAACCAAGAGGTTGCGTATCTGAGCGAGTGCCGCGACGGGCCACGTGAAGTTGACGGTCACCATGTCGCCAACCAAGGCGGCGTCATTCTCGATGTGCTCCTGGTCGCCCAGCAGGCCCACCGCGATCACCACCAAGTCAACGGTGCCTCTCACCTTCTCGAACGACTCGTTCACCGTGCGTTCGGCGTTCGAAGGGTCTCGCGCGTCAAAAATCACGACGTCGACCTGGCGCGCGCCGTAGGCGAGCGCTTCGGATCGCGCCTCATCGAGAAGTTGTTGGTTCCGTCCGGCCAGCACGACGGTGTGGGCGCGCGCCGCGCAGAGCCGCTTGGTTATGGCGCGCGCGATGTCCGAAGTCCCGGCGAGCACGACCACGCTCTGGGGTTGTCCAAAGGCGTTCTCCACGTCACGCTCCCACGAGATCGAGGCGGCGCGCGAGGTCGCTCGTCATGACGTGCTCGGGATCGACTCGATTCTTGATTTCGAGAAAGTCGTCGAGACGTGGATACATTGCCCTCATTTTTTCCGGACTCAAACGCGCGTCCTTCGCGAGATAGACCCGTCCACCAGATGACCAAACCATCTCGTCGAGATCATCGAGCAGACCCGGTAACGACGCCGGGCCGATCGGGAGGTCGAGTGCCAGTGTCCATCCCGGCATCGGGAACGAGAGCGGGCCAGGACTCGAAGGTCCGAAGCGCTTCAAAACGGCGAGAAAGCTGGCCACGCGCGATGACGAAAGGTGCTCGATCGCCACGCGCACGGTCTCACTCGAAGATTCGGGCACGCAGAACTGGTACTGCACGAATCCGCGGCGGCCATAAAGGCGGTTCCAGTCGCGAATACCGTCCAGCGGATGGAAAAATGACGCGATCGATTCCGGTTTGGCGAGCTGCATCCGCGGCGACGATCGGAACCAGGCCTCGTTGAAGGCCCTGACGGTTACGGCGTTGAGGAGACCGTTCGGCGCGTCGAAGGGAACCTTGAGCTTCGCCGGTGCGGGCGCGTGCAGCGACACATTTTCGACGTCGTTCGCTCGGGCGTGTTCGCCTCGAGTCAGAACCGCGCGCCCCAAGTTCGCGCCGCGCGTCATGCAGTCGACCCAGGCGACGGAGTAGCGAAAGTTCTCGTCGCCCCCGGTCATCTCACTCATGACCTCATCAAGATTGGAGAACCGCTGCGTGTCGACGAGCACCTGATCGGTTTCGATCTTGAGCAACGCGAGCGTCACGGTGGTGACGATCCCGGTCAGCCCCATGCCACCCATGGTCGCCCAGAACAGTTCGCCGTCCCTCTCGGGGGAGATCGTGGCGACACCACTTGGTGTGACGATGCGCATCTCTCGGACATGGCGGCTGAATGAACCGTCGACGTGATGATTTTTCCCGTGCACGTCAGCGGCAATGGCGCCGCCAACGGTCACTTGTCGGGTACCGGGCGTCACCGGAAGGAACCATCCCTGAGGGATGCATACGGTGAGCAGTTCATCGAGTGACGCACCCGCGCCAACCGTCACCACTCCTTGATCGTCGATTGACCCCACGTCACCCATGCGACTACGGAGCACCGTGCCGCCGCTGAGCTGGGCGGCGTCGCCGTAGCTGCGCCCGAGCCCTCGGGCGATGTTGGCTCGGGACGAAGAGAGCACGGCGGCAATCTCCGATTCACTCGACACGTCCTCCACGGTGGCGACGCTGCGCGACGTGCGACCCCAACCGGAGAGGGTGACGCGGCTCATCCGTAGACGCCCCACGCCAAAAGAACGATCCAGAGCACGGCCAGCGCCTGGACTGTGCGGTTGTGCAAGAGCAACTCTTCGGGCGCGTCACTGTCGCCGGCGTCCGCGGAGCGCATTATGAAGAGCACGGCGAAGACGACGGGGACGACCGTCAGGCGAATAGGCACGAAGTCGTTGTGCGTCGAAGAGAGACCGGTTAATGATGTGTCAAACGCCCATAGGCAGTAACCGGTAACCACGACCGTGGCGCTGAGCGTGAGCGCGGAGCGCAGGAACTCCAGCGTGTATTCGGCGAGGACCGGGCGCCCCAAGTTCGCGCCGACTTTCTTGAGTTCGCTGGTGCGTTTTCCCACCACCAAGAAGAGTGCCCCGAAGGAGATGACCACGAGGAACCACGTGGAGACGACGATGTGCGACGTGACCGCCCCGGCGTAGGCGCGTAGAAAAAAACCGCTCGCCACGACGCCCAATTCGATGATCGCCAGGTTCTTCAGCCACAGTGAATAGCTGAGGGAGATGACGAAATACAGTCCGAGAATGAGCAGTAATCCCCATGAGCGCGACAGCGCGAAGGGAATCGCGAAGGCGATCATGATGAGTATGACGGCACACGTCAGGGCCGCTCTGGTCGACAGTTCCTCGGAGGCGATGGCCCGAAATCGCTTGGTGGGATGAAGGCGGTCCGCGTGCGCGTCGCGTAGATCATTGATCAAGTAAATTCCCGAAGCCATGAAGCAAAAGGCGATGAATGCGGTGGCGGTGCGCAAGAACACATCAGCGTGCGTCAACTGGTGTGCCGCCGCCGGGGCGACGGCGAGAAGTCCGTTTTTCACCCACTGGGTGGGTCGCATCGCCGAGACGAGCGCTCGCAGTGGTCGACGCTTCTGAGTGAGAGACGTTGTCACGACTTCTAACGCTACTAGTGGGTCCTCAACGGGCTCTCGGGACAAAAGTACTTTCGACTATGAACCCGTTGGCAACTCGATCGGAATCGTTCACTTCGAGTAATAATTTTCGCGAAGGCCTTGAAATTCCAACGTGAAGACTTACGAACGGCTTAAGAGGGATCTCACTTTCACCGCGACCTGAACCAGAGACGTCGAAGTGACGCTTGTCGTTCGCTTGGCAATTACGAAGGTAGCGACCCAAGAGCGAGGATGTACCCTAAGAACGTCTCGCTGTCATTCGGATCCCTTTCAAAGGAATGAAATGATCCTTGAGGCAGCGAGGCACTGCTCCCCTAGCTCAGGGGATAGAGCATCGGTTTCCTAATCCAAAGATTTACTTGGGATTCGATGGATAAGGCTGGAAAATACAAGTCATTGACTGGGCCTGCTTTGGTAGTCGTTCAACGATGTTGAGCAACATTGGAGCAGAGCGAAGCAACACTTCGCAATGGACGCGGTCGCCCTCTCCGATATTGACTTCACGGGTATGACCATTTTGGGCCAGGTCGTGGACGACCTCACCAAGGACGGCGTCTCCTTATCGATGGCGAGAGTGAGTGACAAAGTGAAAGTGACACTCGCGAACTCCTTCGATCCGGCCGTGCGCGCTTACTCTCTACGACAACGTCAACGACGCGGTGAACGCCGTCACTACGGTCGAGTCGTAGGGGAGTGGCGCGGTCAAGGGGTGAGCGCAACGAGCTCGAGCGAACAACTTTTTGAGTCTCGCCGCTAATATGGACCGTGCCCAATGGGAGCTAAAGACGTTGACTTGAGAGCAAGAACGTCGAGGAAAGGTGAGCCTGTGCGTCGTCAACCAAGAGGTCGTTTGGCGGCGCGGACGATTCTGTCTGTGGTTGCACTCGTCACGAGTTCACTGTTCTTGGCGGGGTGCGGCCGGAGTGTCGCGAGCCCAACGTGCACGATGAAGGAGTTGGTCGCGGCCGCCGGAAAGGGCTACCTCAAGCTCCCTCCGTCACACGACAATGACGCCGGCAGAGGACGCATCCCCGACACGCACCCCGACGCGGACTTGGACGCCAACCAACGAGCGGCGCTCTGCAAGGTCCTCAAGAGTGAGACGCACTTGCCCGGGTGACGACGACGTAGCCCGCATCGCTGTGAGGTTATGACGACGCGAGTTGACGCAACACGAAGTTGCGCACGTCCCCGTGTCGGTAGTACTCCGCCTCGGCGGGCGTGTGGACGCGTAGACGCACCGCAATGAGTTCTGAGCTTTGGTGCGGATGCAAGGCCATCAATCTGTGTTTGGTGCCTCGGCAAATACCTGCGCAGCGATTTGGTAGCTGTCGAAGGCCCGGGCTGCGCCGGCGTAGGCCTCGATCTGGATGAACGCCTCGACGATGGCCTCTTTCGTCACACCATTGTTCAAGGCAATCCGTACCTGCCCGCGTAGGGGCTCGAGTATTCCGAGACTGGCGGCGATTGTCACGGAGACCAGGGAACGCGTACCAATATCCATGTGTTCGGACCGAGTCCAAGCATCGCCAAAGGTGTGCACGGTAGCGATCCGTTTGAAATCCGCGGAATTGCTTGGCTCGCCCTTCGTGGCCTCAAGAAAACGCTCGAGCCGAAATCCCAACATCTTTTCCGCCGTACCGAGTGAAGCGGCATAATCTTCATCAGGGGTGGTGGGAGTGATGTCCTCCATAAACCTTCTCCTCATTCGTTGGTTCTATATTCTTGTCCTCCGCCATCACAACCATCAAGTGACTTTTTCGACAATGTGACCTGACGGGAGTAGCTCAAGTCCGGGCACTCTACGAGGAATACTTTCCAAGGATTCCGCTTCCCGGTTTTCACGCAATCCTGGAGAACCTCTTGCGGCCCGTGCATTAAGAAGCCGAGGGTGCCGGAGTTTTGCGCCCGGCCTCACGAGTTTCACAACTCTCGCTACCGCCGCGAGAGGACTTGGGAGCTCCAATCGGAATGCTCCAGCCATTGTCCGACTTTGCACGGATCCGAACGAGAGGATTTGTCGAGTCTTCGGTGTTCTCGCGCACCTCAGGCAGAGGTCTTCCCTCAATCGCAATACCACATCGATCGCAGGTAACCCTCACGCGAAGCGTGGCGAACGAGGCCTCGATGGCCGTATCTCTAACCGCGCCGTTGCTACGGGGTGCGGAACTCTATGACCGCGCGACCTGCGTTGTAGAGGGCGCTCGCGACAATGCGGGGATCGCTCAGGTAGCCGCTGACCATGGCGCCGTCGCGCAGCATCACTAGTTCGTCCGCGACCTCCGCTGCGTTCGGGACGTCAATCTCGTCCAGTAACTCCTCGATGGTGTCCTTGAACCAGCGCCGGTGGGCGTCGACAACCTGGCGTATTGGATGTCGCGGGTCGGGGTACTCAGCGGCCGCGTTAATGAACGGACAGCCCCGGAAGCCGGGACTGCAACTCTCGGCTCCGATGGCCTCGGCGATGATGCGAAACACGCTCGGAACATCGTCGCCGGTCATTTGGCGCACCGTGAGGACGGCGCTGCGCTCCCACTCGGCTCGCCGTTCCAGGTACGCCACTATTAGGTCGTCTTTCGAAGGGAAGTGACGGTAGAAGGTGACCTTGGTTATTCCGACCAGGGCGATGATCTTCTCCGCGCTGACCGCGTGTAGGCCCTGCGCGTAGAAGAGTTGGGTCGCCGCGCCGATGATGCGCTCGCGCATTGGGACCTTGCCAACTGGCGGCGACTTCTCACCCGTGGTCGCAGTCACTTCCGTCTTCGCCATCTCGCCATCACCCCGTCTCACTTCATTTTGCCTCATACGCCGAACTTTGACTTGCGTTTCTCCGTGGGTCTGTCTATAGTTTCATGTAGAGTTACTAGTAAGTCTACCTGGAGGTCAACGTGACCAAGTTTCCAATTCCTGTTGTTTTCATCCATGGCCTGTGGATCCACTCGGATGCGTGGCAGCCCTGGATCGAGCTCTACCGCTCGGCCGGCTACGACCCGACGGCCCCCGGCTGGCCGGGGGATTCCTTTGATGTCGAGCAGACTCGCAACAACAGCGCCGCCCTCGCGAACAAGGGCATCGACGACATCACGCGCCACTACACCAAAGTCATTGACGGCCTGGCGACCAAGCCCATCGTGATCGGACATTCCTTTGGCGGCCTTATCGCCCAGAAGCTTCTCGGCGAGGGCCGCGCCGCAGCCGCGGTCGCGATCGATCCGGGTCAGATCAAAGGGGTGAGGCCTTTGCCGTTCGCGCAGATCCGCTCCGGGTTGCCGGTCTTGTCCAAGCCCGGCAATAAGAAGAAGGCGGTCTCGCTGACCAAGAAGCAGTTCCGCTACGGCTTCGGCAACGCGCTGACGGAGGCGGAATCGGCCGAACTCTTCGACAAATGGACCATTCCCGGACCGGGCCGACCATTATTCGAGGCGTCCGCCGCGAACTTCAAGAAGACGTCACCGGCTGCGGTCGACACACGTCGAGATGACCGAGGGCCGCTTCTCATCATGGCCGGCGGCCGAGGCCACACCGTCCCCGCAGTAGTGGCCAAAGCTGCTTACAGGTTGTACGCGGGCTCGGGCGCGATTACCGACTTCCACGAGTTCCCCGATCGAGGGCACTCGCTCGTCCTCGATCACGGCTGGCGTGAGGTGGCCGACGTCACCCTCGACTGGCTGCACCGACAAGGGCTTTAGCTCGCGCTGCACTTCGTACCCCGTATCACCCAATCCCAATCCCAATCCCAATCCCAATATGAAAGGAAACATTATGAAATTCACCCCCAAGATGAGGAAGCGAAAGCTACGTTTAACTCTCATGAGCCTTGTCGCGGTGAGCGCGGTCGCCATTCCCAGCGCCGGCGCCACCGCCGGCGCCAGCAGTCATCCCAATGTGACCATTGTGCTCGAACACGGAGCGTGGGCTGACGGCTCCAGCTGGGATGGCGTCGTCACGCGGTTACAGAACGACGGCTATACCGTCGACGTACCACCGAATCCGTTGCGCGGCCCCGACGTCGACTCGGCGTACCTCGCCAGTTACCTCCAGACCGTGTCGGGCCCGATCGTGCTTGTCGGGCACTCTTATGGAGGGTTCGTGATTACCGACGCGGCGACCGGCAATAGCAACGTGAAGGCACTCGTCTACGTCGACGCTTACATTCCCGCTCAGGGCGACACCATCAACAGCATGAACGAGCAGTTCCCCGGAAGTCAGCTCGTGCAGGGCGCACTCTCCTTCGTGCCCTCCGCCGGAGGCGTGGTCGACGTCTACATCAAGCCCGACCGATTCGGGGCGATCCTGGCGAATGATCTGTCGGCCAAGCAAGCCTCGGAGCTCGCCGCCACCCAACGTCCGATCGCTGCGTCAGCACTGACCGAACCGGCCGGTCCGCCCGCGTGGACCAGCATTCCGAGTTGGGACGTCATCGGCACCCAAGACCACGCGATTCCCGTGGCCGCACAGTTATTCATGGCCAAGCGTGCTCACGCCACCGTCACCGAGATTAAGGCGTCACATTTGTCCATGATCTCTCAACCCAGCAAGGTCACCGCCGTCATCGAAGCCGCCGCCCAAAAAACGAATTAACGGCACGCNNTACGGCCGAGTGGCTACAGACCTATCTCATTCGATCCGCCGAAGTAGAAACGTGATCAGCCCATAAATCGCGTCGAGTTTCGCAGAAGGAGCGGGCCACGTGACTTTGCTCGTGTGGGTCAAAGTGATGAGTGAAGTGGACTTTTTCTGTATTTAACCGGTGTCTCAGCTCAATTAGTTTCTAACCGTTTTCTCAACTTGTGCAATTTTTTCGGACATCTTCAGGAGTAAACCTTGGTAAGGAATAACGTTTGATAACGCGAGTTGATTAGTTAAACAAGGGAGTCGTCCATGAAGAAAGTGATGAATCGCGAAGGTGGGCGTAGGTCAGTTCGTTCGACGCTGTCGGCAGTTCTCACTCTGGGGGCGTGCTCAACAATCTTGACCACTGGTTTGATCTTCGTTTCCGCTTCCCCAGCGTCGGCGGCACAAGCTACCAAACTCGCCTTTACGACCCAGCCACCCACGACCACCGTGGCCGGAGCGACCCTGGCGACGTTCAAAGTCTTAATTGAAGACGGGACCAACGCCCCCGCAACCACGGACTTGACAGACTCCGTCACCATCTCTTCTTCGTGCGCCCTTGGGGGCACCACGGTTGCGACGGCGAGTGGCGGCATAGCAACGTTCAGCGCGCTCATTATTGACGAAACCGGCGCTTGTACTCTCACGGGCAAGGACACGTCGAGAAATCTGACGACGGCAACGAGCACGTCGGTGACGGTGAGTCCGGGTTCGGCTACCAAACTCGCCTTCACTACGCAGCCCCCAACAACCGCCTATGCCGGATCGTCGCTGGCGACTTTTAGGGTCTCAGTAGAAGACTCCTTTGGCAACGTAATAACAACGGCTGCTGGCGCCACGGACGTGGTGACCATCACGTCTCCGTGCTCCCTTGGTGGCACAGTGACCGCGTCGGCGGTTGCCGGCGTTGCCACCTTCAGTAGGCTCGCCATCGACAGCGCTGGCGCCTGCACCCTCACGGCCACGGACACTTCACGATCTCTAACAACGGCAGCGAGCGCTGCGGTGGCGGTGAACCCAGATACGGCTACCAAGCTCGCCTTTACGACGGAGCCGCCCGCGATCGCCAACGTGGGAGCAGTTCTCACGTCGTTTCAGGTCTCGGTTGAAGACACGTTCGGCAACGTGGTCACGACTGGTAACGGCGCTAAGGACTCGCTGACCATCACTTCCTCCTGCATTCTTGGCGGCACCGCCACCGCGACGGCGGTTGCTGGCGTCGCTACGTTTTCAGCCCTCGTCATTAACTCGCCGGCTACGTGCACTCTCACGGTTACGGACACCTCGCGATATCTGACAACGGCAACGAGCAGCGTCATTGATAGCCGAAGCGCTCAGAGTGCTCTCAGCGTCACTTCTCTTGCGGGCACCATTGGCAAAACACTGACTCTTACGACGAGTGGTGGCTCTGGCACGGGCGCGGTCACTTTCAACGTCACGAATGGTACGGCGACTGGCTGCACGGTGTCGGGAAGTTCACTAACGGTTTCGAGCGTGGGAACCTGCATTGTGACCGCGACTAAGGCGGCTTCGACCACCAACCAAGCCGTCTCGTCTCCCGCCACCACCGTGAAGTTCTCCGTTGCTGTTCCAAAGGCGAGGCGCGTCATCGGTGCGGCGTGGGTTGGTAGAACCGTGATGGTCAAGATCGTTGGCACGAACTTCCATGGTCGACCAAGGGTGATCAGCAACGTCGCCGGCGTCAAGGCGTTAGTTACTGGCGACAGTGGCACGTTGCTCACTGTCCGGGTCACGGTAAATGCCGGCGTGAAGACGGGTGTGCACACGTTCACCATCATCTTGGCCAACGGCAAGAGGACCTCGGTGAAGTTCAATTTGAGGTAACGAGAAAGTATTACGGATTGTACGAAAGACCACTTGGAGCTTCGTCGCCCGGCGTTCACCTAACGGTTCGAAGGGAATGTAAATTCCAGATGGCTCCGTTTGGAGATGGCTGTCTAATTACCGATAGGGTCGTTCGCTATGACTCGACGTTGGATAGTTATTGACATTCTCGTCGTCTTGCTCTTCGTCGGCATCGGTCGTTCCAACCACCACCACGGGGACAGCCTTTCTGGCATGGTTTCGACGACGTGGCCCTTTGCTGTCGGCCTCGCAATCGGCTGGCTTATCGTGCTCGTTCGTCGCCAAAACGGCGTCTCACTCGGTGCAGGCGTGGAGGTATGGCTGGCGACGGTTGCGTTGGGGATGATTCTGCGAGTAATCGCGGGTCAGGGCACCGCGTTCGCCTTCATCGTCGTCGCCCTGGTTTTCTTAGGTGCACTGATGCTGGGACTGCGCCTCGTGCGCTCGAGCCTCTTTAATCCCTCCACGTAACTTTTGCGGGTTGAAGGAGATAGACGTCTCCATTCATCCGGGATATATAACCGGCAGTATTGAGCTACATTCATCCCACCAATTGAGTTCAATGAAGAGGGAAGTCCCGTCTCGAACTCCAGTCTCGTTCGTTCATTGCCGCCACTTTGAGAAGTGAGTAAAAGGTGCCTGCGCCGTTGTTCACTTGCTTGATGGCAAAACTTCGCCAGTACCTACGACGGTTGACACGCCAGCGAACTGTGTAGGGAAATCTGCGCACCGGATACTCAGTTGGCTGAGATATTGTCACCTTGATCTGACGGGAACTTACGTCTTCACAACGTTCGTCAATATTCGTAGTTGCGGCGTGAATCCGGTCCGAGAGGGTTGAATACCTCGTAGCGTGGAATCCGACACCCCATGATTGAATGGTGGTGTGTAGTAGGTAGTAGTGGTGTGGCTTTCTGTCGTTGTGGTGCTGAAGCGGTGCTGGAAAGAGCACTACCTTCTCAACGATGACGAAAAGCTAGTAATGCTCCCGTAGCTCAGGNNTCGAATCCTGCCGGGGGCACCAAAAAAATATTGACCTAGGTGGGTCTATTCCTTCTTTGGAAGTGAGTCAGCGCCTAACTACAGTTACCCAATGGGTATGTCACCGTACTTCGCGAAACTTCGAATGAAGGTCGGTGCTGATCTATTGCTGATACCGGGTGTCAGTGTCTTGATCTGGGATAGCGACGGTCGTCTCCTGCTCGTTGCTGATTCCACCTCAGGTCCATGGGGGCTCGTAGGCGGCGCAATCGAGCCCGACGAAGCTCCCGAAGACGCCGCTCGACGTGAGGCGTTCGAAGAAGTGGGGGTAGCGGTGGAGATCACGGGTCTGCGGGGTGTCTTGGGCGGCCCCTCGTATCGCATGCGTTATGAGAACGGAGATGAAGTTTCGTATGTCTCCACGGTTTACGACGCTCGTATCGACTCCGGGGAACCTCTACCCGATTGTGACGAAGTGCACGAAGTCGGCTGGTTCGGTCCCAGAGAATTTCCGACTGTGAACTTGGACAGTTTTGCTGCGGCGACTCTCGAAGACTTAGGCATCCTGCTTCGTGGACGGTGAGTCCGCTCTTGATTTTCTCGAGTTCTTCGGTCGACGTCATAGTGACCGATTCAGACGTTCACCGATGGCCCGTGATACCACCCCGGTAAAATGGGCTTGTGAAAATCGCGACGCGCTCCAAGGGTTCCCTCGCCCTAACCGTGGAGAGAGGCGCCCTCGGCGACGAGCCCGACGAAGTTGCGTATTGGTGGACCGTATCGCAGGTTGAGCGTGTCGCCGCTGTTGAGATTCTTCGTCAACGCATGAATGGGGGAGGCAATGCAACTCGACCTGGACTTCAGAGACTTTGTAGAACTCTTCACCGTTAACGATGTTCGCTTTCTCATCGTGGGTGGCTACGCCGTTGCGGCTCACGGGCTGCCACGTTACACCGGTGACCTCGATGCTCGGGTGTGGGTAGGTGCCGAGAATGCCTCGCGAGTCGTCCGGTCGCTCGAAGCGTTTGGATTTTCGAATCTTGGCCTTTCCGACGAGGACTTCAACCAACCGGACCGGGTCGTCCAACTCGGCTATCCGCCCTATCGAATCGACATTCTCACTTCGATTGAGGGCGTCGAATTCGATGGCGCGTGGGAACGTCGTGTCGTCCTTGATCTAGATGGCATCGAAGTGCCATTCATCGGCCGCGACGACTTACTGACAAACAAGCGCGTCGCGGGTCGACCTCAAGACATTGCTGACCTGGAACGACTCACTGGTCAAGAATCCGACGGGTCGTAGGCGGGTACCAACTGCTGGGGGCACTCACTGACTTAGACCTCGTGAGAATTCGAGGCCTTGGTCATTCCACCAAGGCCAGCCAGCGCTCTTCAGCGACGTTCAACTCTGTTAATAGTTGGGCCAACTCCGAACCCAGTCTCGCTTGCTCCGCGTGGTCGCTCGAGGCCAGGATTTTCTGCGTGATCACCGTTCGTCGTCGCTCGAGACGCGCCATAACTTTTTCGGCGTCTCGAATCTGGCGTCCGTTCGGAGCGTTTGAAGCCGTGGCGGACGCCTTACTTCCCGCGGATGATGGCGCACTGGTGAGACCGCTGGTCGTTCGCTCGATCCATGCGTCGATACCACCCGGAACTTCAACGATTGTACCGTCAATTCGTACTTCGACCAGGCGGTCGGTCGTACGACTGAGGAAGGTGCGATCGTGCGAGACGACGACGAGTGTTCCAGACCACTGGCTTAAGAACTCCTCGACGAGGCGAATGGTCTCGAGATCGAGATCGTTGGTGGGTTCGTCAAGGAATAGTACGTTCGGCCGTAACGAGAGAACCAGAAGTAACTGCAATCGCCGTCGCTCGCCGCCGGAAAGCTCCTTCGCTTTCGTCATGGGTAGGGCGCCAGTGAACCAGAATCGCTTCATGAGCGCGACGTCCTCGGGTGAGCCGGGTACCCCGCGTGGGCCCGCGACGAGTTCTTGCACCGTCGCTTCTAGATCGAAACCGCCCCCACTCTGTTCGAGGTAGGAAGTGACGACCGTGGGTCCGCGTTTCACCGTTCCCTTTGAGGGCGTGAGACGTTGGGCGAGCAGATTTATCAACGTCGACTTACCGGATCCGTTTGGACCAACGATGCCCACGCGTTCTCCTGGTCCGAGATCGAGTGTGACGTCGTGAAGGATCGGATTGTCGTCTTCGTAAGCGAACGAGATTTGATGTGCCTTGATCACCGTGGTGCCGAGGCGCGGGACGTCGGTCATGAGGTCGAGCGTGCCGACGCGCGCGGCGCCCTGGGGTCGACTGGCCAAGAGCCGCTTCGCGGCGTCGAGTCGAGCTTGGGGCTTTGTCGCACGAGCTTTGACGCCTCGGCGGAGCCACGCCAATTCAGTTCTGGCGAGGTTGCGACGAACCTGTTCGGCCGAGGCTGCCCGCTCCTCGCGTTCTGCTTGAACCTCGAGCAGTCGCGAGTAGCCACCGGCGTGAATGAACGTCTTGCCTCGGTCGATCTCGACCATTCGAGTCGTGACTTGATCGAGGAGGAACCGATCGTGACTCACCAGGACTACGGCGCCCCTAAAACTCACTATCTGTTGTTCGAGCCACTGGATGGCGTTGAGGTCGAGGTGGTTCGTGGGCTCGTCGAGGATCAGTACGCCGAGTTCTTCGCCGAAGACTTGAGCCAACGCGACGCGCTTGAGTTGGCCGCCGGAGAGATTCTTCGTTTCGACGTCGGCCTCGTCAAGCATTCCGAGGCGGTCGAGTGCGGCGTCGACCTCCCAGCCCGCGCCGAGGGTTTCACGAACGGTGCCCGTCGGCAGCCAGGGGATCTGCTCCAAGAGGCCGACGCGAACGTCGCGACCACGGCGAATTGTGCCGGAGTCGGGGATGAGCGCTCCGGCGATGATTCTGAGCAGCGTCGTCTTGCCGACACCGTTGATTCCGACCACACCGATTCGATCTCCCGAGGAGATGGTCAAGGAAAGTCCCTCTAGCAGTGTGCGGTCAGAGCCTTCAAGGGTGACCTCTTGGAGGTCGACGAGAATAGTCACGGACTACCAAGGCTAATGACCGAGATTCTCTCTAGAGACGTGGAGATCGAAGGACGCAACCCGTTGCGTAGTTGATGGAGCACCGGGCAACTCCGCTCTGCGGGCGGGATTGAATCTTGTCAAGTACCAGATTGTCTATCGGTGAGGCTTCGTTGGAAATCCGCGAACCTCCATTGCAGAACCCCACCGGACCGTCGAACTAGTGGCGGAAGCCGATGAAACGCTTGAGGCCGTTGCGAGTATCGCGAGAGCGAGAAAACCTATTCCCATCGACCAGTGTCGCGATGTTTTCATCCTCGATCCAGCTCTATGACGTTCGCTCGAGTTAAAGATGAGCGCCGGCGACGAAGAAGGGCGAGAGTCAGGACGACGAAGGAAAGGGCCAACAGGCTCGGCACGAGGTATACCGAAGACGATGAGGACGATGTTTGGACGGCGGACGCCAGTTCGATCGTGCTTGGTCTGGCCGGATCGACGACTGCGCGCTCTTTGGTTCCTGTGATTGACAGTGTCGTCTTCGATCCGATGATCTCTAAGTATCGAACGCCGTTGACGCGGTAGGAACCGCGGCAGGTATATCCCGCGGCGTTACTTCCACTACCGCCTATGTTGCCGACGCAACTGGTCACGGTCACCGCAACCGAGACACCGTGATTCTTCAATCGGTCAATGCGCGCGTTGTCGTTGGTCGCGGAGATGAAACTCACGACGATGATGAGGGCGAAGATGACGAGTAGGAGAGCGCCGGTTACGAACCAAAAGCGGCCATTGATGCTCCGGGCATCCGGACCGCGAAGTGAGGGGCGCGTCGTATTCACAATGTTCGTGAGGTTACCTTCCGTCACCGTTCCAGCCGGCTTGGTCCCAAAGGTTAGGGTCGTTCAGTGGATTCGTCGTCCAATGGAGCCGGCGCGGGCTCCCTACTCGTCCTCGTCGTTCTTGTCGTGATCATGGTCCTCGTTCGCCGAGGTCGGATGAACGCCTCAAACGCTCCTCTCGGCAAAGGAGAGCGCATTCGTCCTCTTCTCATCACTTTGCTGGATCCAGTTGTAAGTCTCGTAATTATCGGACCTATTTTTTGGCACCTGACGACGACCAATGTCGAGCACGTGGTCATCGCCATCGTTGGTGGCGTCATCGGCGTGGGCATCGCATGGGCGAGAGCGCGTGTCATGTTCGTGCGGGCCGTGCACGAAACCAAGAGCGTGATTCTTCGTCGTAGCGGAGCCGAATACGCGTTGCTGGGACTCCTCATCGTTCTTCGCCTCGTCGAAGGATCGGTCAAGCACGATCGCGTCGGAATCGAGTCACTGATTCTTACGGCGCTGATCTCGCTTGCCATCTTTGAACCGATTGGGCGCTCAACGTTCATTATCCTCAAATATTTGAAGAATGAGAATGCTCAACCCCCGTCAATGCCGGAGAACCGGCAGTAGCCGGCGCGCACGTCGCAACGTTGAAGTCATCGCAGAAGTACGTTGGCGCAACGTCCACCACCGAAAAAGAGACCGATTCCTACCGAGCGTCACACGGGAGAATTGACGCGCTCGTTCGAAGCTTCTTCGTCCTGCAACCCGCCGACGTCGCCGAGGTCGACAGTTTCTAAGTAGACGACTTGGCGCCGAAGTTCGGCTGGCGCTTCTCGATGAAGGCGGCGATCGACTCTTGAGCGTCGGGGATAAGGCTCGCCTCGGCCATCACGTCGGTGGCGTAGGCGTAGGCGTCGGTTTGGTCCATATCCATCTGTTCGTAGAAGGCGCGCTTGCCGATGCCCTTGGAGATGGAACTCCCGCGCGTGGCGCGACGGAGCAACCGCGCGCTCGCGTCGTCGAGTTCGTTCATCGGCACGACGAGGTTGATCAGACCCCACGCCTCGGCGGTTCGAGCGTCAATTGCGTCGCCCGTCATCGCCATCTCGAGCGCTCGCTTTCGTCCGATCGAACGGCCCACCGCGACCATGGGTGTCGTGCAAAAGAGACCGCCCTTTCCGCCGGGCGTGCAAAAGGTCGCCTCTTCGGCCGCGACGGCGAGATCGGCCGTGGCGACCAGTTGACACCCGCCGCCCGTCGCCAGGCCATGCACCCGAGCCACGACGGGTTGGGGAATCGATTGGATCGTCAGCATCATCGTGGTGCAGGTCCCGAAGAGATTGCGCACGGACTCGAGACCCCGGTTGGCCATCTCCGCGAAGTCGTGTCCCGCGCTGAAGAGTCGTCCCTTGGCCGCGAGAATAACTCCCGTGGCGTCACTTTCGCCGGCGTCGACGAACGCCTGGGTGAGTTCTTGCATCAGCGCGAGTGAGAGGACGTTGAGACGCTCCGGGTGATTCAACGAAATCGTGACCGTGTCGTGCTGACGTTCGCTGAGAATGAATTGGAAGGACTCTGGCACGGTGTATCCCTTCACGCCATCAAGCCTGAGCCTAATTCGGACCCTTCCTCGTTGGGTCCCATTGGATCTGGCGGTCGAACGTAGCGGCGCCTTCGGTCGACGCAGTGCGCGTTGGCGAACGGACGTGTTTTAGGTCTCGACCGCGGGCTCTTCGGTCGTGTCGCTCTCGCCCAAGTAGTTGTCGATGAGGGTGAGGAGCAGTTTCAAGTCCAGTGGTTTGGTGAGGTATTCGTTCGCACCGGCGTCTCGGAACCGACGAACTTGGCCGGGCGTGGCGTCGGCCGAGAGGACGACAATAGGGATGTTGGCGGTCGCCGCGTCGTGGCGAAGTCGGTCCAGGACATCGAAGCCGTTGATGTCCGGCAAGTGCACGTCCAGGAGTATGAGATCCGGGTGACGAACCTGGGCGATGCCGATGCCCGGATTTCCCTGGACGGATGTCAGGAGTTGAATATCGGGCCGTTGTAGTAAGAGCCGTTCGACCAACTGCACGTTGTAAAGGTTGTCTTCGATGTAAAGGATCGTGGCCATGATGAGTCGTTCGCCCTCGTCTCAGTCTTCTGGATTATACTACCGACGCCCCTGGTGAAATAGTGGAAATCGGCAATTCGAACCAAAACGTCGAGCCCTTATCGACCACGGTCTCAAATCCCAAAGTTCCGCCCATGGCCTCGACGAGGGTCTTGGAAAGCGTCAGACCGAGGCCGGTACCCTCGATTCCGCGGGCTTCGGCGTCAAGGCGGTCGAAGGCGATGAAGAGCCGTTCGCGCAACTCCGGAGCGATGCCGTAACCGGTGTCCGAGACGGAGAATCGCACGTGGTTCTTCTTCACGATGCAGTGAAGCGTCACGCTGCCGTGGCTTCGGTTGTACTTGATCGCGTTGGACAACAGGTTCAAGATCACTTGCTTCAGTCGGAGGTTGTCGGCGAGCACCGGATAGTCGAAGGAATCGCTGTAGCCGATGCCGACATCTCGTTCGCGCGCCTGGGGCGCGATGATGTCGAGACATTCGAGCACGAGGTCCTGGAGCAAGAGCGGTTCGGTCGTCAATCCGATGTTGCCCGATTCGACGCGCGAGATGTCGAGAACCTCGTTGATCAACGTGAGAAGATGCTGCCCCGACTTGTACACGTGTTCGACCAGCTCGAGGTCCTCCTTGGACTCGAGCTCCATCTGAAGAATTTGTGCGAAGCCGAGCACCGAGTTGAGCGGCGTTCGCAGTTCGTGACTCATGCGCGACATGAACTCGCTCTTGGCGGCGTTGGCACGTTCGGCTTCTTCTTTCGCGGCGGCGAGCGCCTCTTCAAAAGCGACGGCCTCGGTCACGTCTCGTGACACGAGTACGGCGCGTGCCGGCTGTCCCTCTTCGTCGTCCAGAAGTCGCCCGCGGGTCTCGATGATCATCCAATGTCCGTCAGCGTGACGCGCCCGAAAGCGATAGCTCAGCGACTCGTCACTCTCTGCAGCGAACATCCGTTCCAGTTCGGCGGTGACGAAGGGTATGTCGTCGGGGTGGACGATGGCTAAAGAACGGCGACCCATCCGCTCTGCTTTGGGGAAACCGTAAATTCGCTCCGTCCCGGGGCTCGCCTCGATCATCACGAGGTCTCGATCGATGACGACGATCGAGTCGGGCGCTGCGTCGAGGATCGCCTTGGTCTTCGCCAAACTCCTCGCGAGGGTCGCCTCCCACGCCACGGAGTCTGAAATGTCGCGAGAAATGGCGATCAACCTCGTTGCTGGTCCTTCGGAGTCAAGCAGCGTACGTCCCCGGACCTCGATGGTCACGAGATGACCTTCGAGGTGATTCATCCGGGCGCGAAAACTGACCGCGCCGTCGTTCTCGAATGCCGTGAGAAACGCGTCACGGACCATTTGGCGATCCGCGGCGTTCACCATTTCGTCCACCTTGCGCCCGACGCGATCTTCGGCGACGACGCCATGGAGACTCCCGGTTCCGGGACTGGCTTCGAGGATCGTGAGGTCTCGATCGATGACGATGATCGAGTCGATAGCGGCGTCGAGAATCGCGCGAGTGGTTTCACGGCTCTCGGCCAACTGCGCTTCGGCGGCGATGGTGTCGGTGAGGTCGCGAGCGATGAACACGGCCTGCGTCGGCTGGCCGCGTTCGACACCGAGCGCGTGACCTCGGGCTTCGACCACCATCCAATGACCGTCCGCGTGCTGGGCTCGGTATCGGAGACTGACAATCTCGTCCGTGCTCTCGTCAAACACTCGTTGCAGGGCCAGTTCCACGGCCGGTCGATCGTCCGGATGCATCAATCGAAAGACGCTGGCCCCCATCGCGGCGTCGTCGTCGTAGCCGAAAAAATTCTGTCCGCGGGGACTGTTTTGAGCGATCACCAGGTCGCGATCGACGATCACGATGAGGTCCGCTGCCGCCTCGAAGAGGGCCTTCGTCATATCGACGTTCGCGGCTAACTCGGCGATGTTCGCGTTTCGGGCGGTGACGTCTCGACCGGTCGCGTAGATCAGGTCGCCCCGTCGCTGCGACGTCCATTCGATCCAGCGGAACGTTCCGTCACGACACCGGAGTCGGTTCTCAAATCCCGCGCGCGTTGGGGATTCTCCGCTCCACTCCGCGGCACTTTCGGCGCGAGTGCGATCGACGTCGTCGGGGTGGACGAATTCGATGAAGGCACTCCCGGCGAGGTCCTCTGGGTTCCAACCAAGGACTCTCTGCCACGCCGGGTTCGTAATACCAAAGTTCCCATCCACTTTGAAAACTGAGAGCAGATCGACGGAGTTCCGGAAATATTCACTCAGGTCAGGATTGGACGGTGATTCAGCCGACATCGGCCCTCACAATCCGCCAGCAAATATCCACAAAATTGGTGGCGCGCAACGGGTGCACGGGCTGGACTGCCCAGTGTTCAGTCATCTTGGGCCACACGTCACAACATATCGGTTTCGGCCTTGAAGTTGATGCCGCACCGTGGAACCACGCGAACGTGGCATCGCTGTCGCAACCACGGCCGTCGTTATGACGTCGATGAATTCGCTCGACGTCACTGCTTTCGCGGTCGCCGCGCACGACCAAGTGAACGATTCGCTCAAGATGACTACAGTCAAAGGGCATCAATCCATTCGTTCCGGAGGACACCATGACTGATTCCAATCGACCGCCGCTCACCTTCGCCTTCTTTCCCGATGTCGCTGCGTTCGACGTGTCGAGCGACGACGTTGCCGACGGAGAAATGTTGGCGAACGCACAGGTGGCGAATTTCATGGGCTACAGCGGAGAGAACCTTTCGCCCCAGCTCTCGTGGAGCGGCTTTCCCGCCGAGGCGAAGAGCTTCGCCGTCACCGTGCACGACCCTGACGCGCCCACGGGCAGTGGTTTCTGGCACTGGCTCGCGGTGAATATCCCGGCTGACGTGAACGAGTTCGCGACCGGTGCCGGTTCCGAAGGTTCCGACACGTTGCCCGAAGGCGTCTTGCAACTGCGCAATGACGCCGGTACGCGGGGCTACGTCGGCGCCGCGCCGCCATCCGGCGACACCGCGCATCGCTACGTCCATACGGTGCACGCACTTGACGTCGAGCAACTCGATGTTGCCGCAGACTCGTCGGCGGCGATCGTCGGCTTCAATCTGCGATTCCATGCGATCGGCCGCGCTCAGATCGTGCCCGTGTTTGGCGCTTGATCAGTTGGCGCTGCAGTAGAGCGTCGACTCGTTTCTGCGTCGTGGCGATGTCGGTCCTCGAGGCACGTATGCGCGGCCTTCGTGGAGGCCGCCATTATGGTGAAACAAATCGAGCGTTGGATTGACGTCGAGTCGATTCGAGGCTGAAGACCGCGATTCGTGAAGTAGTGGGGATGCCATGAGCGAAAATCAGGGACCGGGCCCGTTGGCCCTGGTCGGTTCGGGTGAGTACCTACCCCAGATGGCCGAGATCGAGGGTGGGCTGATCGAGGGACGCCCTGCGCGCTACGTGCAACTGGCAACGGCGGCGGTGCCCGACGGCGCGCCGGTCGTTGAACGGTGGCACAACTTGGGACGAGCGCAGGCCGAACGGCTCGGCGCCGAAGCCGTGATCCTTGAGGTCGACGATCGCAACGACGCGAACGACGCGAGAATCGCTGCCCAGGTGGAAGGGGCTGGATTGGTGTACCTCTCCGGTGGTCACCCCGCGTATTTGGCCGAGACCTTGCGCGGCACGTTGGTGTGGGAAGCGATCGTGAGCGCCTGGCGCGGTGGTTCGGCACTGGCTGGATGCAGCGCGGGGGCAATGGCGTTCTCGTCGTGGGTGCCGTCACTTCGCCACCCTCGCGAAGGCGGCACCGAAGGACTCGGACTGTTGCCACACTTGCGCGTCATTCCGCACTTCGACGCCTTCGCCGCGCGCGTCCCCGACATGGTCACGCGATTCCTATTACCTCACGATCCCTCGATCACCGTGTTGGGCATTGACGAGGAGACCGCGATCGTCGGCGGCCCGAGTTTTTGGACCGTGAAGGGCCGTTCTTCGGCCTGGCGGCTCAGCGATGACGGTCGCGAACAGATCGTCAATGGAACGAGCGTCACCACGCCGCTCAACTGACCGGCCGACGTTCAGTTGGACCAGAGATCCTCGAGTTCGCGACCTTTTGTTTCCGGCAGCGACCAGAACAGCGCGGTGACCAGCATCGCGGGCAGGAATGTCAGGTCCGCCGCCAACGAGAAGTGGTTGCCAATATCGGCGATGGAGCCGAACACGATGAGTCCGAGGACCGCGCCGAGCACGCCGGCGGCGAGGAACCAACCGGCCGCCGACGCGCGCACTGAGGTTGGAAAGAGTTCATTGACGAGCGCGCCGACCGCCGGAGCGAAGATCGATCCGAACATGACACCGAGCACGTAACCGATGATTAAGTCGTAGCGAGGGCCGGCGTAGGAGAGGACGCCGAAGAGCGCGAGACCGCACATACCGAGGGCACCGGTGACGCGTCGTCCGTAGCGATCGGCCATCCATCGACCGATCAAAAGCCCCGCGAGACCGGTCGCGCCGGCGCCCACGACCATCATCGCCGTCGCGACTCCGGAGAGATGATCGATGTTCTGGGCGAAGAGGAAGATGAAGCTGTTCGCCGGGCCTGTGATGAACGAGAGAGCGAAGGCCAGGATCGAGAGCAGGACCAGGCGCCTTCGAAACGCCGGTCCCACCGCGCCCAGGACCGGCACGACGTGGTCCGAGGCGACGTCGGCGATTGCGAATCGGTCCGGTTCAGTGGCCCAGCGACTGATGAGTGGCAACAACGCCAGGGGAACGATCGCCAACAGAAAGAGTCCACGAAATCCCAACGTCTTGGAGGCCAGGCTGTGGATGATGGCGATGAATCCCGCGCCGACCCCGTACCCCGCGGCGACCAGTGCGAGGGCTTTGGCCCGGCTCTGGGTATCGGTCTGCTCGGCGGCGATGACTTCGGAGAGGGCGTTGGTGGCACTCAGCAGCGGTCGGCCACAGGCGAAGATCACGACGAACCACCAATAGCCGGGACTCGCCGCCGCGAGCACCGTGGCGGCGAGTCCGAGCCCCACGGTCGTGACGAGCATCCGGTGGCGACCGAATCGATCGGCCATCGCCGTGAGGGGAAGTCCGCCAAGGGACGCCAGTCGGATAATCGCGAGCCCCACTCCGAGTTTCGTTCCCGAGAGCCCGGCCTGGTCGGCGAGCGTTGCGCCGTGTACGAGGTGACCGAAGGTGCGCGCGACCGAGCCCAACGCCGTGACGACGCCGAATTGACCGAATCCCGACGCGAACGAGGCGAGAACGGCGCCGAGGACGACCCGGTCGTTCCATCTATGCAGTCGCGGCGAGCGCAGCGACCTTGGATCGGGAGTGGACGTCATCGACGGCTTCGCAGTGACGCACTCATCGGGCGCACACTGGCGTCGTCTCGACGACGAGCGAACCAGAACGGGCTGTACAGGAGCGAAAAGAAAAGGGGAACGATAACGACGCCGGTGACCAGGTACCACGGGTACGGACCCATGAGTCGAAGGAGTGTCCACTGGTGCGGCGCATGGCGAAGGAACATGTAGTTGGCGTTGATCACGGCGTCGACCAGTCCCACCAACGCGACGTATATATAGGTGACGATCGACGCACGCAGAACGGAGCCTTTTCGAGGTTCGATTCGCATCCCGACCACGAGAAAGAGGGCCGCCACGATGATGAGCGTATGACCGATGACGTACTCGAAGAATTCGACGTGGGGAAAGGGCACGTTGAGATCGGGAGTGACCAGTCCCTGCACCGTTCCGGCGAGCGCCCAGAAGTAGGTCAGTTCGACGAACAATCGGATCCGCCACCAGCACGCGACGGCGGCGACGAGGAGAGCGAAGTTACACAGCGCGAGAGGCAGCGACGTGCGTAGCGACCACGTGCCGTCCACGAGTTGGCGCACCGTGTCGACGACGCAGTCCGATAACAACACGGCGCCGACCACCTTCGCCGCGCGCGGGCTCCATCGCCCCGGACGAAGTCGGGCCCACGTGCAGATCACCACGCAGCCCACCGTCATTGTGGCGACGCTCGACCAATAGGGACCCGTGGAGATCGTCGCGTCGAAGAATCCCATCCCAGACGGGTCTAGCAGGGATGTCCACGAGCGCCCGCTCGACATCGGCGGAGCCCTTGTTGCATCATGGGAAGAGTGGCGTTGTCTGAGAGGATCACGGTGACGAACGATTCGACCATGACCGGTGACGAACAACTCCTACTTCGCGACGTTCGCGCGCTCTTGGATCAGCTCCAGTTGGACCGAGATCACTCGCTCACGTTGCAAAGCAAGCTCACCGACGACCTCGGCGTCGACAGTCTCGCCTTGGTCGAACTGTGCGACCAATTGGAACGAACCTTCGACGTGTCGCTTCCGGACGAGGTCTTTCTCACCGCGTCGACACCGCAACAGTGGTTAGCCTGCATCCACCGTCGGG
>PKYQ01000010.1:0-195857 GCA_003133685.1 Acidimicrobiaceae bacterium
GCGGCCCACGGGTCCTCAATGGCGCCACACTCGATGGCTCGCCCCCAGAGGTTCTCGTCGATCGAGTAGATCTTCTCCTTCGTCGCCTTGATCGGGATCTCCCACTTCTCGGCGTAATCGACGGAGTCGGCGCGCGTCATACCCCAGTTGCGCGCGGGCGCGAGCACCTCGAGGTCCGGGGCCAACGCGTGCGTGCCGACTTCAAAACGCACCTGATCGTTCCCCTTGCCGGTGCAGCCGTGCGCCACGGCGTGGGCGTTGAAGGCGCGGGCCTGCGCGACGAGGTGACGCACGATCACCGGGCGCGACAGCGCCGAGACAAGTGGATACTTATTCTCGTAACGCGCGTTGGCGGCGATGGCCATAGCGCAGAACTCTTCAGCCATCTCGTCACGCGCGTCCACGAGTACGCAATCGATCGCTCCGGCGACGAGGGCCCGAGCGCGGATGTCATCGAAGCTCTCGGCACTCTCCACGTCCTGGCCCACGTCGACCAGTACGGCGACCACCTCGACACCCCACTCCTCGATCATCCAACGAATCGCCACCGACGTGTCGAGTCCCCCGCTGTAGGCGAGCACTACTCGTTTCGTCATGGCTATTTATCCGTCTTCATCGGTACGACGGTGTCGTCGAGTCCCGCGAGGGAGCGGAACTCGGTGGCGAGCGACATCCCGCCACGTTTCTCATCAGCGATCACGATGACCGTGTCGTCACCGGCGACGCTGCCGAGCACGCCGTCGAGGGCACTGCGATCCAGCGCCGAGGCCACGACGTGCGCGCAGCCCGGAGGGGTTCGCACCACCACGAGGTTCTCGGAGCTCTCGACCGACACGACCCACTCGCCCATCATCCGGCGCAGGTGATCCAGGGGCGCGTGCGTGAACGTCGACGCGGTCGCGGCGACGATGCGCCGAACACCGTTCTCATCACGGACCTTGATCGTGCCGAGTTCTTGGAGGTCGCGGGTGACCGTCGCCTGGGTGGCGGAGATCCCTTCGGACTGCAAACGTGTCACCAATTGGGCGGCCGTCGAAATCCTCTCTCGCTCGATTAATTCGCCAATACGGTGTTGGCGCTGGGTCTTGGTCATGAACTCTCCTCTTTAATCCAACGTAAAACGCCGATCATTGCTGAACGACGGTGAAACACTTGACGCCACACGAGCGACTGGGCGCTATCGAGCACCGCGTTCGTGATCTCATCGCCACGATGCGCGGGTAGACAGTGCATCAGCACGGTGCGCTTCTTGGCGAGTTTCAGCAGGTTCTCGTCCACGCGAAAGGCCGAAAGGTCGCGGCGGCGTTGTTCGGTCTCGCCTTCCATGCCCATGGAAACCCAGGCGTCGGTGTAGACGACGTCGGCCTCTTTGACGGCTTCGGTCGGTGACGCGGTAAGTCGAAGCGTGCCCGGTCCCTCCAGCGCCGAGGGATCTTCGATTCCCCCGGGGGCCAGCTGATAGTCGGGCGGCGCACCGACGGTCACGTTCACGCCAAGACGAAGCAGGGCGACCGCGAGAGAGCGCGTCACGTTGGTCGCGTCGCCCACGTAGGTCACGTCGAGTCCGGCGATTCCGTGAACGTCGCCCTTGGCGAACTGGTCGGCGATCGTGAGTACGTCCGCAACCGCCTGGGTCGGGTGCGCGACGCCGCTGAGGAGGTTGATCAGTGACATTCGGTCATTCGTCGCGGCGCGCATCCGCTCGAAGATTGCGTGGTTGCGCACGCGCAGTCCAGCGATCGCGTACATCTCGGCCAGCGTTCGACCGACGTCCTCGGCGCACTCGCGGCTATCGAGGCCGACCTCGTCGTCACTGAAGAACGTGGCGTAACCACCCAATTCGTGCACCGCCGCCGAGCTCGAGGCACGCGTTCGCAAGCTGGGTCGTTCGAACAACAGCGCGACGCCCTGGCCCTTTAACGTCGCGTCATCCAAGGGCGACGTCGACAGTTCGTAGATCGAATCCAAATCGGCTTGGCTCTGTTGTTCGATGGTCAAGAAATGGCGGGTCAAGGCACTACCTCCGTCGTTGGAATTGAATGTGCCAGCGCGTCGCGAAGGGCGTGGCTTCGTGTTCCGTTGGCCAGGAGAATCTTCTCGGCGCCGCCGTGCAGGGCATCGAGTGCCGCCGTCAGTTTGGGATTCATCCCGTCACGCGCCGCGCCTGAATGTTTCATGGCTTCGATTTCAGCACCGGTGACCAACGATTTGGCGGACGTTGGGTCCTCGACATTCTCGAGCAGTTGATCAATGTCGCTCAGGAGCACGAGTACGTCGGCGCTCAACTCGGCGGCCAGGGCCCCGGCAACCGCGTCGGCGTTGCAGTTGAGTGATTGGGCATTCTTGTCGAGGGCGACGGGATTGATGACGGGGGTGAAGCCGGCCGACCACAGGGCGTCAATCACGTCCCGGTTGACCATCGGCGCGTGTCCCACGCGATCGAACGCTTCGCCGACCGCCTCCGAGCGCAGCAGCGTGGCGTCGGATCCACAGAGCCCGACGCTCAGAAGTCCCGCGTCGTTGAGTGCCGCGACGATCCGAATGTTGACGCCACTCAAGGCCATTTCGACGTAGCGCATCGTTTCGACGTCCGTGATGCGCAGGCCGTCTTGGAACTTGCTCTCGAGACCGACACTTTCGAGCAGCGCCGCGATCTGTGGTCCGCCACCGTGGACGACGACGACGTTCACGTCTTGTTCGCGAAGTTGGGCGACGTCGCGCGCGAGGTCGATCAACACCGTCGATGACGGCTCGAGTGAATCCAACGCGTGCCCGCCCAATTTGACGACAACGCAGTTCACGGCGTCACGCCGGTCATCGGCAATCCCATTGTCTCGTCGCGAGCGTTCGCGACGTTCCAGGCTTGGATAGCCTGACCGGCCGCGCCCTTGATCAGATTGTCGATCGAACTCATGACGATCAGCCACCCGGTTCGCGCGTCGACGCGAGCACTCACGAAACAGAGATTGCTCCCCACGGGGTCCTTCAACGTCGGTGGCTCATCGACGACGACGACGACGAAGGGATCATCAGCGTACGTCGATCGAAGGAGAGTGAGCGCCGACTCAGTGGTCAGTGACGGATCAGTGACGCGACCGTAGGCGGTCACCAACATTCCTCGACTCGTCGCCACCAAGTGCGGCGTGAAGAGTAATTCAGCGTCCAGTTCCTGTTGGATTTCCGGGGTGTGGCGATGCGACAGCAGGCCGTACGCTTCGGCGTTACCGGCGAGGCGCGAGAAGTGCAGTCGATCGCTCGTGGCCCGTCCGGCGCCCGAGGTTCCACTGAGCGCATTCACGATGATGCCGTGACGTTCAATCAGTTCGGCGTCGAGGAAAGGACCCAGGGCGAGGATGCTCGCCGTTGGATAGCAACCCGGCACCGCGATTAACGTCGCGCCGACGAGCTCCTTGCGGTGGCGTTCTACCAGGCCGTAGACCGAATTCGACAGCAACTCCGGCGCCGAGTGCGTCGCGCCGTACCACTGGTGATACTCGTTCTTGTCCTTCAATCGAAAGTCAGCACCAAGGTCCACGACGCTCACGCGGCGTTCGACGAGTTGCGGCACCAACTTCTGGCTGTGACCGTGCGGCAACGCGAGGAACACGACGTCAACGTCGCTGGTGAGGACGTGATTCGTCTCGTCGAAGACCATCGACGGGTAGACCGCGGCGAGCGCGGGCACGTGATCGGCGATTCGCTTACCGGCGTTTGATTCGCCAGTCGCGACAACTACCTCGAGGTCAGCGTGGGACGCGCAGAGTCGAAGCACCTCTGACCCGGCGTACCCTGTGGCGCCCACGACTCCAACCCGCATAATGCCATTTTATGCACACGGAGACATAAAAACGCAAGTCATTTCGGCCGTCACTAGAATGGAGGCCATGTCACGACGTGGTTGGGCCCTTTTTCTAGCAATGGCCGTGATCTGGGGAATCCCCTATTTGCTAATTCGCGTGGCCGTTCGCCAACTCGATCCCGGCGTCATGGTTCTACTCCGGACCGCGCCGGCCTCACTTCTCTTGACGCCCATCGTCGTGGCGCGCCGACAGATTCCGGTGCTCCTCAAGAATCTGCGATGGATCATCGTCTTCGGCGTCGTTGAGTTCGGGATCCCGTGGTACTGCATGGCAACCGCCGAAAAGCACATCTCGAGTTCGCTCACCAGTCTGCTCATCTGTTGCGTACCGCTCTTCGCGGTTTTGGCGCAACGGATCAGGCGCACCGAAGAGCGCATCTCACGCCGCCGATACCTGGGATTGGGAATCGGTGCCGTCGGCGTTGCGCTACTCGTGGGACTCGACCTGCGAGGCGGATCGATCACGTGGATCGGACTGATGATGGTGGTCTGTCTCGGGTACTGCTTCGGACCGATAATCCTGGCGACGAAGTTGGCGCACGTTCCGGGCGTGGTCGTTGTTGCCGGTGCGACCGCCTTTGTGGCGCTGTGTTGGATTCCCTGGGCCGTCATTCACTGGCCCGCTCACGTCTCGGGCGAGACGTGGAGCTGCATGGCGGTTCTTTCGGTCGTATGCACCGCCGCGGCGTTCCTGGTCTTCTTCGAACTCGTGAAGGATGTGGGTTCGTCTCGTTCGGTCGTTGTCACCTACTTCAATACGGCCATCGCGGTTGTGCTCGGCGTGGTCGGCCTCCACGAAACACTCACCGCGGGAATCGTCTTCGGATTCCCCTTGGTGCTCGTCGGGTGCGTCTTCGCCACGAGCGGCACGAAGGTGCCACCGACGTCGGAGTTACTCGGCGTACTCAGCGGAGACGCGGACCTCACCGTCGACCAACAGCCAGAGTGAACCCGGCGTATACGCGATCTGGACGTCGTGCCCACTCTCGACCGCGCCGTGATGGACGACGCTCACCCATGAGACCGGCGTCGTGACGACTTCGGTCACGGCCTGCCACACAGCGGCGTTGTTGACGTGGCCGACGATGTCGAGGTCCGCTCGTCGCAGGGGCCACGCGAGCAACTTCGCGTCGCCGGCGACGACCGGTGCCGCGATACGACCGGAGACTTTGCGTCCCTGCATCGCTTCGCCGTAGACGTCGAAGAACACCGGTTTGATGCGAACCGGATGACCCGAGGGATCGACGGGCACCCAGAGCGCAACCACCTCGACCAACAGTTCGCCGCCGGCCGAGATGTTCGTACGACGCTCGGCCCAAGCGGCGCCGGTGCCGCCGCACCAGGTCGTGACGGTCATCATTTCTTTGTAACGCGGCCAACGTCCGCGCTCGGCGACGCGAATCGTCGTGCGTCGAACCACCCACGTGTCGGTCGATTCGAGACCGGTGTCGTCCCAGTCATCGGTCGCCACGTCTTGGAGGACGCGCGCGACTCCGTCAAGGCGAATGATCCCACTCGCGTCGGCGTCACCCAAGCGAACTCGAAACTGTCCGCTGTAGTGACGTCCCAGGTCACTCAACGCCACGAACTCAATCACGATTGCAACTTACCGTGGGCGTCGCGGCCACTGGATCAGCGAAGTGTCGCGCCGAGGGACTCCGCGCGCGCTATCAGCTGGCGACGAGCGGCCGCCACGTCTTTCTCACTCAGCGTGCTCTCGTCGGAGTTCAGACGCACTCGATAGGCCAGGCTTCTCGTGCCCTCGGGCAGATTCGCTCCCTGGTACACGTCAAAGAGTTCGACCAGTTCGACGCACTCGTTGGCCCCGCGTAACTCGAAAGCGAGGTCTTGGGCGTGAAGTGTGCGAGGGGTGACGAAGGCCAGGTCGATGACGGCGCTCGGAAATCGACTGGGGACCTTGGCGAACTCATTGCGTCGCGTCGCGAGCGACGTGTCGCACAGCGCGTCAAAGTCAACATCAAGGAGTCCGAGTCGACGAGAGGGCACCGAATCTACGACGTCTTGGATGAGGACGGCGTCGACCTCACCGACGAAACCTAAGACCGCCTCCGACTCGCGGTCGACGAGTTGGGCGACGCGCGTCGGATGAAAGCCCACCACCGGCGTCTGGGTGCTTCGAACGACGACGTCGGCCAGCCCCAGTCGTTTCGCCAGAGTGTTCCAGTACGCCACGGCCGTCATTGCGTTGTCGAGTTCACGACCCAGCACGACGGTGAGACGCTCATTCTCTCGGGGCAGCGCCAAAGTGAGCGCGCCGCCCACGCCGCCTCGAGTCATTCGAGCCGACGTCGTCGCGTCGGGATGCGTGAAGACGTTGCCAATCTCAGCGATGACCACGTCACCGACGCCGCGTTCGAGGTTCTTGCCCCACACGCGCACCAGACCCGTGATCATGGTTGGTCGAAGCACCGACTCGTCCGACGCCGGCGGATTCGTGATGCGCACCCGGGCGACACCCGCTCGCAGGAAGTCGAAATCGCGGTCACTGCCGAGCGTCGGTGTCCAGCATTCATTGGCGCCGAGGTCGATGACCACGTCGCGAACCCGACGACGCAGTTTCTGTCGTTCGCTCAGTCCGCCCGGCTCGGGCCAGGTGGGCGTGTGTCGGGGCAATCGCCCGTACCCGTAGAGCCGAGCGATCTCCTCGATGACGTCAGCGCTTCCGGCGGCGCCACTGCGCACGTCCGGCCGAGCGGTCGATGGCACGACGGTGAAGCGACCACCGGACACCCCCACCTTGAATCTCAGTCCCTCAAGTATCTGTGTTGCGTCGTCGCTCGCAATCGCCACGCCGAGCACTCGTTCGATGTCGTCCTCGGAGAATTCCACCGTCGGCGGCGTGGGCAGCGTCCCCACGACGTCGAGTGGGTCTCGGAGCCACTCCAACTCGGGACAACTCTCGCGAAGTATCGCCACGAAACGGGCGGAGGCTCGAAGGGCTAACTGCGGATCGACACCGCGTTCAAATCGGTTCGACCCCTCGGTGCGCAGGGCGTGCCGTTTGGAACTGCGCGCGATGCACATGGGATCGAAATAGGCCGCTTCGAGCAACACGTCGGTCGTGGCGTCGCTGATCTCACTGGCCGCACCACCCATGATGCCCGCGAGTCCGAGCACGTTGTCGTCTCCGTCGACGATGACGCAGTCCTCACCGGTGTCCCCCAGCCCTCGACCGGTGGTCGCGAGTTGGCGCTCTACGCCGTCAAGGGTCTCGAGTGTTTCACCGGGACGCGCTCGCCGAGCGCGAAGTGTGCGTCCGGCGACGTGTGCGGCGTCATAGGCGTGTGTCGGTTGCCCGAGTTCGAGCATCACGAGATTGGACGCGTCGACCACATTGGAGATCGCTCGCATTCCCGCACTCTGAACCCGCGCGGCCACCCACACCGGAGAAGGACGCACGTGCACGTGACGAAGTACCGAAACCGTGAGACGTCCGCAGAGGTCTGGTGCGTCGATGCCCGCCGAGGCGAACGAGTCACTCGTCGTGTCGCTGTTCGTTTCGGCCAGGAGAGGTGAGGAAAGTGGACGACGCAGTCGCGTGGCGAGGTCGCGCGCGACCCCTTCGACCGACCATGCGTCGGGCCGGTTTCCTTCGACGGTGATATCGAAGACGACGTCGGGCGTGATCGAGAGCGCTTCGAGCAGACCAACGCCAACGACCGGGTCAATGAGGTCATCGAGCAACATGAGTCCCCCGTGGTCATCGCCCAGACCCAGTTCGCGAGACGAACACAACATGCCGTTGGACGTGACGCCGCGCATCTCTCGTCGCGCGATCTGAAAGCCACCGGGCAGCACGGCACCGATCGGCGCGAGTGGCACGTGATCGCCCACGTCGATGTTCATCGCGCCACAGACGATCTCCAACGGTCCCTCTCCCGCGTCAACGACGACCAGGCGGACCCGGTCCGCGCCTTTGATCGCGCGAATCTCATCGATACGCGCGACGACCACGCCCTCGAGTCCCTCGCCCACGTAATCCATACCCTCGACGACCAATCCGAGGTCGTCGAGGATCGCGCGCAGTTCATCGGTGGTCTCGGTGAGTTCAACGAACTCACGTAACCATGAGAGTGGGATCTTCACGAGAACTGTCCTAAGAATCGCGTGTCGTTCTCAATCAATGCGCGCATATCGGCGATCTCGTGGCGCATCTGGGCGCAGCGATCGATGCCGAATCCGAAGGCGAAGCCACTCCACTCGTTGCCGTCGATGCCGACGGCGTCGAGCACCGCGGGGTCGAGGACACCGCAACCACCGAGTTCGATCCATCCGGTGTGCGAGCACGTTCGACAGCCCACGCCGCGACAGATCGTGCACGTCACTTCGAACTCGGCCGAGGGCTCGGTGAACGGGAAATAGCCCGGGCGAAGTCTCGACTCGATGTCCGGTCCGAAATAAGCGCGCGTGAACGTTTCGATGACGCCCGCCAAGTCCGCGAAGGTGATGCCGCGATCAACGACCAGGCCTTCTATCTGGTGGAAGGTCGCGAGGTGACGGGCGTCCGGCGTGTCGCGCCGATAACAGCGCCCGGGCATCACCGAGTGGATCGGCAGTGAGTCGTTCGCAACCGCCGCTTCCATCAAGTGAATCTGCGTCGGCGAGGTGTGGGTGCGAAGGACGACCGTTTCCGGCTCACCCAGATCGACGTAGAAGGTGTCCCAGAGGCCACGGGCCGGGTGCGCCGGAGGGATGTTGAGCGCCTCGAAGTTGTACCAGTCGCTCTCGACCTCGGGTCCTTCGGACACGGTGAAGCCCATGGCGACGAACACGTCTTCGAGTTCGCGCTGCGTGATCGCAATCAAACTCGGGTGACCGACCGACGCGGGCCAGCGCACGTCGCCCACGACGACATCGCCCAAGTCCAAACCGTCTTCGAGCAGGATTTGGGCGCGGGCCAATTGACTCAACTGACGTCGGCGCGCCTCCATGGCCGCTTCCACGACGCGTCGGGCTTCTTGCAACTGCGCGCCGGCCTCTTTTCGGTCCTCGGGTGCGAGCACGCCGAAGGACTTTTGCAACGCCGAAAGGATTGACCGCTTGCCAGTAAGCGAGGGTTCTGCTTCGCGCAGTTGCTCGATGGTCGATAGGTCCGCGATCGTCGCGAGCAGTTCGGCCGTCTGATCGGCGAGATTGGCGAGCGGCGATGAGGTCATGACGCTTAAAGGCTACGGGGTGGCGGGACCGCGGCGGCGTCTCTGCGTTGCCACAGGGCCTCGAAGGCGATCAACGACGCGGCGACGCCGGCGTTCAGCGATTCACTTCGTCCGTCCATCGGAATCGAGATTGTCTGGTCGCAGCGTTCAATCGTCGCCGCGTCGAGACCGTCGGCCTCGTTGCCAATGACGACCACGCTCGCCCCCGTGAAATCGACCTCCCGATGGCTGCGCCCGCCGCGAACGACCGTCGCGAGCAGTTGCGCGTCGCCGTGGAAATAGGACAACACCGCGTCAATCGACGCGACGACGACCGGCAGGTGGAAGATCGACCCGGCACTCGCGCGAAGGGTCTTGGGATTAAAAGGGTCAACCGATTGTCCGGTGAGGATGACGGCCGTAGCGCCGGCCGCGTCGGCTGAGCGAATGATCGTGCCCACGTTGCCGGGGTCTCGAAGGTCGTGCAGGACCACGACGAACCCGTTCTTGGCGATCGAGGTGACGTCGGGCCGTTCAAAGCGCACCGCGGCCAGGACCGGCTGGGGCGTCTGGGCGTCGGCGATCTTCTCCACGACGCCCTCGGCGAGCGCGAAGACCCGCACGCCCTTGTCGCCAGCTTTTTGCGTCAGCGTCTGGATGGATGCCACTTCGAGCGCCGCGGCGTCAACGTAGACAGCCTCAAATTCGACGCCACTTTCGAGAGCGGCATCGACGAGGTCCGGACCCTCGAGGACGCACACGCCCTCGCTCCAGCGAAGTGAACGTTTCTGGACGAGACGCCGAAGCCGGCGAACTCGTTGGTGTGACGAACCCAACGCCTCGATCAGGGCGACCTACTTGGACAACGCGGCGCCGGCCTGAGCGACGATCGCCGCGAAGGCGGCGTTGTCATTCACGGCCAAGTCCGCCAGGATCCGACGGTCGACTTCGATGCCCGCGGCGTTCAGCCCGGCAATGAATCGGCTGTAGCTCATGTCGTGGGCTCGGGTGCCGGCATTGATCCTCTGGATCCAGAGCCGACGCATGTCGCCCTTGCGCGCGCGGCGGTCGCGAAACGCGTACACGCCGGAGTGCTGGACGGCCTGGTTGGCCGACCGAAAGGTGCGACTGCGGTCACCGTAGTAACCCTTCGCCTCTTCCAAAATCGCCTTGTGGTGCTTCTTGGCGTTGACCGCCCTCTTGACTCGTGCCATAACAGTTCCTCTTTCAACTCGATCTCTATATGCCCATCAGGCGCTTGGTCTTCTTTTCCAGGGCTGGTGAGAGGTCGGTCTCGCGACCGAGCCGACGGGCGCGAACCGACGACTTCTTCTCCATGAGGTGACCTCGAAAGGCCTTGCCCCGGCGCAGCTTGCCGCTGCCGGTCACCTTGATGCGTTTCTTCGCTCCGCTGTCCGTCTTCATCTTTGGCATTTCAGATCTCCTCTGCCGATACTTCGGCCGAAACACTCGGCGCGACTTCTTGTGATTCTTCGACTTTCGGGCTCTCGGCCGACTTCGGCTTCGCCTTCTTTTCTGGTCCGAGGACCATGATCATGTTGCGGCCATCGAGCTTCGCGGCCGACTCGACCTTGGCGACGTCGTCCAACTTCTCGATGATTCGGTCCAGGATCTTGCGTCCGAGTTCGGGGTGAGCCGACTCGCGTCCGCGGAACATGATGGTGACTTTCACCTTGTGACCTTCGTTGAGAAACTTCTCGACGAGACGGGTCTTGGTATCGAAGTCACCGGGTCCGATCTTCGGACGGTACTTCATCTCCTTGACTCCCACGTTGAGGGTCTTTCGACGTGACTCCTTGGCCTTTTGTGCCTCGTCGAACTTGAACTTCCCGTAGTCCATGATGCGACAGACGGGCGGTTGCGCGGTGGGCGCGATTTCTACGAGATCAAGGTCGAGGCTTCGGGCCAACGCCAATGCATCACGGGTTGCCATCACGCCACGTTGGTTGCCCTCGTTGTCGATCAGACGTACAGTCTCCACGCGGATACGTTCATTGACGCGGTGGTCTCCAGGCACTGTTGCGATAACTCTCTCCTTGCTCTTCGTGACGCCTCACTGGCGTCACCACGGCAAGCGGGGCGCAAAACTCCTGGGAACCCGGCGCACATCGATGGCCAGGTGGACGTTGGCCTTGCCAACCTCACTTGCTGAACTGCCCAATAACGCTAGCAGACCTGGTCGCGGGGTCACTCCGGTCGTCGCCACTGACGCCGCCGCGCTTCGCGCGCTCGGCGCTACGTTGGTCCGGTGAGCGATTCGAACGAACCACCCATTGACGAGTCCGAGGAGATCGCCTATTTGCGATCGACGCCGGTCGAGACCGTGCTCGGCAACCATTTCTTCGTCCTCTTGCAGTTGGCGGCCCTGCAACTCTCAATGACGCCCCCGAATCTGTCGGGCGCCCAACTGGTCATCGACACCATCGCCGCGATGCTCCAAGCCGGTGGTGAACGATTGGGCGAACACGTCGCGCTCTATCGCAACGCGCTGGCCGAAGTCCAACAACTCTACGTGCGAGCGGCCGCTCCCCCTGCGAATTAGGCCCGACCTCGGCTCAGGATTCGAGCGCGAAACTGAACGTCAGCGCGAGGCCGCCCAAGGAACTCTTGGCGGTGGACATCGAGCCACCAAGGCCCTCGGCGATGTCGGCCATGATGCTCATGCCGAGTCCCGAGCCGCCGGTCTCGCGCGAGCGCGATTGGTCGAATCGACGGAATCGTTGAGGTCGCACCCCGTACTCGGGCAGTCCCCCTCCGGCGTCTTCGACGGTCAACACCGCACGCGAACTCTCTCGCCTCAGCGTGACCCGAACGGCGGTGTCCCGTTGCGTGTGGCGAACGATGTTGGAGAAGGCGTTGACGAGCAATCGATCGAGCAGGTCCTCGCGACCGCGCACCGCCAGCCCGCTCGCCAGCTCGTGGCGCACCTCTCGCTCGGGATGGTCGTTGCGAAACTCATCGACCCGCGCCTCGACCAGTGCGCTCAGTTCCACTCGAGTGTTCAGGTGTTGGGGGGCTTCTCGAACTTCGGCCGAGAGTAGGAGGTCGGCCACCAAGAGATCCATCCGGTCGATCTCGCGACGAACGCGATCGACGGCGCGCGCACGCTGCTCTTCATTGATCGACGGGTTGGTCAAAAGTTCGTTGTAACCCTTGATCACCGTGAGCGGCGTTCGCAGTTCGTGCGACGCGTCGCCGACGAACTGCTGCATCGCTTCGACGCTTCGCGCTTCGATCGCTATGCGTTCGTGCAGGGCCACCACCATGGTGGCGAGCGCCGCTTGTAGTTCGCGAACGTCGCGCGAGCCCGCGCTCGAGGGAATCTCTCCACGTTCGTCACCGCGCGCGACGGCGCTGGCGAAACCGATGAGGTGCTCCATGGTGCGAAGGTCTTTACGCATCATCAAGCGCGCGAGGACCAACATCACGAGCGCCACGATGAATCCGATGAGCGCCACGTCCAGGGCCAATCGCCGACCCTGCTGTGATATTGCATTGGTCGATCCGGCGACCACGAGGTAGTCACCGCCGCCGACATAGATCGAGCGAAGGCGAAAGCCCGGCAGGTTCGACTGCACGCCCACCTTGGCGAGGGTCGCGTGAACATTCGCCAGGGTCGGCTTCTTTTTCAGCGCGACGAACGCGGCGGAATTGACTTGCACGACCGCGCCCGACGGGTCCACGACGTCGAGGGTCAAGTTGTACGAGTTCTCCTGGACGACGTTGAGCGCGTCACTCAGTGCCGCGTCCGGATGACCGACGCCGCTTTGGATCACGGCGTTGATTTGCCCGTCGAGCGTCGAATACAGCGAACGGGTACTGGCGTCCACCGCGAACCAACCGACGATTAAGGCCACCAGCACCGTGAGCACGACAAGGAGGATCGTTAGTCGAGTGGCAATCTTCACTTTCCAGGGGTCCACGTAACGAGCTTGAACCCGACTCCCCTCACGGTCGTGATCGGGGCGAAGCCGTCGTGGTGGATCTTTCGCCTCAGGTACGAGATATAGGTATCGAGCACCGAGGTCTCGGAGTCAAAGTCGATGTTCCAGACTTCGCGCAGCAGCAACTCTCGGGTGACGAGGCGGTCCTTGCGCTCGAGGAGGACCTCTAAGAGCCGGAATTCGGTCGCCGACAGGGTGATCGGCTCGGCGTCGACCGTGATCTCGTGGGTGTCGACGTTCATCTCGATCGGACCCGAGCTCAATACGAGGTCGTCGATCGACTCGGCGTTGGAGCGACGAAGAATCGCCGTTATCCGCAAAAGGATCTCTTCGAGACTGAACGGCTTTCGCACGTAGTCGTCGGCGCCGTAGCGCAGGCCCTTGGCAACGTCGACCGGCGAATCTCGCGCCGAGAGCATCAGGACCGGGGTCTTGGTGTCGTGTTCGCGCAGTTTGGCGAGGAACTCGAATCCGTCCATCGTGGGCATGTTGATGTCGACGATGCACAGGTCACAGTCGCGGCGGCGCAGCAAATCCAAGGCTTCGGCGCCGTTGGAGGCCAGTTCGGTCTGATAACCGGCGACTTCGAGGGCGTCGCGCAAGAGGTCGCGCACACCCGGTTCGTCATCGACAATCAGAATCGTCGTCACGGCGCTGCTCGCATGTTGTGAGCGTACCGCCCATTTCTGGCCCTTGATGAGGAGTTGTTCGTCTGTCCAACTTCACAGTGAATAAACAAGCACTTCACAGGGTTTTCGAAATCTGGAATTTTACTGTTGGTCTCGTTCCTTTGAAAGGGGTCCACATGATGAAGTTCACTACACGAGGCGTTGTGGTGGTGGCCATGATCGCAGGCTTGGGTATCAGCGCCCCGGCCATTGCGACCGCAGACACCACCAGCACGACTGCACCGACCACCACAACCACCATTGCCACCACGACCACGACGATTCCGAAGACTGCGACCACGACGTGGAAGACGTGGCGCAAGGCGGAGGATGCCTACCTCGACCAACTCAAGGTGATTAACCGCACCTTTAGGGCCACGGTTGACGTCGCTCGCAAAGAGTACTGGGCGGCCATCAAGTCCTCCAAGGGCTCTGGCAACCGCCAAGCTGCTCGTGCCGCGGCCCGTGCTGCGTTGACGCTTTCGATCGCCAACGCGATGGAAGCGCGTTCTACGGCACTCACCACCCTTGGTGCTCCTCCGGCGCCTCCGGCCGGTATCCCCCGTTCGGCTTACATCGTCGCCCTTCAGGCAATCAACCAGACCTACCGCAACTCGGTGGCCACGGCTGATGCAGCGTTCGCTGCGGCCTTCCCCGGTGCGACGACCGCTGTTGAGCGTCTCGTCGTTCGCGACACGTTGAACCTGGCGATTGCGCAGGCCGCCGTTGTTCGTGCCGCGGCACTGGTCGCACTTGGAGCGCCGCCGGCGTCATCGGGTGGCACCACGACCACGACGACCACGGTGCCGGTTACGACCACCACCGCCTAGTCACCCCCGTAGTCCCCAAATCGGCGCGCTGTTCTCTCGGGAACAGCGCGCCGATCGCTTTTCGGGCGACGTCGGTAATGCAGTTGACCGAAGCGCGTTGATCGTCACCAGAGCAATCTTCACAACTGATATTCATTCGATTCACAGGAATTTCAAAGGATTGCTCGGTACGATTTATTTATTCCTTTGAAAGGTCACCCATGACGAGCATTACCAAGCGCACGATCGCCACGGTGGCGATCGTCGCGTCGCTCGCTCTCGGTGCGCCCGTCGCGGCCTTGGCTGGCACGACGAGCACCACCACGACCACGACGACCATCGTTACCAAGACGCCCGTCATCACCACCTTGAAACAATGGCGGGCCGCGAACAAGCTCTACCTCGCCAAGCTCAAGGTCATTAATCTCTCGTTCCTCGCCGCCGTCGCGACCGCCGAGATGAACCTGTCGGCATCCATTGGCGGTGCGACCAACGCCACCGAGCGCATCAGCGCCCGCGCGACGTATCGCTTCGCGATCACCGAGGCCACGATTGCGCGTTCAAACGCATTGACGGTACTGGGGAAGCCGCCCGCGAAACCCGGTCACAAGACCGCCGAAACGACGACGACGTTCTAGTCCCTCGTTTTCCGTAGCCGGCCAACACTGGGCCGCCGACGTTAGGCCCGCGTTTCTTTCACGATCTCGAACGCCTCATCGTGTCCGAGGTGCCCGACGCCACGGCGCGCCGTGACCGTTTCGCCGATGGCGACGCTTCGGGATCCGTCGGCGATGCTGACGCAGTGGAAGTAGAGACCTTCGCCGTCAACAGAACGCACCAGTCCGTCGCCACGATGGTCGCTGAACGCCTCGATCCGACCCTTCATCGCCGCTACGAGCCGAGCGATCCCTGTCGGAGTACCGACACCATTTCGAGCGCCGTCGTGGCCGCCTCGCGGCCCTTGTTGTTCTCGTCCTTCGCGGAGCGTTCGAGCGCCTGATCGAGGGTGTTGACGCTCAGCACGCCAAAGACGACCGGCACCCGAGTACTCAATTGCACGTCCTGGACGCCGCGAGCACATTCACCCGACACGATTTCGTAGTGCGTCGTTTCGCCGCGTATCACAGCCCCGAGCGTGATGACCGCGTCAACTGGTCGATCACCGTCCGCGAAGGCCAACGCCATCAACGGGATCTCGAAGGCCCCGGGTACCCAGCCGACGGCGATATCGCTGCGATCGACACCGGCGTCACGCAGGACGTCGAGCGCTCCTTCAAGGAGCCGAGTGGTGAGAGCGCCGTTGAAGCGGCTGCAGACGAGCGCGACGCGAACGCCGCGACCGACGGGCGAACCCTCGAGGTGTTCGCCGACGCGCTTTTGTAACTCTTGGACGCGCCGAGGATCCAGCTGCGTTTCGTCACTCGACGTCATCGAGTCCTCCGAGCAGGTGACCGAGACGCTCGCGCTTCGTGCGCAGATAGTCGATGTTGAAGGCCGTCGGGCTGCTTTCGAGCGGCACGCGCTCGACGATATTCAGGCCGAAGCCCTCGAGGCCGCCGTACTTCGAGGGGTTGTTGGTCATGATGCGCATCGAAGTAACGCCGAGGTCGACGAGTATTTGCGCGCCGATGCCGTACTCGCGTGAGTCGACCGGAAGTCCGAGCTCGAGGTTGGCGTCGACGGTGTCGCGGCCTTCCTCTTGAAGGGCGTAGGCACGGATCTTGTGGCCGAGGCCGATGCCGCGTCCTTCGTGACCGCGCAGGTACACGACGACGCCGGCACCTTCGGCCGCGACCTTCGCGAGAGCCGTTTCCAACTGCGGGCCGCAGTCACAACGCATCGAGCCGAACACGTCGCCGGTCAGACATTCGGAGTGAACCCGAACGAGCACGTCGCGAGTCGTGGCGATGTCGCCGTAGACCAGCGCCATGTGTTGCACGCCGTCGAGGACGTTCTCAAACACGAAGGCTTGGAACTGACCGTGCTCGGTCGGCATCGACGCCTCAGCGATTCGCTTCACCAGCTTCTCGTGTCGGCGTCGGTAGCGAATCAGGTCGGCGATTGAGACGATCGGCAGTTGGTGTTTCTCGGCGAACGCTTCGAGTTCGGGCAGGCGGGCCATCCCGGACTTATCGGCGGTCACAATCTCACAGAGCACTCCCGAGGGTTGCTTGCCGGCGAGTCGACAGAGGTCAACGGTCGCCTCGGTGTGGCCCGCGCGCTTCAAGACGCCGCCGGCTCGGTACCGAAGGGGGAAGATGTGTCCCGGCCGATTGAGGTCGCTCGCTCGGGTCTCGGGATCTATCAATGCGCGAACGGTCGCGGCGCGGTCGCTCGCCGATATTCCCGTCGAGGTGCCGTGGCGGTAGTCGACGGTCACCGTGAAGGCCGTGCGCTGCGCCTCGGTGTTGGCCACCACCATTAGGGGAAGTTCAAGCGCGTCGGCGCGCGCTGACTCGAGGGGCACGCAGAACACGCCCGAGGTGTACTCGAGGAAGAACGCCATGCGTTCGGGCGTGACGTCTTGGGCCGGCATGATGAGATCACCTTCGTTCTCTCGGTCCTCGTCGTCGACCACGACGACCATGCCGCCCTGTCGCAACTGAATGATCGCCTCTTCGATGGATGACAGTGCCATTAGACCTCCACGTCTATTCGAATATCTTCACCGACCCGTTGGACATCCACGATGCGGCCCCGGCGTAACGCGGTGATCGTGGCCGTCGAGAGTCCATTCAACGCGCCGAGTGTACCGTCGCTACCGGCAAAAGACGCCGACTGGTACCAGACAATGTGGTTCACGAGTCCGGCCTCGAGGAACGAACTCGCGGTCGTGGGGCCGCCCTCGACGAGCAGCTGCAGGACGTCGTGACTCCCGATCTCATCCAGCACGTGCGAGAGATCACCGCTCAGTTCGAGACAGGGCCGCATCTTCGCTCCCGCGGGCGCCGAACCGAGAACGACGCGAAGCGGCTCAACCACGAGGTCGCCGAGACGCGCCGTCAGGGCCGGATCGTCGCTGCGCGCGGTCCCGGCGCCGACCAGAACCGCCTGGCTCTGCGCTCGCAGTACGTGCGCGTCGCGTCGGGCCGCTTCACCCGTAATCCACTGGCTCGTGCCGTCGGCCATCGCGACAACGCCATCCAATGTGCTCGCGACCTTCAAGACCACGTAGGGACGGCCCGTCACCCGCTGCCATATATACGGAGCCAGCTGCGCGCGCACCGCCGACTCTTCGACACCGACTTCGACGTCAATGCCCGAGGCCTTCAACAGCTCGACGCCGGCGCCCGAGACGCGAGGATCCGGGTCGATTGTTCCGACAATCACTCGCGAGACACCGGCTTCGACGATCGCCTCGACGCAGGGACCGGTTCGCCCGTGGTGGGAACAGGGCTCGAGGGTGACGACCATCGTCGAGCCCCGTGTGCCGTCACCGGCGCGGCGCAGGGCTTCGATTTCCGCATGCGACTCGCCCGGTACTTGCGTGTGACCCTCACTTAAGACGACACCGCGCTCGCTGACGACGAGGGCCCCGACCCAGGGATTCGGTGGCGAGAGGAACCGGGCCTTGTCGCCGGCTCCGATCGCCATCGTCATCAGTTCGGTATTGGAAAACTTCACGATCTTGCGGACCTCGCGGCGACTCTGAGTTCGTGCGCCGCTTCGAGAGGATCGGGGCGGTTGAAGATCGCCGAACCGGCGACGAGGACGTTGGCGCCCGCGTCGACGGCAATCGGAGCCGTTTCGAGGTCGATGCCGCCATCGACTTCGATATCGAGCGCCAACTCATTGGCGTCGACTTCTCGACGAGCCTCGTTGACTTTGCCCATCACGTCACCAATGAACGATTGACCGCCGAATCCAGGAAATACGGTCATGAACAAGAGAAGGTCGATATCGCCGAGGAACGGCGCGACCTTCGAGAACGGCGTGTCGGGATTCGCGGCCAGGCCGACGCGCAGGCCCATCGAATGCGCTTCATCGATCAAGGTCGCGGTCGAACCGACCTCGACGTGGACGGTGCAGCCGTCGGCCCCGGCCGCGCGAAAAGCCTCGAGATAGCGTCCCGGCTCGCTCATCATCAAATGACAGTCGAAGAATCGGGCGCTGTACTGGCGAAGGGACTTCACGACCGGCGGACCGATCGACACGTTGGGAACGAAATGACCGTCCATCACGTCCACGTGCAGCCAATCCGTTTCAGCGTCGATCTCACGAACGGCACTCGCCAGTGACCCGAAGTCGGCGGCCAGAATGGACGGCGCGACGCGGAGCGCTCCGAAGGGGCCAGCGTCGATGGAAGTCACAACGGCAGCCTATTCGTAGCGGGCTTTATTTACGTCCATAGAGCGACGTTTTGCTCAAAACGCGCTCCGGCCCACCACGCCAGCGCACTCATGGATTTGGCGCTCTCGGGACGTACGTGCTCGAGCACGATCGCGCCATCTGACGCGCCCAGTAGGACCTGTGCGTTTTGCACAGTGATCGAACCGCTCGCCACGTCTTCACCACTGAAGGCCGACGCGCGCTCGATGAGGAGTCGACGAGCGCCCACGAGTACGAACGCCTGACCCAGTCGAATTACTCGCAGGAGTTGCGCGGCCGAGGTGGAGGGCGCGAGATGAAAGTCCTCTTTGGAGAGTTTCGCGGCGTACGTGGCGTCGCCTTCTTGCGCGCGGGGATGCGCCAAGAGCTCCGGCGTTTCCAGTACTTCGACGAGTGCCTTCGCTCCCACCGTCGCCAATTCGCCCAGGAGCAACGAGAGTGATTTTTCGTCGATCGCGACTCGCTTTTCGAGGTGCACCGGGCCGGTATCTAAATCCGCGTCCAGCGTCATGATGCTCACGCCAGTCTCTTCGTCGCCGGCCAGAATCGCGCGCTCCACGGGCGCCGCGCCACGCCACCGAGGTAGGAGTGAGAAGTGAACGTTCAGCATGGTGATCCGTTCAAGTAACTCGGCCGGGATCAATCGACCGTAGGCGACGACGACACCGAGTTCGACNNCCGCGTCCGCGTTTGCGATCGGGTCGGGTGATGACGAGCGCGACGTCGTGACCGGCGTCCACGAGTGCGCGAAGCGACGGCACCGCCGCCTCGGGCGTACCGAGGAAAGCGAGACGCATTTACTCACCCAGCAGCAGGTGCAACCCGTCGGGATCCGAACCGGAGAGTTCGAGATTGCGCTGACGAAGAATCTGCTTGGCCTCACGTCGCTGATCGGCGTCGAGTCGTTCGATCAGCAAGACGCCGTCGAGGTGATCCATCTCGTGCTGGAAGATGCGACCTTCGTACTCGTCGGTCTGCACGTCGATCTCGTTGCCGTCGAGATCGAAACCGACGAGGTGGACGGCGTTGGCCCGTGTGATCTCCCAACTGAGTCCGGGCACCGAGAGACAGCCCTCTTCGTAGGTCCACTCGCCGTCGGTCGCAAGAATCTTGGGATTCACGACCACGTGGGGACCGTCGCCCTTGTCGTAGACGAACAGGCGCTTTTGTACCCCGACTTGATTGGCGGCCAGACCCACGCCCGGCGCCTCGTCCATGGTCTCGATCATCGTCTGAGCGAGTGCCGCAATTCGGCCGTCGATGTTCTCGATCTCGGTCGTGACCTGGTTCAGGACCGGGTCACCGTAGATACGGATAGGGAGCGTCGTCACTCCCCTACGTTACCGCTGGTGCCTCGCCGCGGACCGTCGGGCGGCTCGGTCGCGCGGCCTACTGCACCGCCACGCGCACCTTGGCGAGCGGTCGCGGCGCCGCCCGAAGCGCCGAGGTCAACGTTGCGACGTCGCTCGCGCGCACTGAGAATCCCGACGGAGAAGAACGGATCGACACTTTGGCGTCACGCAGACCCTCGACGAACGCCTCCGCGCCTGCACCGGACACGTCGGCCTCCGCGCCGTACGGAGCGAGTTCCAGCATCCGAGCGATCTTCACGTCCTCGTCGATGATCTCATCGAAGTTCGCGCGCACGAGGGCGTCCACCACCGGGTCCTCACTGCGACGGGTCTGCAGCACGACCTCTCCACGGCCTTCGCGTCGTGGACCGACCAGTCGGCCGGCCTTCCCCACGGCGGTGATGGCGCTGTGGCGTGCCGAGGAGCGAGGCGCGAACAAGTACTGATCGAAGTCCACGAAGATGACGACGCCGCAGTGACGAACTCGTTGCCACACGGCTTCGGTTCCTACGACGACCCGTTCGAACGTCCCGTCGAGATCACTGGTGGCCGTGACCTCGCTCACATTCTGGGCGAGTTGTGCCGACACGTCGCGAGCGAGTGTCGTGACACCGACGCGAAGCCGCTTCAGATTCGTCGCGCCGCACGCTCGACAGAAATTGGCCCGGGGCTCGTGCTGTTCGCGACAGACCAGTTGGCCGTCAACCTCTTCTTCGGCCTGACCGCAGGTCGCACAGCGTGCGAGCTCGCCACATTTCTTGCACGCGAAGAGTCGTCCGTCACCGAGGCGCTGCAAGACGACGACGACCGCGACCGGTTCATCACCCTGGAGAGCCCGATGCGCGGCGTCGAGGGATTCTCGCGCGAGCACCCCGTCGTGTGGATCACTCTGGCGTCGATCGACGACGGTGATTCGCGGCCACGCACCGGCCGTGTCGCCCCATGAGCGATAGTCACCGTCATTCAAGAGTGTCGGTGACGGCACGCTCGACGTGCACCACAGCGGCGCCGCGTCGCGGCGGCAGCGCTCACGAAGCATCGTCACGGCGTCCCACGTCGGTGCGCTAGCGCTGCGATAGGCCTCGTCGTCGGCATCAATAATCACCGCGCCGCAGACCTTGGGCACCGGGGCCAGCGCGGTACCGCGGGCGCCGACGACGACGGGCCAACCGGCGCGCATACGGTCCCACTGGTCCTCACCGGCCGCGACGTGGCACCCTCGCTGTTCGAGGCGACCACGAAGCCGACCGGCCCATGATTCGGTCGGCACGAGCACCAACAATGAGCCTTCTTTCCCTCGCGTTGTTTCGTAGGCCGCGAGGACCAATGGCAAGAGGTCCGTTGTCGGCGCGACTTCGAGTACCCCCGGTTCCACGTCGCCCACCCCGACTAACACGGCGGGCGCCAAGGCGTTCACCTCGGGCGCGACGGGCAGTTCGGTGATGAGTCGCTTGGGCGACGTGGACACGAGGAACCGACTCAGTGGGCTGTACCAACGCTCGCTCGCCCAGGCCAACAGGTCGAGCAGCGACGCCGGCGCACCGTAGCCCAACCATTTCGTCAAGGGCTTGAGGTGGGGGCTTACTACCGCGTCGCCAGTGACCCAACCGCGAACGGAGCGGCCGTTGAAGTCAACGCGAACGCGGTCGCCGACGGCGCAGCGAGTCGTGCGCTCGGTAACGAGGTAGTCGAAAGGACGATCGACCGCCGCCACCTCGGTGATGATCCGGACAGCGCGCGCGGCGCCCACTGCTACAGCGACAGTTCTCGACGCAGGTCGTCCACCCGTGACGTCTGCTCCCAGGTGAAGCCCTGGTCGCTACGGCCGAAGTGGCCGTAGGCGGCGGTGCGCAGGTAGATCGGGCGACGGAGCTCGAGGTCGCGAATGATCGCCGCGGGACGAAGGTCGAAGAGAGCATCCACGGCCTTGGCAATGGTCGAGCGGTTCACTCGTTCGGTGCCGAAGGTATCGACCAACACCGACACGGGCCGCGCGACACCGATGGCGTAGGCCACCTGGACTTCGCAACGTTCCGCGGCGCCGGACGCGACCACGTGTTTGGCGACCCACCGGGCGGCGTACGCGCCCGATCGATCGACCTTGGAGGGGTCCTTGCCGGAAAAGGCGCCCCCGCCGTGGCGCGCCATCCCGCCGTAGGTATCGACGATGATCTTGCGTCCGGTGAGACCGGTGTCGGCGTGTGGTCCGCCGAGCACGAATTTCCCAGAGGGGTTCACGAAGACTCGCATTGAACTGGCGTCAAGGTGGGCGGGCAACATTGGGGTGATGACGTGCTCGATGATGTCGTTCTTGATCGTGGTCATCGAATCGACCCCGGCTTCGTGCTGGGTCGATACCAGCACCGTGTCGATCGCGACCGGTTTGCCGTCCTCGTAGACGATCGTCACTTGGGTTTTGCCGTCGGGTCGTAGATACGGCACCAGTCCGGAGCGACGCACTTGCGCGAGTCGCATCGAGAGTCGGTGGGCCAGCCAGATCGGCAAGGGCATGAAGTCGTCATTGTCGCTGCAGGCGTAGCCGAACATCATGCCCTGGTCACCGGCGCCCTGGGCGTTCAGTACGTCCTCGTCGCCGGCCCCCGATCGGTGTTCGAACGCCACGTCGACGCCGTCGGCGATATCGGGGCTCTGCTTGTCGAGCGACACGAGGATGCCGCAGCTACGACCGTCGAATCCCATGGCGCCGTCGTCGTAGCCAATGCCGATGATCGTCTCTCGGGCCAGATGATTGATATCGACGTACGCGCTGGTACTGATCTCTCCGGCCACGACGCACAGTCCCGTCGTCAGCAGCGTCTCGCAGGCGACGCGCGCCATGGGGTCTTGGGCGAGAATGGCGTCGAGGACTGCGTCGGATACCTGATCGGCAACCTTGTCGGGGTGCCCTTCGGTCACCGACTCCGACGTGAAGAGGGTGCGGTCACTCATGGGGCTCCTTGGATAACAATGAAGCCACCCTAGCCAATATCGCCATGGCAACTGCCTCTTTCGAGCGCAACGAGACCGATTCGCTGACGCCATCGCGCTCGAGCATGACGACCTCGTTCGTCTCGTGTTCGAATCCCGCACCCGGCGCGACGACGTCATTGACGACCAACAGGTCGACGCCTTTGTGCGCCAATTTCGCGCGAGCGTTCTCCACGACGTTCGTGGTCTCGGCCGCGAACGCGACGACGATTTGGCCATCCGTGCGCGCCGCGACGAGATCGAGGACAATGTCGCGGGTCTGCTCGAAGTGCAGCACCGGAGGCCCCTCGTCCTTCTTGATCTTCTCGCTCGCGGCGGCCACCGTAAAGTCGGCAACGGCCGCGGCCATGATCGCGCAGTCACTGGTCGCGAACCTCTCGAGCATGACCTCACGCATCTGCGCCGCGCTCTCAACGCGCACGACCTCAATCGACGCGGCCACGTCGAGTGCCAGAGTTCGTTCAACCGTCGAAACCAGCGTCACCGTGGCGCCCAGACGGTGGGCCACTTCGGCGAGGGCGTAGCCCTGACGACCGGAGGATCGATTGGCGATGACGCGCACCGGGTCGATCGCTTCACGGGTGCCGCCCGCGCTGATGAGAACGCACTGTCCGCTGAGCACGCCGCGATAGCCGCGCACGATTCGCTCTATCAATTCGAAGATCGCGGCCGGTTCGGCCATTCGACCCATACCCACGTCGCCACCGGCGAGATGACCGGTGTCGGGCTCGAGCACCAACACGCCGCGACGTCGCAGCGTCGCGAGATTCTCCTGCACGGAGGGCTGCGCCCACATTTCAGAGTGCATCGCCGCGCATAGCAACACGGGCGCCTTCGTGGCCAGCAAGGTGGCACTCAACAGGTCATCGGCGAGACCGGTGGCGTAGCGCGCGATGAGGTGCGCGGTCGCCGGCGCGACCACGATCAAATCGGCGCTCTGCCCGAGGTGCGTATGAGGAATTGGCGTCGTCGGATCACCGAAGAGCTTTGTGCGCGCCGGCTCGCTCGCGAGCGCGCTGAAGGTCAGTTCACCGACAAAACGAGTGGCGTCGGGTGTGAGAATCGGAGAAACGAAGTAGTTCGCGTCGCGCAGCAGCCGCAACAGTTCGACCGACTTGTAAGCGGCGATGCCGCCGGCAACGCCGAGGACTATGCGAGGGTTCGACGACTCAGGCGTCGCGCAGGGCATCGGTGAAGGCGTCCAGGTCGTTGTTGGCGTCCTGACGGGCCTCTTCCAACGCGACGGCCTGAAGGCGCTCTTCTTCGAGCTCTTCGGGCGTCGGGCGGTGGAACTCCAGCTTGCCCTGGTAGAGCTCTTCCATCGCCAGCGACAGCGACTTGTTCGACAGCGACGTCACCTGCGGCGGAATCAGGGCGCCGTGGCCCGAACCGAGTCCGTTGTAGTACTCGTTGATCTCGCGGGCCCGGATCGCCGTGACGGCCACGAGCGTGAATTTCGAGTCGCCCACCTTGTTGAGAAGGGTCTCAATGGGCGGATCAACGAGGGTGGGGCGTTCGGCCATGGTGTTCAGTCCTTTTTCGAGGGGGGTCGCCCGGACGGGCGGAGTTCTTCCAGTATAGAGAGGATTTCGCTCGTTGCTCGGTCCACGTCGTCATTGATAACGACGCGTGTAGCAATTGACTGGCCTTTCGCCAGTTCGTGGGGTGCGCTCGAGAGACGCTTTCGCACGTGCTCTTCAGCGTCACCGCGACCGCGAAGACGATCCTCGAGCTGTTCCATCGACGGGGCGACGACGAGTATGACGACGGCCGAGGGATCGTGCGCCAGGACCTGTTCCGCACCCTGCACCTCGATCTCGAGCAACACGTCGCGCTCACCGGCCGGGGGGCGCGGTGTCCCGTAGAGGTTGCCGTGAAACTCGGCCCACTCCAGGAACGCGTCGTCGTCGATGGCCTTTTCGAAGGTCGCTCGATCAACGAAGTGGTACTCGGTACCGTCCTCGGTGTCGCGCGCCGGTCGCGTCGTCCAACTAGTGCTCAACCAGAGACGTTCGTCGGCGTCGACGAGGCGACGGGCCAGAGTGCCTTTGCCAACGCCGCCCGGACCGATCAGAACCGCAATGAAGGGTTCAGCGGACAAGAGCTCGGAACAGTTCAGCGCGCTGCTTGGGACCGAGCCCCCGGATCCGCCGGGTCTTGGCGATCGACGCGTTGTTCATGATTCGTTCGGCCTTGACCTCGCCAATGGCGGGCAGCGCACTGATGAGGTCGTACGCGCGCATCTGCGCGACGCACTCCTCGCGTGACGCGAGTTCAAAGAGTTCCTCGAGTGAAAGCTCGCCCGACTTCACTTGACGCTTCACTTCGGCGCGTCGGCGGCGGTTCGCTACCGCCAAACGCGAGGCCTCAACTCGCTGTTCTTGCGAGAGGTTGGGCGGAGTGGGAGTCACGTTTTCAGATTACTCCCCTGCGCTGACGTTTGTTCAGGCCAACGCCTGATTGAGGTCATCACGCCATCGACGTGCCGCGTCACGCAGTGCTGCGCGCTCAGGACCGACATTCAGTATGGATCGTGCCACGTTCACAAGCACGGTGTTCTTCGGACAACGAGTGAACAGCCGCGCAACGTCCTCCGCACTCGCGCCCTGCGCGCCCACACCGGGCACCAAATAGGGACCGCCCAAGTGCGCCAAATCGAACTCCGGCGCGTCGCGCGTCGCACCGATCACGACGCCGAATGAACCAAGACCATCGTTACGATTGTTCAATTCCGCGACGGAGCGAAGTACGAGGTCCTCGACACGCTCACCTTCGGGCGTGCGGGCTCGTTGGAGGACGCGGCCTTCCGGGTTCGACGTCGCCACGAGGACGAACACGCCACGCCCGTTCTCTTGCGCGAGCGTGAAGAGCGGTGCGAGCGCGTCGACTCCGAGATACGGACTCGCCGTCACGGCATCGACGCGAAGGGGCGAACGTTCGGCCAGCCACGCCTCGGCGTAGCCGGCATTCGTGACGGCGAAGTCGCCCCGCTTGGCGTCGGCGACCACCAACACGTCGGCGTCGCGCGCGTCACTGATGAGTTGTTCGAGCACCCGGTAACCCTCGGAACCGAATCGTTCGAAGAAAGCCACCTGGGGTTTGATGGCCGCCGCGGTACCGACCACCGCCTCGAGCGCGGCGCGCGCGAAGAACTCCATTCCTTCGACCGTGTCGCCGCGGTCCCAGGACTCGAGTAACTCTCGGCTCGGATCGACACCAACACAGAGCGGACCGAGGGCTCGAATCCGCTCGCGTAGTCGCACACCAAAGGTCTCATCCATGAACCGCTCCCACTATGTCGCTCACTCGAGTCACGTGGTGTCGCTGCATCCAACGCGCGAAACCCCGTTGCACCTTCCACGGCGCGCGCGGATCCGCGAACGTCGCCGTGCCGACCTCTACCGCGTTCGCGCCGGCCATGATCATCGCGACGGCGTCTTCGCCACTGCTCACTCCCCCGACGCCCACGATCGGCGTGTCGGGGAAGGCCGCTCGGCACTCATACACGCAGCGCAGCGCCACGGGCAAGATCCCCGGACCACTGATGCCGCCCCCACCGTTACCCAGTGACGGTCGGCGCTGTTCGATGTCGATGGCCAGCCCGAGCACGGTGTTGACCAAGACCAAGGCGTCGGCGCCGGCGTCGATCGCGGCGTCGGCGATCTCCACGAGGTCAGGCGTGTTGGGACTCAGCTTGATCCAGATCGGCAAACCGGCCACCTTCGACGCGCGAACGATCTCGGCGGTGGCCAGCGCCGAGTGCGCGAAGATCGAAGAACGACTCTCGAGGTTGGGACAACTCGCGTTCACTTCCAACGCCACGACGTTGGCGCCGCGCATCGCCTCGGCCGCTTCTCCGAACTCCGCCACCGTGCGACCCCAGATCGAAGCCACCACGTCACAGCCTCGTCGTTCGAGGTCCGGGAGAGAACGCTCGCGCCACGCCGCCACGCCCGGGCCCGCGAGACCGACGGCGTTCAACATGTGTTCGCCCGATGAGGCGACGCGCGGCGCGGCGTTTCCCTCCCACGCGAAGGTGGCCAGGGACTTGACGACGACCGCGCCCAGTTCGCCGAGTTCGCCGTAGCCGGCGAGCTCGTCGCCGTAGCCTGAGGTCCCGGCGGCCGTCAGAATCGCCGATCGAAGCGCCACCGTACCGACGCTGGTCGAGAGTCCACTCATTGGTGCAACTCCTGGAGCGACGCGACGCGCCAGCCCTGGGACCGGGTGTCGGCGATCCCCTTGGCGGCCGCGAGGCCGGCGCTGATCGTCGTGAGGCACGACACCGCGTGCACGGTGCAGGCGCCGCGTATAAGTGCCCCGTCAGCGCGCGCGCCACTGCCCGAGGGCGTATTGATGACGAGTTGCACCTCACCCGCGGCGATCATCGACACGGCGTCGACGCCCATTTCGGCCAACCCGACTTTGCCCACCAACGTGTCGACCGTGACGCCGTGCGCGCGAAGGTAGCCGGCGGTGCCCACCGTCGCGGCGATGGTGAAGCCGAGATCAAACAGAAGTCGCGCGAGCTCGAGTCCCTGGACCTTGTCGCGATCGGCGAGGCTCATGAAGACCCGCCCCTGGTCCGGCAGGCGAATGCCTGCAGCCAGTTGCGCCTTGGCGAAGGCGATGCCGAAACTCTCTCCCACTCCCATGACCTCGCCGGTCGAGCGCATCTCCGGACCGAGCACCGTGTCGACGCCGGGAAAGCGGTTGAACGGCAGTACCGCTTCCTTCACCGACACGTACGTCGGGACTGGCGTCGCGGCGGGCACGATGCCCTGTTGGACCAAATCGTGGAGCGACTGGCCCATCATGACGCGAACGGCGACTTGCGCGAGTGCCACTCCGGTCGCCTTGGCGACGAAGGGTACCGTGCGAGAGGCGCGCGGATTCGCCTCGAGTACGAATACCTCTTCGTCCTTCACGGCGTACTGCACATTGATCAGACCGACGACGCCAAGCGCCTCAGCGATTTTCTTGGTGTGCGCGTGCAACGTCGCGAGCACCGCCTCGCTCAGCGTTTGTGGCGGCAGTGCGCACGCCGAGTCACCAGAGTGAACGCCAGCCTCTTCGACGTGCTCCATCACTCCTGCGATGAAGACATCGCCCGATTGGTCGCGCGCGGCGTCGACGTCCACTTCGATGGCGTCTTCGAGGAAGCTGTCAATCAGAATCGGCCGGCTCTGGGAGACACCACCTTCACGCGCCAAAGAACCGTGCTGGCTCGTCAGGTCCTTCATCACTCGTTCGAGCGACGCGTCGTCGTAGACGATCTCCATCGCTCGTCCGCCGAGCACGTAACTTGGTCGCACCAGGACCGGATAACCGACCTCGCGCACGATCGACCTGGCTTCGGCGAGGTTGAGCGCGACGTCGCCGGGCGGCTGGCGCAGGCCGAGCGACGTGCAAATCGCTGACCACTGTTCTCGGTCTTCGGCGGCGTCGATCGAGGCGACGGGCGTACCCAGGACCAACGCGGGGTCAAGGGAGTGCGACAGCTTGAGCGGGGTCTGTCCGCCGAGTGACACGATCACACCAAGCACGCGCGCTCCGTCGACGCACGCCGCTTGCTCGGCCGCGACGACCTCGGCGACGTCTTCGGACGTGAGGGGTTCGAAGTACAGACGATCGGACGTCGAATAGTCCGTTGACACGGTCTCGGGATTGCAGTTCACCATCACGGTCTCGTACCCCATGTCGCGCAGCACGAGTGACGCGTGCACGCAGCAGTAATCGAACTCGATGCCCTGGCCAATACGATTCGGCCCGGAGCCGAGAATGATCACCCGATCGCGGGCCGAGGCCACCACCTCGCTGGTGTCCTCATAGGTGCTGTAGTGATACGGCGTCGACGCGTCGAACTCCGCGGCGCACGTGTCGACGGTCTTGAACGTGGTCACCACACCGGCCGCCCGCCGAAGCGCCGTGACGTCCTCGACAGGGCGCGCGCACAGGTCGGCGATCTGGGGATCGGAGAATCCCCACTGTTTATAGCGTCGCCACTGACGCACGCTGAACTCCTCGAGCACCACGTCCGCAGTGAGTTCGCGCTCGCGCTCGATGATCTCGCTCAACTGTTGAATGAACCAACAGTCGATGCCGGTTCGAGCGACGACGTCGTCGATTGACGCGCCGCGCCAGAGCAGTTCGTGCAAGGCGAAGAGCCGCTCGGGCGTCGCGACGACCGAACTGTGCCAGAGCCGCTCGATGTCGAAGTCCACGAACTCCGAGTGACGTCCCAATGCGAATCCGGCGCGACCCTGTTCGAGCGAGCGAACAGCCTTCTGCAGTGATTCGGCGAAGTTCCGACCGATGGCCATCACCTCACCGACCGACTGCATCCTCGTGCCGAGTTCGGCCGGTGCGCCCGGCAACTTCTCGAAGGCCCAGCGCGGGATCTTGGTCACCACGTAGTCGATCACCGGTTCGAAACTGGCCGGCGTCACTTCGGTGATGTCGTTTCGAATCTCGTCGAGCGTGTAGCCGACGGCCAATCGAGCGGCAATCTTGGCGATGGGAAAACCGGTGGCCTTCGAAGCCAGCGCGCTCGAACGACTGACGCGTGGGTTCATCTCGATAACGAGTCGTTCGCCCGTAGCGGGGTCAACCGCGAACTGCACGTTGGAGCCGCCGGTTTCGACACCGACTCGTCGAAGGACCGCGAAGGCGTCGTCGCGCATCTCCTGGTACTCGACGTCCGAAAGCGTTTGAATAGGGGCCACGGTGATGGAGTCACCGGTGTGCACCCCCATCGGATCAAAGTTCTCGATTCCGCAGACGACGACACAGTTGTCGGCGTTGTCGCGCATGACTTCGAGTTCGAACTCTTTCCATCCGGCGACGGAACGCTCCACGAGAATCTCCGAGACCGGTGAGGCCGCGATACCTTCACCGGCCAGGCGACGCAGTTGCGCTTCGTCGTGGGCGATGCCGGTACCTGATCCGCCCAGGATGAAACTCGGTCGGATCATGACGGGCCAACCAATGCCCGACGCGACCTCGAGCGCCTCATCAACGCAGCGGGCAAATCCCGATTCCGGTACGGCGAGACCGATGTCGGCCATTGCCGATTTGAAGAGGTCGCGGTCCTCGGCGGTCGCGATCGCCTCCGGTCGCGCGCCGATGACTTCGACGCCGAAATGCGCCGTGACCCCGCGTCGAACGAGCTCCATAGTCAGGTTGAGCGCCGTCTGTCCGCCCAGCGTCGGGAGCAGCGCGTCGGGCCGTTCGCGTTCGATGATGTCGGTAAGGACGTCCGCGTCCAACGGTTCGACGTAGGTGACGTCGGCCGTCGAGGGGTCGGTCATGATCGTGGCGGGATTGGAGTTCACCAGGATCACTTTGAAACCCTCGGCGCGCAGTACTTGGCAGGCCTGGGTCCCGGAGTAGTCGAATTCACAGGCCTGGCCGATGACGATCGGACCAGAACCGATGACCATAATCGAGTAAATGTCGGTGCGCCTGGGCATCACGCGCCGATCGTGGCGCCGTCGCGCAACGCATCGTCGAAGCGTTCGAAGAGGTAACGCGCGTCGTGGGGTCCCGGACCGGCCTCCGGGTGATACTGCACCGAGAAGCACCGTTCGCTCGGCGCCGAGACGCCTTCAATGACACCGTCATTCAAATTCACGTGGCTGACGACGCCGCGCACCAATGAATCCGGCGCGACCGCGTAGTTATGGTTCTGGGCGGTGATTTCGATTCGCCCGGTCGCTAAGTCACAGACCGGATGGTTGCTGCCGTGGTGGCCGAAGGGCAGCTTGAAGGTCCGTCCGCCGAGTGCTTGGGCCAGCAGCTGATGACCGAGGCAGATACCGAAAATTGGAACGGTGCCCAACAGCTGCTCGAGGACGCGCACGTGTTCGCCGAGCGCCGCCGGGTCACCGGGACCGTTCGACAGAAAGACGCCGTCGGGTCGTAGCGAACGAATCTCGTCGACACTCGTCAACGCCGGCACGACGCTCACGCGAAAGCGTTGGGCGAGCTGATGCACCATCGTCGTCTTGATGCCGTAATCGAGTGCCACGACGTGACGCTCTCCATCGCCGCGGCGATAGATCTCCGCGGTCGAGACCCGGCCGACCAGATCCGTGTTATCGGTACCGAGCGCCGCTCGCGCCGCCGCGGCGACGACCTCGGGATCGCCGTGGCCGAAGGCGCCCGGCAAAGCGCCGTGCGAGCGCAGGTGCCGGGTCAGTCGACGCGTGTCGACGCCCACGATTCCCGATACACGGTGCTGACGCAAGAATCCTTCGAGCGGTCCGACCGAACGCCAATTCGAAGCGACGCGCGAGAGTTCGCGCATCACGACGCCCTGACACCACGGTCGCAACGACTCGTCGTCGAGTGGCGTGACGCCGTAGTTGCCGATGTGCGGGTACGTGAAACTGATGATCTGTCCGGCGTAACTGGGGTCGGTGATGATCTCCTGGTAGCCCGAGAGGGCGGTGTTGAAGACGAACTCACCGCTCGTGAAGCCCTCGTCGGGCAGATGTCCGGCGGCGTAGCCCTCGAAGGTGGCGCCGTCTTGAAGCACGAGTACGGAGGGTTGACGAATCACGTGAGGCGACCCTGATCGACGACGAGACGCCCCTTGGCGATGGTGGCACGCACACGACCCGACATGGCCCGTCCGTCGTAGGGGGTGTTCATGGAACGACTCTCGAGCGCGTTGCGGTCGACGCTCCAGTGAGATCTCGGATCAAAGACCGTGACGTTCGCATCCTCACCACTCACCATTGCGGCACCGTGCGCGCTGTGATGCACCCGAATGTCGTTCTCTCGAAGTTGCGCGATTCTCGCCGGACCGCGACTCAGTACCTGGAAGAACGTCCTCGGATCGCCCGCCGGTCCCAGCGCTTCGAAGGTGAGCGCCGCGGCGTGTTCGAGCCCGAGCATCCCGGCCGGCGCCTCATCGAAGACGAGGTCCTTCAATTCGGGCGCGTGGGGGGCGTGGTCGGTCGCCACGGCATCGACCACACCACGGCGCAGGGCATCGCGCAGCGCCGCGACGTCATTGGGTGCGCGCAACGGCGGATGAACTTTGAACACCGGGTCGTAGCTCGCGCAGGCACCTTCGTCGAGCGTGAAGTGGTGCGGCGCGACTTCGAAGGTAACCGGTAGTCCCTCGTCGCGCGCGCCGAGCACCATCTGCACGGAGCGACTCGTCGAGAGATGGAGAAAATGCAGGGGTGCAGTGGTCAGGCGAACGAGTTCGATGTCGCGCAACACCATCAACTCTTCGGCTAACGCCGGGCGTCCAATGAGGCCGAGACGCCCGCTGAGGGGCCCTTCGTTCATCGTTCCACCAGCGGCCAACTGTTCGTCCTCGCAGTGCTGCGCGAGGCGCACGCCGAGCGGCTTGGCGTACGTGAGGGCACGTCGCATCACCGACGGATCCTGCACGCCGACGCCGTCGTCAGTAAAGAGTCGAACTCCGAGGGCGGCCATCTCGGCCATGGGCGCGAGCAACTCACCTCGACGCTCCTTGGTTATCGCTCCGGCCACCGCGATATCGAGCGGCGTACGAGCACCTCGTTCGAGCACGTACGAGACCAGCGCGACGTTGTCGAGGGCCGGCTCGGTGTTGGGCATGGCGACCAACGCGCAGTAGCCGCCCAGGGCGCCGGCCCGGGCGCCGCTCTCGATCGATTCGGCGGCCTCGCGACCGGGCTCTCGAAGGTGCGCGTGCAAGTCCACGAAGCCCGGCCCCACCCAGCAGTCGCGCGCGTCGAGCTCGTGGGCGTCGCTCGGCGCGTCAATCGTCGCCGCGACCTCGGCGATCCGACCGTCCACGATCAATACGTCGGCGACGGTATTGACGTGTTCGCCAACGACGAGGCCCTGTCGAATGATGATCGCGCTCATCGTGTCTGCCACTCGCCCGATCCCGCGACGCTCAGGTACAACACCGCCATGCGGATCGGTACGCCGTTACTTACCTGGCGCTCCACGACCGCCCGGCTCGAATCGACGACGCGCGAATCAATTTCCACGCCGCGGTTCATCGGACCGGGATGCATGATCAGCGCGTCGGGTTTCATGCGTCGCGCGCGCTCGACCGTCAGCCCGTGGGTGAAGGTGAACTCACTCAGACTCGCGACGAAGGCGCCCGATCCTCGTTCGCTCTGCAAACGCAATAGGCCGACGACGTCAGCCCACGCGAGCGCGTCGTCGAGGTCACTCGCGACCGTGACCGGCCAGGTCGCGACGTCCTCGGGCAGCAGTGTGCCCGGTGCGCAGAGGCGAACCTCGGCGCCGAGCGTGGCGTAGGCCGCGACGTCACTGCGCGCGACCCGGCTATGGCGGATGTCACCCACGATCAGGATTCGAAGACCTTCGAAGAGTGCCGCCCCCGACTCGAGGCCGGTCGTGTCGTGACGTTCGCTCAAGATCTGTCGAATCGTGAAGGCGTCCAACAGGCCCTGCGTGGGATGCTGGTGCTGACCATCGCCGCCGTTGATGACCCGCACGTGCGGCACGTAGCGGCTGACCTGCAGCGCGGCGCCACTTGAACGGTGGCGCATCACCACGGCGTCGATGCCGAGCGCGTCGATCGTCGCGATGGTGTCACGCAGGGACTCCCCTTTTTTCACGCTGCTCGAGGCGACGGCCAATGAGAGGACGTCCGCACTGAGACGTTTCGCCGCCGTTTCAAAACTGAGCCGAGTGCGCGTCGACTCTTCGAAGAAGAGCGAGGCGACCACGCGACCCTTCAGGGCGGGCACCTTCTTGATACTTCGGCGATTCACTTCGACGAAGGATTCGGCGGTGTCGAGGACTTCGACGATCGCCTCTTTCGACAACTCGTCGAGCGAGAGGAGGTTGCGACCACGGATGGACGCAATCACGACGGTTCCCTCGTACCGATCCATACGCCCTCGAGGGTGGCGACGATGGCTTCATCCGGGGATGTCGGGAGATTCTTGCCGACGTAGTCGGGACGGATCGGCAGTTCGCGGTGGCCGCGGTCGACCAATACGGCCAGTTGCACGGCGCGCGGCCGGCCCCAATCGGACAGGGCGTTGAGTGCGGCGCGGATGGTGCGGCCGGTAAAGAGCACGTCGTCCACCAGCACGACGGTGCGATCGGTGAGATCGTGGTCGATGTTCGTCGCCGAGGACGTCACCAGAGGGTTTCGTGACAGGTCATCGCGGTAGAACGAGACGTCGAGCATTCCGGCGCTGACCGGCTGCCCGGAGATCTCGGCGAGAATCGACGCGAGCGCGCTCGCGGGCACCCGACCGCCCGTCTGCAGACCAATGATCGAAAGAGACACCACGTCGTGATTGCGCTCGACGATTTCGTGAGCCATGCGACGCACGGCGCGCGTGACGTCGTCGGTCGTCATGAGCTGGCTTTTCGCAGTGAACGCCAGGCCGCGTGTTCGCGCCTGGCGTTCGTCCTCGTTGCTCATCGCTCTCCTGTCGTACGAGCCTCACCGGACCCGCTTCACGACCACCCCGAACATCGGTCAATTGAACCAGTGCCGGGGTCGTGTTCTCTTATTGAATCGTGTTCATCGTAGTCGTTGCGAACGCCACTATCACTGACATCCCAGCGATCCGTTGTCAGTCGCGGTCCTGCGCGGCAGGCCCAGAACCGATGTTCGCCAGCAATTATCGCTATTCCCGCAACCAAAGGGCAAGAACGGGGTCGAGGTAGGTCCGTACCCCGATACGGACCATAGAGAAAGTCCACGCGCACGCCAAGTGGACGAAGCCGTGGCGTGCGAGACAACGTGGTGAACGAATACGACCGAAGAGCAATCCGGCCTAAAATTCCTCCAATGGAGGATGGAGCCAAGACTACGTTCAGAATCAGTGTCGCCCTTTTCCTCGCCGAACTGATCTGTATATCGGCCTTCATCTTCGAGCTGAGGCGCGCGCTCGGCGGCAACACGCTCTCGTGGGCCTACGTCTTTGAGTGGCCCGTCCTCGGCCTCTACGCGGTGTACATGTGGCACAAACTGCGCCAAGAAGAGCGCGGCGACAGGTCGCGACGCCCGGTCGTGTTCGACCAAGAGGACCCCCAGCTCGACGCGTGGAACGCGTACCTCGCCTCCGTGCACCAGAGCGATCCGTCGGCCACGCCGGATCCTCGCGACGGCTGACGCGCCACGACGTCGAACGACGCGCCGTCGAGGCGGTTCGGCGAACCGCCTAGTGCACGCCCGACTGGCGCAGCAGGCTTACCAGTTCGCTTTCCGCCGAATGTTGACCGGCCCAGTTCGAGAGCGGGTCGTCGGGAATGATCCACGTGAGACGGCCGTGCGGCGTGATAATGAACATGAGGTCCGAGTGGATGCTCATCCTGTCCGTCGGTACCATCGAGACCCCGATGCCGTACGAGTTCCATACCTTCCGGACCGCGCTCAGCGGCCCGGTCACGAAGTAGAAGCCCTTCACGCGCTTGAGACCATGGATGTCGATGAAGTGATTGACGTCAGCCACGGTTTCGTGATAGGGATCGGCCGCGACCGCGACGATGTCCAGTTGGGCGCCGGGCGAAAGATCGCTTCGCACCTGACGCAGTTGCGCCGCCAAGAGCGGGCAGTCACTCCAGCACTCGGGGTCGAGGAAGGTCAGCAACGTGTAGTGACCGGCGTGCTCGTTCATCGAATAGGTCGAACCGTGCTGATCCGTGAGCGTGAAGCCGGGCACGGGCGTGTTGACCGACGACGCGGGACCGTTCTGGGCGAGGTACAACGTGCTTTCGGCCGCCGCGCCAGAGGCCCAGCCCATCGAGACGATCGAGAATATGAGCATCCCTGACGCGAAGGACGCGACCACGGCGCCCGAACTCGATCGCATCTCGATCGGCAAGTGGCGGCGCAGCGGCGTCGAGGTGGCTCGCGCCGGACTCGCGCACCACGCCAATACGGCCAGGGGAATCAAGGAGTTCACGTCCGTCGCGAGTCCGCCCCAGAATGGAGCGTCCTGGGCCACCACCCAGAAAAAGAGACAGCCAATGACCAGGGTGCGGGTCGGCCAGCGCAGGTCACGATCACTGGCCATCCACAGTCCGACGGCGCAGACGCCGAGCCAGATGATGACGATGATGTTGAAGCCGCCACCTATCGTTCCTGCGAAGTCGCCGAAATGCCGCACGATCCACGCCAGCGTGTGCGGCTGTGACGTCGCGGTCATGTTCGTCGACATCGTGGTCATCGCGTTGGTATTGCCACCGTGCCAAAAACCGCGCGACGGCAGACACTGCAACAGCGCGCCAATCGCGGCGAGGACGCTCAGTCCTCGCAATGTAAAGCGCGAGAAACGCTCGGGGAAATTCGCCGATGGCAGCGCCAGCCAAATACCGGCCACGAGATAGAACAACGACGCACCCGGCCAGCCGAACAGAATTGAGTTCGTCGATTGGAAGATGCCGCCGGCACCGTTGCCGACCAACCAGATCAGCCCGGCCCAACCAACGGATACGGCGGCGGCAATCCGTCCGATCGTCGCGTTCGAGACGATTAAGAGCAGTCCGATGCCCACTTGGAGCCACGCGATTCCCACGGCCAGGGCGATTGGGTGGTTGTTCCAAATTCCGATGCCGTCGAACATCAGTGCGTGGAGCCAACTCGGCGTGCCGACGGCGGCCGGTGCGACGATGCCGTTGGCCATGCCCAAGGGCATCGAGGCCTGAAACTGTAATATCCCGTCGATGAGCCAGAGGGCCCCGAAGGCCATTCGCAGGTACGTCCGACTACGCGCTTCGCCGAGTCCGTGCGGCGACAGGTTGAACGAGTTCACCCGGCGAAGGATGCTCGCCACCACGAGCATGACGAGCGCGATAGCGATTATCCACGAGACACTGGTCTCAAAGGCGTTGTGGTGAAACATTGATACGACGAGCGGGTTGGTGCTCGAGAACGACGAACCACCCATACCCGGCATCCGTAGGACTCCCCCGCTCAGCTGAGTAGGTGCTCAGCGATGGAAGATAACACTCCATTGACGAATTTCGGCGACGCGTCGGTCGAGTAGACCTTCGCGAGTTCGACCGCCTCATCGAGGATGACGGCCTTCGGCGGTGCGTCGTCCATCAACATTTCGCCGACCGCCAACGTCATGACCAATCGATCGACCAGAGCGATGCGATCGAGCGGCCAGTCGATGGAGAACTGGCTTATGAGCTCGTGGGCGCGAGGTTCGTTGCGCTCACTCGACGTCAAGAGTGCGAGCGCGTAAACGTCTGGTCGCAGATTGAGTTCGTCAACCACGACGAGTATCGGACGCTCCTTCATTGACGCCTCGTACATGATCTCGAGGGCGCGTTCGCGAGAATGGTGTCGTTGGACGCCGAGTTCGCTCACGCTAGGCCCGGGTCATGTATTCACCGGTACGCGTGTCGACCTTGATGAGTTCACCGGGTCCGACGAACAACGGGACCTGCACGACGAGTCCGGTCTCGAGGGTCGCGGACTTTCGTGCGCCCGATACACGGTCTCCCTGGATACCGGGCTCGGTCTCGGTGATCGTCAACTCGACCGACGCGGGCAGTTCCACTCCGATGATCTCGTCGTCGTGCAGGATCAGCATCGCCTTGCCGGTCTCTTTGAGAAAGTTGGCCGCCTCGCCAAGGCTCTTGGAGGACACCGGCACCTGGTCGTAGGTCGACTGGTCCATGAAGATGTAGTCGTCGCCGTCGCGGTACAGGTACTGCGTGTCGCGCTTGTCCATGATCGCCTGCTCCAGGCGTTCGTCCGACCGGTACGTGCGCTCGATGACGGCCCCGGAACGGGCATTGCGCAACTTGGTACGCACGAACGCGCCACCCTTGCCCGGCTTGACGTGTTGGAACTCGATCACCGTGAAGAGCCCGTCGTCGAGCTTTATGGTGATGCCGTTCCTAATGTCCGACGTTGAAATTACAGGCATGGGCGTGAAGACCTTTCGCGAATCGTGCGTTGCCTAGTCTAGGCAACGCTTTTCAACGTCCGATTACGACGAAGTTGACGTCAGACGGCGAATCGCGTCGAGCGCGAGTTCGTAGCTCGTTGCACCGAAGCCGGCAATGGAACCACTCACGGAGCCGGCCAATGTACTGAGGTGGCGAAAGGGTTCTCGCGCCGCGGGATTCGAGATGTGGACCTCCACCTTTATCCCGCTGAACGCGTCGAGTGCGTCGGCGAGGGCCCACGAGGAGTGCGTCAGCGCACCGGCGTTGATCACGATCGCCACGGCCCCCTCGCGCGCGCCGTGGACCGCTTCGATGAGGTCTCCCTCGAAGTTCGACTGCACGTGTCGGACATTGAAGCCGGCGTCGCGCGCGAGTTCACTGAAGCGTGCCACGTGCTCTGCCAGCGTCGTCGTCCCGTAAATCTCGGGATTGCGAGTGCCCAGTAAGTCCAGGTTCGGACCCGACAACAGCAGTATCTCTTTGCTCATTGCTCTCCTCGAAATTTCTCCAGCACGTCACTCACGAATTGTGGGTCGACGTCATGCACGGTCTCAAAACCCTCGGCGCCCGCGAGCACAAAGGTCAGGTCGTGGTGGGCCTTCTTATCGTGCGCCATGGCCTCCAAGAGCGACGACGTAGGGAAGTACTCGGGAATTCGGCGTTGCAGTGCAAAGAAATCCAGCACCTCGTCGTGTCGCACGACCTCGCTGTCGTCGACCCGACCGAGTGCCGCGGCCAACCGCACGGCAAAGGCGAGGCCGATGGCGACGGCCTCGCCGTGTCGCAACTCGTCGCGGTCGCGCGCTAATGCCACTTTCTCCATTGCGTGAGCCAGGGTGTGGCCGTAGTTGAGGAGGGCGCGGCGACCGCCCTCGTGTTCATCGGCGCCGACAATTGCGGCCTTAAGTTTCACTGACATCACGACCAGGTCATGGAGCGAGACGTCGGTCAATTCGGCGGCAAACCCGCCCTCCAATATCCAGCACTTAGCGACCTCGCCCAAGCCGCTAAGGCGTTCGCGTTCCGGCAACGTCGTAATCGTCTCGAAGTCACACAAGACGCCGATCGGTTGGTGAAACGCGCCCACGAGGTTCTTGCCCGATCGCAGGTTGACGCCAGTCTTTCCACCGATCGCCGCGTCGACCTGGCCCACGAGCGTCGTCGGAATCTGTACGAGAGAGACTCCGCGCAGATACGTTGCCGCCGCGAAGCCGACGAGGTCGGTCAACGCCCCGCCACCGACGCCGATCAGTACGTCGCTGCGCGACAGTTCGAACTGCGCCACCTCTTCTAACAGCACTTCGAACACGTCGAGGGTTTTCGCCGCTTCGCCATCGGGCACCGTGAGCACGTGTTGATCGATTCCGCTGGCGATATTGAACCATGGTTGAGCGGCAATCGATGGCGTCGTGACGAGGACCGCGACACGCGCCGACGCAGCGCGCCGGGCGATCAGCGCGGCCAGCTGATGTCGGGCACCCTCGGCGAGGACCACGTCATAGGAGCGATCGCCGAGGTCGACCACTACATTCATCGCGTCGACCTTTCGACTTCGCGCGTGACGTTCGCGATCACGTCCTCGAGTGTCACCGACGTGTCGATGCGCGCGCGCGAGACTTCGCGGTACCACTCGTCTCGTTCGCCGCGAAGTATCGCGAGCGCTTCGGCCGGTGCGCGTGCGAGCAACGGTCGGTCCACGTCGCCGAGTCGAGCGAGGATGACGTCGTCATCACAGTCGAGCCACAGGGTGAACTCCTCGGCGAGGGCTTCTCGCGCCGCCGGCGTACAGACGATTCCTCCGCCGGTCGCAATGACCCCGTCTCCCTCGTCCGCGAGAGCGGCCCGCAACGCTTCGAGTTCACGCGAGCGAAAGGTACCCTCGCCCTCGTCGCGCAGGTACTGCGCCGCCGCTTTGCCCACCGCCGCCGCCAGGACGTCGTCAGTGTCAACGGCCTCGCAACGCCAGAGCTCGGCGAGCGCACGCGCGACGGTCGTCTTTCCGGTACCGGGCAGACCGACGAGAACGAGGCGGCTCACGGTCAGCCGGGACGAGCGGCGGATGAGGTCGAGCCGAGATTGGCAATGTACGAGGCGTGGTTACGCGTGAACTCCTCCACCGAGTCGCCGCCAAACTTTCGCAGCGCCTCGTCGGCTATGACCAGCGCCATCATTGCTTCGGTCACGACGCCGAGCGCCGGTACGGCCGTGACGTCGGTGCGTTCTTTGAACGAGATCGCGGTCTCGTGCGTCACCACGTCCACGGTCTCGAGTACTGGCCGGTTCAATGTAGAGAGCGGCTTCATGGCCACTTTGGCGATGATCGGCGCACCGGAGGAGATCCCGCCTTCCGTGCCCCCGGCGTGATCGGAGCGACGTATATATCCGCCGCCCTGAACGAATGTTGCGTCGTAGGCGATCGCGTCGTGAGCGACACTGCCGCGCTGGGAGGCCTGAGTAAAGCCGTCACCGATTTCGACCGCCTTGACCGCCTGAATGCTCATCAGCGCACCCGCCAGGAGACCGTCGAGTTTTCGATCCCACTGGACGTGACTACCAAGTCCGACCGGCACGCCGTAGGCGATGACTTCGACGATCCCGCCGAGTGAATCGCCGACCTTCGCCGCCGCCTTGATTTCGACGATCATGGCTTCGGCGCTCTCGGGGTCGAAGCAACGGACTTCGTTCTCGTCGATCGCCTCGAGGTCACCCGGAAGTGGTCGAAGGTTGAGGGGCGTGGCGGCCTCACCGATTCGGACGACGTGGCTCACGATCGCCACCCCGATCGTCGACAGGAGCGCTTTGGCGAGCGCGCCGGCCACGACCCGCGCCGCGGTCTCTCGGGCACTCGCTCGCTCCAAAACATCGCGCGCGTCATCGAAGTTGTACTTCTGCATTCCGGCCAGGTCGGCGTGGCCGGGCCGCGGTTTCGTTTGCTTTTGTGTGGGCGTACCCGGGGCAGCGGACATCTCCTGTTCCCATTTGGGCCACTCGGAGTTCAAGATTTCGACCGCGACCGGTGAACCGAGAGTGCGTCCGTGGCGCACGCCGCCGATCACTCGCAGTTCGTCTCGTTCGAAGCGCATGCGTGGGCCGCGTCCGTAACCGAGTCGCCGTCGAGCCAATTCGTCCGCGATCTCCTCCACACCGATCGCCAGGCCGGCGGGCAACCCTTCGACGATGACACTTAAGGATGGACCGTGACTCTCTCCGGCCGTGAGGAAGCGCAACATCCGGTAATTCTAGAACGGCCGAAGGCCGCTCTTACTCTTTGGCGTAGAAGGGATTCTCTCCCGAGGCGTGGTCCGTGACGTCGATGACGCCGGTCAATTCCGGAATCGCTTCGATGAGTTGGGTCTCGATGCCTTGGGAGAGAGTCATTCGACTCATCGCACAGCCCTGGCACCCGCCCGAGAGCTTGAGGTACGCGACTTTCTTCTCTTCATCGAGCGCAATCAGGTCGGCGCGTCCACCGTGAGAGGCAATGGCCGGATTGACACTGGATTCGAGGACTTCGATCGCCAGTATCGCGAGTGGACCTTCAATCCCCATGGCGAGGATGTCGGTCGGAACGCCAGGGTTGATCTCTTCGGGCGTCGGCGCGTTCGGGTTCACGAGTACGAGACCCCCGCCGCCTTCGTTCGCGAACTCCAGTCGACTGCCGCGCAGACGCTCCACACTCTTGGGCGGCACCACAATCGTCACGCCACCGTCACTGCCGATCGCGGCACCTTCGGGCGCATCAGCGCGGTCCGAGAAATAGAGGTCGTAGGCGTAACCCGCGCCGCGGGTGCCAGTCACCTCGACGTAGAGCGCCAACGTCTCGGAGTGCTCTTCGGCGCCGAGGGCGTCGAGCACGACGTTACGGGCCTCGTCGGTCAATGTCAGAACTTCAAAAGTATCGACGGTAGTCATGTTGCGAGTCTATGGGCCCCGTTCGTTCCTAGACACCAAGTAAGTTCTCTCTGTGAGTTCAATACCCTCTGACGCCCACGAGTGGATCAGTTTTGAAGATACGAAACGTCAACGCACGTGGATGTTCGACGTGACGTTCCTCGAGAGCAACTGGAAGTGCATCTTCGGGGCCGGGTGCCAAGGGGTGCTGACCGAGGCCACGCCCGAGCTCGTCCAGGGCTGTTGCAGCTACGGGGCGCACTTTACGGATGAAAAGGACCAACGTCGCGTGGAAAAAGCGGCCAAGCGCCTGAGCGCCGACCAGTGGCAGTTCAAGTCCAAGGGCCGTCAGGGAACGACGCGCGTGAAGAAGAACGGCGAGATCGTCACCCGGCTCGTCCAAGACGCGTGCATCTTTCTCAATCGACCCGACTTTCATCGCGGTCCGGGATGCGCGCTCCACGTCATGGCCATCGACAACGAGGAGAGTTACATCCCGTTGAAGCCCGAGGTCTGCTGGCAGCTCCCACTGCGGCGCGACGACGAGGTCGAAGAGGACGGACACGTCATCACTCGCATCTCGCAGTGGAACCGCAGTCACTGGGGCGCCGGCGGCGCCGATTTCCATTGGTGGTGCACTGAGGACCCGAAGGCCTTCGTCGGCAAAGACCGCGTCGTGGACTCAATGGGTGAGGAGTTGGTGGCGATGGTCGGTCAACTCGTCTACGACCAGCTCCTGGCCTACATGAATAAGCGCTCGGCGCAGCCCAAGGGCACGCGTCTTCCCCACCCCGTTCGGCGAAAGCGGGCCTAGCTCTCGGCCGCGAGGGGGTCCTCTTCATTGAACGACGTTCGAGGCAACGAGCCGAGAATCTCGTCGTAACGGTCCTCTTCAGCCAGACACCACTCCGCGTGGACGTCTTCGGGCGCTGCGCCACATTCCACACAAGTTGTCGCGCGGGGACCGGTCGAGCGTTTGAGTTCGCGCGCTTCAACAAACCGACGATGGCGGCCTTTTTTCACGTCAACTCCTCACTGACCGCGGGCCATAACTGGCGGCGGCCACAACCCAGGAGTACTGAGTTGAGAATCCATGTTACCAACTCAACCCTCGCGTGAAGCCTCTATCATCGCGTTGTGAACCCTGTCTTTGATCCCCATGAAATGGTGCTTCGGTTTCGCGAACGGGCCGAGGCGGTCAAACGCCGGGGGTTCCCGCCCGTCGAAGGACCGGAGCGTCAGCGCTTCATTGACGCCGCCAACCTCGACTTCCAGGACTTCGCGATGCTGGGTGACGCGACGGCCACGCTCGACAACGGCATCTTGCGACTCGAGATCGACCTTCGTCCGCCGAGTTCTTAGCGGCTTCTTAACTCTGGGCGGCAGCCACGCGCGCCCTCGCCTCAGAAAAAAGTGCGGCGCCGCTACTCAACGTCGCCAACGCCTTCGCCCGATCGCTCGCCACGACGATGGCGCTGTAGCACTCGACCGCGGCGCTCGCGAAGTCCCGGTACGCCTTGTCGAGCAGAGCCGTCGCTTGAGCGTCGGGCGTCGGCAGTGAGGACTGCATCGAGCCGTCGTCCACGTAGAGCACGTTACAGAACGTATGGAGGTCATTACTGGTCAGCGAGTGGTTGCGAAGGTCCTTCGCGGAGTTCTTGACGTCGGAGAACAGCGAACGGGCGTTGCCGGTGAAGCCGGTGTGTTTCACCCACCCCGACATTGCGGCGCCCGGACTGATCGAGCCGCACGCACAGAGCAACAGGCCCGCCGCGACCAGCGCCGCGACGCGCCGGATCACGCAGCGACCACCAAGTGCAATTGACGCCGGCCGCGGCGCAGGATCACGTAGCGACCATGCAGTAACTGCGTGGCGTCGACCTTTGCGCCGGATTCAATGCGAACGTTGTTCACGTAGACGCCGCCCTGCTCAATGAAGCGCCTCGCCTCTCCCAACGACGTCGCGAGTTCGGTGCGCACCAAAAGTTCGACGATGTCGATGCCGTCGATGAGCTCGCTGCCGACGACGTTCGAGGACGGCGCGTCGGCGACCACCTGGAGGAGTGTCGCTTCGTCGAGTTCGGCAATTGATTCGTTAAAGAGCGCCTCGCCGGCGCGTTCGGCTCTCGCGGCCGCGTCTTCTCCGTGCACCAACGTGACGATCGCGTTCGCCGCGGCCCGTTGGGCTCGACGCTCTTGGGGAACGCTTCGAGTTGCTTCGTCGAGTTCGAGGATCGTCTCGTGATCGAGGAACGTGAAGAATCGCAGCATCGCCGGAGCGGCGACGTCGTCGGCGTTCAGGAGGAACTGGTGCATGGCGAACGGCGACGTCATTGAAGCGTCGAGCCACACGTGCTCGTTGCCAGTTTCGGACTTGCCGAATTTCTGTCCATCGGCGCGCAAGAGCAATGGCGTCGTCACGCCGTCGGCGCTGTGTCCAGTGACCTTGCGCACGAGTTCGGTACCGATCGTGATGTTGCCCCACTGGTCGGACCCACCCAGTTGCAGAGTGCAGTCGTGATCGAGGTTGAGGCGCAAGAAGTCGTAGGCCTGCAACAACATGTACGAGAACTCGGTGAAGGAAAGGCCCACGTCATCTCGGTCGAGTCGGCTCTTCACGGTGTCCTTGGCTATCATCTGGTTCACCGTGAAGTGCTTACCCACGTCGCGCAAAAAATCGGTCAGCGTCACCGTCGTGAGCCAATCGGCGTTGTTCAACAACAGCGCCTGGGTCGCGCCAGCACTCTCGGTGAAATCGAGGATGCGGCCGAGCTGCTCACGAATCCCGACCAGGTTGTCCTCGATCTGCTCGATCGTGAGAAGGGGTCGTTCGACCGCCTTGAAACTGGGATCACCGATCAGACCCGTTCCGCCGCCGGCGAGCGCGATTGGACGATTCCCGGCCATCTGCAGGCGGCGTAACGTGCAGAGTTGCATAAGGTTGCCCAAGTGGAGCGATCGGGCGGTCGGATCGAATCCGATATAGGCCGTGACGCCGCCCGAGGTGAGGCGGTCCAGTACCGCGTCGTCGGTGGTCTGGTGCACCAGACCCCGAAACTCCCAGTCGTCACGTAGTTTCATCGACCCAGTCTACGAGGCGACCATGCCTACAAAAATGACGTCGACGATGGAAAGTTCACTTGCAACCAAAGGACGAACGAGTGCCACGCGCCCGTCACCTCGAGGATCCCGATGACGATCAACAGCACGCCACCGATCCGCCCGATCGTGCCTTGATGGCGTCGCAGCCACGACGACGCGCTCGACATCCACTCGGTGGCCAATGCGGCGACGACGAACGGGATGCCGAGTCCCAGGCAGTAGAAGAACGCGAGGATCGATCCGCGCAGTGCAGTCGCGTCAGAATTCGTGCCCGCGAGACCGAGGATCGCCCCCAGGGTTGGACCGATACACGGCGTCCATCCGAGTGCGAACAGGAATCCCAACGCGCCGGCACCGAGAATCGAGGCCCGGGGCAGATAGTGGATCCGACGTTCGCGGTTCAGCCACCTCGACGGCCACCACCCGGCGAAGAACATTCCCAACACGATCGTCATCGAACCGAACACGATCGAAAGTATTTGCTCGTGGTCCTTCAGTAGTTGCCCGAATCCCCCGAAGAGAAAACCCAAGCTCACGAACACGATGGCGAAGCCGATAACGAAGGCGACCGCCCCGACCACGGCGCGTCCACGACTCGATCGTCCCTCGAGCGTTCCGGCGGCACCACTGAGGAACGCGAGATAGCCCGGCAGGAGGGGCAGAACGCACGGCGAGATGAAAGAGACGAAACCGGCGGCGACGGCGAGGGGCAGCGCGGCCAGTAGCGAACTCGGGAGCACTGCAATCATCGAACGCCTTCGAGGATGCTCTTCACTTTCTCGTTCCACAGGTCGTGGAGTTGCACGTTCTCGTCGCGAGACGGTACCTCGGCCACGATGACGCTCAGTCCGCTGCGACCACACGCCGCGTCCAGAGCGACGCGCAGTTGCGAAAGCGTCGACACTCGCAGACCCTCGTGACCGAACGCGCGCGCGACCGCGACGAGGTCGTGATTGCGAGGCGTCCCGAAGAGCTGTTCGAAACGCGCATCGTCGACGCTGGCGCGCTGCGTGAGGAACGAAAATATCCCTCCCCCGTGATTGTCGGCCACGACCAAGACGCCCGTTCCGCCCGCGTCACCCAAGCCGTCGACGAGCGCCGACACGTCGTGCAGCATCGTGAGGTCGCCGACCAAGCCAATGGCTCGAGATCCCGCAGCCACGCCGAGAGCGGTGGACACGACGCCGTCGATGCCGTTCACGCCCCGATTCGAATAAGTGGGGGCAACGCGCGTCGGCGTCCACCACTCAACGTCGCGCACCGGCATTGATGATCCGATTACCAGGGGAATGTCTCGTCGTGTGCTCTCTTCGACCACGCATCGAGCGAGCGAGATCTCGTGCAACGTGTCCTCTTCATCGACCTTCGCCAACCATTCGCCGACGTGGGTCGCGGCCTCACTCCAGAGGCGCAAGTACTCCCCGTCCGCCTTGGGCTCGTGAAGTGGATCTGGCGCGCCTGCCAAGTGATCGGTCACGAGCCGATCGGGATCAGAGACGAAGCCCGCTCCATCAAAACCAATGGTGCGCACTCGCCACTCGCGAAGCCGTTCCTGGAGCACCCGAGAGGCGGGCATTCCTCCGAGGCGGACGATCACGTCAGGTTTGACCTCCTCGGCGAATCGCGTGTCTCGCAGCAGCGGATCGAAGTACGAGATCGTGCCGAGCGCGGTGGCGTCACCGACGACTGCCCAGTTCAACGAACTACAGTCATCCACCATTCGCGCCGACACACCGTGACCAGCGACGCATAACACCCGCAGATCTTCGAGGTTGGCGGCGTCGACGATCCTCGAGAGTGCGACCGATGTCGGCGCCGAAGGTGCCGGAAGTTCCAGCGCTTCGCCGACCAGCGGTTCAACGAACGCGGCGTTCAGGTGGACCGGTCCGGGACTCGACGACTCCATCATCTGTTGGGCCGCGCTGTTCCAGAGGCGCTGCGCGAGTGACCGCCAACTATTCGCATCACCGATGCGCGCGACGCCCGGATCTTCGAAGCAACGGACCATCTCGCCAAAGAGCTCGTGTTGATCGATCGTCTGAGGGGCGCCCACGCCGTGGAGTTCGGGCGGTCGATCCGCGGTGAGCACCAGAAGTGGCACGAATGCCTGAGACGCTTCGGCGACACACGCGTGCAACTCCGCCGCCGCGGTTCCGCTCGTGACCACGATCGCTACCGGTTCGTGCGTGGCGAGCGCACGCCCGAGGGCAAAGAATCCCGCGCTTCGCTCGTCAATTCGAACGTGCACGCGCAGTTCGGGGCGGCTCGCGCACGCCAGCGCAAGCGGGGTCGATCGAGAACCGGGACAGACCACCACGTCGCGAAGACCCAACTGGATCCATTCGTCGAACAGCGTCGCCGCGTACGTGGCCTGCACCTCACTCGGGCTCGGTACGCTCTGAGGCAATGTCACTCCTTGGTGTCCAACGTCACGGCTCGGGCCCACCCCTCGTATGGCTGCACGGCTTCACGCAGACCAAGGACTCGGCACATCAGTTTCGTTCCATTCTGGCAGGAACGAACGAGCTTCTGACTCTCGACCTGCCAGGACACGGCGAGAACGCCGGTATTTCGGCGTCGCTCGACGAGACCGCCGACCTGCTCGGCGACGTTCTGCCCATTGAGCCATTCATGCTCGGCGGCTATTCCTTCGGCGCCCGCGTGGCCCTCCACTTCGCACTGCACTACGCCAGTCGCGTGAGCGTTCTGGTCGTCCTTGGCGCGACGCGCGGCATCCAGGACGAGAACGCACGTGACGCGAGGCGAAGGAGCGATGCAGCGCTCGCGAATCGAATCGAAGCGATCGGTTCGGACGCCTTTCTCGACGAGTGGCTCGCGCGCGACATGTTCTCGTCGCTACCCCACGATCCGCTCGAGCGCGCCGCTCGAAGTTCCGACGCCACGGGAATGGCGAACTCGTTGCGCTTCGCCGGAACTGGGACGCAGCGATGGCTCGCGCCGGAACTGTCGTCACTTCCAATGCCCACTATGGCGATGGCCGGCGCCCTCGACCAGAAGTTCTCCCTCGAGGCCACCGCGATTGCCGAAGACATTGTCAACGCAAATGCGAAGTTCGTCCCTGACGCGCGCCACGGCGCGCACCTCGAGCAACCCGAGGCAACGGCAGAACTCGTGCAGAGTTTCATACGCCAATCCTGAATACCAGGACAACGGCGAGCAGCGCGCCGAGTTGCAACTGAGTGCGCGCCGAATACTTCAACATCGGCAGCAGTTCTCGTCCGTTCTTCTTCGAGAACGCCAGACGGACCGCTGGTATATAAAGAAGGATCGCCACGATGCCGACGACGATGTGTCCGGATCCCGCAATCGCGACCAACACGCCGACGATGCACACCGCGAACAGCCACGGTGCGCGCTCTCGATTCATGCGCGCCGCCAAGGTCTTCTTGCCCGAGGACCGATCGCCTTCGACGTCACGAAGATTGTTCGCTTCGAGCAGGGCGCAGGCCATGAAGCCCGTCGCGACGCCGAGCCACCACGACCGGCTCGAAAATGTGAGGTGCTGGACGTAGGCACTGCCCACCGTCGCCACGATGCCGAAGTAGACGAACACGAACAGCTCACCGAAGCCGTAGTACCCGTACGGTCGAGGTCCCCCGGTGTAGAACCATCCGGCGCAGATCGCCGTCGCGCCGATCGCGACCAGCCACCACGAGGTCCTCGACGCGAGGAACAGTCCGGCGGTGCCGGCGAGAAAGAATGACGCGAACGCGGCGTTGCGTACTGAGTCCGCGGGCACGAGCTTCGACGCCGTCAGGCGAAAGGGGCCGACACGTACTTCGTCAGTCCCGCGGATACCGTCGGAGTAGTCATTGGCGTAGTTAGTGCCAACCTGCAACGCGAGCGCCACAACGAGACAGAGCACTGAGTTGCCCCAGTTGATCGTGCGCGGTCGAATGAGCGCCACGCCCACGACGACCGGCACCATCGCCGCGGGCAACGTGCGCGGACGTGCCGCGAGCACCCATCGCCGGAGTGGCCCGGGAGCCTCGGTCATGGACGCTTGGGAAACTTCGAAAAGTCCGGCTTGCGGTGTTCGACGAAAGCGTTGCGGCCCTCTTGACCCTCTTCGGACATATAGAAGAGCATGGTCGCGTCCCCGGCCAATTGCTGGATGCCGGCCATGCCGTCCTCGGCCGCGTTGAAGCCGGCCTTGAGCATGCGTAGCGCGATTGGCGAAAGCGTGAGGATCTGACGGCACCACGCCACGGTTTCATTCTCGAGTTGGTCGAGCGCGACGACGCTATTCACGAGTCCCCACTCGAGCGCCTGCTGCGCGTCGTATTGGCGACAGAGGAACCAGATCTCTTTGGCGCGCTTCACGCCGATCGTTCGTGCCAACAGCGACGATCCGTATCCACCGTCGAACGAACCGACCTTCGGTCCGGTCTGGCCGAATCGCGCATTATCCGCGGCGATCGAAAGGTCGCACACCAGATGGAGGATGTGTCCTCCCCCAATGGCGTAGCCGGCGATCTGGGCGATCACCGGCTTCGGCAGTCGGCGAATCTGAATCTGGAGATCGAGGACGTTGAGTCGTCCGATGCCTTGGCGCGCCACGTCGTCGTTCCCCATGTATCCGTCGTCGCCACGGATGCTTTGATCGCCCCCGGAGCAGAAGGCGTCCGGGCCGGCGCCGGTGAAGATGATGGCGCCGACGGTGACGTTGTCGCGGGCCAGTTCGAACGCTCGCGAGAGCTCGAAGAGTGTCTGAGGGCGAAAAGCGTTTCGAACCTGAGGACGATTAATCGTTATTCGCGCGATCCCGTCGGCGACCTCGTAGATGATGTCGCCGAACTCTTCGGATCGCTGCCACTGCGGCGGCGGCCAGGAACGAAACTCCTCAACGGGATCGATCGGTGAGCCTTGGATAACGGTTTCGGCCATGGCGTCCACGCTATCGGGCCGCTAGACGGGCGCCATCAAGACGCCGGGTGTCGCGCGATCCCCCGGCCGACTCTCGTGGGCCGCAAGTTGTTCGGCCAATGAGGCGCGAACCGACACCGTCGCGGGATCGTCAAAACGATTGACGCGTTGCAACGGGTCGTCGCTCAACACGTAGAGTTCTCCCTCGCTGCCGTCGTGCACCGTACCGGGTTGGTACTCGGTGTAGAGATGGTCATTGGTGACGACCGTTCGCACGTGCACGTCGACCCCGAAGATTGACGAGTCCCATTCGGTGAACGTGGCGTCGAACGAACGCTTCGACGCGTCGTCGTCATCAATCGGCAATGCCGCGCCTTCGACCCATGTGGGCGCGCTCTGTCCGGCGATTTCGAGGAACGTCGCGGCGAGCGAGACGAGACTCACGGGTGCGTGCACGACGCTCGGCGTGGGCGTCGTCGTTCGCGCCGGGCGCCAGATCAGCGGCAGTCGCATGAGGCCGTCGACGTGATACGGACCTTTGAAGAGCAGGCCGAAGTCGCCCTGAAGTTCGCCGTGGTCGCTGGTGAAGATGACGTCGACGTCATCGCCCCAGCCCTTTCGCTCGATGCTCGCCAACACGCGCCCGATCGCCTCGTCGATCAGCTCCACTTCGACGGCGTTCATGGCGTTCACCTCACGCACCTGATCAGAGGTCATCGTGGCGGGCACCCACTTGGCCGGTGCTTCGTAGTTGCTCACCAAACGTCCGTCGTACCAGAGTCGCCAGTGCCGGGCCTTTTGATCGAGCAGCGACTCTCGTTCGCTGGCGCTCCGCGGGTAGTTCTCCGGCAAGGGCACGTCGCGCCACGGCACGCGACCGATCTCGGACTTCGGTGGATCCCACGGGTGATGCGGATCGGGAAAGCTCATCCAGCAAAACCAGTCGCGATCGGACTCTTGTTCCTCGAGCCAGCGAATCGTTCGATCGGCGACCCAGTCCGTGTGGTACCACTCTCGCGGCACGGCGTTGTACTTCACCTGTGGCGCGTTCGTGTCACCGCCGCCGGCGGCGTTGACGTTGAAGTCGGCGTCGACCACTTGGTAGAAGCCGCGAATGGCGTCGGGGTGTTGTTCCCTCATCCATTTGGCGTAGTGCAGGGCGCCCATCACACCGTGCGTCGCGAACTCCAAATAGTCGAAGCCGCGGTGCACGCCGCGGCGTCCGTCGAACCAGTCCTGCTCGATGGTGGGGACCCCGAGACTGGCGAGTGAGTTCTCAGCGTAGAGACCGAAGGGGTCCATGAACGGCTCGAAGTGGGCCTTGCCGATGAGCGCCGTCGCGTAGCCGGCGTCGTGCAGGGTCTCCGCGACCGACGGCGCGTCGATCGCGAGCGGGACGCCGTTCATCCACGCGCCGTGGGTTGACGCGAACTGTCCGGTCAGCATCGAGGCACGCGACGGCATGCACACGACCGACGTCGGCTGCGCGCGCTCGTAACGAATGCCTTCACTAGCCAGTCGATCGAGCACTGGCGTGCGCTAGAGCGTGCCGCCGTTGGCGCCAACCGTGTCGTAGCGCTGTTGATCGGTCGTGATGAAGAGGATCTTTCGACTCATGACCCGACCAGTGACGTTTCCGCGAGGCGTTGGATCTCGTCGAGCGCACCCAAGGTCCCACCGGCGATGAGCAGAGCCAGCGTGTCGGGTATCGCCGTCGTGGAGTACACACAAAGTGAATCGCCGGGCGCGATTTGAAAGACGTCGATGACCCCGAGATGAAAGGAGTACTGCGGCGCGGTAATCCGGTAGGCGAAATGCCGCAAGGCGTCATCGTTGCTCAAGATCTCCTCGGGGATCTCGAGGCCACTCGCGGTCGTGATAACGCGCAGATTGCCTTCCACGGTGCACGAAACGATTCCGGGGAACCATTCGGGAATACTCTCGGGCCGCCGAACCACCCTCCATACCGTGTCCGCGTCGGCCGCAATCCTTCGTTCGTGACGTAATGAGGCCACGGGTACCACCCCCTGTAGGTCCAACCTAGTTCCTAAACATCTAGTCTGGTTTTGTGACTCCCCTGCTCGCGCTCGATTTCGAGCTCGGTCCGGACCTCGAGCGAGCGATTCGCGAGACCGTTGACTCCTCGGTTGCGTTTTGCGTCTTGGATCGCCGGACGTCCCCGCGCCGACGTCTCCAAGAGTTGGCACGGCTCGGCGCCACCGCCGTGCGCGACCTCGACGGTGTGACCGAGGTCGCGGGCGGCGCTCCCGTCGACGATGAGATCGGCCTCGTGATGTTGACCTCGGGTTCGAGTGGCGAGCCCAAAGCGGTCGAACTCACCTGGACGGCACTTCGCGCCAGTGCCGAGCTCACGCAGTCGACCCTTCGTGGTGACGCGCCGCCCGTCTGGTTGGCCTGTCTTCCGGCCTGTCATATCGGGGGCCTCGCGGTCGTCTTGAGAGCAGTTCTCTCTGACGCCACGTTGTGGTGGGACGACGGGGACGACCTCGAAGCTGCGGCGACCCACGGGGCGACCCACGTGTCAGTCGTTCGAGCCCAACTGGCCCGCCACGACGTGAGCGGCTATCGCACGGTGTTGTTGGGCGGAGCGCGTCCGCCGACGGCGGTGCTCGAGAACGTGATCGCGACGTGGGGCATGACCGAGACCGGGTCGGGCGTTGTCTATGACGGAGTGGCCCTTCCCGGTGTGGAGGTCGCGAGCGTGGACGGCGAAATCTGCGTTCGGACCCCGACCCTCTTTCGCTCCTACCGAACCGGTCCCCGACCACACGTCATCGGACCGGACGGGCGCGACGACTGGTTCCCGACCGGCGATGCCGGTGAGGTGAACGGCGAGCGCGTCTCGGTGAAAGGGCGGCTCGGATTCGTCATCAACACCGGTGGTGAGAAACTCTGGCCCGAAGAGCTCGAATCGGTCCTCTCCACGATCGACGGCGTGCATGACGTCGCGGTCACCGGCGCTGACGATCCCGAATGGGGCCAGCGGGTCGTCGCGCTCGTGGTGAGTGACGGATCGAAATTCGACGAGCGAATTCGCAACGTGGCCAATGAACGCATTGGACCATGGGCCAAGCCCAAAGAGATCCGTTACGTGGCCGAAATTCCACGCACCGCCAATGGAAAGATTCGTAGAAGCGATCTACCCAACCTGTTCTAGGTCTCGCCCCGCGACGACCAAATCATCGCGGTAAAGATGACGATGATGATCTGAATGGTGAACGACATAAGGGGTCACACATGACAAGGGCACCGATGTCGCCGTGTCGTCGGTATCTGTGAATTGAAATGCTAACCGACTCGGACCTAAGCGAAACCTCTATCGGGTGGTCGTGCTACCGCGTCGTGCCAGCGAATCGACGATGACCGCGGCGAGGAGCACAATCGCTGTGGCGATTAACTGGGTCGCCGCATTCAAATTGATCAGAGACATGCCGTTGTCGATCGTACCGATGACCAGGCCACCGAGCACCGCGTGGATCATCTTGCCACGACCGCCGTAGAGGCTAGCGCCGCCGATGACCGCGGCCGCGACCGCGTAGAGCACGTAGGTCCCTCCCTCGATCCCGGTCGAAATACCGACGAGACGCGACACGTACAGCAGCCCGGCAATGCCGGTCGTTAGACCAGAGAGCATGAATGCCATACGTCGATAGCGATTCACGTTGATGCCCGCGCGTCGAGCCGCCTCCGTGTTGCCGCCAATCGCGTAGAGGTAGCGACCGGCCTTGGTTTTTGCGAGAATGAAGGTTGACACTGCCAGCACGAACAAGTCAATCGGAATCGCGAAAGGCATACCGACGACGTGGGCGAACGTCGAACGGTTGGCGTTGAACACGAGTATCAACAGCAGACTCGATATGCCCAACAGGGCGATCTTGGTGATTGTGATCCACATGGGACGTCCACCGAGACCGCTCTTTCGACGAGTCTGATCGGCGCGCAGCATGAGAAAGCTCGTCAGTACGGCGGCGGCGACGACGAAGATCCACGTAGCGAGGGGCGTGAGATTCCCGTTGACCAGGTTGTAAAGGATGTTGTTCTGCACCGAGACCGAACCACCGGTTCCCTGGGCGTTGATGATATAGAGCATCACACCTTCGAGCCCCAGGAACATTGCCAAGGTGACGATGAATGAAGGCAATCGGAAGCGGATGACGATGAATGCGCTCAACGCACTGGAGGAAATCGTGACGATCAGCGCGAGTGGCAGTGCGAGATACCAGGGCCAGCGGTAGTTATTCGAGACCAGGATGACGGCCACCGCTCCTCCCAGGCCCGTCGCATAGCCGAGCGAGAGGTCGATGTCTCCCAGCAGCAGCAGCCAGATCTCGGCCATGCCGAGCAGAATGAAGATCGTCGACTGGACAAAGAGGTTCGTGATGTTCTCCGGTTGGAGGAACACCGAAGTGCGAACTTCGAAGAAGATGACCAATGCCGCGAGTCCGATCAGAATGGGTAACAGGCCGCTGTCACCTTGCCAGATTCGCTTCACTTGCGCCAGGAGATTGGTCGAGGAGCCGACGTCGGGCGCGTCCGGTGACTCGATGTCCGTTTGCGAAGTTGTCACGTCTTGGTACCTCTCAGTTACTGCGCGGAAGAGAACGTTGAAGGAACTCGGTCGGATTCACCGGTCGTAATCAACTCGACGGCGCTCGATGTGTCGTAGTTCGCAACCGGGCCCTGGCTGACCAACGTACCCAGGCGCATGACGGCAATCCGGTCGGCGACACTGAAGACCTCGTTCAGGTTGTGCGAAATGACGAGCACCGCGATGCCACGGGCCGCCAATGTACGGATCAACGCGAGCACTTGCTTGGTCTGGGACACACCGAGTGCGGCCGTCGGTTCGTCGAGAATCACCAACTCCGAATCGCGCATGACCGCGCGCGCGACCGCGACCGCCTGGCGCTGGCCGCCCGAAAGGGATCCAACGAGCTGGCGGACGGACGAAACGGTCGAAACTGAAAGGTCCGAAAGGACCTTCAGCGTCGTCAACTCCATCTGGATCTCGTCGAGAATGCCGAACCGAGTTATCTCCATTCCCAGATACATGTTCTGGACGATGTCGAGATTGTCACATAGCGCCAGGTCCTGATACACGGTCGCGATGCCCAGGTCGGTCGCGGCATGCGGTGTATGTATGTGCACTTCCTTGCCCTTCCAGAAGATCTGGCCCGCAGACGGAGCCCAAATCCCTGAAATGGTCTTGATGAGTGTCGATTTTCCTGCGCCGTTGTCGCCAATGAGCGCGGTGACCTGGCCGGCGGGGATGTCGATATCGACGTGTCGCAGCGCCTGGACGGCGCCGAAGTTCTTGGCGATGTCCCGCATGCTCAAGAGATGCTCGAAGTCGAAGACTTCAGCCCCCGAGTTACCCGCGATCGATGGCCCTGTGGGGGGCGTTGAGACGTTGGGTAACTCGGGGGCTGAAGACATTGCTCAAAGACTACTTAATGCCGTACGTCGTGCAGTCCGCTGCGTAGGTAGGTTGCGGTGAGCCCTGTACGGTTGGCGCACTCGAGGTGCAGAGGTCCGAAACCTTGATGACCTTGTCCTTGATGACGGTCGACTCAATCTTGTCCGCGGTGACCCAGGTGGCGGTCAGCAGAACTGACTTCACACCCTGGTGGGTCAACGTGTCAGGCGTCGAGCCGTTCACCAAGCCAGAAGGCGGCTTGATGCCGGCGCGCAGGTACACGGCCAACGCGGCCGCGGCCTGAGCCTCAAGCCAGATTGGCTTGTACACGGAGCCACACTGGTAGCCAGAAATTACGTTCTGGAAACCAACGAGCGACGCGTCCTGACCCGTGAACGGGAAGGTCTTCGGCTTAAGGCCCTTGCCTTGTAGGAAAGCAATGATGCCCGAAGCGTTGCTGTCGTTCGGCGTCACCGCGGCGTTGATCGTCGGGTGAGCGGTGAACGCGCCCTGGAAGTCGGTCAACGCCTGAGTGGCGTCCCACGTTCCAGCGCTCTCGAGCACTGTCTGCTTGGCACCAGTCAACGTGGTCGCCGTCGTGTTGAAGCCAGCGGCCGACAACACAGCGTTGTAGCCCTTGGCGAACAACGTGGCGTTGTTGTCAGTCGGTGAACCGTAGGAGATGTACACCACCGGGTTCGTGACGTTCCACGACGTGAGGCAGGCCATTTCACCCTTACCAATCAAGGTGCCCACGGCCACGTTGTCGAAGCTGACGTAGTAGGCACGCGCTCCGCCCAACGTCAGTCGGTCGTAGTCAATGACCTTGACCCCGTGCGCCTTGGCGAAACCTTCGATGACGGCACCAGTGGTGGAGTCGATCGGGTCAACGAGCAGGACCTTGGCACCCTTGGCAATGTCAGCCTGCGCCATGTTGAACTGCGTGGCGTCGCTGCCCTGGGCATTCTGCACGATGAACTGCTTGCCCGTCAGACCAGCGGCCCGGAAGGCCTTGATCAGGTACGGAGCGTCGAACTCGGTGTAACGAGCTGACGACTTCGTGTCGGGCAGGATAACGGCAATTGAGCCCTTACCCTTGTGCACAATCGTTTTGAGGTACTTCATGGTCGAGAAGCTCGTGTTAAACGTGCTGTCCTTGACCGTAGGAGTACTTGCGGAACTCACACTCGGCAGCACCGCGGCGACAAAACTGCCGACCAGTGCCACGGACGCGAGAGTCCTTCCTGTCTTAAATTTCATATTCCCCAACCCTTCGTTGGCGCCTCGCGGCGCCGTTAGTGTGATCACTTCTCGAACACTGTGTAACCGCAATGTTCAGTGTGTGAAAATAGCATGACAAAAACGGATTAGGTGTTCACACTGGCGAAAAGCGCCAGTCACGCAGCGGTAACCGAGGCGGGCTACCCCGCGTCGGAACTTCCCGATGACCCTGTTGTGTCTCGTCACACGACAAAAATTCCCCGGGATTTCAAGAAATCAATCATCACCTTCGACGGAGTGGGGCTCAAAATTCGGCGACCTTGACCATCAAATCATGCAGGAACAAGGTGACCTTGGTCACATCCGTGGAGTCGCCCGTCGTTCGTAGAACCCTCGACTCGTCAGAGAAACGCCAGCACCGTCTCCATCGTTTCCATGATCGTCACGGTCTCGTCTAGGGGCATCCACAAGCTCTCCAACTCACCCGCCGCGAGGCAACTGGCGACCTCTTCGGCCTCGTGGTGAAGCCCCCGACCCTCATCGACATAGTCGAATCGGCGTGTCTCACCGTTTCGTTTGACGAGGGAGAAGGAGGTCGGAGCGTAGAAATCGCCGTCCACGTCAATTCGCGCCTCGGTGCCGACAATGCTCGCTCGCGTCGCGCTGTGCGCCAGTGACGTGCACGTCAGAATCGCTTGGGCCCCACTCTCGTAGCCGAACAACATGGACGTCTGACCATCGACACCGCTGAACGCCGGATCAACCAAGGCGCTGATCCGATTCGGCGTTCCGAGGATCATCGACGCGAACGACACCGGATAGACACCGAGGTCTAAGAGCGCCCCACCACCCAACGTGGCGTCGAAGAGACGAAACGACGGATCCTTCTCGAACCACTGCCCGTGGTCAGCCGAAACCGACACGAGTTCTCCGAGTGCGCCTTGAGCGATCAACTCGCGAATTGCCCTCGTGTGGGGCAAGAACCTGGTCCACATTGCCTCCATCAAGAACAACTTCTTCTGGCGAGCGAGTGCGACCAAGTCGCGAGCCTCGGCGGCGTTCATCGTAAACGCCTTCTCCACGAGCGCCGGCTTGTCGTGTTCGAGCGCCAGGCGCGCGTTGGCGTGATGGAAGGGATGAGGGGTAGCGACGTAGATAACGTCCACGTGCGAGTCGCTCACGAGCTCCTCGTAGGAGGCGTAGCGACGCGGCACCGCGAACTCGTCGCCGAAGGCGTCTGCCGACGCCTGCGATCGCGATCCGACGGCAACAATCTGCGCGCCGTCAACGAGGCGGAGGTCACGCGCAAAGGTGTGGGCAATTCCCCCGGTCCCGATAATGCCCCAGCGAAGTGGTGCGGACATCTGATTCTCCTTGTTTCCTCCGTGCGAGGTCGTCAGTTGTCACTGTAGTTACTACGGCGCCGCCCGTTCGCTCCACGACCTCGACGTCAGTGATCACCGGAGTGCTGACGTGTCGTGCTCGCCACGTCGTCGTGGACACGAACGACGACGGCGACGAACCAGTGGGCTCGGTCAATTCCGAGGGGCACTGATCCACGAGGAAAGCGATCGGTGCGAGGGACCAACGCCGCGCTGAAAGGACCGTCCGGACCTCGCCACCATCGTCATCGCCCCCAACGACGCGGCGTTGGTCGTGGGCGGAGCGATGAAGTCGCACCGGTGGCTCGCCGCGAAGGGTGCAAACGTGGACGCTCGTGGTGGGGGTTCTCGGACCAGTCCGTTTCGGTCACGCCTAGCATCGCTCCATGAATCATCTCGCCGGGGCGTCAAGTGCCTACTTGCGCCAACACGCCGAGAATCCGGTGGACTGGCGCCCCTGGGGTCGCGAGGCACTGGACGAGGCGCAGCGTCTCGACCGCCCGATTTTTCTGTCCGTCGGCTACGCCGCGTGTCACTGGTGTCACGTGATGGCCCACGAGTCCTTCGAAGACGAAGCAGTCGCCACGGTGTTGAACGAGAATTTCGTGGCGATCAAGGTCGATCGAGAAGAGCGACCGGACGTCGACGCCCTCTACATGGCCGCGACCCAATTGGTGAGCGGACACGGAGGGTGGCCGATGTCGGTGTTCCTAGTACCCGACGGCCGACCCTTCATGGCGGGGACGTACTATCCCCCGGTCGCTCGACACGGCCAGGTTGACTTCACCAGTTTGTTGCACGCGATGCACGACGCCTGGTCCAACCGGCGCGACGACGTCGAACGACAGGCGGACGAACTCTCGCTCGCGCTCGAGCGCGAAGTCAGTTTCATCGACCATCTCGCGCCGTTCACGAACACGCTCGACCTTGCGGCGTCGCGACGGCGACTTCGCGACGAACTCGTCGGTCGAGTCGATGCCGAAGGTGGCTTTGGCGACGCGCCGAAGTTCCCGCGCCCGAGTTACGTCGAAGCGCTGTTGGAATTCAACGACGACGAAGCGCGTCGCGCCGTCGAGCGAACGTTGAACGCGATGTCACGCCGAGGCATCTACGACCACCTGCGCGGCGGCTTCGCGCGCTACAGCGTCGACGCCCAGTGGCACGTCCCGCACTTCGAGAAGATGTTGAGCGACCAGGCTCTGCTGGCTCGCACATACCTTCGCGCCGCCCAGGCGATGCCCGAACACGCCGAGTGGCGCGAAGTCGCCCTCGACACAATCGAGTTCGTTGTGGGCGACCTTGAGGTCGAGGGCGGCTTCGCTTCGGCCCTCGACGCTGACGCCGGTGGCATCGAGGGTTCGCACGTCACCTGGACACCTCGCGAGGTGGCCGAGGCGCTCGAACGAGACGGCCACGTCGCCGACCTCGACGTCGTGCTGCGACGATGGCGAATCGAAGAACCGGGGGCGTTCGAGGGTCGTTCGATCCCCCGTCTCGCTGACGGCGAACCTTTCACCACTCCCGACGCGCTCGTCGCAGCGCGCGACGCGCTACGCCGATCACGCGCCCTGAGGATTCAACCCGGCCGCGATGAGAAAGTGATCCTCGAGTGGAACGCGATGTTCGCTTCGGCACTCTTTGAAAGTCGCGTGGCGCGCCACGTGTCGCGCGCCACGTCGTTGCTCGCGACGTTGCACTCGACTCACTTCGGCGGTGGCGTCTGGTGGCGCACGCAGAGCCAACATGCGCACGCGAGCGCCAGTGACATCGCGTGGATGCTCGACGCCCACGTCGACGCGTTCGAGGCCACGGGCAACGACGAATGGCTCGAGGTGGCCCGTTCTCTCGCGCAGTACTTGCTCGAGCACTACTGGGACGGCGAGGTGCCGACATCACGCTCACCACACGTTGGCAATGGGATCTTCTCGCGAAGCGATCTCGTGACCGACCTCCACGCGCGTCCCAAGGAGATCTTCGACGGGGCCACGCCATCGAGTCACGCCGTTGCGTGTCGGGCGCTCGCGCGACTGTCACTCTGCACCGGCGAGCGTGCAACCCTCGTCGTGGCCCAACGACTGATGGATCTCGCGGCGTCACTCCTCGCTACGCACTCCGGCGCGGTGCCCGACCTGCTCGAAGCGGCCGGGTTCGCTTCGTCGGGCGTCGAGGTGGTCGTGCCGGGTGACGCGAATGAGCTCTCGCAGTACGCCCGATCGCGCTTCACGAAACGAGCAGTCCTCGTGACGGGTACCGGCTCACTCCCACTCTTGGACAATCGCCACAACGGCGCGGCCTACGTCTGTCGCGAGGGCGTCTGTCAACTGCCGGTGGACACCGTCGCCGCACTCGATGAGCAGCTGCGTATCGTAGGAGCCTGATGCCTATTTTTTCTCGTGACCCCGCCGCGCGGGCCAACAAACGCCTCGTCGAGCGCATGCCTCAGCGCCCCAGCGTCGAACTGACCGGTGGCGCCACGGTCTACGGACTCGTGCTCGGCTCGACCAATGAGACGACGACCGTCGTCGACCTCAAGTCCCATACGATCGTGCGCTGGCGAATCCCGTGGCCGTCAGACTACGTGACGGACCTCGCGGTCTTCGACGTCGTTGAAGGCCAGTTGGCCGAGGACATCGAGCGCAACGACCTCGCCCAACCCGAGGCCGTGACGCTCTCCGATCTTCCTCGGCGCCTCGGTACCTACCACGGCCGTCGTGTTCGTCACTGGCTCGAACAGCTGGCGAGCCCGGCCGACGGACCGCTCTTTGGCTTTCGCGGTCCGAGTGCACCGTACTGGGAGTTCCGCGGCGAACGACCGAGCGTCGCGCTGATCGCCGCCGACCGTGGACCGCAACTCCTTCGCCGACAGGACGATGGATCGACGTGGGTTCGCTTTGGCTGGTACGGGGACGACGTCTGGCTGCTCTGTGAGGACGCGCACGCCATTCGCACGATGGAGGCGACGCGACGACCGTCCCTGGCGGGAAAAGACCTCGCGTCGGCCCTTGGTTTTCGACCGACGTACGTACTGACGACGCTGTCCAAGCCCATCGACGGCCACTGCTACAAGAGTTGCACCGGACTACTGCCGCGAGGTTGAATTACCTGGGTAGTTTGCCCGACGCGAGTGACTCGGCCATGGCCCAGCCAAAGACGACGAGGCGCTCGCCCTTGTGCGGCTTGAGGCCCGTGAAGAAGGTCGCGACGCCGTCGGGGATCGGGCCCTTGGACGCGGTGTAGTCGAGCCCGCCGACCGGGCCCGGGCTCACCGTCATGATGAAGGTCTTGTCGTCAATCGACTTCTCAGAACCAAATCGCTTCGCCAGTCGTCGGCCCCACGCGCGGTCCTCGCCCGTCGGTTTGTAGCCGAGACGCGGGACGACGTCCTCGAGACCGGCGAAGGCGCGAAAGCCGTCCGGGGAGGTGAGGCGGGAGCCCAAGAGCACGTCCTCGTCCGGGAACGCCAGCAACGCGCGGCGGAACTGGTCGTGCAGGATCGCCTTCAGGGTCTGATCGGCCTTCGCGTTGCGGTCCACGAGGAGCAGCCCGACGAGGAGTGACGGTGTGCCGCCAATGCGCTCGAGCGTGCCGAATGAGTAGCCGCGCAACTTGTTGCCCTCGCGAACCTGGGTGACCAGCACCCAGTCCTCACGTTGCTTCGAGAGGAAGCCGATGTCGAAATTCGGCTCTCGATCAACGCAGAGATCGGCCATTTCGGCGAGTTCTGCGTCGCTGAGTGCGGTGGTGTCCTTCGTAGAGACGGTCATTGCCATAGGAATACATTCTACGACTCTTTACACCACGCTTCGGCCGACTAGGCCTTTATGACGTTTCGACCGAATTCCGTACGCAGATCGGCAACGACGCTCGCGATGTTGACATTGAACTCGGGGCCCAGTTTGAAGGCCTTGCCCGCGGCGCCGGTCTCCACGATGACCGGCGAACGACCGGGATAACGCGAGAGTATCTCGCGCAAGGTACCGATCGAGGTTTGGGTGAGATCCTCCGGGCGAAGCGCGAGGCGCAACTCTTCGTTTCCCCGTTCCACGCTCAAGAGTTCAACACCCGTCGCACTGAATCGGAGCTCTTCTTCGAAGCCGGGGCGCACTTTTACCAGCACGATGTTGTCCTTCGTAAGGAAACCGCTGAACTTCTCGAAGTTGTTCGCCGAGAAGTTGATCTCCATGGACGCCCCGAGGTCTTCTAAGACGACGCGCGCGTACTGCTTGCCCATCTTGGTCGTTCGAATCTGGACCTCGGCGAGGATGCCGCCGACGGTGACCGCCTTGCCGGTGCGGGCCAACTCTTCGCCGCGCTCGCGCACGCTGATGATCGAGCCGTCGGTCTTCGTCGCGAGTTGACTCTCCACCTCATAGAGCGGGTGATCCGAGATGTAGGTACCGAGCATCTCGCGCTCGAAGTCGAGTTTCACTGCCTTGTCGAACTCGATGTCCGAAAGTGGGACGTCGGTTCCCTCCCAGTCGTGGCCGTCGCCTTCGCCGAAGGCCGCGAAGAGCGTCGTAATGCCCAGCGAATGGTCACGACGACGCGACAGCGTCACGTCACAGATCTCGTCGACCTTCAATAAGAAGCCCAGGCGCGGCACGCCCAGGGCGTCGAAGGCGCCGGCCTTGATGAGCGACTCCATCGAACGGCGATTGAGCACCATCGGATCGACCCGACGCACGAAGTCATAGATCGAAGCGAAGCGACCGTTCGCCTCGCGCTCGCTCACGATCTTCTCCACGAGCGTTTCGCCGACGTTGCGCACCGCGGCCAGGCCGAAGAGGATCGTCTGGTCCTGGGAGAGGCTCGGGGCGTACTCGGCGAAGGACTCGTTGACGTCGGGCACGCCGACCGTGATGCCCATTTGACGCGCTTCGTTCAGGTAGACCGACGCTTTGTCCTTGTCGTCACGGAACGACGTCAATAGTGCCGCCATGTACTCCACGGGATAGTTCACCTTGAGCCACGCGTTTTGATAGCCGAGCAGGGCGTAGCCGTAGGCGTGACTCTTCGGAAAGGCGTAGTCGGCGAACGGCTCGATCTTGTTGAAGATCGCCTCGCCCAGATCGCGTCCGTAGCCTTCGCGCTCGGCACCGTCGACGAATTTCGAGCGTTGCGCGCGAATCATCTCGCGAATCTTCTTCGAGCAGGCCTTTCGCAGATCGTCGGCCTCGGTCATCGAAAAGCCGGCGATTAACGTGGCCACGCGCATGATGTCCTCTTGGTAGATCATGAGCCCCGAGGTCTCGCCGAGGATCGCTTCCAAGTCGGGGTGGTCGTAGCTCACGGGCTGACGGCCGTTCTTGCGATCGGCGAAGTCATTGTGCACGTTCTCCGACAGCGGTCCCGGGCGATACAGCGCGTTCAGGGCCGCGATGTCATCGAAACCGGTCGGCGCGAGACGGCGCATGAGCTGGCGCATCTTGTCGCCTTCGAGTTGAAAGATGCCAATGGAGTTGCCGAGGCGCAGCATCTCGTAGACCTTGGGGTCATCGAGCGCGACGTTGTCGATGTCCACTTCAATCCCGTGGCGACGTCGAATGTTCTCCAGCGCCCGTTCGATGATCGCGAGGTTGCGCAGTCCGAGGAAGTCCATCTTCAACAGGCCGAGCTTCTCGATGGCCGTCGCCTCGTACTGAGTGACAATCGGCGCGTCCTCGCCCGAACCGGACGGCCCGGACTTTCGCTGCACCGGCACGTAGTCGAGCATCGGTTCCTTGGTGATCACGACCGCGGCGGCGTGGATGCCGTCTTGACGCCGCTTGTCGACGAATCCCATGGCGACGTCGATCGAGTGCTTCACTTCGGTGTCGTTCTCGTAGAGCGTGCGCAGTTCGGCCGCCTCGACGAAACGCCCCTCGTAACCGGGCGTCGGTTGGAAGCACGCGACGAGGGGCAGGTCTTGTCCCATCACCAACGGCGGCATCGCCTTGGCGATCTTGTCCCCGAGCTGCGGCGGGTAGCCGAGCACGCGCGCGGCGTCGCGCACCGCGGCGCGGGCCTTGATCGTTGAGAACGTCACGATCTGAGCCACGTGGTCCGAGCCGTAGCGCTCGGCGGCGTAGCGGATCATGTCGCCGCGGTAGCGCTCGTCGAAGTCCATGTCGATGTCGGGCATCGATCGTCGACCGGGATTCAAGAATCGTTCGAAGATCAGTCCGTAGCGCAACGGATCGAGGTCGACGATACGCAGGCAATACGCGATGCAACAACCCGCCGAGGAACCACGTCCCGGCCCGACGCGAATACCCTTTTCTCGCGCGTGACGGATCAGGTCCCACACCACGAGGAAGTAGTCCGAGAAACCCATGTCCGCCACGACGCCGAGTTCATTCTCCAAGCGCGCCATTACTTCGTCGCTGAGGTTCTCCCCGTAGCGCTCGCGCGCTCCTCGCAGCACGAGGTCGCGCAGAAGTCGGTTGGCGCCCTCTTTGTGCGTCGCGCCGCGAAAGGTCTCCGGAATCGGGAACTCGGGCAGCGCGTCATTGTCGAACTCGATGGTGACCGACGCGCGCTCGGCGATGGCGAGGGTGTTGTCACAGGCTTCGGGAAGGTCGCGAAAGAGATAGCGCATCTCCGCGGCCGACTTCAGGTAGTGCTGGTCACTGTGGAAGCGGAAGCGGTTGGGGTCCGCGACCAGCGATCCCGTGCCGATGCACAACAGGGCGTCGTGCATCTCGGCGTCATCGTGGTGTACGTAGTGCAGGTCGTTGGTGGCCACCAATGGCGCGCGCAGTTCCTTGGCGATCTGCAAGAGCTGCGGGTTCGTGCGGAGCTGTTCGGGGATACCGTGATCTTGGAGCTCGATGTAGAAGTTCTCGCCGCCGAAGATGCTCTGGAGTCGCCCGGCCAACTCGAGCGCTTTGGGGTAATCATCGTGGAGCAACGCCTGGAGGACGACGCCACCGAGACAGCCCGAGGTCGCGATGAGGCCATCGTTGTAGCGCTCGAGCAGGTCCCAGTCGAGCCGGGGCTTGTAGTAGTAACCCTCGAGGAACGCGAGTGAGGAGAGTTCGCGCAGGTTTCGGTATCCCTCGTTCGTGCTCGCGAGCAACGTCAGGTGGTGATAGAGCTTTTGTCCGCCTTCGGTCTCGCCGCCGGTGTCATCGATCTTGCCCCGGCGTGGCGGCCGGTCAAAGCGAGAGTTGGCGGCCATGTAGGCCTCGAGGCCGATGATCGGCGTCATCTCGTGTTTGCGACAGGTCTCGTAGAAGTCGATGACGCCGTAGAGGTTGCCGTGGTCCGTGATGGCGATCGCGCGCTGCCCGTCGGCCTTGGCCGCGAGCACCATCTCTTCGACGCGAGCCGCGCCGTCGAGCATCGAGTACTCGGTGTGGTTGTGGAGGTGGACGAAGCCCTCAGCCATCAGCGGACGATCCCTTTCGCGAAGTGACGAGGACGGTGTCCTTCACGGCGAAGAGTAGTGAGGGTGTGTGACGAGTCACGTCTAGAGGTACGTGCCCGCGCGCGGCTCACCGACGCCCGGCGGTAGTGAACGATCGCGCATCTTCTCGAGTTGCGCTGCGGCGGCGGCCTGTTGAGCGAAGAGCGACGCCTGAATACCGTGAAACAGTCCCTCGAGCCACCCGACGAGCTGGGCTTGGGCGATTCGAAGTTCGGATTCAGTTGGCACCTCGGCACTAAAGGGCTGCGCCATCTTTCCAAGTTCGGTGCCGAGGTCCGGTGACAGGGCGCCCGAGAGTTCAGCGATCGACGTCTCGTAGATCTCGCGCAGTCGGGCCCGACCGGCTTCGTCCAACGGTGCGCTTCGTGCCTCGTCGAGCAGGGATTTCACCATCGAACCGATACGCATCACCTTGGCGGGTTGGCTGATGTAGTCCGAGTTCTCGCCCTCACTCGGGACCTCGCCCTCACCCGGTGAGAGCACTTCGTCGGGGTTCACGGTCACGTTCTCGTTCTGGGGCTCTTCCACCCTTCCACTGTGCCAGACAAATGCTCGATGCCGTGCACGTCCGAGGTTTTCGCGACCTCTCGACGGTAGAATGATGGGGTGAGAGTTTCGACCAGGGGCGACTACGCCAGCCGAGCGCTGTTGAGTCTCGCCCTGGGCGCCGACCTCTCGGCGCCCACCTCGGTTCGTGACCTCGCCAATCGCACCGGCCTGCCCCAGCCGTACCTCGAACAGATCCTCTTGAGTCTGAAGGGCGTCGGTCTCGTGCGCTCCAAGCGCGGCGTCGGCGGCGGCTACGTACTGGCGCGACCGGCTGAGCGCATCACACTCGCCGAGATCGTGGCGGCGGTCGATGGACCAATCGTGGCGGGCGACTTCGGTGAGCCCCACAAGGACGGCGCGTGCGATCACGAGGGTCAGTGCGTGCTCCTCGGCGTCTGGGCCGACGTCGGAAATCACATGCGAGAGCACTTGTCGAGCTTCACGTTGGCCGACATGGTCACCCAAGCGCGCGGCGGTCGCGCGGTCCAGCGCACCCACAGCGCCTAACTCGAATTCTTACGATTTTCAAAGGAAACGGGCCTTGAAGAACGCCAAACGGCGTGGTAAATTAGGCAGACGTTCGTAGGAGAAATTACCGTCCACGGGCGAGTTGTCTATGAATTGAAGTGAGGAGATTCAAATGATTGCCACCCCCCGACGATCAGCAGTGAATACCAACGACATGTTGGGTCTCTTGATGAGAGACCTTGACCGTTACCCCATGCCCAACTACGACGAACAGGTCGAACTCGCCAAGCGCGTGACGGCCGGCGACGAAGAGGCCAAGAAGCAGATGGTCGCGGCCAATCTTCGACTGGTCTTGCACTGGGCCCGTCGCTACCAGGACCGCGGCGTCGAGATGGTCGACCTCGTCCAGGAGGGCACGTTCGGACTCCTGCGCGCCGTCGAGAAGTTCGACTGGGAGCGCGGCTTCAAGTTCTCCACGTACGCCACCTGGTGGATTCGCCAAGCACTGCAGCGCGCCGTGCAACAGCACGGTCGCACTATCCGCATTCCTCTCGAAGTCGGTGAGCAACTCCAGCGCCTCGAGGCGACCACGGCCGAACTGACCTCGATCTTCGGTCGCAAACCGACCGACGACGAGTTGACCGAAGCCACCGGTATGTCAAAGGCCGTGCGCGACAACCTGCACGGACTCGCTGGCGTGACGGCCAGTCTCGATCAGCCGGCGTCGTCCGATTCCGCGACCACCTTGGGTGACCTCGTGGCCCCGAGCCAGCACGACTGGGTCGGTGACATCGAGCAGACCATGATGGACGACCAACTCCACGGCGCACTCGAGAAACTGAACGAACTGCAGCGAGAGGTGCTGAGCCTGCGCTTCGGACTGAACGGGGCCACTCCCCTCTCACTCCAGGCCACGGCCACGAAGATGGACATCGGCGTTCGACGAGTCCGTCGCGCTGAGGAAGAGGCGCTGGCACTGCTTCGCGAGGACTCGGCCGTACTGGCCGCGCGCGAAGTCGCCTAGAACTCCACCGACTCCGGCACCAGTACTCGCAGATCTGCCGGCAACGGCACGCTGGTCGTTATCCACTCGTCACTGCGCGGGTGGGCAAAGGCCAGCGTCGTCGAGTGCAAGAAGAACCGGTCCTCCGCCAGGCGCTTCTCGCGCCGATGACCGTAGCGCGGGTCATTCACGACCGGGTGACCGATGGTCGCCAGGTGCACGCGGATCTGATGGGTCCGTCCCGTATCGAGCTGCAAGCGCAGCAGGGTCATCGCGTGCGGCTTTTCAATGCGCGCGATGACCTCATAGCCGGTGCGCGCCGCTCGGCCGTCTGAACGCACCGCCATGACGGTCGGCGTCCTCGTCGATCGTCCGATCGGTGCGTCGACGATGCCTCGTTCCTCGGCGACGTGGCCCTCCACCATTCCGTAGTAGGTCCGTTCCATGAGGCGCTCGGCCAACTGGATGCTCAGATTCGAAAAACCTTCGGGCGTCTTGGCGACGACGAGGACACCCGAGGTTCCCTTGTCCAATCGGTGCACGATGCCCGGACGCATGGGATCACACCGTCCCTCGTCACTGAGATCGCGCATTTGGGGGTAGAGGGCCAACAGACCGGCCACCAACGTGCCGTCGCGGTGTCCGGCACCGGGGTGCACGACCTGACCGGGTGCCTTATTGACGACCGCGAAGTCGTCGTCGTCGAGCACGACGTCGACCGACACGCTCGGGTCCGCCTCGACGTTGGCACTCTCCGGGGCCGGCAGGACCGCCACGAGATGTCGACCTTCGCGCACTGGAGTCGAGGACTTCACGATCACCTTGTCGTCCAACGTGACCGCGCCACTCGCGATGATGTCGTTCGTCTCGGAGCGCGAAAGTCCGGTCAGCAGCGCGAGCACGCGATCGAGGCGAATCTCGTCGAGGGTGCCCGGAATGATGAGATCCAAGACCTCTCCGTCGAACGCGTCCAGGACGTCGTCGTCACTCACGAGAGCAACTTCTCGCCCGTGAGAGCGGCCACGAGCAGTACTACGAAGCCGCCGGTGATCGCCCCGTCGGCGAGGTTGAAGACGGGAAATGACCCCAGGGCGATGAAGTCGGTCACTCGATGGGGACTGGCTGAGAGTCGATCGACGATGTTCGCGACGCCACCGCCGAGCAGCAGACCAAAGCCGATCGTGGGAAGACCTCGTCGGGCGTTCAGTCCGACGACCACGACCACGACGGCGACCACGACGGTCCCGATCGTGGTGAGGAGTGTCCTCGATTGGTTGAACGAGAACGAGATGCCCGAGTTGTACTGGAGTCGCAGCCAGATCGCGCCGCCCACGTGGATCGCGTGCTTGGCGAGGGCGTGGCGAGCCCAGACCTTGGAGAGTGCGTCGATCGCCGTCACGACGAGGGCGATCACGATGACCGTGTAATTGATCCGATCAATTAGACGCTTGCGCGACACGAGACACACATAAAGACCGGCAGCTGGGCCAGCAGGCGAGGCTTCGAGATGGCCTCGTAGCACTCGTCGCAGCGCCCGTAACTGCGGTCATCGATTCGCGCGAGCGCGACGTCAATCTCATCGACCTTCAGGCGAAGCAGCGAAGCCAGGTCTTTCTTCTGGTCCCGCTGGATGTCGGACGCCACGCTGCTCCCGTCCTCGTCGTCGTATTCGAGTCGTTCACGGTCGACCAACATCTCATCGGCTTCGGACTCCATCACGACGATGTCGTTGTTGGTGGCGCCTCGCGTCTCGAGCAGGAGACGACGAAGTTCCTCGAGGAACTCGGGCTCGTCGGCGTAGGGCTTGGAATGCATCTTTCGCTCGAGGGCTTCGAGGCGCTTTCGCTCTTCAGCCTCGCGACGATCCTGACGCTTGAGCTCCTCTTGGTTGCGTCGCTCGATCTCACGGATCTTTCGCTGCTTCTCGGCCTCGACGGCCTTGCGCTTCGCGTCGACCTCACGTTGCTTCTTCGCCTCGGTGGCGGCCTTCTCGCGGGCCTTGCGCTGCACTTCGCGTTCTTTGGCGGCGGCCTTGGCCTTGGCGTCACGTTCCTTCTTCGCCTTGGCGGCAGCCAGGGCCTTGGCCTTGGCGGCGCCGGCCTTCGCCTTGGCGGCGGCTTTGGCCTTGGTCTCGCGCTCTTTGAGGAGTTTCGAGGCGGCGGCGGCCTTGGCCTTGGCGGCGGCGACCTTCTTAGCCGCCGCGGCCCTTTGTGCCGCGTTCAGCGTCGCGATCTTCTTCACGGGCTTAGCGGGCGCCTTTTTGGCGATCGGCTTCTTCGGGGCGGCCTTTTTGGCGAGGACCTTCTTCATCGCCTTCTTCGGCGCGGCCTTGGTCGCCACGCGACGCTTCGGCGCGGCCTTTTTGGCCGGGGCCTTCGTGACCACGCTCTTCTTAGGCGCCGACTTCTTGGCCGGAGCCTTTTTCGTGGTTTTTCCTGTGGACGGCATGGCTAACTCCTCGACGTTGCACAACAAGTGCGCGCCGACCCTACCAGTTTGAGCGGAAGTTACAGTCGATCATCGTGTGACGGCGCCTCAAAATTCAACACCTGACCGACACCCTGGTCCGAAACGGGCGCCGGGGCCGGTGGTGGTTTGATGGGTCGAGGTGCGGGAGCGGGCTCGGCCACGGAACTCACCGACGCGCGCCCACCGCCGACCTGCAACGAACTCTCCACCCAACGCGAGAACTCCGCGAGCGCGCCACCGAGACGCTTGCGCTCCGTATCGAGTTGTCGCGTCAGAGTCTCCACGTCTTCGCTCAGTCGTTGCTTAAGTCCGTTCAAGCGATTGACTTCGTCCTCGGCCCGACTGCGGGCCTCGGCAACGATCTCGCGGGCCCGTTCCTGGGCGCCGCTCGTCATTTCGTGCGCCTTGTTCTCGGCATCCTGCTGGGTCTGCTCGATGAACTGCTGGGCCATGGCGATCATCGCGGTCACCTGTTCGGCGCCGGTGACGCTGATATGGCGCGGGGTCTGCGAGAGAGCGGGAGCCGGTGCCGGGGCGTCGCTCGATGGTCGTGCGTCGAGTTGGTTTATCCGCTCACCGGCCTGTCGCAACTGCTGGCGCTGTTGTTGGACCAGTTCTTTGAGCTGGTGCACCTCGCCCGAGAGACGCTCGAGGAAGTCGTCGACCTCGTCAACGTTGTAACCCCGGACTCCGATTTTGAACGCCACCGTATCGATGGCGTCGAGCGCTGAGTAAGCGGAATCCGTACTATCCATGCACTCACCCTACTGCCCTCATTGTCGCGAATCGATGAATTGACGACTCAGATGTAGGCGCGGATGATCGAGAGAATGACGACCGCCACCAAGGGCGAGAAATCGATGCCCGAGCGCGTGCGCGGCACGATTTGACGAAGCGGTCGAAGCACCGGCTCGGTCAATTTCGCGAGCACGCGTTGGGTCGTCGCCAAACCGTCGCTCGAACTATGGGGCGGAAACCAACTAAGTACGGCGGCGGCCACGAAGACCAGGATGTACAGCGTGATGAGATCCTGGACAAATCTCATGCGTTGCCGAGATCGCGGTAGTTCGCCTCTCGCAGTCGATCCTTCGCTTCGGGGCCCAGGTGCATACCTTGGGGACTCATGAGATACAGGCTGTTACCGAGGATCTCGATCTTCGCGTTCAACGCGTAGGCCGTCCCGGAGGCGAAGTCCACGAGTCGACGACCGAGATTCGGATCGACCGAGTTCACGTTGAGTACGACGGCGCGATTCGATCGCAGGAGGTCGGTGATGCGTCGCGACTCGTCGTAGCTGCGCGGCGCGAATATCGCCACGTCGCGCTCGGGTGAGAACGACGAGACACCGCGCGGCGCCGCGCTCGTCATTGGTCGCACCCGTGGGGCCTGGCCCGAGGAGTCGAGCACGGAGATCGACGAGGGGCGCGGCGTCGAGATCGGACGCAGCGGCGCCGAGTTCGACGACGACGTCGGGAACTGTCGAGCGCTCGAGGGCGGCGCACTCCACTCTGGCTCGACCTCGTCGATGACGGAGTCCGTGAAGGGACGCGCCGGCGCCGATCCGGTCGAGCCGTACTCCCCGTATTCGTCTTCGATGAGGCCGAGGAATCCTAAGAACCCGCGCAACTTATCTTTCATCGACATCTCCTTGCGGTTCCGGCGCTTTGCACCATGTTAGGTCAGGAGGCGACGTGAGCGACCCGCTCCCCAAAGAGTGCGCGCCCGATCCGCAGTTCACTCGTGCCCAATTCACAAGCAATTTCCAAATCATCGCTCATTCCCATGGAACACTCCGCGAGCCCCAGATCGGCGCGCAGTGCCGCGAGATTCGTAAAGGCCGAACGGGCCGCCGTGCGACCAGGCGCCGCGACGGTCATGAGTCCACGAACGTCGAGCTCGAGATCACCCGCCCTTTGCACCAGCGCCGGCACCTCAGTCGCGGGCGCGCCGTTTCGCGTCACTCCCCCGGTGTAGTCAACCTGCACGTAGAGCACCGGGCGCTGAGGGCCCGACGCGATCTTTTCCAACTCTTTGAGCCGTGACACCGTGCACAGCACACCGGCACAGGTCGCAACTCGTGCGATCTTGTTCGACTGCAGTGGGCCCAAGAAGTGCCAGGAGAGATCGAGGTCGCGACTCTGGGCGTACTTCGTTTCGAGTTCGTCGACGTAATTCTCGCCGACGTCGACGAGTCCGTTCGCCGCGGCCGCGCGCACGGCCTCGACGCCGAAGGTCTTCGTGACCGCGACGATACGAATCGTCGCGGGGTTTCGACCGGTCGCGGCAATCCGGGCGCGAAGGGTCGCTAAATTCTGACTGACGCGCGCGACGAGCTCGTGGTCAGCGAAGGAAGCTGGGAAGGTCGTCATCGCCACCGACGTCGAAGAAGTCGTCATTGGTGGTGCTGGTGAAGATGTCGCTCCGCGGGCCTTCGGTCATCGTGGGCTCAGACGTCGTGAGCGGTGAGACCTTCGCGGGCGCGTTGTGGTCGAAGCCCGCGGCGATGACCGTGACGCGAACCGCGTCGCCAATCGAATCGTCGATGACGCTGCCGAAGATGATGTTGGCGTCGGGGTGCGCGACCGAGTGGATGATCTCGGCGGCCTGGGTAACTTCGGAGAGCGTGACGTCGGGACCACCGACTATGTTCATCAAGATGCCCCGGGCTCCGTCGATGGAGGCCTCCAGCAGGGGCGAGGTGATAGCGGCGCGTGCGGCGTTCACCGCCCGTCCTTCGCCGGTCGAGGTGCCCACGCCCATGATCGCGGTGCCGGCGTTTCGCATGATGGCGTTCACGTCGGCGAAGTCCGTGTTGATCAGTCCCGGCACAGTGATCAGGTCCGTCACGCCCTGCACGGCCGAGAGCAGGACGTCGTCGGCGATCTTGAAGGCGTCCAGCATCGACGTGTCGGCCGCGGTGACCGAGAGCAATCGGTCATTCGGGATGACAATGAGCGTGTCCACCTTTTCGCGCAGCGATTGGATGCCCTTTTCGGCCTGCGTGGCGCGACGCTTGCCCTCAAAAGAAAATGGCCGCGTGACCACGCCAATTGTCAATATGCCCAACCCGCGCGCGATCTCAGCGACGACGGGCGCGGCGCCCGTACCGGTGCCACCGCCCTCACCGGCGGTGATGAAGACCATGTCGGTCTCCATCAGTGCTTCCTCGATCTCGCCGCGGTGGTCCTCGGCGGCCTGTCGTCCAATCTCCGGGTCACTCCCGGCGCCGAGTCCCTTAGTCAACTCACGTCCGATGTCAAGCTTCAGATCGGCCTCACTCATCAAGAGGGCCTGCGCGTCAGTGTTGGCGGCGATGAATTCGATGTTGCGAAGTCCCGAAGAGATCATTCGATTTACTGCGTTCACGCCGCCTCCACCAACGCCGATGACTTTGATCACGGCGTGGTAATTGTTCTGACTGACACTCATGAACTCCCCTTGGGTTGACTCCTCCATTGTGTCGCACCTCTGACGAAGGTGCGAACATTGGTGAACAAACGTCTTCGAAGGCTAGTCAGACCTTGGTTTTTGGTCAAATGGCACCCTACGACGGCGACCCTCCGGTGACCGCCAACTCGCCCGGAACCGTCGCGTCGACGACGTCGCCGGGGCGCAGTGTGCTGCGCGCGATCACCGACGCGATAGCGACGAACTTGGCGCGCAACTGCGTCGGCGGACCGAGGATAAAGGTCACCGGTGTCGTCATCCTTAGCGTCACCACGCCGTGATCGTCCTCGGTGACGACCGAGACCTGCGCGCTAAATGCCGGCGGCAACTGCGCCGCGACGAACGCCGCCGAACGGCCCGCGTGCGAGAAGGGCCAGAGCGCACTTCGCGCGTGGAGATAGTCCAGTGTCGGCAGATTCACGTGGAGCGGCGCCGCACCGAGATCGCGTCCTCCCCGATCGACGTACTGCAACACGTGCTTGTCGTTGAACGCCACGGCGACCGCGGTGCTCTCGCGCACGGTGACCACGACGGTATTGGGCCAGTGCTTCGTGAGGCGCACTGCGTCGATCCAGGCGAATTGGGCCAGGTTCACCTTTATCGTCGCGGCGTTCACGTCCAGCATCGTCGGGTGCGCCTCGAGGCCCGAGGCGGCACTGACGAGCGCCAGGGGCTCGTGACGGACGCCGACGAAGGTGACGTGTTGGACGCGAAAGTAGGACTGGCGAAGTACCCACTCACCGGCGACCGCGAACGTGGCGAGCACCAACGCGGTGACCGCGACGAATCGTACGAAGCGAAAGCGCCGACGCCCGGGCCTTCGCGTCGAGCGCTCCTCGCCTCGATCACGGTGATCGGATCGATTCGATGCGCGGGGTCGCGCCATGACAACAGTCGCAGCACGTTCACGCGTGGTGCGCGACGCCCGACTCACGGCGTCTCAAATCCGAGGAAGCGGTGTTCGCTCACGAGTTCGACGCCGGTGCGTTCTTTCACCAGCGCGCGAACCGTCGTCAGGAGCTCGTAGACGTCGTTGCCGCGACCATCGGCGTCGGCGATGATGAAGTTCGCGTGTTTCTCGGACACGACCGCGGTGCCGAGGCGCATCCCCTTACAGCCGGCCGCTTCGATCAGCCGGCCGGCGTAATCGTTCTCCGGATTACGAAACGCGCTGCCCGCGTTGGCGCCACCCGGCTGGTGTTCGCGGCGCCAACGAACGATCTCGCGGATTCTTTCCTGGGCCGCTTCGCGGTCACCGGCGCGTAGGTGGAGCCGCACCGCCGTCACGAGGTCATCACCACCAAGGGAGCTCGTGCGATAGCCGTAGTCCAGTAATTCCTTCGACCACGTCCGCGTCGCGCCGTCGCGCCAGACCGTCACCGAGACCAGGGACTCATTCATGTCTGAGCCGTGGCCGCCGGCGTTCATCACGGCCGCTCCCCCGAAACTCCCGGGTACCCCGACGGCCCATTCGAAACCGGTGACGCCCGATTTGGCGAGTCGACGCGCGGCGATGGGCAGATCCAGGCCGGCCCCGGCGTCGACCACCACGACGTCGCCTTCGTCGCGCGTGCGCAGTTCCTCGAACTCCCCTACGAGGTGCACGCCGAGGACGTCGTGCTCGCCGTCGGCGACCAAGAGATTCGAGCCGTTGCCGAGGACGAACATCGCCAGTCCGCTCTCCAGCATCAAGGGACCCAGCTCCTCGAGATCGGCGCTCGACGCGAGCGTCACCAACGCGCGCACCGTGCCGCCCACGCGGTACGTCGTGCGCGCCCCAAAGGGCGCGTGCTCTTGGACCCGAGCGCCCCCGACTGCGACGAGCTCTTCGAGCGACATCAGGTCATTCCTCGCAACTTCGTCGCGACCGACGCCACGTCACCGGCGCCGAGGAACACGACGACGTCACCGTCGTCATGAACGGCTTCGAGGACGTCGGGCACGTCGTCGATCGAGGCGCAGTAGGTCGTGGTGGCGCCGGCGCCGCGCCGCGTGATCGCCGCCGCGATCACTTCGCCGGTGACGCCCGTGGGATTCGCTTCGCCGGCCGTGAAGATGTCGGTCACGATCACCGTGGAGGCGAGGTCGAAGGACGGCGCGAAGTCCTCGACCAGGGCAATCGTCCGTGTCACCCGATGGGGCTGAAAGACGGCGGTGACGCGCTCGTAACCGGCGGCGCGGGTCGCGCTGAGTATCGCCGTGATTTCGCCCGGCAGGTGGGCGTAGCTCTCGTAGACGTCGACCCCGCGCCACGAACCGAGTAGCTCAAAACGTCGAGGGGCGCCTCGAAAATTGGTCAGGCCCGAAGTGATCGCGTCGAACGAAACGTTCAGTTGGGCCGCCAGAACGGCGACGACCGCGGCGTCGGCGACGTTGTGAACACCGGTCACGCTGAGGGTCAGGAATTCTTCGACTCCCGGGCCGTGAAGTGTGAAACGGGCGTCGTGTCGGCTCACTGTGACGTCACTGACCCGCCAGTCGCTGTCGCCCGTTCCGACCCGCACCACCTCGCGCGCCGCGATGTTCGCCACGCGTTGACTGCCCGCGTCGTCATTCCATATGACCACGGGTCCACTGGTGCGATCAATCAGCTCGGCGAAGGCGCGCTCGAGGGATGCCAGCGTCCCGTAGTGGTCGAGGTGGTCGGCCTCGACATTGAGCAGTCCGAGGGCGTGCGGGCGCACCAGGGCGAAGGTCCCGTAACTCTCGTCGATCTCCACGACCACGTCGCCGATTCCCGCGTGTCCGTTGGACCCGACGCCGATCACGTCGGCGCCGAGCAGTCGTCCGGCGTCTCGGCCCGCGGCCTTCATCACGTGCACCATCATCGAGGTCGCGGTGGTCTTACCGTGCGTACCGGTCAGGCCCACCACCGGGCGCGCCCGCGCTAAGTCCGCCAGCACCTCCGCGCGCGACAAAAGTACCGCACCACCTTCTCGCGCGGCGATGAGTTCGACGTTGTCACTCTGGACGGCCGGTGACCAGAGAACGAACTCCGCGCCGGTGGCGTTCGAGGCGTCGTGTCCGACCGCGACCGACACACCGAGAGTGCGCAACTCTTCGAGCACGACGGAGTCGGCGAGGTCGCTGCCGCTCACGCGGGCGCCCGACTCGACGAGGAGCCGGGCCAGGCCGCTCATGCCGGCACCGCCGACGCCCACGATGTGAACCCTCACACCGGGATCGAAGACCGTCACGACCAACCACTCTCTTTCGCGATCACGCGCGCGATTCGTTGCGCCGCGTCGCGTCGACCTAAGGTGCCCGCCGCCTTCCCCATCGAGGCAAGCGTCTCAGGCGCCGTCATCGATGACAACACGTCGTCGAGCTTGGCGCCGGAACACTCGGCGTCGAGCACCAGTCGAGCGCCACCGGTTTCGACCACGACGAGTGCGTTCTTCATCTGGTGATCACCGGGCGCGTGTGGCAACGGCACCAGTACTGAAGGAATCTGCAGCGTCGTCAGTTCGGCCACCGTCGACGCGCCCGCGCGACAGATCGCCACGTCACACAGTGCCCAGAGTTCGACCATGTCACCGAATTCGAGGATCCGGTAGTCCAGTCCGTCGGTACTCGGCGCGTCGCGCCGTACCGTTTCGACGTCGCGACGACCGGCCACGTGGATGATCGTTCGATCACGCCGATGGGACCATCGTCGCGCGAGTTCGCTCACCGCGTGATTGACCTTCGTCGACCCGAGGGAGCCGGTCATCACCACGACGACCGTACGGCCGTCGTCGATGGGCGGAGCGATGCGCGCGCGCGCCGCGGCGATCGATCCCGGCGCACGATCGACCGAGATGATGCGCTCGCGAAGTGGGATGCCCGTCACGACGGCTTTGGGATCGCTGGACGGGAACGCACAACAGCGCGCCCGCGCGAACCGCGTGAAGAGTCGTTGCGCCGCGCCGGGTTCGGCGTCCAGTTCAACGAGCACGAGTGGGTAGCGCCAGAGCACGGCCGCGAGTGCCGTCGCGAAGGAGGCGTAGCCGCCGAGTGACACGACAACCGACGGTCGCCACCGACGTATTTTGATCAGCGCGATGATCAGCGCCGCGCCCAAAGAGACGGCGGCGCCCAGATTCTGGATTAGTGCGTCACGTCCGAACGCGCGACGAAATCCCCGACCGGGCAGCAACGTGAGCGCGACGTCGCTCGTCGCGAGCAGCGTCGCCTCCTGACCCCGACGACTTCCGACAAATCGAAGGTCGCTCGCGTCGATGCCAAGTGCGCGCAGTTGATCGGCGACGGCCTCCATTGGAAAGATATGTCCCCCGGTCCCACCCCCGGTGATGACGATGGGATCGGCCATTAGCGGGTCCGGCGTGGATCGTTCGTGGAGCGCGAGCGCGCCGCCGCACGCGGGGCGGTTTTTCGTTCGAGGGTCTCACGAAAATTCGTGATGCGGTGCTCGCGAATCGTCACGTCACCGCTGTGGCTACGGTCGTGCGCGATGTTGTAGAGCAGTCCCACCGCAGCCAGTTCAGTGATGAGCGCGGTGCCGCCGTAGGAGAAAAAGGGCAGCGGGATGCCGGTGACGGCCCACCAGCCGACGACCGACGCGATGTTGATCAAGGCCTCGACGGCAATCCACGTGGTGATGCCGACCGCGACGAGTCGGTAGACCGAGTTCGTGCACTGTTGGGCAATACGCACCGCCGCGAAGAGGAAGGCCACGAAGAGCGCGATCACCAACAAAGTGCCGATAAAACCGAGTTCTTCGCCGATGATCGTGAAGATGAAGTCAGTATGCGGGTTGGGCAGGAGTCCCCACTTCTCTCGACTGCCGCCGAGGCCGAGGCCCCCGACGCCGCCGGCGCCGAGGCCAATGCGACTCTGCAGGAGTTGGTACCCGCCGCCGAGCAGGTGCGTGTTGGGATGCAAAAACGACAACAGACGCCCGGCCGAATACGGCTTGTACAACACGTAGGCCCCGAAGGCGGCGACCCCGAGAATGGCGATTCCCCCAAGCATTTTCCTCGACAGCCCCCCGACCGCGAGCATGGCGACCGCGATCACGGCCACCACCGACGACGTGCCGATGTCCGGTTCGATGACGATGAGGGCACAGCCGAAGGTGACGGGCACCGTCCACACCGCCAACTGGCGCCAGTGACCGAGTTCGTCGTGGTGGTGCTGTACCAGCCACGCGATGAACAGCACCGTGAAGAGTTTGAACAGTTCCGACGGCTGCAGGTAGATGACGTGAAGGTTGAGCCAGCGCTTCCCGCCGTTGCTCGTCACACCAATCGCGCGCACCGCGACCAAGAGTCCGAGGCCGAAGACGATCAACGCGGGCGCGGCGCGCACGAGACGATCGAGTCGCACGCGTGAGGCGAGGTAGAGCGCGAAGATCCCGAAACCGAGATACACGAGCTCGTGGATCATGATCGACCACGCCGAGCCCCCGTTGGCCGACGCCTGACCCTCGCTCGACGACCCCACGGCAATCGTGCCGAAGGTGACGAGCAGTGTCGTGATGAGCAACAACATCCGACCACTCGCGACGCCGCGCGGCGTGGGTTGGAAGAGGCCGCGTTCCTTCACTCGCGCCGTCGCGACGGCACGCGTGGGACGAGTCTCGGTTCGTAGGTCCCGTTGACGAATCGCCACGTTCACACCACCTTGGCGATCTTCAAGAAGTCGCCGTAGAAGATACCGAGACCGAGCATCGAGAGCAGTCCGGCCAGTATCCACAGGCGAACGATGATCGTGAACTCGGGCCAATCACGAAGTTCGAAGTGGTGGTGGAAGGGCGCCATGCGAAAGATCCGTCGACCGAAGAGTCGAAAACTGATGACCTGAATGATCACCGACGCCGTCTCGGCGACGAAGAGTCCTCCGATGACGGGTAGCAACAGGTCCAGGTTCATCAACAGACAGAGCGCGCCCAGTCCGGTACCGACGGCGAGGGCACCGGTGTCGCCCATGATGATGCGCGCGGGCGCGGCGTTCCACCAGAGAAAGCCGAGACACGCACCAACAAGACCAACAGCGACGAGTCCGAGATCGAGTGCCGCGTGCAGGTGGTAAATCGAGAAATGACGGAACTGCCAATAGCCGATGATCGCCAGTACCCCGAAACAGAACGTCCCCGAGCCGGCCGCGAGTCCGTCGAGACCGTCGGTCAGATTCACGGCGTTCGTGCTCGCGATGATCACCAACATCGCGAGCACGAACCACCCGATCGACGTCAGGTTCCATCCGGGCAAGGAGAATCGGGTGAACGACAAATTGGTCGACGTGTGGACCCAGTCGATTGACAGCACCGCGAACACGGCCGCGATCAACAGTTGACCGACGAACTTCGCGCGTTTGTTGAGACCGAGGTTTCGCGCATTGCGAATACCGATGTAGTCGTCGAGGAACCCGAGGAATCCTGAGGCGATGATGACGGCGATCACCAAGATCCCGCTGCGCGTGAAGACGATCGAGGTCCCGACGTGACCCATCAGGTAGCCGAGGACCGCCGACACGACGATGAGCACGCCGCCCATGGTGGGCGTGCCGGCCTTGACGAGATGGGTCGACGGAGCGTCTTCGTGAATCTTTTGACCTAGTGAGCGACGAGTGAGAAATCGGATCCACAAGGGCGTGACGAACAGCGAGAAGAGAAACGCCACGCCGCCAGATTCCATCAGACTCAGCACGGGACCCTCACCGCAGTAACTCGCGTGCGACGACGCGATCGTCGAAGGGCACGGTGACGTCACCGATCGTCTGGGTCGTCTCGTGCCCCTTACCGGCCACGACCACCACGTCACCGGGCGCCGTCTCATCGAGTGCGCGCGAAATCGCACTTCGTCGGTCCGCGTCGCGCACGACGTTCGCACCGCTCGCCACGCCGGACATGATGGCGTCAATGATCGACTCCGGCGATTCGGATCGCGGGTTATCGGAGGTGACGATCGTCACGTCCGAGTACGTCGAAGCGACGAGGCCCATCTCCGGTCTTTTGGCGCGGTCGCGTTCGCCACCGCAACCAAACACCGTAATGATCCGGCCCTCGGGCATCATGGCGCGAACGTCTTCCAAGAGCCGACGCAGACCTTCCGGTGTGTGTGCATAATCGACGATGACCGTGGCGTCGGTTCCTCGCACTACGTCGAAGCGACCCGATATCGACCCGACCTCCCCCATCGCGGCCGCGATCGCCGCGTCGTCGGCGCCGAGGACGCTCATGATTGTCATCGCGATCAGAGCGTTGTCGACGTTGTAGTCGCCGAGAAGCGCGGAGTTCACCAGGTGCCCACGCCAAAAGAATGTCGTCCCCTTGAGCGAGGTCTCGACTTCGGCGGCGTCGCGGCGCGAGACGCGCGTCACCGGAAGTGTCGTCGAAGTGGCCAAGCGCTCGCCGTACGTATCGTCGTCCCAGATGACGGCGCGCTGGGAGTGCTCGGAAGTGAAGAGGCGCGACTTCACGACGAAGTACTCCTCCATTGAGCCGTGGTAGTCGAGGTGCTCGTGGCTGAGATTCGTGAACGCCGCGACAGTGAACTCGAGTCCGTCGACGCGGTGCTGACTCATGGCGTGACTCGAGACCTCCATCGCCACCACCGAGTGCTGCACGGCGGGGTCAAAACCCTCAACCAGCGAGGCCAGGGTTCGGAACAATTCCGGTGCGGCTGGGGTGGTGCGTTCATTGGTCAGCGTGCCGATGTTGGCGCCGTTCCACGACAGGGCCCTCGCCAGGTCCGCGACGATCGTCGTCACGCTCGTCTTGCCGTTCGTGCCAGTGACGGCGACTAATCGAGTCTTGGTTTCGGGGTGACCGACGACGGCGGCGCTGGCGTGGGCACAGAGCGCGCTCAGCTGCGTCGACGGCACGACGACGACCGGCGCGGCGACGTCAATCGGGGCGCTGGCGATCACGCAGAGCGCGCCGCGTCCTACGGCGTCTTTCGCGAACTTCGCGCCGTCGGTCGACGAGCCGGGCATGGCGAAAAAAAGTGAGCCCGCCACACACTCGCGCGAGTCGATATCGACGTGGGTGATCTCGAGGCTCCCCGTCGCCACGTCAAGCGTGAGATCGTCCAAAATGTCGCCCAATTGCATCACGTCACGTCCGAGGAGATCGAGGCGCCGGAACCTTTGAGCGGCTTCTGGTAGGTGCCGTTTGACGGGATGTTGTAGTGGTGCAGTGCGTAGGACATGACNNTCCCCGACCAGGAGTTTGTCCTTGCCCGGATAGGGCATCGAGGCGGTGCCCGTCTTGCCGGCCACGCTGTAGCCCGGGATGATGGCGTTCGTTCCGGTGCCCGAGAGCACGACCTGCTCGAGCATCTTCACCATCGTGGCCGACACGCTCGGACTGATCGCCACGCGCGTCGCGCTCGGCGCGGCCGCCTTGACGGCGCCGTTCGCGTAGACGTAGCCCCGAACCAGTTTCGGTTCGATGAAGACGCCACCATTGGCGATTGCGTTATAGGCGTCGAGCACCTGTATCGGCGGCACGGCGTCGACCTGACCAATGGGCAAGGCAACTTGGTCGCTCGCGTACCAATTCGCGGTGTTCACGAGCAGACCGGAGGACTGGCCTGGAAAATCGATGGCCGTGGGCTGACCGAATCCCAATCGCGTGACCTGGGCCAACAGACCGTTTTCGCCAACACGCGCACCAATCTCGTAGGTTCCGATGTTCGACGAGAGCGCGAGCACCTGCGTCGCGGTGAGGTGTTCGAGAGGGTGTTGCTCGGCGTCGTGAAAGTAACGACTGCCAACGACCACTGAGGAGGGAACCGTAATCACGGTGGACGGCGTGATGAGCCCGGCCTGCAGTGCCGCTGAGAACGTGACGACCTTGAACACCGAGCCGGGCTCGTAGGTCTGCGTGAACGCGAGGTTATTCACGGTCTGTTCGATACCGGGAACGCCGACACTTCGTCCCCACACTGGAGTTGAACCCAGAACTCCGGGATTGGACTTTGTATTCGCCAGCGATGCGTCGGCCAGGATCTGTCCGGTCTTCACGTCCATCACCACCGCGACGCCCGACACCGCGTCGGTTGCGGCCAGTTGTCGCGCGAGGTCGCGCTCGGCGACAAACTGCAATGAAGTGTCCAGAGTCAACTCGAGTCCGACGCCCGGTTGAGGCTTTCGTATGACGGTGCTAAGAGAACTGGGCAGGCTCACGCCCGATGAAGACACGAATTCGCGCGTGATACCCGTGCTGCCGGCGAGTAACTTCTGATACTGATATTCAAGCCCTGCTGAACCGACGCCGGCGCCATTCGTGCCGCCGAGGGCCGACGTCGCGAGTGGACCGTTCGGATAGGTGCGCACCGAGGAGTTCTGCACCACGATGCCCGGAAAGGCTCGGGCGGACAGTTCGCGTCCGGAGTTCAGATTCAACTTGTTGTTCAAGATGACGTATCCATCTTTTGACTTGGAGAGCAGCGGAACGAGACGGCTGACGGGCATCTGGATTATCGCCGACATCGCTAGGGCTTGTCGCTGGGGATCTTTGATCTGCATATCGTCGGCGATCACGAGTGACGTCGGTCGCGACACCGCGAGGATCTGTCCATTGCGGTCGTAGATGCCGGCGCGCAACGCCGTCGTCGTGAGTTTCACCTTCACCTGCGCGACCGACAGCTTGGCGTAGTGCGCGTGATCGACGACCTGGATGAAGAAGAGTCGCACCCCGAGGGCGACGAACGCTAGTGCCAGCAGGCTCCGAAGCATGACCAGGCGGCGCGGACCACTGGCCCGTCGACGCGCGGGGTGGTGCAGGACTTGGGTGCGCGTGTGAGTCGGTGAATAGTGTGTGCTCACCGAATCGTCCTTGATGTAGCCGGTGCATAACCCAGGAACTTCGGTAGCCGCAAAGGCTCATCAAGTGACGTGGACGGGACTTGCGTGACCGTGACGGGGTAGACCAAGTGCAGAGCGCCGGCCTTGGTCGCCACGAGACTGGGTGCGGCCAGATTGGTATTCGATCCCACCTGCTCGGCGTAGGTCGACTGGGCCTGGAGGAGTTGACTCTGGAGCGCGTGCAGTTGGACTTGGCGATTGGCGACCACCATGCTGCCGGCCATCGAAAGCGCGAGCGCAAAGATCACGACGACGCACGACTTTCTCAGTGATGACGCGTCGCGCCATGTCCTCGTGACGACGCGACGACGCGGGGCCACCGCGACGTGCGTCGGTCGGCGACGGACGTCCGGACGAGTTTGGGGACGCGTCCGAGGCGGAGTACCCGGGCGTGGACGGCCGGTATCGACTCGCCGAGGGAAGGTGATGACGCTCACGGGAGTTTCCGCGCTACTCGCAGTCGAGCCGATCGGGCTCGCGGATTCCGGTCGATCTCGCTCTGGCTGGCGAGTCGAGCGCTGGCTTTGAAGACGATGACGCGCGGCACGGCGCCGCACACGCAACCCAGTTCGGGGGGGCAGTGGCATCCTCCGGTAGCGGCGTCGTGCAGGACCGTCTTCACGACCCGGTCTTCGCCCGAATGATAGGAAATGACGGCTAACAGGCCGCCCACGGCCAACGCGTCGAGAGCGGCGTCGAGACCGTTGGCCAATTCAGCTTCTTCGCCGTTCACCGCGACGCGAAGGGCCTGAAAGACGCGCGTCGCGACGTGACCACGGCGGCGCGCCGCCATCGGGACCGCGCGTTCCACCGCCTCGGTCAATTCGCTGGTCGTCTGGGGTTGGCGCTCAAGGACGGACTTGGCGATTGAACCGGCGAATCGACTCTCCCCGTTCTCTCGAAGGAGACGCACGAACTGGTGCTGGTCGATCTGGCTGAGGAACTGGGCTGCGGTCGTGCCCCGGGTTGGGTCCATGCGCATGTCGAGCGGGGCGTCCGCGCGAAACGAGAAGCCGCGGGTGGCGTCGTCGAGCTGGTGCGACGAAACCCCGAGGTCCATCAAGACGCCCACGATGGGGTCGGCCCCGACGAAGTCGGCGCTGCGAACCAACACGTCACGCAATTGGCCGAAGGTCGCGTCCACGATGCGGACACGACCCTCGAACTCGGCGAGTCGCTGCGCGGAGGCGGCTCGGGCATCGGGGTCTCGGTCAATGCCAAGAATGCGAAGTTGCGGTGCGTTCTTCAAGAGTGCGTACGCGTGTCCCGCGCCACCCAGGGTGGCGTCGACAACGACACCAGTCGGTTGACTGGCGAATAGCTCGACGATTTCGCTCTCGAGCACCGGTACGTGAAATATGTCCTGGGCCATCTGCAGCCTTTCAATCGTCAAGACGGGCGAGGAGGCGGAGGAGGATTCTCTACTCGTCTTGACGATTGCCAGGCTGCGCATGGTCCGCGGCCGATACTTCTGTTGCACTCCATTCATTAGTCACTGCCCTGCTTAAAAAGCTCTTCGGCCGAGTTCACCTTCTCGGCGTAGATCGCGGGATTCCATAATTCGATGTGATCGAGCGTGCCCACGATTAATACGTCACCTTTCAATTGTCCGTACTCACGAATCGCCGTGGGCAACGCGAATCGCCCCTGCTTGTCAAACTCGACGTCCGAGGAGTTGGCCGCCCAGTAGCGAACCTGCTGGCGTTCCACGGATCCGCCGGCGCGGCTCTGTTCGAGGCGTTCGTCGCTCTGGCGCGCGAATTCCCCCGGCGTCCAGAGCGCGATGCATCCTTCGGAATTGGGGCTGAGGTGGCCACCTCGTTCGAACTCGGCGCGAAATTTCGCGGGCAGGATGAGTCGACCCTTGGCGTCCAGCGAGTGCTGGTACTGGCCAACGAATCCGAGCATCGACGTTCCTCCCACGGGTTCACCACTTTCCCCCATTCGGTGACACATTACACCACCTCTCCCCACATGAATGCAAATCAAAACAAATTGGGGCCAATTTTCCAGTGTGGGAGGTGACGCGGTGCCGGGTGCGCTTCGTGGCGCGAGTGCGGACTTACACGTGAAGTGATACGGCGCGGTACTGCCAGGGACCGCTCGAGCGTCGAAGCGCTTCGATCAAACGCTCGGGGTCGACGTCGGTGAGCGACGCGAGAACCTGATGATCGAGGGCTCGATCGAGTCCTTCGGGCACCTCGTTGAGATAGCCCAGCACGTCGTGGGAGGCGTGAGCGGGTAAGACGGTTGAAAGGAAAATACCTTCACGCACCCGCCACTGGGTGACGCCAACGGCCTTTTTCCCGTCGACGAACACCTCGCCGGGACCGCTCCCCGCGAAACAGACGAGTCGATAGGCCGGGTCGCCCTCGAGCGGTCCATCGTGCACCGAGATGTCGCCGGTAACGAACTCTCTCAGAACGTCGGCCCACCACTCCCCGACCAACCGCGAACTCGCGTGCACGTCACCACGCCAGCGATCGTCGCCGGTCGGAATCCACCAATCGATCCAGAGGTCATCGGGTTGCAGGAGCACGAGACCGCCGCCGCCTCGGCGACGGCGTAGCGCTATCTCGCCACGTCGCGACGGGTCGAGAAGGTCGGTGCTCTGCGTGCTACCCAGGACAAGCGTGGAACGGTCGGCACGCACGACATAAATCGTCGCGTCGACTTCGTTGCGCAATTCGTCGTAGTCGTAGAGCTCGGCGATCGACTCGTTCACGACGCCCGAGGTAAGTACGGCGCCCAGAGCGGGTCCGGGTCGGGCAGGTGGCGCCAACGCCACCACGGCCCGTCGGGCACGCGCGGTTCGAAGTGCATGCGCCAGCCGATCTCTTCGAGCAGCCGGTCACCCTTTTGCATGTTGTGACGCCGGCAGGCCGCCACCACGTTGGTCCACTCGTGGCGACCGCCCCGACTGCGCGGAACGACGTGGTCAATCGTGTCGGCGTGCTCGAGGCAGTAGGCGCAGCGATAGCTGTCGCGCAACAAGAGCGAGCGTCGCGTCAAGGGCGGCGTGCGAACTTTGGATGGTAACTTCACCATGTCGTGGAGTCGAACAATGGCCGGAATCTGGACCACGAGTGACGCCGAGCGACAAACGTTCGGAAATTCGGGCGTGACGATCGGTTCCGCGCGACCGGCCAGCATCAAGACGACGGCGCGTCGCTCGCTCACGAGTTGTAGTGGCTCGAACGTGGCGTTCAAGAGTAGGACCCGGCTCACGCGCTCCGTCCTACGGGTTGAGCCAACGCCCATTTGGCGGCGTCGACCATCGACGCCGGGCTCAGCGTCACGTCGGAACTTCCGTTCACGGTGACGACGCGAAAATTCCAGTAGTTGATGTCGGGGAGCGGCAGGAACGGTGCGTGGCCCAGCCAGCCATCACCACGAAGTCGCCACCCGGCGCGCGCGAGGGTGACGGCGTTCGCGGGATGCCCCAGGAGGTACCGTCCGAGACCGGGCGTCCACAGACCCTTCATGGCCGTCCCCGCCTGGCGACGAGCGCCCCTTCGGCCAGTGCGAGTGCGCGCGCGTCGCCGTCAACGAAGACGTCGAGACCCAGAACTTCATTCAACGTGCGCCAAAGTGGGAACGCGCGCCACTGGGGAATGTTGAGCGGCGAGACCTCTTCTCCCCTGCGGCTCATCGGACCCGCGCATCCCACGCCCACGCCCACGCCCACGACCGCGACGGGTCCTTCGGACATGACGCGCCGGGACAGTTCGATGATCGCGCTGATTAGGTCATCGTGTTGATCGGTGTCACTGATGCGAAATCTCGCGCGCGTCGTACCGTCGCGCTCGACAAGCGCTGTTTCGACTTTGGTCGCACCGATATCCAGGGCCAAACACGGGGGCGCGTGGCACGCTTCCCCGACGTCGGTCATTCTCGAGTGCGGCGCTGACGCGACAACCAGTCGCGAAGCGAACTGGTCCGAGGACCATAGTTCGCGCGGGTGTCGTCACCCTGGCTCGGACGGGTGATGTCCTGCCACGATGCACGTCCCATGAGACGAGCGTTTCGCTCGATTACTACTGCGGAAATAAACATCAGGGCGACACCGGCGAGGCCCAAGAGCACCGAGGTGGAGAAGCAGAGAATGAGAATCACGAGGCCCGCAATGAAACCGGCGATGCCCCATCGCACGCGCCGTCCACCGTGCGAGTAGACGTTTGTCTCGCGGACGCTTTTTGCGAATCGTGGATCCTGCTTCGAAAGTGACTCTTCGAGTTCGGCCAGGATTCGCTGTTCATGCTCTGAAAGTGGCATCGCGTCTCCCTTCCTTAGATCCTGGACCCATAGTAGTTACTCGCGCTCGGCCCTGGCACGTCACTTACTGCTTCCTTAGCCACTTAATATGAGACCCATCCAAAGGAGTTCGGTGGTCGAGATGCGCCTACGAGTCGCCATGATCTGCACCGGGAACATCTGTCGCTCCCCCATGGCCGAAGTGGTGTTGCAAAACTTTGTCGACGCCGATTCGTCGCTTCGCGGTTTCGTCAACGTCACGAGCGCCGGCACCGCCAACTGGCACGTGGGCACTCCGATGGACCCTCGGGCTCGCGGCGCGCTCGATCGAGCCGGCTTCGGCGGCGCGGGATCTCTCGGCGCGTACGCCGACCGGGCGTACTTGGACCGCCAGGACGTCGTGATCGGCATGACTCGTGAGCACGTTCACGAAGTGAAGAAGCGTCTCACCAATCCGTCGACCGAAGTGATCCTCATGCGCAATTTGACTGAACCGGGACGAGACCTCGACCTCTTCGATCCCTACTACGGCGACGATTCAGAGTTCGACGAATGTCTCGAGATGGTCAGAGCAGGGGGTCAGTGTTTGACATTGGAATTTCGTCAGCGATTGGGTGGAGGCTCGCCCGCAGTTTGACCTCCGGCAGAGTCAAGGAGAGGATCACGGCGAGAACACCAATCGGTACGGCGTAACGGTAGATCTCAGATATCGAACCCGAGACGGCGTGAAGAATCACCGAGAGTTCGTTCAAGGGAAGTTTGCGAAGGTTCTTGGGCGTCCAAAGTAACGGCGACGGCAATGAGGTCACCGACGGATTCGCTCGAAGTCCGGCCGCCAATTGGTGCGGCAACGCGTTCACGTACAGCGCGCCGAATACCGCGGTGCCGAACGATCCTCCTATCGACCGAAAGAAGTTCGCGCCGGCCGTCGCGGCGCCGAGGTCTTCGTGTTGCACGGCGTTCTGTACCGCGGTGATGAGAATCTGCATCACCAATCCGAGTCCCGTTCCGAGGATGAGCATGTAAAAGGCCAAGGTGAGTTCGGAGGTGGCAACGCCAATGGTGCCGAACAGGCCGAGGCCGATCGTCATGACCGCAGTGCCGAGAATCGGGAACGGACGGTACCGCCAGCCCTTGGAGACGAGTTGACCGGTGACGATCGACGCGACAAGGAGTCCGGCCATCATCGGCAACAGGCGCAACCCCGAGCTCGTCGGCGACGCACCCCGGACGTCTTGAAAGTAGAGCGGGAGGAAGGTCAAGGCGCCGAACATCGCGAAGCCGACGACGAATCCGATCGCCGAGGCCGAGGAGAAGACGCGGTTCGCGAAAAGTCGTGGCGCCAGGACCGGCTCACTCGAGCGCCGCTCGATCATGACAAAGACCACCGCGGCCACCAGACCGACGACGAGCAGCGTGATCGACTTCCAACCGAGCCAGGCGAGAGACGCCCCTCCGAGCGAAGTGAAGAGAATCAGTGCCGAGGCCGACACCGTCAAGACGATGATGCCGGCATAGTCGATGACGTGTTGCACGCGTGCGCCCGCACTCGGGAGTACTGCCGCGGTCACGATCAACGCGAGGATTCCGAACGGTACGTTCACGAAGAAGATCCATCGCCACGAAAAGTATTCGACGATGAATCCACCGAGAAGGGGGCCGATCACCGTGGCGGCACCGAAGGTCGCGCCGAAGAACCCGGCGTAGCGGCCTCGTTCTCGAGGCGGCACGATGTCCGCGATGATCGATTGCGCGCCGACCATGAGACCGCCGCCGCCGAGACCCTGTAACGCGCGAAAGAGGATCAACTCGAGCATCGTGTGGGCGACGCCGCACAGCATGCTGCCAATCAAGAAGAGGATGATCGCGGCCTGGAAGTAGACCTTTCGACCGTGAAGGTCACCCAGTTTGCCCCAGAGCGGAGTGCTGACCGTCGAGGACAACAGGTACGCGACGACGACCCAACTCAGGTGACTGGCCCCGTGGAGGTCACCGACAATCGTCGGAAGTGCCGTGGCCACGATCGTGCTGTCGAGCGCGGCCAACAACATGCCGAGCATGAGCGCACCGAAAACGAAGTACAACTCCCTCTTGGGCATTGGGACAGCGAGGTCAGTATCCATGCAACGATTTCACTCCAGAAGAGACGACGGGGGCTAACACCACTCGTGGGTGATTCTCACCCTAGTAGTGCCCGCTGACATTTGGCCGCCGCGCAACGGCCTAACTAGTTTGTAACAAGAGGAGACCAATGAAAACGAGACTCACCGAGATGTTGCACATCGAACACCCGGTAATGCTCGCGGGCATGGGCGGTGTGGCCTACAGCGCGCTCGCGGCCGCGGTCTCCAACGCCGGTGGCTACGGCTGTCTCGGGGCCTCCACCATGTCGAGCGAGCGCCTCTCGCACGAGATCGCCACCACCAAAGAACTCACGACCAAGCCCTTCGGCGTTGACCTATTAACGGCGTTCCCCGAGACCCTCAAACACAACGTCGAACTGTTGATTGAGGGCGGCGCCAGTACCTTCGTGGCCGGACTCGGTGTGCCCGCGCACGTCATCGACCTCTGCCACGAACACGGCGTGCTCGTCGTCTCGATGTGCGGCAAGGTCGAACACGCCAAGCGCGCGCTCGACGCCGGGTGTGACCTCGTCGTCGCCCAAGGCACCGAGGCCGGTGGTCACACCGGCACGGTGGCGACGTTGCCGCTCGTGCCCTTGATCGTCGACGCCATGGACGGGGCGATCCCCGTCGTCGCCGCCGGAGGGATCTTCGACGGTCGAGGGCTCGCGGCCGCGTTGTCGTTGGGCGCGGCGGGCGTGTGGATCGGAACCCGATTCATCGCGACCCCGGAGGCGCGCGCCATCCCCGGGTACCGCGAAACGATGCTCGAGACTCGCGAAGACGGCACCGTCGTCTCGCGCGCGTTCAGTGGCAAGACGATGCGCGTTCTTCGCAACGACACGACCGATCGCTACGAGGCCAATCCGTCGTTGCTGAAGAAATTCCCCGATCAGTTGGCGGTCGCGTTCAACGACGGGACGTTCCACCTCGGCGGCGACGAGAACACGCTCGACGTCGATCCGCGACGAGAGGGATACCCCGCAGGACAGGCCGTGGGGGCGATCACGTCCATCGTCCCGGCCGGGGACATCGTTCGCTCAATCGTTGAAGAGGCGCAGCGTGTGATTGACGGTCTCGCCGCCCTGTAGCCAGGCCGACCGACCTAGTGTTTTTCTATGTCCCCTGAGAGCCCCGACGTCAACGAGATCCTTTCGGAGATTCGTGGCGCCACAAAGCGGGTCACCGTCGCCAAGCGCACGGTCGCTGAGGTCCTCGTCGCCGCCCCCGGTCACCTCACCGCTGAAGAAATCACTCAGGAGGTGCAATCGCGCCAACCCGACGTCAGTCCCTCGACGGTGTACCGAATCCTCGAAGAATTCGAAGCAATGCAGATCGTCGTGCACGCGCACCTCGACCAACACGCCGCGGTCTTCCATCTCGCGGGCGCCGTGCACGGTCACCTCACCTGCGACGAATGCGGCACGACATTCGAGATCCCGGCCGCGCACTTCGACGCGCTCAGCAAAGACCTGATGCGGACATTCGGATTCATGCTGGACCGGCACCACGTCGCCGTGACCGGCACGTGTGAATACTGCCAAGCCAATCGACGGCTTTAGAGGCGAACACACTCTTAGTGGGTTCTTAGTGCCGGCCACGGTTGACGCTGCGAGTCGAAAGTAAAGTCTCACTAGGTTTCCCATGATAAAAATCGACCATCTGACGAAGCGATACGGCGACACCCTCGCGGTCGATGATCTGGACTTCGAAGTCAAGCCGGGCGTCGTGACGGGATTCCTCGGACCGAACGGTTCGGGCAAATCGACCACGATGCGAATCATCCTCGGCCTTGATCACGCGACCAAGGGGCAGGCGACCGTCAACGGCACGCGCTACGCCAACCTCAAGGACCCGATTCGAGAGGTCGGTGCTCTCCTCGACGCCAAAGCGGTCCACCCCGGGCGAACTGCGCGCAATCACCTACGCGCCTTGGCCGCGTCGAATCAGATCAAGAAGTCGCGCGTTGACGAAGTACTCGACTTCGTGGGCATCAGTACCGTTGCCAACAAGAAGGTCGGTACGTACTCACTCGGCATGAGTCAACGACTCGGCATCGCCGGGGCTCTGTTGGGCGATCCCGCCATCCTGCTCTTCGACGAGCCAGTCAACGGACTCGACCCCGAAGGCATCAAGTGGATTCGCGAATTCTTTCGAGCCCTGGCCAATGAGGGTCGCACCGTCTTCGTCAGCTCGCACCTCATGAACGAGATGGCCGTGACCGCCGACGAAATCATTGTGATCGGGCGGGGTCGCTTCATCACGTCCGGCTCCGTCAACGACCTCACCAAGAGCGCCGAGGGCACCGTGCTGGCGCGGGCGTCGGACCACGAAAAACTGGCGGCGGCCGTCGCGTCCAATCGCGGCGTCGTGCACGAGGCCAACGACGAGGGTCTGACCATTTCTGGACTGACCTCGGACCAGGTCGGTCAACTGGCGTTCGACGCGGGGATCACAATCTTTGAATTGACACCCCAACGAGCTTCGCTCGAAGAGGTCTTCATGGACCTCACCGCGGGCGCCGTCGAATACGGCTCGCCAAAATCGGATCCCGCTCATGGCTAACGAGTCAACGTTGATGGCGACCGCACAGTCCGAGTGGCTCAAATTCCGCACCGTGCGCTCGTCAATAATGGGCGTCGCTGTCACGGTGCTGCTCACGATCGGCCTCGGTGTCCTCATCACCACGCTCGTTCGAACCCACTGGACTCAATTGAGCCCACTACGGGTCGCGACCTTCGATCCGGTCTCGAGCAGTTTGCGCGGCAGCCTCTTCGCCCAATTCGCGGTCGGCGTCATCGGGTCGCTCTTCATTACGAGCGAGTACACGTCGGGTTCGATTTGCACGACCCTCACGGCCGTCCCCAATCGATTTCGCTTGATTGCCGGTAAGTGCATCGTGCTCGCCGTCTCGATGTTGATCCTCGGGGAGTTCGTCTGCTTCGCCGCCTTCTTGATCGGCCAGCGGATCTATCTCGGGGTCGTGCCGACGGCGTCGATCAGCAACGGCGCGGTCCTTCGATCGGTGATTCTCGCCGGCCTGTACTTGGCGTTGTTGGCCCTCTTCGCCTTCGCCCTCGGTCTCATACTTCGACAGAGCGCCGCCGCCATCAGTGTCTTCGTATCGGTGCTCTTAATCGTGCCGATCATCGGTCTCTTCTTTCCCCAGAACTGGCAGAACGACTTCATGCGATTCGAGCCGTCCACCCTCGGCGTGTCGATGCAGTCACCGTTCGCGCCGTCGAACTCCTTCGGCGCCTGGAGCGCGACGCTCATCCTGCTCGCCTACGTCACTGGCACCATGGCCATCGCGGTCGTCCTCTTCCTGCGTCGAGACGCCGGGTCGAATCAGTAGAGGTCAGTCCTAGAGTGACGTCATGGAACTGACCGACGCCCTTCGCACGACCGGTTCTGTTCGAGCGTTCCTCGACGAACCAGTAGCGGACGACATCCTCTACGCGATACTCGATGACGCACGCTTTGCCCCTTCCGGCGGCAATCGACAGGCGTGGCGCGTGATCATCGTGAAGGACGAACAGCGTCGCCGCGCGCTTCGCGATCTCTACTTGGACGGTTGGCACGACTACATCGCGCACGTGCTGGCCGGACTGATTCCATTTTCTCCCCTCGCCAGCGACGAGGACCGCGCGGCCGCCACCGCAAAACGATCGGCGGCGATCGCGGTCTCGAAGCCCGACGGCTTTCCCGAAACGCTCGACCAAGTGCCCGTCATGCTCGTCATCTGCGCCGATCTTGCCGCGCTCGCGGCGACTGACCGCGACCTCGATCGTTACCAGATCGCCGGCGGCGCGTCGATCTATCCGTTCGCGTGGAGCATTCTCCTGGCGGCTCGAGCCCGGGGCTTGGGCGGCGTGATGACGACGATCGCGACGCGCAACGAGTCGGGCGTGCGAGCGGTCCTCGGCATCCCGCAGGATCAGATCGTCGCCTCGATCGTGGCGCTCGGTCATCCCGCGAGTCAGGTGACGAAGTTGAAGCGTCGCGCGGTCGAAGAGTTCTCGACGACCGACACCTTTGACGGCGACCGATTCACTTCCATGAGCTAGTCGCCGAAGATCTCGTCGGAGTCTTCGCCCATTCGCCGAGGTCCTCGACGCACATTCGGACGCGCTCCGTCGATGACCAGCGGCGTGCGCATTGTCGACACTTCCCCGCCGGGCGTGTCCATCCGACCGACGAAATCGCCGTCACGAATCTGTTCCTGAGCGAAAGCGCCCGCCACGTCCAAGATCGGCGCGTGCGGAACGCCGGATTGCTGAAGGACGCCGAGCCAGTCTTCGGTCGAGCGCGTGAGGAAGATTCGATTCAATTCGCCACGCAGTTCATCGCGGTGCTGCACCCGCGCGGCGTTATCACGCCACGCCGCTCGATTGGAAAGTTCTGCGTCACTGAGAACTTCGACCAAACGCGCAAACTGTTGGTCGGTCCCGACGGCGAGCAAGATGAATCCATCGGCGGTCGTCACGGGGCCGTAGGGCGTAATACTCGGGTGATCGTTGCCGAGTCGTGTCGGGTTCACGCCACCCGCGAGATAACCCTGCGCCTGATTCACCAAAGCGCTCATCGTCGACTCCAACATGGGGGCCTCGAAGTGGCGACCGGGTCGACCTTGAAGTCGCGCGAAGAGTCCGGCGAGGAGACCTATCGCGCCATAGAGCCCGGTGACGACGTCGGCAATCGGTGCGCCAACCTTCGTCGGGGGTCCTTCCGGCTCCCCCGTCACGCCCATGATCCCGGAGCGGGCCTGTGCCAGGAGGTCGAAGGATGGTTGATCAGCGACGGGGCCACCGACCGTCGCGGGCGTGATGCTCACCCAGACGCAGTCGGGATTCGCTGCACGTAATCGATCGATTCCCAGTGATGTGATTTGACTCGGAAGGTAGTTCTCCACGACGGCGTCGGCGAGACGCACCAAATCGGCGACCCGTTCAAAGTCGCGAGGATTGCGAAGGTCGACGACCACGTTGCGACGATGACGATTGACGGCCAGGTAATAGGTCGCGTCGTCGCCGAATCGAGGCGGCGCGAGAGAGCGCACCGGGTCACCACCCGGTGCTTCGACCTTGATGACGTCGGCGCCGAGATCTCCCGCGACCATCGCGCACAGCGGTCCCGCGAGGACCCGCGAAAGGTCCAAAACCCGTACGCCTTCGAGCGGCAGCCCCGTGCCGACATTCGTCGGATCAATAGTCCACTCCATCAGAGCACTTTGGCGAGGAAACTTTGGAGTCTTGGTGACGATGGTGATGTGAGCACGACTTTCGGATCTCCGGACTCCTCGATGACTCCCTGGTCCAAGAAATACACGGTGTCGGCCACTTCTTTCGCGAAACCCATTTCGTGGGTCACCACGATCATCGTCATGCCGCTGCGGGCCAAGTCCTTCATGACGTCAAGTACCTCGCCCACTAACTCCGGGTCGAGCGCCGAGGTCGGCTCGTCGAACAACATCAATTTCGGCTCCATGGCAAGCGCGCGAGCGATTGCAACGCGTTGTTGCTGTCCCCCAGACAACTGCGTAGGGTAATTCTTCTCTCTGCCCTCCAAGCCAACCCGTTCCAGAAGTTCACGTGCGAACTTCTTCGCTTGCTCTTCGCTGACCTTCTTTACGTTGACTGGTCCGACCGTGATGTTTTCTAGCACGTTCAAATTTTGAAAGAGATTGAATCGTTGGAACACCATTCCAATTTGGGAGCGTTCGTGACAGATTCGTCGATCATTCAGTTCATAAAGTTTGTCACCTCGGAGTTCGTAACCCACGAGTTCGCCGTCGACGCGCAATTCTCCGGCGTTGTGCTTCTCTAAGTGATTTATGCAACGCAGTAGCGTGCTCTTGCCGGAACCTGAAGGTCCGATCAAACAGGTCACCTCGCTCCGAGCCACGGTGAGATTCACGCCTTTCAACACCTCGTTCCCGGCGTACGATTTATGAACTCCGATTGCTTCAACCATTGGTTCAGTCACGAAGTCACTCCCGCTTGAACCCCACGCTTCGTGCGGTACTTCGAAGCGATACCGCGAAGATCTCGTCGAAGCCTTTGGATGGGAGTTGGCGGCGGCGTTCGCAATGCGCCGCGAGCGAAATAGCGCTCCAAATAAAACTGTCCGATTGAAAGAATGGTCGAAACAATCAGGTACCAAAGACTCGCCATTATCAGCATCGGCATGATTTGAAGCGTCTGATTGTAGATATTCGTCACCGCGCCGAGGAGGTCAACGACCGCAACCACCGAGACCAACGACGTCGTCTTCAACATCGAGATGACTTCATTTCCGGTCGGGGGGATGATGACGCGCATCGCCTGTGGCAATACCACAAGTCGCAGAGTTTGACCACGCGTCATGCCAAGCGAAGTTGCGGCCTCAGTCTGTCCCTCGTCAACCGCAATCAACCCGGAGCGAACAATCTCTGAGAAGTACGCACCTTCATTGAGTCCGAGGGCCGTCACCGCAGCGTTAAACAAGCTAAACACGGAGTTCGCCCCGAAATGGACGAGGTAGATGTGGGTGAATGGAATTCCTATCGCGAGTTTCGGGTACAGAAAGGCGATGTTGCCCCACATGAGAATCTGCACGAGGACCGGTGTACCTCGAAACGCCCACGTGTAAGTCCAGGCTGCACCGGAAAGCAATCGATTGTGCGAAAGACGCATTATTGCTACGAGAACCCCTAACACGATGCCGATGATCATCGCGATTGCGGTCAGCTCCAGAGTGACGAGAAGACCCTTTAGGACGAGGCCATTGGTGAAGTAATGGAAAATTGAATTCCATCCGAAACGCCACGTCAATATCGGGTGACAGCTGTACTTTCCATCTACCTTGTGACAGGACCTACCTCCCGAGGGAAGTTTCGAAAAAATTGTGTGGATCAGCATCGCGACGATTAGCGCCAAAAATGCCGTTCCGAACCACTGGCCGACATGGCGAACGGGGACGACCTTGACTTCGGCGTCCCCGTTCGTATCCATGAAGTTAGTTTTTACTACGACTTACGAAAGCGCCCCGTTGAGCACGATTTTCGACGACGGCAGTCCACCGGCCGTGACACCGTACTGCTTCAAAATGGCTCCGTACGTGCCATTGGCGATCAAGGTCTTGATCGCCGCTTGAATCGCCACGGCGAGCTGCTTGCCTGACTTCGACTTCGCCGTCGCGATGCCGTATGGGGCAACTTCGATCGCGTTACCGACCAATTTGAAGACGCCCTTGGACTGCGAGACCACGTAGCCCGCGACCTGACTGTCAAGGAATCCAAAGGTTGCGTGACCCGAGGAAACCGCCAGATCCGCTTCGGTCTGGGTTGGGTACGACAGATAGGTCAATTTCTTGCTCGCCGGACAAGTCTTTGCGGTGTTTTTAGCGTCGCTCTGCTCCGTCGTTCCAGTCTCCACCGCGACCGTGAAGCCGCAAAGGCTCTTCAGGCCGGTGAACGTTGCGGCGGTCGAACTCTTGGCGTAGATGCCTTCGCCAGCCTGGAAGTAGTCGACAAAGTTGGCCTGCTTCTCGCGGCTCTTCTCGTCGGTGAAAGACGAGTTGCCGATCTGGTATCGGCCGTCACCGATGCCGAGGAGAATACTTTCGAAAGTGACGTTGCTCTCCTTCACAGTGATTCCCAATGTCTTTGCAATCGCGTACATCATTTCGATGTCGAATCCTGTCATAACGCCGTTGTTCATATATTCGTCCGGCGCGTACGTGGCGTCGGTCGCGACCTGCAAGGTAGTGCCTTTGTAGGCCGATGGGACGAGCTTCGCGTCCGCGGCGTTGTACTTACCCGACGTTGAACTGGCTCCCGCACTCACGCTGGTGGCCAGCATCAGCGAGGCGACTCCCGCCATGACGAGAACCTGACGGAATCGTGTGAAACGCTGCATGAAATCTCCCTAATCTTCCCCTCGCCGTGGTCGGCGTCTGGGTTCTATTGATACCAGAAAAACTGACCTGATAACCCGCAGCGCGTTGAACGTCGACTCAGTGCTCGAGGACCAATTCCGATTTCGAGGACGTTTGCCCGGCGGGTAGGTAATAAAACACGATGACGGCGACCACGACGGCGGTACCGGCGGCCACGAGGCATCCCCGATGAAACCCGTCCATGAAGGCGGCCGTGAGTTTGGGTACCAGCGACGCCCGCGCTGCGCCCGGGAGGTGGGCCGCGGTCATTTTGGCCGCCTGCATCGAACTCTGCGCCACGTTCAGTTGATGCGCGCTGAGACCGTGACCGCGAAACGGTTCGAACGCTCGACGAATTGCGGGACCAAACAGTGACGCGAAGACCGAGCCAATGATCGCCACGCCCATCGTGCCTCCGAGCTCGCGCGTGGTCTCGTTGCCGGCGGCGCCAGCGCCGATCTGATTCGGTTCGAGCGTCTCCATCGTGGCGGCGACCGAGGGCGCGTTCACGAGCGAGAAGCCCACGGCGAGGGTGATCATCGATCCGAGGAGCGGACCAAGGTACGACGTGTCGGCCGCCAACCTCGACATCCATATGAGCGCCACCGCGATCACCAAAAGCCCCAGTGCGACCACGAAGCGCGTCCCGAGGCGCAACGCGGCGAGCGCCCCAATCGGTGTCGCCACCATGACCGTGAAGGCGTAGGGCAGAGTGTGAACGCCCGCCGACAGCGCGGAGTAGCCCCGCACGAGTTGGAAGTACTGCGTCACGAGGAAGATGAAGCCGAAGAGGCAGAAGAAGTTGGTGGCCATGGCCCCGGCGCTCGCGGAGTAGGTCCGGTTGTTGAAGATCCGCACGTCCAAGAGCGGTCCTTCGCGGCCGAGCTCGTAATTCGCGAAACCGCTGAGCAGCAGTACCGCTGCTCCGAAGAGAACCAAGGTCGGCGAGGAGCGCCAGCCCCACGACGGACCCTGAATGATCGCCAAGATCAGCGCCGTGATGCCAGTCGTTCCGAGGGCCAGACCCACCAGATCCATCGGGTGGCGCTCGGGAATGGTGGATTCCGGCACGACCGTCGCGATCGCCACCACGCCAATAAGAGCCACCGGGACGTTCACCAAGAAGATCGAACCGAAGAAGAAGTGCGTGATGAGGGCACCACCCGCGATGGGTCCCAGGGCAATGGCGATCCCGGTCGTCGCGCCCCATAACCCGAAGGCCTTCGCCCGTTCACGACGGTCATCGAAGACGACCGTCAACGTCGAGAGGGTCGCCGGAAAGATGAACGCCGCACTCGCGCCCATCAACGCTCGGGCCGTCAAGAGCATTGAGACGTTGTGCGAGAATGCCGCGAGCAGTGAGAACAGCGAAAAGGCGAATAGTCCCATCTGCATGACGCGCTTGCGGCCCCAACGGTCCGAGAGCCCTCCGCCGGCGAGTAAGAGACCGGCGAACGGCAAGGAGTAGCCGTCGACGATCCACTGGAGCGACGAGTTCGACGCGTGCAGGTCACGAGAGATCGTGGGCAGCGCCACGTTGACGATGGTGTTGTCGACGACGACTAGGAAGACCGCGATGCAGAGAACGAACAGCACCAACCATCGCCGTTCACTGGCAAACGTTGGCACAAACCCCCCATAGGTCTTCGTTCTATATTACATATCAAGCACGCATTCGGCCCTGCCGAACACATCCGACCTTACCCAACACGACAGCCGTGACTCGGCATTACGGATTCAAACGTGCACGCTCACTATTCGGTGATCTCTGAGCCTCTACGTTGTCGACGACGCGAGGACCGCGTCCTTGAATCCCGCGGGCCATCTCCCCGGCCGACCGGGCCGTAACAACATGTCGGTCAAGTCACGTCGCAGGTGTTCTTGACGCCAGACGAGTTGTTCTTGGGCACCGCGCATGATGCGTTCGGGGTCGCGACATTCGGTTCGCCAGGTCGGATCGGCGAGCAGATCGAAGCAACGATACGTCCCGTCGGCGAACTGCACGTAGCCCAGATCGTCGCTGACTGAAGCGGCGAGGTTCGCGAGTGACAGGCGTCTATCCCTGGGCCAATCACTCGTGGCGTGTCGGATGAAGTAGCTGCGGTAGTCCCACTCGTAGTGGGCAGCCGTGCGCCACGCCACGTCCTCTCCGGCGAGCAGTGGCGTCAGTGACCGGCCGTCGCACTGGGCCGGCTCGTCGATCGCAAGCACGTCGGCGAGCGTCGGCAGGAGATCGACGTTCTCACTGAACTTCGTGACCACTCGTCCGGCGTTGGCGCAGTGAGGATCGCGCCAGAGTCCGATGACGTGATAGCTCTGCGGGAAGAAACCCAACTTCTCCTTCAGTCCGTGGTCGCCCAGTTGCTCGCCGTGGTCGGCGGTGATGACGACCAGCGTGTCATCCCATTCGCCGCGCGCTTCGAGCTCGCGCACGATTCGCCCCAGTTGGGAGTCGACCTCGCTGATCATCCCGTAGTACTGAGCCTTCAGCGCTCGCATCTGATCGGGATCACTCGGCGCGGCGCTCGCCTCAAAGCCCATCGCCGCGTCGTGGATCGCGTGTCGCTGCGACGCGGGAACTGGCGCGATCGGCATCTCGATGTCCGCGGGGTCGTACATGCGCGAGAACTCCCCCGCCGCCGCATACGGAGGGTGGGGACGCAGGTAACTGAGGTGGGCGAACCATCCGCTTTCCTGAGTGCCGAGCCAGTCCAGGAATCGCGACGTGAGAAAACCACTGAGCGAGAGTTCGGCCGGACGATCGGGCTCCCCGCGCGCGGCCGCTTCCCATCCGTAAGGCACGTCGTAGCCGTTGGCGCGTAGGTGTTGGATCCAGCCGGCCTGGCTCTCGGGCAAGTACAGACCGACCGAGAGACCGGGCAACACGCCGTCGTAACTGTCGAGTCGGGGATCGTCAATGCCTTCGGCGTTCGCGGGATCGACCCCCTGATCGGTGTATCCGAAGAGCGTCGGGTCGTATCCGGCTCGACGCGCAACGTGCGCGATGTTGTCAAGACCCTTCGGTAGAGGTGTCCCGTTGGCGACGACGCGATTGTTCATCTGATAGGTGCCGGTGTAAATCGCGGCTCGTCCGGGCGAGCACGGCGCCGCCTGGGAGTAGTGCCGCGAGAGCCGAACTCCTTCGCGAGCGATGCGGTCCAGTGTGGGCGTTTGCACGAGCGGATGACCCGCCGCCGCGTAGGAATCGCCACGGAACTGATCGAGCGTGACGAACAGGACGTTCACTTGGCCGCCTCGACGTAGCGGTGCATGTGTTCGGCCAGATCGTCGATGATCTCGAGCGCCTCGGGCGCTATGGTCGGCAGTCGCAAGAATCCGTGGATCATGCCCTCGGCTTCGAGTAACTCCACGCGTACTCCGAAGTGCTCGAGCAATCCGGCGTAGGCCACGGCCTCGTCGCGAAGTGGATCGCACTCGGCGACGATCACGATCGCGGGCGGTGCGCCCGTGAGGTCATCGAACATCAGCGGGGAGACACGCGGGTCGCCGTGATCGGTCCAGCCATCGAGGTAGAGCCCGTAGTCGTAGCGCAGATGATCGATATCGAGGGCGTAACCGACACCGAATTCGTGCACCGAGTTGGTGAACAGCTCCGGTCCGAGCGTCGGGTAGATCACGACCTGCGCGGCAACACCCAAGTTTTCGTTTCGCGTGAGCGCGCACGCGACCGTCATGAGCGTTGCACCGGCGGAATCACCCATCACGATCACCTCCGCGTCGGGGTCGTCGAACTCGGCCAAATGCATCAGCACGTAGCGGATGGTATCGACGGCGTCGTTGATGCCGGCCGGGAAGGGGTGTTCCGGCGCCAACCGGTAGTCGACCGCTAGAAACCGCATTCGAGTGTCTGAGGAGAGTCGCCGACAGAGTGCGTCGTGCGTATCGAGGTCCCCCACCACGAATCCACCTCCGTGGAAATAGACCACCAGCGCCTTGCTCTCGTCATCGAACGGCACGTACAGCCGGGCCGGCAGCGTTCGCCCGTCGAGGGGCAAGGCGACGTCACGAATCGATTCGACGGCCTGCGGTTCGCCGCGATGGGCCAGCGCCGTTTCCCGGTACGCGGCGCGGCGCTCGTCGGCGCTCACGAGTGACGGATGAGGCGCCGGTTCGGCGCGTACGGCATTCACGTAAGGCTCAAGCGAGGGGTGAACCATGGCAACCTCCTTCGTTAGAGACTACGGCTCAACGAATGCCGCGTCACGTCCGAATCAGCCCTTGAGGTCGTCCCAACTACCCTCGACGTCGTCGATCGACGCTCGCCATCCCCGCTTGGCTTCTCGGTGCGCCTCTTTATGGAACGCTCGTATCTCCCTGAGCGGTTCCGTCATGACCGGCTCCGCGACAGTCAAAGACTTCAACCACAAACTGGCGACCGCTTCGTCGTGTACGACGCCGAGCTTCGTCTGAGTCTTCTCGGCCGCTCGAGCGACTCTGACGGCCGGCTTGCCGGCGACCAAGCCCAGCACCTCACAGGCACATTGCAATCGCTTCAATTCTTTGCGAACCTCGTGCAAGTTCTCGTTGGTCGAATCGGCTCGCGCCTCATCAGCGGCTCTGCGCACGTCACGCCAGGCACCCTTCAACTGTGAACTCAGGACTTCGGAAGCCGGACCTTGGGCGTCGACGTCGAATACGACGGATGAACCAATGGTCGCAATCTCATCCACGAGGAGCGCGTAGCGCTTCGTCGTGCGCTCGAGCGTCCCTCGCTCTTGCGCCACTTTGATGTCCTGGTCCAGGCGTTGCACGACGTCTGATTGCGCCGGTTCGTCTTCGATCAACCACAGGGACTTCACGATGCCCGTTCGAAGAACGTCGAGGTCGCGAATCTCGCCGAGCACTCCGGCGTACCACGAGAGTTCGACCAACATCGGTTTGGCCCACTTGCTCTCGAAGAGTCCGGAGAAGGTCCGCAGTATCGAACGGAGGCGTCGGACGCTGACGCGCGCTTGGTGGATTTGTCCAACAGCGGAGTCTCTACGGCGCGCCTCTCGTCGCGGCACCTGGAAGACGACTTCGCCTCGCGAGGCTTCGAGCAACTTGCCGGACTCCTCGTTCGTCAGATCGTTGAGAAGGAAGTTCCGAGCGAACTGATCGAGGACGTCCGCGATGACCCGGTCGGCCGTCGCGGTGGATTCCTCTACCACGTCGCCCCTTCCGCAGTCAGAGTGGCGCCGGCCAAAGATAAAGATCTAGTAACTCGGTTCGTCAGAGGCCTTTCACGACAATCATCATCTCGATGGCTAGGCATTCAAGTCTACGGCGCGACTCGACACGCGTTTTCGGGCGGCGCCGCGCCGCTTCGGTCCTTCAGTTCGAGCATCCGCCGTCGAGTAAGAAACAAGATCCCGGCCATTTCGGCCGGGATCCATGAACTCACTGGAGCGGACGACCGGGCTCGAACCGGCGACCTCGACCTTGGCAAGGTCGCGCTCTACCAACTGAGCTACGTCCGCGTGGTCACCCATAGTAGCCCAGGCGAGGAACAGTTTCGACTCTGGCTCAGTCGGAGGCGGTGTCAATCAGGGCGGTGGCCGCATCCCTCAAATAGTCGCGGAGCGTGGCGAGGTCAGGCATTCTCTGCGCGCACCCGAGCATTCCAAACTCCAGATTCTGCTCGAATCCGAGGACCGTGACGTTCAATGAGAACGGGCCGAGCAGGGGACCGACCGGTGCCGCGGATACCACGCGGTGCCCGCTCAACCAGAGTGGGATTGGCGGACCCGGAACCGACGACAACATCAAATTCGCCATCGGTGGCACTACGTCGAAGAGTCCGAACGCGTCGACCATTTTGCCGCCGAGCGACAGAACAGTGGGACCGAGCACGCGGGGTATTTCCTGGAACATCCTTGCGCCGTAGTGGCGCTGCACGCCGACAGTTTTGGCGGAGTCCCGCGCGATCGCTTTCAATCGTTCGACCGGGCCATCGATATCGGTATGCAGCGCCAACAACATCCCCGAGATTTCATTTCCCATCGCCGCGGCGTCACCGTCGCCCCGCACGTTGATCGGCACGAAGGCGATGAGGTCGCGGGTGAGCACTTCACCACGGTCGGTCAAAAGTCTTCGTAACGCACCACTCGTCGTCGCCATAACAAAGTCCGTCACGGAAGCTCCGTGATGTTTCGCGGCGCGCTTCGCGTCGGCGAGCGGAATGCGCATTCGGTGATGCACCCTCTCGATTCCGGCGCGCCCATTGAGCGATGTGCGGCGCTTCGAAGATTGAGGGCTGCTCGGGCGTCGTTCGTTTTCGACCCCGCGAGAACGCGACGCCCACGACCGTGCGTACAACGTCGAAGACTCGTGACAACCACGACGTCACCACGCTCACGGCGAGTGACGGCTCGACTCGCAAGCGGCGCAGTCCTTCGAGCAGGAGCGACGTTGAGTTTGTCACGACCGGTTCGGTCGTGGCGTCTGGCGCCTTCGGAGTCGGAGCGCGAACCTCCGGCGAAATATCGAAGAGACTCGCGAACGTCTCGGCCCCGGACACACCGTCGGCCAACGCGTGATGGACCTTCAGTGCCGCGGCGACGCGACCGTCCTCAAGTCCCTCGATGATTAAGAGCTGCCACAGCGGGCGAGTTCGCACGAGCGGTCGCGACAGGAACGCCGAGATCAACGCGTCGAACTGGTCGGCCGTCCCGGGCGACGGTAGGGCGACGCGCGAAATGTGTCGATCGAGGTCGATATGAGCGTCCGGTACGAGCGCCGGCCACGTGAGATCGAAGGGTGCGCGGATGACGCGATGGGTCAATACCGGAATCTCGTGCAGTCGATCAGCGACATTCTTGCGAATCAGCTCAAATCGTTCAGTGGGATCGGCGACGCCGCCGAAATCGAGTTCAATGACCGCACCAATGTTCATCGCCGACCCCGGAACTTCCAACAGAACGAAGGCACTGTCCAGAGGATCGAGGTAGCGGGTCAACGCCCGCTGCTTCCGAAGCCGCCCTCGCCACGCCTCGCTTCCGGGAGCTCCTCGACCGTAGTGAAGGTGACGAGCGGCACGCGCAGGATGACCAATTGGGCGATTCGGTCGCCCTTCTTCACCTCGTAATCGTGCGTCGGATCGAGATTCACCAAGGCGACCATCACTTCGCCGCGGTAACCGGCATCGATCAAACCGGGCGCGTTGATGCACGTGACGCCGTGTTGGGCGGCGAGGCCGCTTCGGGGTAAGACGAATCCCCCGTGACCCTCGGGAATCGCGACGGAGAGTCCCGTCGACACCATCGCGCGACCGCCTCCCGCTTGGATTACCTGCGACTCAACGGCAACGAGATCGCACCCCGCGTCGCCGTCGTGCGCATACTCGGGAACGGTGGCGTCGGGGTGAAGTATCCGAATTGGGATTTCCATAGGGCGAGGCTATCGCTGGGCGAAACGAACATTGGCCGGAGGTTATGTAGTCTCGGACTGTGCTCGTGTGGATGGATCTGGAGATGACGGGACTCGAACCGCTACGTCACGTCATCATCGAAATAGCGACCTTAATTACTGACGACGACCTCAACGTGATCGCCGAAGGTCCGGACCTCGTCATCCACGCCAGCCCCGAGCAAATGGCCGAAATGGGTGATTTCGTCACGGAGATGCACACCAAGTCCGGCCTGATCGACGCGGTCCAACAGTCGACGGTGACGAACGAAGAAGCCGAGAATCAGACATTGGCATTCCTGAAAGAGCACATCACCGAATCTCGCACGATTCCACTTTGCGGCAACTCAATCGGCACCGATCGCCGGTTCCTTCAGGAGTACATGCCAACGCTCGAAGAGTTTTTCCACTACCGAAACGTGGACGTCTCGACGTTGAAGGAGTTGACCCGCCGCTGGTACCCCGAGGTGCTGAGCGGACTTCCCGAGAAAGCAACCACGCATCGCGCTCTCGAGGACATTCGCGAGTCGATTGCCGAACTCCAGCACTATCGCGACACGCTATTTCCCAAGGCACCGCTGAACCCTCCCACGCTCGATGACTGACGAAGTCCTCTCAATGGCGAACGCCACGGCGCAAATGACCGCGCCGGGCTCGATGTTCGAAACCGAGCGAACGTCCGTCAACGGCATTGAAATGACCGTGTGGAAACACGCCCCGGCGACGCTGCGCCAGATACTCGACCTCTCACTCACGCACGCGTCGCGCGACTTCCTCGTCTACGAAGGACAGCGATTCACTTTTGATGAGCACTACCGGGCCGCGTCCACGCTGGCCGAACGTCTGATTGCCACCGGTGTCACGAAGGGCGACCGCGTGGCGATCGCGTCGCGCAATCTTCCCCAATGGGTGATCGCCTTCTGGGGAACAGTGTTAGCGGGCGCGGTCGTGGTGCCAATCAATGCGTGGTGGACACCCGAAGAGTTGCAGTACGGGCTCAGCGATTCGGGAACCTCGGTGCTCTTCGTCGACGAGGAGCGACTCGAGCGCGTGCGAAGCACACTCGATGAACTCGCGGAACTCTCCACGATCGTGGTGATCAGCGAAGATCCACACCGGCGCGCTCGACTGGGCGCGGTGCATGCCCGAGTGCGCATCGTCGATTTCAATGAGTACGTCGGCGACATCAGCCCGAGTGCGACACCCCCTGACATTGCTGTCTCGACGGACGACGACGTCACGATGTTCTACACCTCGGGCACGACGGGACACCCGAAGGGTGCCGTCGGCACGCATCGAAACGCCATTACCAACCTGATGAACCTCTTCTTCGTGGGATCGCGCGCCACGATGCGTTGGGGCAGTGGGAACGTCGATGAAACCGGTGAGAGCATTCCCAACGCCGGTCTCTTGAGCGTGCCGCTCTTTCACGCGACTGGTTGTCTCGCGACCATGATCACGAACACCGCGTCGGGCGGAAAGCTCGTCATGATGCATCATTTCGACGCCGGCCAGGCCCTCGCGTTGATCGAGTCCGAACGACTCACAATGTTCGGCGGGGTGCCGACCATCGTGATGCAGATCCTGGACCACCCGGACTTCGCCACGTTCGACACCTTGAGTGTGAAGTCCGTCTCGTACGGCGGCGCGCCCGCGCCCCCCGAACTCGTGCGACGCATCCAGGCGGCCTTTCCCGGTGGCCAGCCCGGAAACGGCTACGGACTCACTGAGACCTCGGCCGCGGTCTGTCTGAACGGCGGCGCCGACTACCTCGCCAAACCCGACAGTTGCGGTCCGGCCGTGCCGGTCGTCGAGCTGGCGATCGTGCCCGAGGACTTCGACGGCGACGAACCGTCGGCCGACCTACCGAGCGGTCCCGACGTCGTGGGTGAACTGTGGATCAAGGGTCCCAACGTCGTGCGCGGCTACTGGAAGAAGCCCGAAGCGACCGCCAAGGCGTTCACGAAGGGGTGGCTACGAAGCGGCGACATCGCTCGCATCGATGAGGAAGGGTTCGTCTTCATCGTCGACCGCGCCAAGGACATGATCATCCGCGGCGGTGAGAACGTCTACTCGGTCATCGTCGAAGCGGCGATCTTCGAACACCCCGACGTTGCTGACTGCGCGGTCGTCGGACTCCCCCATACGACAATGGGTGAAGAGGTCGCTGCCGTCATCGTGCTACGTCCCGGTCGCGTGCTCGAGGCCGAAGAGATCAACCGTCACGTTGCCCGACACCTCGCGCGCTTTGAAGTGCCAACAAGGATCTTCTTTCGGGCCGATCCTCTCCCGCGCAACCCGCAGGGCAAGGTCCTCAAACGAGAATTGCGCGCATCGCTCGTCAGCGAGATCGAGCGTTCCGCCTAATCGTGCAGCGCGTCGATCGCGTCAAACGTCTCATCGTTGAGCGTGATGTCAGCCGCCGCACAGTTCTCCTCCACGTGAGCCACCTTGGACGTCCCGGGAATCGGCATCATGACCGGTGAGCGACGAAGCAACCACGCGAGTGAGAGTTGTCCGACGGTGATGTTGTTCTTGTGGGCCAGTGCGTCGAGCGGTCCCCCACTTCGCGCGAGGCTGCCGGCGGCGACCGGGTACCACGGAATGAAACCGATGCCCTCGCGTTGGCAGTACTCCAACGCCGCTTCACTCTGACGATTCGTCAGGTTGTAGAGGTTCTGCACTGTGGAGATCGTGACGACCTTCCTAGCGGCAACGATTTGCTCGACCGACACTTCGGAGAGACCGACGGCTCGAACTTTTCCTTCGTCGAGCAGATCTCGGAGCAGTCCGAACTGGTCTTCAGCAGCGACCGACGGATCGATGCGATGGAGTTGGAAAAGATCGATTGATTCTTGGCCCAAACGACGAAGCGACATCTCGCACTCCTGGCGCAGGTAGTCCGGACGACCGCATTCGCGCCAAGCATCCGGACCGATTCTCAAGAATCCGGCCTTGGTCGCGATCTTCACGTCGCCGTAGGGGTGGAGTGCCTCGCGAATTAACTCTTCAGAAATGTACGGTCCGTACGAGTCGGCAGTGTCGATGAGGTTGACGCCGAGTTCAACGGCTCTCCGAAGGACCGCGCGGCATTCGTCGGGGTCCTTGGGTGGCCCCCAAATACCCTCGCCCGTGATGCGCATTGCGCCGAAGCCGAGACGATTCACCGTCTGGCCGGCGAAAGTGAACGTCGTCGATTCGCTCATAGCCCAACCTTTCGTACTCTCACCTTAAAGTGCGAAAAACGAAAAGCGACCACCCGAAGGTGGCCGCTTCGCGATTGCCTCGTGACTACTTGTTCGGCTGAGGTGTGTAACGCAGGTAGTCCTTCACCTTGCGGAATCCCTTGGGGAACTTCTCCTTGGCGTCGTCGTCACTTACCGACGGCGCGATGATGACGTCGTCGCCGTCCTTCCAGTCGACCGGCGTCGAAACTGGGAACTGAGACGAGAGCTGCAGCGAGTCGAGCACGCGCACGATCTCGTCGACGTTGCGACCGACCGAGGCCGGGTAGGTCAGCGTGAGCTTCACCTTCTTATTGGGGTCGACGATGAAGACGCTGCGCACGGTCAACGTGTCGTTCGCGTTCGGGTGAATCATGTCGTAGAGGTCCGCGACCTTGTGGTCGGCGTCGCCAATGATCGGGAAGTTGAGCTCCGCTCCCTGCGTCTCGCTGATGTCGCTCCTCCAGCGCAGGTGGGAGGCAACGTCGTCGACCGACACGGCGATCAGCTTGGTGTTGCGCTTGTCGAAGTCGCCACGGCGCGCAGAAAAAGCGCCCAGTTCCGTGGTGCACACCGGGGTGAAGTCCTTGGGGTGCGAGAAGAGAATGCCCCAACCATCGCCCAGATAGTCATAGAAGTTGACGGTGCCTTCGGTGGTCTCCGCCGTGAAGTCAGGGGCCTCGTCGCCGAGTCGAATCGCCATGCTTTGCTCCTTGTGCGTGATGTCAGTCCCTTGACTGAACGAGCCAACCCTAATCGGAACTTTCCAATTGTTGCCATTACCTATCGGATTTGTAGGGAAGTAGAAACCCTTTGATCACAAAGGCTGTGAAACTGGTTCCATGGACTCTGAATCGCCACCAGTCGTCGCCGCGTTTGATCTCGACGGCACGCTCACCGAAGGTGGCAGCGTCTTTCCCTGGCTCAAGTGGGTCGCCGGTCGCGCGCGCACCTGGCGCGCGGCGCTGTCACTCGCGGTGCCGCTGACCGTGGGCGCCTTTCGATCGAGCCGGTGGGCCGACAACGCGAAGGAACGACTCTTCTTGAAGTTGCTCGCGGGTATCGACGAGCAGATCGTCATCGCCGAATCGCGGACCTTCGCGCTCGAGCACTTGGAACACGAAGCTCGGCCCCTCTTGCTCGCGCGCCTCGCCTGGCACCGCGACCGGGGCCACGACGTCGTCATCGTCTCGGCGTCGCCCCAGCTCTACGTCGACGTGATGACCGAACAACTCGGCGCGAACGGCGGGCTCGGGACCCGTCTGGCGGTCGATCCACGAGGTCGCCTGACCGGCGGATACCTCGGCAAGAACTGTCGGGGCAGCGAAAAGCTCCGTCGACTCGACGAGTGGATCGCCAGTCGCCACTACCCGACTCCCCCCGTCGTCTTCGCCTACGGCAACTCGCGCGGTGATCGACGGATGTTGAGTGGTGCGGCGCACCCCTTCAACGTCGGCAGGCTCGGCGTTTTCGGCTCGCTTCGCCGATTCCCGCGACTCGAATCCCCGGAGCAGTGAACTACTGCTGATGGATCGCCGCGCCGAGTTCGACGAGGCCGCCTTCGCGCCCGTCGTAGGTCACTTGAATTGACGCGGCCTGTTCGCGCCACGCGATGACGGTGTTGCCATGGGGATCGACGACACCGATGTTCACGTCGTAGATGCCGTCGAGGAGGGGGATCTGCGAAAGATCGATGCCCACGCGGTTCTGCCCTGGCGTCAAGTTCACCGGAGAGCCTTTGGCGTCACTGCGGCTAATCAGCAGACCCGTTCGCGTGAAGATCTCCATGACGAAGTTTCCGCTGTAGGCGCCGTGCGAGGTGATGTTGACGTCGAAGTGCATGCCGGCGCCGCTTCGCACGTCGAAGGAACCGGACGGCGTGGTGATTGAGTCGATGGTGATTGACGCGAGCAGACCGCTGCGATCGTGTTCGACGGCGCTGTCCATGAGGTGTTCGCGAAAGATACGTAGTGACTCGTGCGTCGGACCGTCGGCGATCATTTGTCCACCGTCGAGCACGATCGCTCGGTCACAGATCGCGCGAACCTGATCGGCGTTGTGAGTGACGAACAAGATCGAGCGGCCCTCATCTTGAAAGGAGCGGATTCGATCGATGCACTTCGCCTGGAAGCGCTCGTCCCCGACGGCCAGCACCTCGTCGACGACCAGGATGTCGGGATCGACGTTGACGGCGACGGCGAAGGCGAGGCGGACGTACATGCCGCTCGAATAGAACTTCACCTGCGTGTCGATGAAATTCTCGATCTCGCTGAATTCCACGACGTCGTCAAAGATCCCTTCGACCATCTTCTTGGAGAATCCCAGCATCGCCCCGTAAAGAAAAATATTGTCGCGACCGGAGAGCTCGGGCTGGAACCCGGCGCCGAGTTCGAGCAGCGCGGCGAGGCTGCCCCGAATGTGAATCTGGCCCGACGTCGGTTGCAAGACACCGCAGATGCACTTGAGCAACGTCGATTTGCCGGATCCGTTGTGGCCGACCAGACCGACGGTTTCGTTCGTGTCCACGGAAAAACTGATGTCCTTGAGCGCGTTGAACGTCTCGGTTGATCCCGAGCGCGGATGGAGCATTCGCTCCTTCAGTGATTGGTGACGCTCGTGATGAATCTTGAAGGTCTTCGAAATTCCTTCAACCTTGATGACGGTCGTCATTACAGCTCTGACTCGAAGTTGCCCTGAAGGCGCCCGAAGAGCACTTCGGCCAAGAGGAACACGATCACCATAATGCCGAGCAGGGCGAGGTCCAAATAGAAGTACGTCGACATCGGCCACGACGGCAAAATCTTCAACACCAACGGCACGGTGTGGCCACGGATCACCACGGTCTGTGTCGTTGACGGCGCGGTCGTGGCCACGTAGAACGCGCGTTGGAACGTCAACATGATGAGCGTGATCGGGTTGAGGAAGTACAGCCACGCCAAACCGTGAGCGTGAAGTTGCGGTGCGATGGAGTGCTCGTAGGAGTAAACGATCGGTGACAAGAAGAACCACAATTGCAAAATGATGAGTATGAAGTGCTCCATGTCGCGCATGTAGACAGTGATGGCCGACATGAGGATTGCCAGTGCGGCGGTGAAAAAATACAACGCGAGAAACGCGATCGGCAAGAGCCAGAAATAGGCGTAATCCGGCGAGTGTTGGACAACCAGGAGATACAGACCGAACACGCACAGCTGAATGAAGAAGTAAAAGGTCGCGGCACCCACATTGGCCAGCGCAAGGATCTCACGGGGAAACGAGACCTTCTTCACCAGACCGGATCGAACGACGATCACTCCGGTCGCCGTCGAGAGCGACGTATTGAACATGTTCCACACGACCATGCCGGCGAATAGATAGACGACGAAGTTGGGGATGCCGTTCTTCAAGAACTTCGCGAAGACCAACCAGTAGATGGCGAGGAACAAGGAGGGCGTCAGCATCGACCAGACGATGCCCAGCGCCGAGTTCTTGTACTTGATGCGAATGTCCGACCTGATCAGGCTGGACAGCAACTCACGTCGATTCCAGAGATTACGAAGCCTCGTTACGAGACTGTCACGGGCACTAACGACGCGAAAGGCGTCGTTCTCCAACGAGCGTCGATCGACTCGCGTCGTCGAGCCATCGCTCACTAGGCGCCTTGACGAACGGCCGAATGTTCAATGACTGCATCGATGAAGCCGTACTCCAACGCTTCTTGTGCGGTAAACCAACGATTGCGATCGGAGTCCAGTTCTATCTGCGCGAGCGACTTGCCGGTGTGAAAAGCAATGCGCTCGGCCAATTGCTTCTTCATGAAACCGATCTGTTCGGCCTGGATCGCAATGTCCGAGGCCTGACCCTGCATGCCACCCATCAAGGGTTGGTGCATCAGGATTCGACTGCTCGGCAACGAGAAGCGCTTCCCCGGGGCTCCGGCGCACAGCAGAAACTGCCCCATGGAAGCGGCCATACCGATGCATATGGTGCGCACGTCGGCGTTGACGTACTGCATGGTGTCGTAAATGGCCAGTCCATCAGTGATTACGCCACCCGGGGAGTTGATGTAGAGACTGATGTCGCGCTCGCTGTCTTCGGCGTCGAGCAGCAGCAATTCGGCGCAGATTCGGTTGGCGGAGTCGTCGTTCACTTCGGAGCCGAGGAAGACGATTCGCTCGCGCAGTAGTCGCTGATTGAGGTCATTGGCGCCGAATCCGTCGGCCCTGTTGGAGATATTCATGACAACAATCTAACGTGCGAGCCTCCAATCACCTCGATGTGCGCCGTAGACTGATTGCTCTTGCGGGCGTGGCGGAATTGGCAGACGCGCTGGTTTTAGGTACCAGTTCTTCGGAGTGTGGGTTCGAGTCCCTCCGCCCGCACTCACCCACGAGATCACAGTGCGTTGGAGTACTCCGATCCCTGCTAGAGTGCAATGACTGTTTCGCCGCACATCGCGGTGGAGACCGATTCGACTGTAAAACCTCGAGTTGGGCTCATCTCAACTTGTAGGAGTTATATGTCTATGTCCTTTGCCGCGCTCGGCGTGCCGTCCAATCTGGTCGAACACTTGAAACAACGCGGCATTACCGAAGCCTTCCCCATTCAAGAGGCCGCGCTTCCTGACGCACTTGCCGGACGCGACGTCGTCGGCAAGGCGGTCACCGGCTCGGGCAAGACCCTGGCCTTCGGACTGCCCCTGATGGCACGCCTCACCAAGGCCCGTCCTCGCAAGCCCGTCGCCCTCGTGCTCGTGCCCACGCGCGAACTGGCCGCCCAGGTCCAAAAGGAATTGGCCCAGCTCACCGACGACCACGGTCGTCGCGTGATCTGCATTTATGGCGGCACCTCGTACAACGTCGCCCGAAAGGCCCTCAACTTCGGCGTCGACGTCGTCGTCGCCTGCCCCGGCCGCCTCGAGGACATGCTCGAACAGGGCGCCCTCGATCTTTCGTCCGTGACGACGGTCGTCGTGGACGAAGCCGACCGCATGGCCGACATGGGTTTCTTGCCGTGCGTACGTCGAATCGTCGGGGCCACGCCTCGCGATCGCCACGTGATGTTGTTCTCGGCCACGATGGGTCCGGACGTCAAGTCGCTCGTCAAGGAGTTCACCCACGACGCCGTGATCCACGACGTCGTGGGCGACGAAGCCCCCAATGACGTCGACCACTACTTCTGGCGCGTGGCGCGCGAACAGCGCCCCCAGATCACGGCCGACATCGTCGAAGAGTACGAGCGAGCACTCGTGTTCACCCGCACCAAGCACGGCGCTGACCGGTTGGCCCGCCAACTCGAAGAGCGCGGCATTTCGGCCGTGCCCCTGCACGGTGACCGCACGCAGGCTCAGCGCGAGCGAGCACTTCGCAGTGTGAAGAACGGCCAGGTTCAGGTCTTGGTCGCGACTGACGTCGCCGCGCGCGGTATCCACATCGAACTACTTCCCGTCGTCATTCACTACGACCCACCGGCGCAGGCGACCGACTACTTGCACCGCTCTGGTCGCACCGGTCGCGCCGGCGCCACCGGCGCCGTCATCTCCCTCGTCGGAGAGGACGTCATCGGGCAGGTGAAGCGACTACAGAAGGCCCTCGGCATCGAGACCTCCATCGAACGTCGCGAAGACGCGCCGGCGATCCGTCTGGGCGCCGTCGACGACGCCGTGGCCGCGGAACGTTTGGACGACCGTGGTGGCAAGGGCCGCTCCGAGCGTTCCACCCCGCGCGAGCGCGAGCACGGTCCGCGTGGATTCGAGCGCGGCGCGCGAAGCGACCGCAGTTTCTCCGATCGCGGTCCGCGACCCGAGCGAAGCACCACGCGCTCGCGTCCCGAGCGAGGCTTCTCCGATCGACCGGAACGCGCACCGCGTGTCGAGCGATCATTCGCCGATCGAGCTCCGCGACCCGAACGAAACGATCGGGCTCCTCGCGCCGAGCGAGTTTTCACTGATCGAGCACCACGTCCCGATCGCTCAAACGTGCGTGACGCGCACTTCTCCAAGGGCGCCAGCCCGGCGCGTGGCAGTGAAGCGGTCGTGAGCTTCTTCAACGACGCGAAGGGTTTCGGTTTCGCCAGCGATGACAAGGGCGACGATCTGTTCATTCACTTCTCGAACATCGTGGGAGACGGATTCAAGTCACTCGCCCAAGGACAGAAGATCACCTTCGAAGAGGCCAGTGGTCCCAAGGGACGTGAGGCTCGTAACGTACGCGCCGTCAGTGGCGGCCGCGAGCGTCGTCGCTAATATCGCAATTCATGTCTGAGAAGCCACTCGTCGATCCACACCTCGGTCCGGCCCCCGATGACCTCTTGATTGAGGATCTCATCGTGGGTACCGGCGAGGAAGCCACGCCCGGTCGTCGCGCCGTCGTTCATTACGTCGGTGTCGGTGTCACGAGTGGCGAAGAATTCGACGCCTCCTGGAACCGCGGCGACACCTTCGAGTTCCCGCTCGGTGCCGGTCACGTCATCAAGGGTTGGGATCAAGGTGTCGTCGGCATGAAAGTTGGCGGACGACGTCGTCTCGTGATCCCAGCGCATTTGGGCTACGGCGATCAGGGCGCCGGCGGCGTCATCGCACCCGGTGAGACCCTGATCTTCGTCGTCGACTTGCTGGAATTGCGTTAGTCGAACGGACTGGGTGACGAGTCAATCGCCACCATTCGCTGATAGTCGCCGTAGCGCTCGCAACAGATCTCGGCGACCAGTCGAAGTCGATCGTTGGGGTCACTCAGGCTCAGGACCTTGAACTGATCAAGCGTCGACATCGGCGTCATCGAGCACAACTGCCAACTGCGAATCCACGGGTCGGCGTCCATCTCGCAGTTCGATTGCAGGCATTCGTCGGCGAAGAGCTCGCTCTGGAGGGCCCGAATCGCGCGAACGGCCGACTCGGTGGACTTCAGTAGCGCCGCCAACACGTTGTCCTCGTCACAGCAGCGGTCCTTGACATTCGCCCGGGGGTACGGATCGTCATCGAGCCAATTCGCCACTTCGAAGCACTCGACGCCTTCGGCCATGACGACCGTCTGTCCGTTGGGCAGTACTTGCGCGCCGAGGATCTGCATCAAGGTGCCGACTGACGTACGTTCGTCGAAGCCGCCGACTTCTGAACCGCGCGCTATCAAACAGGTGCCGAAGCGTTGCTGGGTTTCAATGTCGTTCAGCATCTGGTGGTAGCGAGATTCGAAGACGCATAGTCCAACGACCTGATGCGGGAAAATGACCATACCCAGAGGAAACATGGGCAGCACTTGGTCCTTCACCACTCCACCCTAAGGTGAAATCTTCGTGAACGGACTTATCTTCGGGCCAGTTCTTCGCACAGTGCGCGCAGCGCGCGACCGCGGTGTGACAGGTCGTTCTTCTCTCGCGGCGTCAGTTGCGCCAGGGTCCGTCCTTCGCCTTCGTGGGGCGCGAACACCGGGTCGTATCCAAAGCCCTGATCACCGGCGCGCGCGAAGGTGATCACGCCTCTAAGTTCGCCCTCCACACAAAACGTCGTTCCGTCGGGGTACGCAACCGCGATGACGGTGACGAAACGCGCCGTTCGCGGCGCGGGGATGACGTCCAATTCATCCAACAGTTTGGTCACGTTGTCGTCGTAACTCGCCGTTTCACCCGCGAAGCGCGCACTGCGAACTCCGGGCCGACCATTCAACGCGTCGACGAAAAGTCCCGTGTCATCGGCGATCGCGGCCTCACCAGTCGCGCCAACGAGTGCGCGGGCCTTCAACAACGCGTTCTCTTCGAGGGTGTCGCCGGTCTCTTCGACGTCGGGGATATTCGAGGGCCGCTCCAACAATTCGACGCCGAGCGGCTCGAGGACCGCTCGCATCTCCTCGGTCTTGTGGGGATTCGCCGTCGCGAGGACGAAAGCCGTCACGAACGAGGCAACGGCGCACTCGCCAGCACCAGTCGCTGGGCTTCGTGGATCGACGCGATGCCCGTCGCGGCGAGGTCCAAGAGTTCGTCCAACTCTTCGCGGGTGAAGGCCTCCTGCTCGGCCGTGCCCTGCACCTCGACGAAGCGACCAGCGCCGGTCATCACGACGTTCATGNNCGTTCCCTTTTGGACGAGGCGCGTGATCGCGTCGTGAAGGGCCACGTATCCCCCACATATGGACGCCGTGCGCGTGCCCCCGTCGGCCTGGAGAACGTCGCAGTCAACGGTGATCTGCACGTCCGGGAGAAGTTCAAGGCGCGTGACCGTGCGAAGCGATCGACCGATCAGTCGTTGGATCTCCTGAGTCCGTCCGGACTGCTTGCCCTTGGCCGCTTCGCGACTGGCCCGCTCGGGGGTCGAGCCGGGCAACATCGAATATTCGGCGGTCACCCATCCCTTGCCGGTGCCGCGTAGCCAACGCGGGACATCTTCTTCGACCGACGCGGTGCATAAGACGACGGTTCGACCAAAGCTCACGAGCACCGAACCGGCCGCCATCGCGGTGAAGTCGCGCTCGAAACTGAGTGGCCGAGCCTGTTCGGGACTGCGCCCGTCTTTGCGCGATATAGACATGGAACTCCTCACGATCATTGGTGCGTCTCAACGGTAGTTGAGAGTCATCGACGCGAAGTTTCTAGAAGTAGATAATCGACTTGGCGCGCTCGACGACGTCGTCGATGTTGTCGCTCCAGGCGCCGGTCGAGAGGTACTTCCATCCGTCGTCCGCGACGATCGTGACGATCGTCGCGGTCTCATCATCGGCGATGGTGTTGGCACATTTCACGGCACCGGACATGATCGCGCCCGAAGAGAGTCCGACGAAGAGTCCGACTTCGGTGAAGCGCCGGGTCCACTCGATCGACTCCTTCGGTCGAACGACGACCCGGCGATCGAGCAGTTCCGCGCCGTTGTTGTCGATGAAGATCGGCGGAATGTATCCGTCGTCGAGGTTGCGCAGTCCGTCGACCATCTCGCCGGCCGGTGGTTCGACGGCCCAGATCTGTACGTCGGGCCGGTGCTCGCGAAGGTATCGTCCGACGCCCATCAGCGTGCCTGAGGTGCCGAGACCGGCGACGAAGTGCGTGATCTCGGGCACGTCAGCCAGGATCTCGGGTCCAGTGTGTAAGTAGTGCGCTTCAGGGTTGGCCGGATTGGCGTACTGGTAGAGGAACGTCCAGTCGGGATTGTCGGCGCTGAGTGATTGCGCGAGGCGCACGGCGCCGTTGGATCCCTCGGCGCCCGGTGAGTCGATGATCTCGGCACCCCAGGCGAGGAGAAGTTGGCGACGCTCCGGAGAGACGTTGGTGGGCAAGACGACCTTGAGGTGATACCCGCGGAGTCGACAGACCATGGCGAGGGCGATCCCGGTGTTGCCCGAGGACGGTTCAATGAGGACCTGGTCCGGCTTGCCCGCGATCAACAGTCCGTCACGCTCGGCGGCGTCGACCATTGAAAGGGCGACGCGGTCCTTTACCGAACCGGCGGGATTGCGGCCCTCGAGCTTGGCCAGGATCGTGACGTTCGGTTTGGGCGACAAGGCGCTGACGTCGATCACCGGGGTTTGGCCAATGAGATCGAGCACCGACGCAAATCGCGTCACTACAACGTGCCCCCGGCGACGGCAGGCAACAAAGTGATCTCGTCACCGTTGGTGACGGGCGCGTCGACGCCGCCCAAATAGCGCACGTCGTCGTCATTCACGTAGACGTTCAAGAATCGGTGCAAAGTGCCGTCGCTGTTGAGCAGTTGGCCCTTCACGTCCGGGTGGTTCGCGGTCAAGTGATCGAGGACTTCGCCCACTGTGGACCCTTCAACCGTGACCGAGGTGTCGCCACCCATGGCTGGTCGCAAGACCGTGGGAATTCGAACTAATGCCGTCATCTCATCTCTTCCGGTTTGTTTGATTCCTGACTAACCAAGTCGACATTACTAGCCGGGTGTCCCGCCGTGACGCGCAGGGCCCTTTTTGGCCCTCGAATCGACACCCCACATGGGGATTACAGACAGATTTCCTCTTCGTCGATCTCGCCGTCGATGACGTGAAAACTGCGAATTGACGTCGGGACGTCGCGCAGGGACACCAAGACGTAGTGCCACGTCGGATCGGGAGCCTGGGCGACGTCGGTCGGGCTCGGATAGGCCGCTGAGTGCGTGTGCGAATGGAAGACGCCGATGACCGACAGACCTTCTTCCTCGCTTCGTCGGTAGGCTCGAAGCAACACTCGACTGTCGACCTCGTAGAGTTTCGCCGAGTCGGCCACGTTGGGGCTCGCGAGGACCTCCGTGACCGTGCCGTCGGGCCTGCCGAGCAACAGGCCACACCCCTCGTTGGGCAGCGCTCGAATGCAGGTGGCCACGATGGCGTCTCGCTGGTCCGAACGAAGTGTGAACACAGGAAAACCCTATCGATGCCACCAGGGCACTGCGCACACCTGTCACTACGCTTGAGAGATGGCCCGAGCCAAGCAGATTCAAGAAAAGCGCGCCCAAAAGCGGGTCGACGCCAACGCCGGCGACCGAGTGGTCGCCACGAATCGCCGCGCTCGTTATGACTACGAGATCATGGAAACGCTCGAATGCGGCATCATGCTCAGCGGATCCGAGGTCAAATCACTTCGAGAGGGCAAGGCCCAGATCGCCGAAAGCTACGCCCGCTTCGACGACACGGAGCTGTGGCTCTACCAGATGCATGTCCCCCCGTGGGTCTACGCAACCGGATTCGGGAGCCACGATCCCGATCGTCGTCGCAAACTCTTAGCGCACCGACACGAGCTCGATCAATGGCAACACGAGACGCGCACTGAGCCGCTCACCATGGTGCCGCTCAAGCTGTACTTCAAGGACGGCAAAGCCAAGGTCGAGTTAGCGCTCGCCAAGGGCAAGAAATCGCAGGACCGACGACAGGCCATCGCCAAACGTGACGCCGATCGCGACATCGCTCGAGCGATTCGCCATACCGAAAAGTACGGCTAATGCACATTTTCGACTTTGAACGGTAGGATGGCTATTCAGCCAAATCGGTTGAGAAGCAACCAGGGGGTGAATGGTCTCGACAATGGTCGTCGAGGTGAAAGAAGCGAGCCGTGGTCTCCGGAACCACGTTAAAGAGCCGGAAACAATAAATAAACGCCAAGCCTTCGCTTGCGCTTGCTGCTTAGGTAGCAACATCCGCCTAGACCCAGCCCTGCGGTTTAGATATCGGGTGTCATGAAGTAGGGCTTACCGTCAGAACTCGTTAGTGGTTCCGTCGGGACAATTCAGCTAACTACGGAGTGTCATCGGTGCTGGCAGTAGCGGCGCTCCCTACAATTCCCTGTTAGCTGCGCTCGGAGAATGTTCACTAAGAAGCCGTTGGACCGGGGTTCGAATCCCCGCACCTCCACTCAATGGGTTTTGACCCCAAAAGTTGGACAGACCATAGATGTCTTCGCAACGCGGCCGGTTCTCACATGGGAACCGGCCGCTTCGTTGGATTGACTTCTCCCAATTTTTCAAAATGGCCTGTCATAGGCTTCGCACGTGTTTGAACTGCAGCGTCTCCGACCGGATCATGAGTCAGCGCTCCTGGATTTCGAACTGGCGAACCGCGTGTACTTCGCGCAGTCGATTAGCGACCGCGGCGATGAGTTCTTTGAGGAGTTCGCCGAACGCCATCGTGATCTCTTGGCTGATCAGGGAGCCGGCGTCGGAGCTTTCTATGTTCTCGTTGACGACGACGAGGCAGTCCTAGGTCGGTTCAACCTCTACGACTTCTCCGACGGTGCGGCGGAAGTCGGTTATCGCGTTGCCCAACGCGTCTCGGGTCGTGGCGTCGCCACAACCGCCTTGCGCGATCTCTGTGGAATCGCGAGAAAAGACTTCGGGATGTGGACCCTCAAAGCAATGACCAGCGACGAGAACGTCGCCTCACGGCGCGTACTCGAGAAGTGCGGATTCGTTGCCGTAGGGCCAACGCTGATCGGCGGCCGGGAAGGACAAATCTTCGAACGTGTCCTGGCAGATATTTGACATCGACTCCTAGGCGCGGGCCGCCTGCTTCACACCTATGAGATTGCCCTCAGTGTCACGGACTTTCGCGACGAGCAATCCGCCCGCCACGTCAGTGGGCTCTTGCAACACGACGGCGCCAGCGGCCCGGAGTGCGGCGAGCGTGACGTTGATGTCTTCAACGTCGTAGTACGGCTCCGGGCCCGTCATGCCTTGGTCGTGACCATTCGGTATGAGTCCGATCTCGTGGCCGTCGACTTCGTAGCCGACGTAATACTTCGAATCGACGTGCGGCTCGACGCCAAATAACGCGGTGAATGTGGCCTTCGCCTTGTCGAGGTCCTTCACGGGGTAGAGCACGGTATTGAGTTCTATGGACACGAACGTCTCCTCTTGTCACGTTTCGCCACGATCGTGGGTCAATATAAATGACACCGTAGCCCTGGAGAGTGTGACGCGTGGAGAGCAAGAATTTTCTGGAGCAACAGTTCGAGGCGAATCGACCTCACCTGCGCGCCGTGGCGTATCGAATCCTCGGCAGTACTCCGGACGTCGATGACGCCCTGCAAGACGCGTGGCTCCGTCTCTCGATTTCGGATGCAGAGCAGATCGAGAACGTCACCGGCTGGCTGACGACCGTCGTCGCAAGAATTTGTCTGAATACTCTTCGCGCTCGACAACGGCGCCCCGCGGGATCGATCGACGACTCCACCTCGAACATTAATCGCCTCGTCGAACCCTCGGCCATGACTCCGGAAGAACGGGCCGAGGTGGCTGACTCCATAGGTCTGGCACTCCTTGTCGTGCTCGAAATGCTCTCACCGGCGCAACGAATCGCATTCGTTCTCCACGACATGTTTTCCTTCTCCTTCGAGGAGATCGGCCAAGTTCTCGGAAAGTCGACGGACGCCTGTCGACAGCTCGCGAGTCGGGCTCGGCGACGCGTTCGCACAGCGCAAGATCCGTCCGCCGATCCGCAACGCCAGCGTGAAGTGGTCGACGCATTCCTCGGCGCCTCGAGAAGTGGTGACTTTCAGACACTGCTTTCCCTTCTGAGCCCCGACGTCGAACTCGTCACCGACGCGGCCGCGGTCGCCATTGGGGCGCCCGAGCGAAAGGACGGCCCATTCGACGTCGCGACCAGATTCTCGGGAGGCGCGCGAGGGGCACGAACGGCCTTCCTCGATGGCTTGGCCGGTCTCGTGTGGGCTCAAGGAGGGAAGCCAAAGGTCGCCTTCGACTTCACGGTGATCGAGGGCAAAGTAATAAGGATCGACATGATCGGTGATGAAGCCGTGCTGAGTGAGATGAACATTGAATACCTGCGGCGCGAGAAAGGCGAGTGACCACGTTCCCGAAGAACGCAGTACTCTGGTCGTGCGGCCCGCACTCATCATGTGGGCCGCACTTTTCTTTTGCGGTCGATTCAGGCCGCGAATACCGCACTCATCGACACTACGAAAAGGCGTCGCAATCGCGGTCGTCGAAATCGGGCCATCGGAATCCCACTCGTCGTTGACGTTCCGTCAACCGATACAGTTTCCGACATGACTAAACGAACCAGTCCACCGTTCCGCGCCGATCATGTCGGCAGTCTCTTGCGACCCCCGATTTTGTTGGAGGCGCGCCAAGCGTTCGCTGCCGGCACGATCGACGCCGACGCGCTTCGCGAGGCGGAGGACGACGCGATACGTGACGCCGTGGCACTGCAAGAGGACTTGGGTTTCCAGAGTGCGACCGACGGCGAATTCCGCCGAACGTCGTGGCACATGGATTTCATTTATCAACTGGGTGGCATCTCGAAGACCGATGAACAGTTGCAGGTCGCCTTCAAGAACGCGGAGGGCTCAACGTCATTCACCTCGGCCGCATTGAAGGTCGACGGACCGGTGCGACTCGAACACACAATCTTCGCCGACGCGTTCGAGTTCTTGAAGTCGGTGACGACGACGGCGATTCCCAAGCTCACGATCCCCTCGCCGAGCATGGTCCACTATCGAGGCGGCGCCGCGGCCATCGACCCCGACGTGTACGACAACGTCGATGAGTTTTGGAGTGACCTCAGCGCGGCCTACGCAGAAGAGGTCCGCCGTCTCGGCGAGCTCGGTTGCACGTACCTCCAACTCGACGACACGTCCCTCGCCTATCTCAACGACCCGGCGCAACGTCAGATGATCTCGGCACGCGGCGATGACGCCGATCACCAACACCTGCGCTACATCAAGCAGATCAACGCGGCGATCTCGGGACGGCCCGAAGGTATGTCGATAACCACGCATTCGTGCCGCGGGAACTTCCAGTCCTACTGGGCGGCCGAGGGCGGCTACGACTTCGTCGCCGAGGCCCTCTTCAGCGAACTCGACGTCGACGGATTCTTCCTGGAGTACGACGACGACCGTTCGGGAGGATTCGAGCCGCTTCGGTTCGTGCCCGAGGGCAAGATGATCGTCCTGGGACTGATCACCACCAAGAATGGAACCCTCGAAAGCAAGGACGACATAAAGCGACGAATCGATGAGGCGAGCCAATTCGTGCCGCTCGACCAACTCTGTCTCTCGACACAGTGTGGATTTTCCTCAACCGTCGAGGGTAACAGCCTCACGTTCGACGAGGAAGTCGCGAAATTGCGACTGGTCCGAGAAATCGCCGACGAGGTGTGGGGCTGAACGTAAGTGCGATCAGTGCAACGTCACGTGCCAATGGCTGGCCGGCGCGAGAATGCGGTGCCGCAACCGCGACCGGACTCTCTTTCAGTTTCGGAACTCCGTCGAACTTCCTGATGAATTTTCACAAATCGGCGCGCGTATGCGCTCGGCTGGCGAACACCACCATCGGCGAAGTGCAGTCAGGAGTGAAGCCCCATAGCTAGATCACGACGCGCCGCTGGATGGAGCGTCGAGTGCACAACGTGAACACGAGTGAGTTCACGCGTCTAAGGGAGCGACGGCACGACGAAGTAAGTCACTGAGTCGACCTCGGTCTTCATTCGGGAGAATCAAGCCTTTTTCCTTTTGGTAACCCATCCGTCAAGGTTGCGCTGCGAGGGAGAAACGATCTGGAAGGCGCCTTCGAACGGCACTGATCGCCAACCCTGCCACTCGAAGGTGGAAAGCGAATCGAGACCCTCGGTGAGCAACGTACGCGCGAGGATCCCCTTCACCGCTTAGGCGTCGTGACCGACGGTCGTGCCGCCTTCACCGTCAATGAATTGCACCCGCACGACGCGACGCGTCCTTGCGAGCTCCACCAGATCGATGGCGGCCTCGTGCTCGAGGGGCAAGAGATTGACAATGGTCGAATGCCGGGTGTGCGCGGCCAACACCGGGGTGACCTTCGGTCGCCAAAACGTTGACATCGTGCCGAGTGGTGCGACGCCGACATTCATCTTGAGCCGAAAATCAGCGATACGGTCCTCGGCCGTCGTGATGCCGTAGAGGCTTGACGGAGTGAGAATTCGACGACGCTGCGCCGCTTCCAGCGACGCGGGACCGAGGTGCGACCACACCACGCCGCTATAGCGCTGCCACGCCGCCAAGCGCGCAACACGATCGTCGGCGAGATGCCGGGTGGCCTCGAGAGCCCGTTCCAACAAAGGGCCCCGCGCGTTCAGCACGATCTCTTGGCGTCGCGTCGTCGACTCGTTCAACGTCGCGATAAGGGCCTCGATGACCCGGCGACGATCGACCTCGAGCGCGGAATCGAACACCCCGACGCTCGCCCTCATCGTGCCACCTGGCGTCTTGGCCTCCGAAGGAGGAACGAGAACGAGAAGTCGTGCGGCCACGACCACCAACGGTACAGGCCGAGCGCAACTACGCCGCTTGCAAGAGATCCTTCGTCACGCCAAAAGCGCGCAGGAAGTGACGGAGCTTGATCACTTGGTCTTCGGAGAGATCACGCGAACGAGTTGAGCCAAACGACGTTGTCTCACCATCAATGGTCACCGCCCAATTGCCCCGGTGCGTCTCGTACACCTCGCCGAAACGTCCGAGGAGTGAACAGACGTCGTGCCATTGGATGTTATGACAGAGCGGATGACTGAATAGTTTCTGGGCGGTGATTCGGTGGTGATGATCCAACTTGAATGGCATGCTCAACCCCCTCGCGAGGGTCGAGGTCATCCCGCCCTCAAAAACACTCTCTACCCTTCAAGTGCCGATGTCAAGGCTTGCGACAAGTTCCACATGCTCAGTCATGGGAAACAGGTCAAACACTCGTAATTCCCCCAGCGCGAAGCCGCCGGAGAGCAGAATCTTGAGGTCACGGGCGAATGTCGCCGCGTCACATGAGACGTAGACCAGGCGCCGGGGACGGCGCCGCACCAACGTTTCGGCCACCCCTTTGGCGAGACCCCCGCGAGGCGGGTCGAGCACGACGACGTCGCCCTTGGCGACCGCGTCGTTGACCGATCGCGGCGTGACCGACCATTCTCGAACTTTTATATTGCGGAGTCCTTCCGCATTCAGCCGGGCGTCGCGCACTGCGTAGGGCGACGACTCGACCGCCGTCACACGCCCTCGCGGTCCGACGACCTTGGCGAGGGGTACGGAAAACAGCCCGACGCCACTGAAGAGGTCGGTGACGTGGTCATCGACCCGCGCCCCCGCCAGTTCAAGGACCGTGTCAAGTAGCAACGTCGGCGCGTCACGGTGCGACTGCCAGAAGGAACGGGGACCGATCGTGAATACGTGGCCCCGTACGTCAACGCGCGAATGCGTCGAGGGCTCGAGCGGCTCACCCCGCAAGGAACACAGTTCGTGCATCGTGCCTCGCGGAGTGAGCCGGCGCACCACCGCAAAGGGTTCGCCGTCACCAATGGCGCGCAACTCCACCTCCTCGGCACCGTGCCACGACGCCGCGAACGCCGGCGCGAACGTTCGATTGGAAATCCAGCAGGCGTCGAGGGCAATCAAGTCGTGGGAACGCGCAACGCGCAACGCGAGTTTGCCGTCGTCGTCGACCGCACAGCGAAGACGAGTGCGCGAACCCTGCGGATCACTCGCCGGTTGCGTCACCGAGAACTCGTATTCAACTCCCGCGATCCTTCGTAGATGTTCAGCGACGAGTGACGTTTTCCAGGAGATCTGGCCCGCCGGGGACGCGTCCTGTAGATCACAGCCGCCACAGCCGCCGGGCTGGGCGTAACGACACGGCGGAACCACTCGATCGGGACTCGCTTCTAGGACCTCGACGGCGTCGCCGCGCGAGAATTTTGACGTCGATTCAGTTATCGCGACCCGAACCAATTCGCCAGGAAGACCGTGGCGAACGAAGACCACACGACCGTCATCGAGTCGTCCCACGGCACCGCCCGTCGCCGGCCGTTCGAGGCGAACGGGGCTTGAATATTGGTCCAATTCTTCGCTACTCACCATTCCAGCCTAACGACGACAGAATCGCACCAATTGTGACCTTCGCGTCGCGGCGACGGTGTATTAGTTCTTGATGTGCGCCAAGAAGAGGTCGACCAGGTCGACCGCGCGTTCGCGCGCTGCGGGCGTTTCGAGTTTCGTCTGCTCGATGAGTGCGTCAACGTCGACACCGAAATCGCGCGCCTCTTCGATGCCGCTGGCGAACCAGTCAGTGAGTTGGAGGTGATCAATCTCGGGATGGAATTGGACGCCGACGTTTCGCCCGACGCAAAAGGCCTGCACCGCGCGCGGCGACGTCGCCCAGAGTTGCGCGCTCTCGGGCAGCAGGCAGTGATCGAAGTGGAATTCAAACCACGGGCCAGTCGCGATGCCCGAGTCGTTTCGTGCGTCGACGTGGTACCAACCAATCTCGGGTTCGTTGGAGCGCTCGACGATACCTCCGTGGTAGAGACAGAGCGCTTGAGCTCCGAAACAGATGCCGAAGACCGGGATATCGCGCCGCTCGGCGTCGGCGATGAGTTCAATCTCGCGGCCGAACCAGGCCTGCTCAACTTCTTTGTCGTAGACCGCGCTCTTCGATCCAAGGATGACGAAGACGTCGTAGCCCTCCAGTGACGGGGTCGCACTGTCCTCGTTCATAATTCGCAGGTCGATCTCGTAGCCGCGCGATTCGAAGGCTTCGCCGATGAGCCCCGAGTGGTCCTCGTGGTGGTGTCGAAGTACGAGAGCGCGCGTCATGGATGATGAGCCTACGGGTGCCGACACGTGGTTCAGCGACTAATTCGACGGCAGCGACCACCCCATGGACTCGGCGATCTCTTTGCACGTCGGACAGATCGGGTACTTCTGAGGATCACGGCCCGGCACCCAGACCTTGCCGCAGAGTGCCATCACCGGCGTGGCGTTGATCATGGCGCCGACGACCGAGTTGTCCAGCGCAACGAACTCACCGTCCTTGGGCGTGTAGCCCTCGAGGACGATGTGGGTGAATCGCTCGTGGTCCTCATCATCGACCTGCGTCGACGAGGTCACGATCTGTTCGGTCTCGATTTTCGAGGTCACGCTTGAAACCATAGTGAAGTCAGTATTCTCAGGTTCCATGAGACGACGACGCGCAGCGAAACCGGTCACGAAGCCGCTCGGGCGCGTCGCGTCGCACTTCAACCGCGACGGATTGCCGAAGAACTCGTATCGCACCGAGAGCGAGGCGAAGAGCGCGGCGCAGTTGGCCTGGACACTCAGCGGCGTCGACCTCAACAGTTACCGCTGCGACTACTGCTTCCAGTGGCACATCGGCAAGCGCTTCAGAGACGATTAGCGCGATGCGTTGCGAATCGGGCAATATGGAGGGACTTGAAACGAAAGGTCCTCCATGGCAGTTCAGGCGTACATCTTGATTCAGTCCGAAATCGGCTCGAGCGAAGCCGTCGTGCTCGCCACCCGCGCCGTGCCCGGCGTGCTGGAGTCCTTTGAAGTGACCGGTCCCTACGACGTGATTGTGCGCTGCGAAGCCGAAAGTGTCGACGATCTCGGCAAGTTCATCGTCGGTGCGATCCAGAAGGTGCCCGGGATTACCCGCACCTTGACCTGTCCCGTCGTCAATATCTAACCGAACGCGCCCTCGGCGCGCAACGCCTCTTGGCGTTTCTGGTCAATTCCCCAACTGAGCAGTCCCTCGCGCGTCCCGGAACCGGCCTTTCCCGGTGATCGCCCAATCGCCCCCGGCGTCTTGGAGAATCGCGGCGCCGGTTGGGGTTGAATGTCGCCGTCGACGGAGAAGACGCCGCGCGCCGTGTTGTAGCGATGACGGGCCGCCTCGCGTGGCGAGAGGACCGGTGTCACGCAGGCGTCGACGCCTTCGAAGATCTCCGTCCACTCGTCACGTGTCTTTTCTCGGAACTTCCTCGCGAAGAGTTCCTTCGTCGCGGACCACGATTCACGCTCGAACTGGGCTGGCAGATCACTGCCCTTGATGCCGAGACCGTGGAGGAGCTCTTCATAGAACTTGGCTTCGATGGCGCCCACGGCCACGTATTGAGCATCCATGGTCTCGTACACCTCGTAAAACGGCGCGCCGGTGTCCAGCAGATTGGCGCCGCGTTCTTCGTGCCAGAAACCGGCGTTCATGAGTGCGTGCGTGAGCGCCATCAACGACGCCGAGCCGTCGACCATGGCGACGTCGACGACCTGACCTTCGCCAGTCGTACGCGCCGAGAGCACGGCCGCCACCACGCCGAAGACCAGGAACAGCGATCCCCCGCCGAAGTCACCGACGAGATTGAGTGGTGGTACCGGCGGCTCGGCCTTGCGGCCCATCGGCCACAGCGCCCCGGAGACCGCGATGTAGTTGATGTCGTGTCCCGCGCGTTGCGCGTTCGGACCGTCTTGTCCGTAACCCGTCATTCGCCCGTAGACCAAGCGGGGATTGCGTTGTGCGACGTCCTCGGGCCCGAGTCCGAGGCGCTCGGTCACGCCCGGTCGGAATCCCTCGATGAGCACGTCGGCCTGTTCGCAGAGTTCGAGTACCAGGTCACGACCGGCGGCGTTCTTCAGGTCTACCGCCACCGAGGGCCGCGAGCGGTTGAGGATCTCCCAGGTCGTTTCGTGGTCGGCGTCGGCGTCGCCACGTTCGATACGCAGTACGTCCGCGCCAAGATCGGCCAGCAACATGCAGGCGTAAGGACTCGGACCAATGCCCGCCAACTCGACGACCTTTAATCCGTCAAGTGGACCGCTCACCTGGTCAGTCCCACCACAGGTCATGGCCGAGGACGCCCTTGGCGATGAGGCCTAGTTGGATCTGGCTGGTGCCTTCGACGATGGTCAGTTGACGCGCGTCGCGATAGAACATCTCGGTCGGGTGCTCTTCCATGTACCCGGCCGCGCCGAGCAGCTGCACCGCGAGACCGGAGGCCTTCACGGCCACTTCGGAGGCGTAGTACTTGCACATCGAGAGCATCGGCACGTACTCCTTGGTGAAGCAGCCCTGGTCAGCCAGCCACGCGCCGCGGTACGTGAGAAGTCGTGCCGCTTCGATCTCGGTCGCGCATTTCGCGATCTCCCACTGAATGCCCTGGAACTCGGCGATGGTCTTGCCGAAGGCCACGCGATTCTTCACGTACTCAGTCGCGTACATGAGCGCGCCTTCGGCGAGGCCGAGTCCGCGCGCCGCGACGATCGGTCGCATGGCGTTGAGGGATTGCATGACGAGGGCGAAGCCACCTCCGATCACTTGATTGGCCGGAACCTTCACCTCGTTGAAGACGATTTCGGTGGTGTCGATGCCCTTGACACCCATCTTCTTGTCGACCCGCGGTCGCGTCACGCCCGGGCTGTCGGCCTCGACGATGAAGGCGCCAATATTCGTGTGAAGCCGCGACGCCGGGTCACCGGTCTTGGCGAAGACGACGAACCAGTCGGCCTGCATCCCGCCCGAGATCCAACACTTCGTGCCGTTGAGGACGTAGCCATCCGAACCGTCCGGCGTGGCCCGGGTCTGCATTCCCGCGACGTCGGAGCCGGCGCCCGGTTCCGAAAGACAGAACGCCGCTCGGTGGGTGCCCTTGGCGATACCCGGGAGGTAGCGCTGCTTCTGTTCTTCGGTGCCCGCGATCATGATCGGCCCCGTCGGCAGTCTCGTGAGGAGCAGCATCAGACCGAGGACATTGGAGTACTTCGTGACCTCTTCAATCGTGAGCGCGAGGCCCCTGATGCCCGCGCCCGAGCCGCCGTACTCCTCCGGTATACAAAGCCCAAGGAGATCGGCCTTACGGAACTCGTTGAAGAGGTCCTGGGGGTACTCCCCCGTTGTGTCGATCTCTCGAGCCCGGGGCTTGATCTTGTCCTGCGCGAGCCGTCGCACGCTCTGTTGTAGCCCGAGTAGCTCGTCGGAAAGTTGGAAGTCCATGCCTTTTAAGGTAGTCCCGGCGCTGTGCAAGCATTGTTCCGTGGCCACCTTTCAACGCGAGCGCGCGCTCGAATCTATGGCCCATTCGACCTACGACCTCGTCGTCGTGGGTGCCGGTATGACCGGTACGGGAGTGGCGCTCGACGCGGCCTCACGGGGACTGCGGGTCGCCCTGATCGACAGCGGCGACATCGCCTCGGGAACGAGCTCGAAGTCCTCCAAAATGGTCCACGGCGGTCTTCGCTATTTGCAGCAAAGAGAGTTCCGGCTGGTCTATGAAAACCTGCGTGAACGCCAACGACTCCTCGAGAACGCACCGTTCCTCGTGCGCCCTCTTCCCTTTCTCGTGCCCCTTTTCGGTCGCAACGGTGTCGCGTCCAAAGCGTTGGTGAGGGGCTACTCGACGGCGCTTCGAATCTACGAACTCAGCGGCGGGTGGCGCATCGGACAGCGTTATCGCAAGATCACTCGTGATCAAGCGCTCGCGTACTTGCCGACGCTCAACACAGATCGGCTGGTCGCCGGATTCCTCTACTTCGACGCTCGAGGCGACGACGCACGGGTCGCGCTCGCCCTCGCGAAAACCGCCGCCCTCGACTTCGACGCCGACGTCGCGACGTATCTGCGTTGTGTCGATATCCTCCACGACGCTTCCGGACGCGTCAAGGCAGTCGTCGCGCACGACTCTCTTAACGACACCACGACTTCGATCTCCACCAAGGCGGTCGTGAACGCGACCGGGGTGTGGGCCGATGACGTGTTCTCGATGGCCGAGCACAAGGGGTCACACCGTATTACTCCGGCCAAGGGCGTCCACCTCAGTGTCGCGCGCGACCGCCTCCCGGCCGACGTCGCGGCGGTCTTGAGTGTCCCGGGCGACCGGCGCAGCATCTTCGTCGTGCCGTTCGAGGATGCCGCGTTCACGTACATCGGCACAACGGACACGGCCTACGACGGAGAGTTCGACGAACCACACTGCACCCCCGAGGACGTTGCGTATCTGCTGAACGCCGTGAATGCGTCGACCTGGTCGAACCTGACCACGAGCGACGTCACCGGGGTCTGGGCCGGCCTGCGACCGCTGCTCGCTCCCGTAGAGGGTAAAGCGCTGAAGGAGCGTACGGCCGACCTCTCTCGCCGACACCAGGTGACCGATTCGCACGACGGGGTCGTGCACATCACCGGCGGCAAGTGGACGACGTACCGGCAAATGGCCGAGGACACGGTCGACGCACTTCGCCCCTACGTGACCGGTCTCAAATCAGTGCGAACGAAGAATCTGCGTTTCCACGGCGTGGGACCGTGGCGACCGACGTCCGAACCAGAGATTCATCTCTACCGACGATTCGGCGAGGACGCGCGAGTGATCCTCGACATGATCGCGACCGACGGTTCGCTCGGTGAGTGCCCCATCGACGGTCAGCCCTACGTCGGAGCCGAATTCATCTTCTCCGTTCGTTTCGAAATGGCGACGTCATTGATCGACCTGCTGACGCGGCGTACGCGCGCGCACCTGCACGACGCGCGCGCCACCCTCAAGGGCGCGGCGCGCGTCGCCTCGTTCGTGGCCGCGGACCTGTCCTGGAGCGACGAGGACGTGCAACGTGAACTCAATGCCTACGAATCGTTGGTGCGGCGCGAGTTCGGTGCCGCCGGTCTTACTTTGTAGAGTGCAACGGTGACCCGTCCGACGATGCCGAATGAGTATCCGGCCGATTCATTCCAAGACGCTCCTCAATCGCTCGCGTCGCCGGCGCTGCTCGAAGACCTCACGAGTGCCGGCATTGATTTTGACGTCAGCGCCGAAGTTCGAGCGGATCACGGACGCGACTGGTGGCCGCCCTCGATCCCCGATGTCGCGAAGGGCCAGGTCCCCCGGTGGCCGGGAGTCGTCGTGCGACCATCGTCGAGTGATGACGTGAGTCGAATACTCACTATTGCCTCGAAATATCACGTCGCGGTCACGGCCCAGGGCGGTCGGTCGAGTGTCGTCGGCGGCGCCGTCGCACCCGAAGGTGGCATCGCGCTCGACATGACCGGTCTCAATCGTGTGCTCGACGTCGACTCGGTCTCGGGCACCGTGAGCGTCGAGGCCGGTGTCTTCGGACCCGACCTCGAGCGAGCAGTCGCCGCGACGGGCTGGACCGTCGGGCACTTCCCCCAGTCGTTCGAACTAGCGACCGTCGGCGGTTGGATCGCCTGTCGCGGGGCCGGCCAATACTCCAATCGTTACGGGAAGATCGAAGACATCGTGCGCGGACTGAGTGTCGTGCTCGCCAGTGGCGAGAAGATCGAACTCGGGGGGCGAGCCCCGCGCCAGGCCGTGGGCCCGGACCTCATGCAGCTCTTCGTCGGTTCAGAAGGCGCACTTGGCGCGATCACGCGCGCGACGCTCGTGCTGCACCCCGCACCGAAGAGCGAGCAGCGCGCGGCCTACAGTTTCGCGAGCTTTGACGACGGGCTCGATGCCTGTCGGCGGATCATGCAGCGAGACGCGCGACCGGCCGTCCTGCGCCTCTACGACGAAAGTGAGTCCCAGAGGAACTTCAACGTGGAGTCCTGCGCGTTGATCGTGCTCGACGAAGGCGATTCGTACTTGGTCGAGGCGACGATGCGGATCGTCGCCGAAGAGTGCACCGGGGCGACAGAGCTTGACGTGAACCTCGTCGCACGGTGGCTCGAGCACCGCAATGACGTTGGCGCCTTGGCGCCACTGTGGGCGCGCGGCTACGTCGTTGACACGATTGAAGTTGCGGGCGCGTGGGCGACGTTGCCCGCGATGCGTCGTGCGGTGATCGATGGACTGCAACAGATGCCCGGCATCCTTGTGGCGTCGGTTCATCAATCGCACGCTTATCTCGACGGCGCGTGCCTCTACTTCACGTTCGCGGCACGACCCGAAGACGACCTGACCGGTTTCTATCGCCGGGCGTGGGACTGCGTGACCGAAGAGGTGCTGGGTCACGGTGGCGCGCTCAGCCACCATCACGGCGTCGGTCGCAACCGTGCTCGGTTCGTCCCCGAAGCGCTCGGCAGTGGGTTCAGCGTCCTGCAGGACTTGAAGAAACTCCTCGACCCCGACAACATCATGAATCCCGGGGTGCTCGGACTCGGCGGTGCGCCGTGGTGAGGGCTCTGGCCATCGACGTGGGCACGTCGTCGATTCGAACGGCGATCGTCGACACCGACGGCAAAGTCACCCACGCCCATCATCAGCGACTGAGCCTGACGACGCCGAATCCCGGTGAGGTGGAACTCGACGGTGTCGAGATCGCTCGACTCGCACTCGAATTGGCGACGCGCACGTTGAATGAAGCCGGCGGCGCCGACGTCGTGGGCATCACGAATCAGCGCGCGACCACCATTGTCTTTGACCCGGTGACCGGGGTACCGGTTGGTCCCGCCCTCGGATGGCAGGACCTTCGAACGGTGATCGACTGCTTGGTGCTGCAGGGCGACGGTTTGCGATTGGCGCCCAATCAGTCGGCGACCAAGGCGCGCTGGCTGGTGCGTCAGTCGGGCCGGGATTCGAGCGAGCTTCGCTTCGCCACGATCGAGACGTGGCTGGCGTGGAACTTGAGCGGCGGCGCCCTGCACGTGACTGATCGCTCCAACGCTGGCGTCAACGGTCTCGTCGCGCTGGGCGTCGAAGAGTGGGACCAGCACGCCCTCGCCGTGCTCGATCTCGACGCGGCGATGATGCCGACGATCGTCGACACGATGGGGAGTATTGGTCACGCCACGTCGCTGCCCGGAGCGCCAATGATCACCGCATTGGTCGGCGACCAATCGGCGTCGCTCTTCGGACAATCGTGCGTCTCTCGCGGCGCCAAGATCACGTTCGGCACTGGAGCGATGTTGGACATGGTTCGAGGAACCGGGGGGCCCGATCGAATGACGCGATTTGCGTCCGGATGCTTTCCCGTGGTTCTCCGAAGTCTCGACCACGAACTCATCTGGGGAATCGAAGGAATCGTGCTCTCGGCCGGTGCGTGCATCGAGTGGCTCAAAGACGACCTCGGTCTGATCACGAATGCCGAAGAGACCGAGTCGCTCGCGGAGTCGGTCTCTTCAGCGGAGGGCGTGACGTTCGTGCCCGCCCTCTCCGGGCTCGGCACGCCGCAGTGGGACTTCGGCGCGCGCGGCGGCTTCTTCGGGATCACTCGGGGATCGACGAAAGCGCACATGGTTCGAGCGGTGCTCGAAGGCATCGCCCAACGTGGTGCGGACCTCGTGGACGCCGCCCACGAAGAGACCGGACAGACACTCGAAGAGATTCGCGTCGACGGCGGCATGAGCGACAACCGATTCTTGGTCCAGTGCCTCGCGGACTTCACGGGTCTGCGTGTCGCGGTGTCTTCTGAGCGTGAGGCCACGACCCGAGGTGCGGGACTCATGGCCCTCGTGGGGCACGGTGCACTCTCGATCGACGACGTCGAAGGACTCTGGTCGCCGTCGGCGGTGCTGACGCCCTCGATCGACGACGGCACTCGCCGACGCTGTCGCGATGAGTGGGCCGCCCTCGTGACTCGGGTCGAAAAGACGATTCCGGAACTGAGCTCGGTCGAGTTCTAGTTCGTCCAGGGCGCGTCCTCGAGCGCCAACTCGAGCGTCGACGGTGACTCCAACAGGTGCTTGGACAACATGAGCGCCCGGGGTTGGGAAAGAGCGACGATCCCGGTCACGACGCCGCCACGCGAAAAGAGGGCGAGCCACTTCCCCTCGTCGGGGCTCCCGCTCACGCGAACCACGTCGTCGTCCGCTCTCGGGTGGCCCAACATCTGGATCTTCTTGCCGTATTGATCGGACCAGAAGTACGGCACCATCAATGCGCGACCGCCTTCGCCGGTCATCCAGTAATGGGCCAAGGCGTTCGCGTGGACGTTCGCCACTTCCCAGTGTTCGATTCGAACCAGTTCCTCACCCATGACGTTGGGCCAACTGAATCGTGCGACGTCGCCGATCGCGGCGATGCTCTCGCGGGCCAATAAGTTCTCATCCACGACCACGCCGTTATCCAGTGTCAGTCCGGAACCCTCCAGCCATTCGAAGTTCGCTAACGCGCCGGCGCCCACGACGACCGCGTCGGCCCGCAGTTGACTGCCGTCTTCGAATCGGACCGCGAATCCTTCGTCACCGCGTTCGACGTCGTCAATGTGCTGGTCGCTGCGAAGTTCAATTTCCGCGTCGACCGCGAGTCGTTCGAGCCACGAGGAGACATCCGGACCGAGGACGCCGATGAGTGGTCGCTTCAGTGCTTCGAGCACGATCGGCACAAATCCGCGACTCTTCAGTTGGGTCGCCACTTCGGCACCGATGAAGCCGCCGCCGATCACGGCGATCACGCCGCCCGATTCGAGTCCCTCGAGTTCGAGGCGCATTCGCAGTTCGTCGTCGCGATTACGAAGGGTGAGAATCTGGTCATCGGCACTGAACGGGAGGCGGCGCGCCCGCGCGCCGGTCGCGATCACGACGTGCGATCCCTCGACCCGCGAACCGTCCTCGAGTTCGACCGCGTTCGACTCGATGTCGAGCGATACGGCGCGCACGCCGAGACGGAGGTTCACGTCGGCCTCGGCAATCTTTTCGGGTGTCGCCAGCGTGGCGCGTTCGACGTCCCACTTTCCCGCGAGAACGTGTTTCGACAGCGGCGGGCGATCGTAGGGCGCGTAGGTCTCCTCGCCGAGCAGCGTGATCGCGCCGTCGAAGCCTTCACGTCGCAGCGCCTCCACGAGGCGCCATCCCCCGAACCCCGCCCCCACGATGACGACGTGATCCGAGCTCTGGAGCACGATCAGCGCGCGAACATCGCGAGCCACTGCTCGGCGCTCGCCGGTACCAGTGCGCGGTTGTGCTGTCGGACGTCGCCCATGGGCGCGCTCGGGTCGGCCGAGTAGAGGTGACCGGGAAAGAGAATCGTGTCGTCCGAGATGTCCGAGAGGCGCTGGGTCAACGTTCGGTACATCTCTTGGGGATCCGAACCGGGGAGGTCCGTGCGACCACAGCCGTCGAGGAACAAGGTGTCGCCACTGATCAGGCGGCCGTTCACCAACAGGCATTGGCTACCCGGCGTGTGTCCCGGTGTGTGAATCAACGAAACCTCGAAGTCGCCCACCGCAACCACGTCGCCGGCGGCGTGGGCGACGAGGGAGTCCTCGCCGACACCAGTGCGTTTCGTGACCCACTCCACTTCGTCGGCCTGCACGTGAATCGGAACGTCGATCCTCTCCAACAATTCGACGATGCCGGCAATTTGTGCTCGACCGCCGAGATTGCCGCCGACGTGATCCGCGTGATAGTGCGTCGCAAAGACCGCACTCACGCGCATGTCGTCGGCCTCGACGAGGTCAATCAGTTCGGCCGGCCGATAGGCCGGGTCCACTAATACGGCCTCGCCCGTCTCGCGGTCACCGAAGGCGTAGACGAAGTTGACCATCTGCTCGGCGACGGGGTCATCGAGGGCGAAGTCCAGTCCGCTCAGCAACTGGCGAAAGTAGAAACGATCGGTCATTCGCCTTCGAGAACCTTCGACAGTCGTGGCGCCAGTTCGTCGACCCTCGCTTTCGTGGCGTCGAGTCGGGCTTCCAGAGTCTCGATGATTGCCGTCGCACGTTCGAGCTTCACGAAGAGTCCGTCGACCGAGACCTCGCCCTCATCGAAGGACGCGACGATGGCGTCAAGCTCCTTGGCCGCGTCGTTCCAATCACCGACAGTGCTCATGACAATGCTCCAGTCTTTCCATTCACAGTAGATTCAAACGACCCGTCGCTCACCAAGACCGACACGCCGTCCCCCACGGAAACGTCCTCCAGTAACTTCACGACCGTGCCGTCTCGGTTGGTCACGATGGACCAGCCCTGGGCGAGTCGTCGCTTCGGGTCGTACGCGCTGAGGAGCGCGCGGTGACTCGCGAGAAACTGCGCGCCCGTGTTGAGGAGATGGCGACTGTGCATCAACAATGCGCCGCACGTGCTGGCGAGATGGCGTTGCTCGGCGCGCAATCGGTCGCGCACGGCGAAGATCATGGTGCGACGACGTTCGGCGACGTACTCGGTCGCCTCGTCCAGGATCGCGGTCGTCGCGTCGAGGACTCGCTGCGCCGGAAGACGAACGTGACGAGCGTGCCAGCGGGCAACGATGGCCGCAATCTCCTCACCGAGTTTGGTGGGCGTTATGGCTCGAGTGTGCGCGACAAGGTCGGCGACCGATTCGTCACCGGTGTGACCGATACCCGTGAAGACCGGCGTCGAGGAGGCCGCGATCGCGCGCGCCACGCGCTCGTCGTCGAAGCACGCGAGATCACCCTTGGAGCCCCCTCCGCGCACGACACAGATGATGTCGACGCCGTGTTCGTCGAGTGACTCGATCGCCGCGACGATTTGAGCGGGTGCCGCTTCGCCCTGCACCGCGCTCTTCACGAGCACGATCTCGAAGCCGTAGCCCGAGTTGAGCAGTTGCCCGGTGAAGTCGCTGTAGCCCTCGGTGCCGGGACTGGCGACCAGTCCGACCCGCAACGGGACTGGTGAGATCGCGACGTTCTTATTTGTTTCCAAAAGTCCTTCGGCCGTGAGACGCGCAACCAGTTCCGCTCGGCGGCGCGCCACGTCGCCGAGCAGCCCCTGCACGTCGATCCGGGTGATGGTGAAGCCAATCTTGCCCTGAGGCGCGTAAACGTCGACGTAGCCATAGAAGTTGACGATCAATCCGGCCGACAGGGTCACGCCTTCGGCGGCGAGCTTCTTTTTCAATGGCGCCCACGGCGTCGCCCAGCAGTGCGCGTTCAGCACCGGACGTTTAGTGTCCGAGGACGCCGATCCCGCGTCCACCAGGTCAACGTAGACGTGACCCTTTTCGTAGACTTTGGCGATCTCGCCACGGACCCAGTGGGGGTGTCGGCGCCCGTATGCCGATTCGAGTCGCGCGGTCAGCAACTGGTAAAAGGCACCGACCTCCAGAATCTCGTCGGGTTCGTTGACGTCGTCATCCACGACGCGAGGATACCGTGGCGTTACAAGATAATTACGACTCTTGTCGGCCCTTCGGGCGTATGACAGAATTGTCGCGGATGGTGAGTCGACTGGGTGGCCGCACCGCTTGGCAACAGGCGGTGAGGAAAGTCGGGGCTCCACAGGGCAAGGTGCTCACGAAATGTGAGTCGCGGTGACGTGCAGGACAGTGCCACAGAGAAAAGACCGCCGATGGCTCGGGCAACCGGGTACAGGTAAGGGTGAAACGGTGCGGTAAGAGCGCACCAGCATTGTGAGTGATCACAGTGGCTTGGTAAACCCCACCCGGAGCAAGATCAAACGTGGGAGCGCGTGGCCCGCATGCTTTGGAAACAAGGCACTCCCGAGGTAGATCGCTGAGATGGATGGCCGCCCATCCTTCCGCAAGGAAGGTGGACAGAACCCCGCTTATAGGTCGACTCATCATCCAACCACCTATTCGAAAGTCGAACCGTGTTGCACCTGCCCTACCGCGAACTGCCGACCGCGGAACCCGGCACACCCGATACGCGTTCGCCGCTGCGCTATCTGATCTGGATCGCCGCGCAACAGAAGATCCTCTTGACCTTCAACGCCATCTTTGGCATCGGCTGGATGGTGAGCCAAGCACTCATCTGGGCGGCGGTCGGTGCCGCCATCGACCACGGCGTCATCCCTAAAAACGAAGGTGAACTGTTCTTATGGGTCGGTGTCGTGATAGCACTGGGCCTCTTCCAGGCGATCTGCGGCGCAGTACGACACCAACTGGCCGTGACCAACTGGATGAACGCTTCGTACAAGACGGTCCAGGTCATCGGCCACCACGTCTCCAAGACCGGCACGGCCATCACTGACGAGATCCCCTCCGGCGACGTCGTCAATACGGTGGCCTCGGACGCCATGCGTATCGGCGGCGCCTACGACGTCTTCGCGCGCTTCATGGGCGCGATCGCTGCGTGGGTCGTCGTCTCGATAATCCTCATCTCGTCGTCGGTCGAGTTAGGTCTCATCGTCCTCATCGGGGTGCCGGTCCTGGCTTCGCTCACGACGCCGCTAATGAAGCCCCTGCACGCGACCCAAGCCGCTCAGCGCGAAGCGGCCGGACGTCTGGCGTCATTGGGCTCGGACACCGTCGCCGGACTGCGCATCCTTCGTGGCGTGGGCGGCGAAGAGGTCTTCCTCAACAACTACAAACGACAGAGCAACATCGTGCGACTCGCGGGAAATCGCATCGCCGCGCCGCAGGCCGGACTGGAGTCGGGCCAGGTGCTGCTGCCCGCGATTCTGACGGGCATCGTGACGTACCTCGGCGCCCAAGACGTCATGCACGGCACCTTGGCACCCGGGCAGCTCGTCGCGTTCTTCGGCTACGCGACGTTCCTGACGACGCCGCTTCGTACCGCGATTGAGTACGTGATTGCGACGACGCGCGCCTACGTCGGCGCCGGGCGCGTACTTCGCATTTTGAACATCGATCCGTTAGTCACCGAGCCGGCGTCACCACTGATCTGGCCCGCGCGAATCGATTCCCTCGATGATCGCGTGAGTGGTGTCTCGCTTCGTCGTGGTCAACTGGTCGCCTTCGTCACCGAAACACCGGCCGAGGCATCGCTGCTCGCCGATCGACTCGGCCGATTCGTCCCCGACGTGGCCGGCGTCACGATCAACGGAACGCCGTTGGGGCTGTTTGCGGTGAGCGATACCCGGCGCAACATCGTGGTGAGCGAGATCGAACCGCGCCTCTTCTCGGGTGAACTACGTTACGAACTCGTCCCCCACGGCGACATCTCCGACGGCAACATCATGCCCGCGCTTGCAGCCACGAGTTCACTCGACATCCTCGACGCCCTCGAAGACGGCCTCGACACGCTCGTCGAAGAACGAGGTCGGAGCTTCTCCGGCGGACAGCGTCAACGACTGAGCTTGGTGCGCGCGATACTCACCAACGCCGAAGTGCTGATACTCGTCGAGCCGACGTCCGCGGTCGACACGCACACCGAGGCAAGGATCGCGGCTCGACTGCGTGAGGTTCGCGGCGATCACACGACACTGGTGGCTACGACGAGTCCGTTGCTGCTGGAGAAGATGGACGTGATCTACGTTGTCGTTGACGGACGCGCCGTTGAACACGGCACGCACGACGAGCTCATCGCCGCGTCATCGGCCTACCGCCAGATCGTGTTACGCGAGGACGCCTGATGCAATTACCCGTCGCCGACACCGCCACCGTGCGCACCTACGCCAAGAGGCTCATCCGCCAACACCGCTCGAAGTTGGTGCGGATGCTCTCGCTCTACGCGCTCGCGGCCTTCATGGCACTCATCCCGGCCTACATCATCGGTGCGATCACGAATTTCGCCGCCGATCGCCAACTGACGGCCCATCGCATCACGCTCTACGTCGGGATCCTCTTCGTCTCGTCGATCTTCTACGCCGGGCTTTCGTTTCTCGCGCGACGTCGCAGCTACCTGTTGGGCGAGACCGTCTTCGCGCAACTTCGCGAGGAGTTCCTGGAGAGCGTGCTCGCCCTGCCCTTGGTCGAGGTGGAGCGCGCCGGCACTGGTGACCTACTCAGTCGAACGACCAACGACATCGAGGCTTTGTCGCGCACCGTGCGCTTCGCCATGCCCGAATGGCTCGTGGCCGTCGTCCAGGCCCTGCTGACGCTCATCGCGATGACCATCGTCAGTCCCCTCGCGACGGTCGCCTGCCTGGTGTCGTTGCCGATTCTGTTCTTCTCGACCCGTTACTACCTCCACTACGCCACGCCCGGCTACCGGCGCGAAAGAATGAGTTACGCCACCATGTCGGGCTCGGTCTCCGAGACGGCCGAGGGCGCGCGCACGGTCGACGCCCACCGCCTCGCGAACCGCCAGGCCAAGCGCATCGAGGGCAACATCCGTGAGTCCTTCTACTCCGAGATGTACACGCTGCTCATGCGCATGGTCTGGTTCCCGACGATCGAGAGTGCGTTCGCCCTCGCGGTCGCCACGACCCTCGCCTGGAGCGGGTGGTTGGCGCTGCACCACGACATCACCATCGGCGCCGCGACCACGGTCACGCTCTACGTCGTGCAGATCAACGACCCGATCGACCGCATCGTGTCATGGCTCGACGAGCTCCAAGTTGGCCAGACGTCCTTGGCGCGCCTCGTTGGCGTGTCGGTGGTGCGCGACGACCGTCCGACCGAAGGCGTTGAACCAAAGAACGAGACCATCACCATGAACGACGTCCGCTACGCGTATCGACCGGGCTTTGACGTGTTGAACGGACTGTCACTCACGATTCGACCCGGTGAACGACTGGCCATCGTCGGACCCTCGGGCGCCGGAAAGTCCACCATCGGTCGTTTGCTCGCCGGCATCGACGCGCCGGGCAGTGGCTCGGTGATGGTGGGCGACGTGGCCCTGGCGAGCATGCCGTTGCCGATGTTGCGACGACACGTGGCCCTCGTGACCCAAGAGCACCACATCTTCATCGGCACGGTGCGCGAGAACTTGGCGCTCGCCAAGCCCGAGGCTACCGACGACGAGATCGTTCGGGCCCTGGACGCCGTGGACGCACTCGAATGGGTTCAAGCGCTGCCCGAGGGGATTCTCACCGAACTCGGCACCACCGGCTACCAAGTCTCCCCGGCCCAGGCCCAACAGGTGGCGCTCGCGCGACTCGTCTTGAGCGACCCGCACACGCTCGTGCTCGACGAGGCGACCGCCATGTTGGATCCGCGAGCGGCGCGACATCTGGAGCGCTCCCTCGTGGCGGTTCTGCGGGGGCGAACGGTGGTGGCGATCGCGCACCGTCTTCACACGGCCCACGACGCCGATCGGGTCTGCGTGGTGATCGACGGCAAGATCGCCGAGTTGGGCACTCACGACGAGCTCGTGGCGCTCAACGGTGAGTACGCGTCACTCTGGAGCACCTGGCGGAACGAGAAGCCCGACCCGTCGTAGGATTTCAAGAGCATGGTGACTCCACTTCTTCGCGGCGCCGAGATTGACGCCTGCGTCCACCGAATCACCCTGGCCCGGGCCGAACCGAACTACGCGCACCGCACTCCCGTGACACCCGAGATCGAACGACGGCGTGACGAAGCCGAGCACCATCGCCGGAGCGTCTTTGAGCGTTTGGTCGCGCTGCACCCGGACGCCGTCACGGCGACCGGCCATCAGCACACCGAAGAGCTCATCGAGAACGGCGTCGAACTGATCCTCAATGCCCGACTCGCCGACGTCGGTGCGCGCCGAACCGTCACGTCCCAAGCGTTCGTGCGCGTCGGACGCGTCGACGACCGCTTCACGTACGCGCCGCTGATGATCAAGAACCACGAGGTAACCGAGGCGGCCTCCACCCGGCGACTGCTCGAGGGATCACTCGAACGACTGGTACCGAGCGACGTCATCGTGCGCGAGGGACTCGGACTACGCTCCACGGCCACCGTTCGCCGTGACGTCTTGTTGCTCGACGGGGCGACACGTATTCTCCAAGCCTTCGCCGCCGCGGATCCGTCCACTCGCGGTGCCCTGGTCGATCGCAACGCTCGACTGTGGTGGCTGGACTTAGCCAGTCCGACGTATTCGCGCAGCAACCTCAGCGCCTATGACGTTTTCTACCGCGAGCGCGTCGACGCGCTCAACGCACTCGACGATTGGTTCGACCTCGGCGGAGCGTTTCCGACCTCGCCCTATTGGCACCGTGAGTGTTTGACCTGTGAGTTCTCCGAGCACTGTCAGGGCGAACTCGAGGCGATCGACGACGTCTCTCTGACGCGCTTCACCTCGATTGATCAACAGTTCGCGCTTCGCGATCACGGCGTCCACACGCGAAACCAATTGGCTCGGCTCGATCCCGTTCGAGCGATGTCGGCGCGCGCCAAGTCCGTTGTCCCCGGCCCGCTCGTCGCCGTGGAGGACCGACTCGGGCGAAGCTTCGGCCGCCTCGATGAACTGATCTACCGAGCCCGGTCGCACGTTCGCGACAGTGCCCTTCGAATCCTCGACCCTTCGCTCATGGGCTGTCCGACCGCCGACGTCGAAGTTGACGTCGACATGGAGAGTTACGACGACGCGACGTACCTCTGGGGCGCGAGCGTCACGTTGCGCACACCGGTCGACGGGGTCCTCGAGGGCTATACGACATTTGTGGAATGGGGCGAACTGACGCGCGAGGCCGAAGCCCGAAACTTCGCCGCGTTCTGGACGTGGCTGACCAACCTCCGACAGATCTGTGCGACGCAGGGTCGAAGTTTCGCGGCGTACTGCTTCTGGGCCCAGGCCGAAGACGGCGCCATGAACCGCGCCGTTGCCACCACTGTCGACGGTGGGCCCACGGTGCAGGACCTCAACGAGTTCCGCCAACTCTCGCCACCGGCGTGGATAGACCTCCACGACCTCGCCAAAGTGCAGATCCAGACTGAGGGGCCGCTGGGACTGAAACAGCTCGCGGCCTCCGCCGGTTTCCGATGGCGCGACGTGAATCCGAGCGGCGAAGCATCGATGCTCTGGTACGAAGTGGCCACACGCGGCGACGATGCCGAGGCGGCGACGTCGCGTCAACGCATCCTCGACTACAACGAGGATGACTGCCGTGCGACCAAGTCGCTGCGCGAATGGCTCAACGGCCCGGCGAAGTCATTAGCGCACCGCGACGACCCCCTGTAGCGTCGCGCGTGCTCATTAGCATTGGTCGGTGACCTTGGCGACATCAGTACCTACTCGCGAAGTCACGTTCAAGTTCAGCGCCCGATTATTGGGAGTTATCAACACGGCGCTCTCGATCACGTGTTCGGTGTTCCTCGCCGTAGGACTGAATGATCTCGCGCAGCGCCGCGTTCCGTCGGGCATCTGGCTCTTACTGGGTGTCCTGGGCATCCGATGGGTACTGGCCACGTCGATCGCCCAGTGGAGCGTTCACGCCGGGGCGACGTTGCGCGCGCGCTGGCGTGCCACGCTCATACGTCATTTCACCCGACCCCAGCCCGAGCGCGAACGGGGCCGGGGCGACCTCGCGCTCGCCATCGAACAGGCGTCCGACCGACCGATGCTCGACCTGCTCGAGACGAGCGCGGTTGTCGCACTCGCCGGTCTCGCCGTGCTCTTCTGGGCCGGCGGATGGTTGGCGTCGTTGATCACGGTGGTGCTGTTGGTCGCCGCCGTGCCGCTCTATCGACGGGCCGGCAAACGTAGCGAGGCGACCGCGCTCGAATACCAGCGCCGTCGGGCCGTCCTGGAGAGCCGACAACTCGAGTTGTTGCACCACACGACGGAACTGCGTGCTCTGGGCGCTGTCGAATACGGCGCCAACGAGATCGCCGCCATATCGGACTCCGAGCACGCGATCGCGATGCGCGCGATTCGCGTCGCGCTCGAGTCCTCGCTGGTCACCGAGTTCTTGAGCGGCGTCAGCATCGGGCTCGTCGCCATGGTCGTCGGTTTCGCACTCTTGGGCGGACGAATCACTCTCGAGCACGCCCTCATCGCCGTGCTGGTCACCAGCGAGATCTTCACGCACGTTCGTCGCTACGGCGTGGAGTTCCATCGTCGCGAGGACTCCGAGCGTTCGCTGGTTCTGTTGGACCACGGCGCGAACGCGCCCGACGCCAACTCGACTGAGCTGCTCGTCGCCATTGATCTGGTGACCACGGCGAGTAGCCGGCCGGTCAGCTTCACCCTGGAACCGGGTCAAACTCTATTGGTCACTGGTCCGTCGGGCTCGGGCAAGACGACACTCCTGGATACGCTCATCGGTTGGCGCGACCCGAGGAATGGTGCGGTGGCTCGCGCCGGCACCCGTACGGGGCACGTGAGCGTCGAAAGCGCGTTGCTGTCGGGCACGTTGCGCGACAACCTCACGCTCGGTCAATCAATTCCTGACGACGACGTGACCGCGTGTCTTTCTTCGTTAGGACTCTTCGGGCCCCGATTCGAAGACCTCGATACCGCACTGCTCGCCGACGGCAGGGGGATCAGTACAGGAGAGAAGGTTCGCGTGGTGTTGGCCCGGGCGCTCCTCGCCCACCCCGATCTTCTGGTCATCGACGACGTGGCGGGCGTTCTTGACGAGGACGGTCGACGTCTCGTGCGCGCGGTGCTCGACGAGCCCCGCTCCTTCGGCGTCGTCGAAGCGACCGTCGACACGCCGCTCTTCACTGACGTCACCTATCGGATCGAGTTGACACCGTGAGAAACGACATTCGTCGACTGCGCCGCTGGCTCCGACGAGCCCAGCCGCCTCGTGGAACCCTCCTTCGCGCCCTCGCGGCCGGTGTGGTCGCGTCGTTAGTGAACGTCGCGCTGTTGGTCGGAGCGGTGGGGCTCTTGGTCGAGAGCGCGACGCGCCCCGGTCTTCGCACCGTCCTCGGTGCGCTCATCGTTATCGAACTCTTCGCCTTCCTACGCTCGCCGCTTCGTTTCATCGAACGACTCAGCGCCCACCGATTGGGTTTCGCCGCGGTCTCTCGCTGGCGCCGCTGGCTCGTTCTCACCGTGGGCGCATTCAACTTCACTCGGTGGCGCTCGTACGCCGCGGGCGATCTCCTCGAGCGCTCACTTCGCGATACTGATGAACTACAGGATCTCTGGCTTCGTTGCGTGATTCCTTTCATCACCTCGGGCGTGGTGATGCTGCTCGGTGACCTCGTCATTGGTCTCATGGCACCCCACGGGAAGTGGTGGTCGTACGCCGCCGACTTACTCGCGGTACAACTCCTTGGGGTCGCGGCGCTCGTCGCCAACGTCGGGCCGTTGCTGCGACGCGATCGGGGCCTTCGAAGAGCCCGCGCGCAGTACCGGGCGCAACTGGTGGAGCTCAGCGCCGCCACGCCGGAGTTGGTCTTGCTCGGTCGAGTTGATTTCGCCGAGACACGGGCCGTCGCCTCCGTCGACAGGTTGCGACGCGCCGAGGCCGCACTGACGAGTCAACACGATCTCTCCAACGCGGTCGCGCCGGCCATGACCGCCCTCGCGCTCGGCGCGCTCGTGGTGCGCCCGCACAGTGCCGCGCTGTGGGTCGTCGTCGCGGCGTTACTCGCCCTCTCTACGTTTGAGTCGCTCAACGTGATACGTGACGCATTCGATACCGCCGTCGCCGTGAGCGCCGCGGCTGAACGTTTGGAGGAGCTCGACGTCGCGGTTCAGCGTGGCGAGAGCGCCTGGCCGGTGGACTCGACCGTTCGTCTCGATCACGTCACGATCAACGAAGAGAGTGAGTCCCTGGTGGTCGACGCGACGCTCGTCGTCGTCCCCGGGCGAAGGATCGCGCTCACCGGTTCATCCGGTGTCGGAAAGTCAACGCTGTTACGGGCCGTCGCGGGGCTCGACGACGTCGCGAGCGGCACGGTGTCCTTCGGCAACGTGGACAGCAGCACGATCGATGAGCGCGAACTCCGTCGACGGGTGGCCTACGTCGCGAGCGAGCCGGGACTCACGAGGGGCTACGCCATCGACGTAGTGGGTCTGGGGCGCGCGACGTCGCGCAGCGCGCACGACGACTTAGCGTCCCTGGGAATCGCCACCGATTCCACCACGCGTTGGGAAGACCTCTCCCGCGGCGAGCGTGCGCGAATAGCGCTCGTGCGCGCGATGGTCACGAGTCCGTTGATCTACCTGCTCGACGAGCCGACGAGCGGACTCGGGAACGAAGAGACGGCCGGCGTACTGTCGCTCCTCGCCTCGACGGGGGCCACGGTCATCGTCGCGACGCACGATCCCCAGGTGACGGCGTGGTGCGACGAGGTCCTCGAACTCGTCGACGCAAGCCTGCGCGAGGTCAGGCGTTGAGGTTGCGCATACCGGCCGCGACGTAACGGTCTCCGGCGACGGCGTCGCGCGGTATCGCGGCCTCCAGGGCCGCGACGTCGGCGTCACTCAGGACAATGTCGTCGGCGGCGATATTCTCTCGCAGCCATTTGCGACGCTTCGTCCCAGGAATCGGCACGACGTCCGGTCCTCGCGAGAGGACCCACGCCAGGGCCAGTTGGGCGACGCTCGCGCCCTTGGACTCGGCAATCGCTTCGAGGTTCGCCAAGAGCGTCAGGTTCTGTTCGTACGCCTCACCGGAAAAACGTGGTTGATGCTTTCGAAAATCTCCCTCGCTCGTCCCCTCCCGATTACTCACTTCGTTGGTTAAAAACCCTCGACCGAGTGGGCTGTACGCGACGAAACCGACGCCCCGTCGGCGACAGGTGTCGAGGATCCCGTCCTCGGGGTCGCGACTCCACAACGAGTATTCGCTTTGTAGGGCACTCACCGGATGCACCGCGTGCGCGCGTTCAATCGTCGCCGAGGAGGCCTCGGAGATGCCGAGGTGACGGACCTTGCCCGCCTCGACCAGACTCTTCATGGCGCCCCAGGTCTCTTCAATGTCGACGGTTCGATCGACGCGGTGCTGATAGTAGAGGTCAATCACGTCGACGCCGAGGCGACGCAGCGAGGCGTCGCAGGCTTCGACCACGTACTCCGGCGTCCCGTTGATGCGGATGAAGGATCCGTCTTCGGCGCGCTGATTGCCGAACTTCGTGGCGAGCACCACGTCGTCACGGCGACCCTTGATGGCGCGTCCGACGAGCTCTTCATTCTTGAACGGCCCGTACATGTCGGCGGTGTCGAGGAAATCGACGCCGACGTCGAGCGCTTCGTGAATCGTGGCGATCGATTCGGTGTCGTCACCGGCTCCGTAGAACTCACTCATGCCCATGCACCCGAGACCTTGCGCGGAGATTTCCAGACCCTGACCTAGCGTTCGGCGATTCATCTCGTCTCCCTTTATGTGAAATTGCTCACAAACCTATGTTTGCAGGCATCTCGTGACAGAGTAGCGGCTGGTTCGCGATTATATTTTTGTGTCATTGGCTGGGGGGGCCAAACATCGAGCGCCCGCTTGTTCTGGATACGCGGAACAGGCGGGCTTCGTTGTTCACGCGCGCGAAACTGACGAAAGTTTCAACACCTCTAGGGTTGTGTCGTGAGCGTTTCGGCAATTCCTTCGGACACCGTGACCCCGCCGGCGCGGCCGCTCCTTCGCGGTTGGCTCCACCTGGTCGCCTTTTTCGTACTTTTCGCCTGCTCCCCGATTCTCTTCGCGCGCTGTCGAACGTGGTCCCAAGTGGGTTGGATCCTCTGCTTCCTCTTCGGCGTGGGCGCGATGCTGATTACCAGCGCCCTCCTACACCGGGTCAACTGGACGCCTTCGCAGCGTCAGGCCTGGCGTCGAGCCGACCATTCGACGATCTTCCTCGCCATCACGGGCACCTACTTCGCCATCGCCGGGCTGACCATGCACGGCACGATTCGTCTGGTGACGTTGATCATCATCGGGGTATCGACGCTCATCGGGATCGCCATTCGCCAACTCTCGATGAACGCCCCGAAGTGGGCCAACACGATCCCCTTTCTCGTCATGAGCTGGTTCGCCGCGTTGGTCATGCCCCAGATCTACCGCGGTGGCGGACCGCTCTGCTTCGCCCTCATCGTCGGCGGCGGCGTGGCCTATTCGGTCGGCGCCGTCTTTTACGGCACCAGGCGACCAAAGCTCTCACCGAGGGTCTTTAGCTACCACGAACTTTTCCACGCCTTTACGCTGATCGGCGTCGGCTTGCACTTCGCCGCGATCAGCGTCGCCCTACGCTGATTACTCCAGCGGCGGCACGACGTTGTAATTGAGCAGCGACGGCGTCCACATCCGAGAGCCAATCGTGGTCATCGATCCATTGCTGAGGTTCATGCGCCAGGCGACCGAACCCGAGACCCCGAGCGCCCACGTCATGGCTGATTTGATCGGCGACATGTGACTGATGATCGCCAGGTGGGAGGTCGCGCTGTGCATGAGGCTCGTCTGATCGGCGAGCAGGGCGTCCAAGGTCACGTGTACTCGTTGATCGACCGAGGCGAGTGATTCGCCGTCGCCGAAAGCCCTGTCGTGGTCGTGTTCGAAAGCGCGCCACTGCTCTTCACTTAGGAGGCTGAGCGGTTGTCCGTCGAGTGAGCCGTAGTCGACCTCGATGAAAGACTCCTTCACGTTCGCCGCCATGTCCGGCAGGGCAAGAGCCGCGGTCGCGCGAGCGCGCTGGAGTGGCGATGTCCACACCTCTTGAACATTGAGTAAGTACGGGCGTAACGCCCGCGCCTGACGCTCGCCGAGCTCGGTGAGCGCCGGATCGCTCTGGCCGACCAGGAGCCGCGCGGCGTTCGACGTCGTCTGTCCGTGACGAATGAGGATGATCACGGCAGAAGGAGACGCCCGCATTCGGGACAGGCCATGAAGGTCCCTTCCGGCTGCCCCTTCCAGCGATCGAGATCGAGCGGCGAAAGTGCGATGCGACAGCCGTCACAGTGACCCGAGGCGATCTGGGACGCACCAGAGGTGCCCACGCGCGCGAAGGCCGCCTCGTAGCGCGTGCGGAGTTCGGACGCCACTGCGAGTGACTTCTCGACGCGCGTGGCGCGCAGCGCCACCATTTCGTCATCGAGGCTGGCCTGGAGTTCGGTAATGGTGGCCTGCAGTTCGCTTCGTCGCGCAACCGCCGGTTGCGCCGCCGCCTTGATGGTGCTCACGGCCTCGTCCAAGGGCTCGACGGCCATCAAGTAATCGAGTTCGAGGTCGTCGCTGCGCTCGAGCAGTTCGCGCACGTGTTGGAGTTCGGTCTGCAACGCCGCTAACTCGCGGGCGTTCGCGGTCGAGTTGCTCAAGGTCTTGTCGAGGCTCTCGGCTCGCGCGCGAAGGCGATCGCCCTCGCGTTGGGCTTCGTCGTAGGCCGTGCGAACCGGCGTCAGCGCGGCCTGGGCCTCATTGAGCGCCTTCAGCTGTGCCCGAAGGTCGACTTCGAGCGCGGCCAATTCGGCCATCTCGGGCAAGTGCGTCTTTTGGGCGTTGACGCGGTCGATCCACCGATCGGCCTCCATGAGTGCGCGAAGGTCGTCGGTCTCACTCACGCTTTCAGTCTCGCACGTCGCGCACTTGATACCACCGGGCGAGCTTGGAGATCACGGGCGCGAGCGCGGGCTCACAACGCGCTTGGGCGGTGTCGAAGTCGAACCAGTCGACCTCGGGACTCTCGTCCTCGGGCGGTGACGGGTCGAGCGGTGGCGCCAACACGACGTAGCGCACGTCATAGTGAATGTGGTCTATCGGTCCGCGATGACCCTTGGGACCGGGATGCACGTCGACGTGGAAGAGTTCGACGGGATCGAAGTGGTGCGCGACGAGACCGGTCTCTTCGAGTGTTTCGCGCAACGCCGCCGACTCGGGGCTTTCGAACGCGTCGACGTGACCACCCGGTTGTATCCAGATACCGAGGAGACGGTGACGGTGCAGTATGACCCCTCGCGACGACACCACGAACGCCGACGCCGTGACATGATGACCCTCCATCCTGGAGAATGCATCGCCCGGCCCCTTCAGTCGTTCGAGCGTCGCGGCGATTGAATCAGACTCGCGTTGGTTGATTGGATCGATCCGCTCGATCTGCTCGCGCAGCGCGGACAATGACCTCACTGAGAATCCAGAAGTCGCTTCACCGACGCCGGCACCGGGATTGTGCCACTCGCCATTGCGCCGTTGGTGTCGGGAATCGGCGTCCCGAATTGAATCCTGGCGGGCACCGTACCCGACCACACGGGTAGCTCGAGGTCCCCGTCGGGATCGTCCGTCGGTCCGGAGGACAGTTTGGCCGACGCTTCATCGATAGTGACCGTGACGACCATGGTGAGGCGACGTTCGGAGTCACTCATCGCGCGCACCTCGCTCGCGCGCCCCGGCAAGACGGCGTCGACGAACATGTCGAGGACTCTCGCCTTCTCGACGTCGTCGGTCACGAGTGACGCCGCGCCGAAGATCACGACCGAGCGATAGGCGATCGACGACTCGAAGCCGCTGCGCGCCAAGCGCAACCCGTCGTAGAGCGTCATCGAGATGCAGGCCTCGCCTCGCTCGACGACCGCCTTCATCACCGCGTTCGAAGGACTGCCGTGCAAGTAAATGGTGTCGCCCTCTCGCGCGTGCAAGGTTGGAATCACCATGGCGCTGCCCTTGACGAGCGCCGCGACGTGACAGAGCGGTGCTTCGTCGATGACGGCGAAGATGACGTCGCGTTCGTAGTTGGCTTTGGTCGGCAGTCGACGAACCCTGGTCTTCGGACCGGGCCCGAGTACGTCACTCATGCGCGAAGGTCACCGCCGAAGAAGGTCCTCGCCATCCCGGCGACTTCCACGTTCTCCTCGAACAGTCGAGCGAACATCACGCCGCCGCGAGCCGACGCCTGATGGACCGTCACGGTCGGAGCGCCAACGCGATGCATCCACCACGGCGCGACCGCACACATGGCGCTTCCGGTCACGCTGTCCTCGGCCAGGCCGAGACGTGGCGCGAAGACCCGAATGGACACGTCAACACTCGGACCGCCAAGGCAGGCGGCGATGACCATCGAGCTCGGCACCAAGAAGAGGTTCATCGAGTCGACGGCCAGACCGCACAAGGTGTCGAAGTCCTCGACGACGGCGAGCACGCCCCGGTTCCCGGCGCGATAGACCTCGCTCACCGGACCGAGGGTGTCATTGAGCATCGACGGGTCGACCGCTTCGAGCGCCCATCGAGGGAGATCGATGCCGAGCAGGCCGTCGCTCATTCGCCGGCCCGACAGGACACCGGCGCGCGTCTGGAAGTAGATCTCTCCCCCGGGTACGCCTAACTCGTTCAACAACACGTGCAGGCTGGCGAGCGTCGCGTGTCCGCACAAGTCGACCTCGACGGTGGGCGTGAACCAACGAAGGGTCCACTGATCACCGGCCCGCCGCACGAAGGCCGTCTCTGAGACGCCCAGTTCGAAGGCGATCTGTTGGAGTTCGTCATCGGGCATCGATCGCTCGAGTAACACGACGACCGCGGGGTTCCCTCGTTCGGCCTCGCCCGTGAAGGCGTCCACCCACCAGAGTCGGTGACCGAAGGCCACGTTGACAGATTCCACCAGTAGAGCCTGCCACAACGACGGCTGAGACCACCTAGGGTTTTGACGTGCGTGTCGCGACGTTTAACCTTCACGCCGGCGTCGACGGGTGGGGCCGACCGACGAAGGTTCTCGATCACGTCGTGAGTTTGAACGCCGACGTTCTCATACTTCCGGAACTGTGGCGCGCCGAATCGGGCGTCGACTTCTTCGCTGAACTCAAGACCCGATTGGGCATGGAGGGACTCTTCGTGCCTCTGGCTACCGGCCAGCGCGTCACCTCGGGAACGGGCGGACGAACGTGGCAACCTCTGCTCGCCCATCTGAATGGCGAACGCGGACTCTTCTTCGACGAACACCGGACGTTGAGCAAGGTCCAACGCATTCGTCGCGCCACGGCCGACGGCGTCGAGGATGGCGAATGGGGACTCGGTCTCTTGACGCGTTTGCCGATTCGAGAGATTCACTCTGAGTCACTGGGACGCCTACCGAGGGAGAAGGTGAAGCGTACGCTCATCGTCTCGACGCTCGAAGACGAGGGCCGCGCCTTCTACGTCTTGGCCGTGCACGGCGCACATCTGAGTCACGGCTCCTACCGCCAGTACCGACGGGTCAGTGAGATCGTCGCGCGCCTTGATCCAGACCTGCCGATTCTTCTCGGGGGCGATTTCAACTCCTGGCGACCATTACTGCGGGTACTCCTCCCGGGATGGCGATCGCTGGTCAAAGCGCGAACGTGGCCGGCGCGCACGCCGCATTCCCAGATTGACCACCTCTTTGTTCGCGGCCCGTGGGAAAGTCTCGGTGGATTCGCCAGCGACGGTGGCAGTGATCATCGCGCCCTCGTCGCCGACGTTCGGCTGGCGTAAAAGTCGATTCAGAACGCGTCGGCGTCAGTTCAATTGGACGCTCTCGTCAACCACCACGAGTGTCTTGCCGTGATTGCCCCCCGTGAACAAGAGATTCAACGCGTCCGGCGCATGCTCGAGACCCGACACGAAGTGTTCTTGGTGAATGATTCGACCGTCGAGCACCATGGCCGCTAGTTCTACGTGAGCCTCCGCGTAGCGATGGGCGAAGTCGAAGACGATGAATCCCTTCATCTGGCCCCGGCGCATGATCAACATTGAAGTATTGGCGACACCTTCGCGTTCGGTGGCGTTGTACTGAGAGATCGCGCCGCACATCACGATGCGCGAGTACATCGCTATGTTGGCGAGCGCCGCGTCCAGAACGGCGCCACCGACGTTGTCGAAGTACAGGTCAATGCCCTGGGGGCACGCCTCTCGGATGCGCTGGGTGAGTCGCGCTTCGCGGTAATCGAGACACTCGTCGAAGCCGTACCTCTCCACGACCTCGGAGCACTTCTCGGGTCCACCGGCGATACCGACGACTTTTCCTGCACCGCGGGCCTTCGCAATCTGACCGACGACCGAGCCGGTCGCTCCCGCCGCACCCGAGACAACGACGACGTCGCCGACCTTGAACGCCCCAACGTCCAAGAGTCCGAAGTACGCAGTCAGTCCGGTAGCACCGAACACGTTCATCACCGTCGCGAGGTCGAGGCCGAGTCCCTTGGGCAACACCGTGAACCGGTTGGTTTCACTGGCAATCGCCCACTCCTGCCAGCCCGTCACGCCGTTCACGACATCACCAACTTGGTAGCGCTCGGATTTTGACTCCACCACGACACCGCCACCGCCTGAGCGGATGACGTCGCCGATGCCAATCGGCTGGAGGTATCCCGGCGCGTCGTTCATCCAGGTTCGGATCGTCGGATCGATCGACAACAGTCCGACCTTGATGAGCGCCTCATGAGGACCGCATTGCGGTATTGGAGTTTCGACGAGCGACGTCGTCGATTCGTCGATCATTCCCGTGGGACGTTGCGCGAGTGTGACCTGTCGATTCCCCATGGAGCTCCTCTATTAGGTGTCACGATACGACCAGGACTGGCATTCAGAATGAAATTCTCAGCGACGAATCCTCGCACAACAGGTATTTTGGACCGATATTGCCAATACCTGACTAAGTAGGTAAGATTTGTCATGATTAAGGCGAAAGCGAGGTCGAGCGTCGTGAGCACCGAGACGAAGCAGGAAACTGCGGTCGAGGACATCAAGAGAAAAAGTAACTACTTGCGCGGCGAAATCAGCCGTGAACTCGGCAACGACGTCGCCAGTGTGTCCAGCGAATCCGAGCAGATTCTAAAGTTCCATGGCGTCTACGCCCAGGACAACCGCGACGTTCGTCGTGAACGGGCGCAAAAGGGTGAAGCGCTCGACTACATCTTCATGATCCGCGTCGCCATCCCCGGCGGGCGCCTCACGACCGATCAGTGGTTGGCGCTCGACGGCGCCGCCACGGACGTCGCCGACGGCACGATCCGTCTCACCACTCGCCAGGCGGTCCAGTTCCACGGCGTGGTGAAGAACGGACTGCGACCCCTCGCGCGAGCGCTCGACGGGCATTTGATGACATCCTTCGGCGCGTGCGGCGACGTCGTACGCAACGTGGTGTCCTGTCCCGAACTCCAGGGCAACGACGCCGACGAGCGATTGCGCGAGATCGCGACGCGCCTGACCCGAAGCTTTCGGGCCACGACCGAAGCCCACTGGGAGATCTTCGTCAACGGTGACAAAGCCGTTTCTCGCGAAGACGTCGAGGAACGCCCGTTCTACGGCGAGACGTATCTCCCGCGCAAATTCAAGATTGCTGTCGCCCATCCGGATGAGAACTGCGTCGACGTCCTGGCCCAGGACGTTGGTCTGATCCCCGCAGAGCACCCCGAAGCCGGTCACGGTTTCAACCTGCTCGTCGGAGGCGGACTCGGTCGGGCCTACGCGAATCCCGACACGTTCGCGCGCCTCGCCGATCCGATGACCTTCGTCACCTACGACGAAATCGAAGAAGTGATCGCCGCCGTGCTGGTAACCTACCGCGAACACGGCGACCGCACCGATCGCAGACGCGCACGCATGAAGTACGTCGTGGCCGACATGGGTTTTCAACAGTTCCGCAAGGAGATCGAAGTTCGACTGGGCCGCGAACTGCGCGAGCCGCTGGCGCTGCCGACGCATTTCGACGCTGATGATCACCTGGGGTGGCGCACTCGAAAGGACGGCACGCACCAGGTCGGCGTACGCGTCTCGGCCGGTCGAGTCCGCGATGAAGACGGCGGTACGCGACTGCGTTCGGCGCTGCGAATGATTGCGCAACGTCACCCCGTGACGTTCTTCCTCACTGCACAACAAGACATCGTGATCAGCGCCGTTCCCCACGACGCGCGCAACGACATCGAAGAGATTCTGCGCAGCCACGCCGTGCGACCCGACGGCGAACTCGGCAACGTCGAGCGCACGGCGCTCGCGTGCCCGGCGCTCCCGACGTGCGGGCAGGCCCTCACGGAGGCTGAACGGCGCCTGCCCGAACTGGTCGGCAACATCGAGGGTGCACTCGCCAGTCGGCAGCTCGGTCGACGAGCATTGCAACTACGCATGACCGGCTGTCCGAACGGTTGTGCGCGACCGGCCGTCGCCGAGGTCGGCATCGTCGGGCGCACCAAATCGACCTACGACGTCTTCGTGGGCGGCGGCACGCGTGGCGATCGACTGGCGACGCTCTATCGAGAGAAGGTCCCCTTCGACGAGATCGCCGTGGTCCTCGGACCGCTCTTCGACCGCTGGGAGGCCGAGGGCGACGATGAGGAGTCTTTCGGAGACTTCGTGACTCGGGTCGGCATCGAATGACCGTCTTTCTCGTCGGCGCGGGACCGGGTGACGCCGACCTACTGACCGTGCGAGGTGCTCGGTTGCTCGCTGCGGCCGACGTCGTCGTGCACGACCGATTGGTCGAACGATCAGTTCTCGAACTCGCCCGACGCGACGCCGAATTCATCGATGTCGGCAAGGAACCGGGCCGCTTCACGTCGCAGTCGATGATCAACGACCTGCTCGTGTCGCTCGGTCGCGACTACGACACCGTGGTGCGTCTCAAGGGCGGCGATCCATTTGTCTTCGGTCGAGGTGGTGAAGAGATGATCGCCTTGCGCGAAGGCGGTGTCGCGAGCGAGGTGGTGCCGGGCGTGACGTCCGCGTTCGCCGGACCGCTCGCCGCGGGCATTCCCGTCACGCACCGGGGCCTCTCACGAGGGGTTATGGTCGTCACTGGTCACATAGAGGGTCACGACGACGGCTACTTTCGTCGACTCGCTAACCCCGACCTCTCGCTCGTCGTGCTGATGGGCGTTGGTGCTCGTGCGTCGATCGCCGCTGAGCTCATCGACGGGGGCTTAACGCACGACACGCCGGTCGCGGTCATCGAAAGCGCATGGACGGCGCGTCAGTCGGTGACGCGCGCAGTTCTTCGAGACCTGGGATCGCTGAACGTCGCCTCACCCGCCATCATCGTCATCGGGGCGTGCGCCGCGCTCTCGGTTTGTGACCTTATGGCCGAGACGTCCGCGTTGGTCTAGGCGTGCTCCCCCTGGCTCTCAAGCTCACCAATAAGGCCGTCCTCGTCATCGGTGCCGGTCGCATCGGTACGGGCAAGGCTCGTCTGCTTGTCGACGCTGGCGCTCGCGTCACGATGATTGCGCGCGACGTGCTGGCGGAACTTCCGCACGGACTGGCCTCGTTCGATCAGCGCGAGTACCGCGACGGTGACCTGCGGGGCTACGCACTCGTCGTCTCGGCGACGGGCGACGCGACCTTGAACGACCGCGTCGTTGAAGAGGCACGTCGCGAGAACGTCTGGCTGAACGTCGTCGACGACCCGCAGCGCTCCGACTTCTATTTCACCGCCGTGCACCGCGCCGGTGAGGTGGTCGTGTCGGTGTCGACTGAAGGGGCGTCGCCGGCGCTCGCCCAAGAACTTCGTTCGATGATTGCCGAGCGACTGCCGAACAATCTGGCCAACGTCGCCCAACAGTTACGCCAGGAGCGGGCCGACTTTCACGCCAATGGGTCGAGTACCGAAGGCGTCGACTGGCGATCTCGAATTCGAGATTTACTCAGCGCGACCGAACTCTCGCGCTGAAAGCGTGGCTAGTGTCCCCAGGGACGGACGGACCGNNGCGCAGCACTGCATTCTGCAACTCCTAGAAGCCGGATACGACGTTCGAGGGACAGCCCGATCGGCCGGTCGCACCGCCGAAGTGATCGCAATCTTGTCGCCGCACCTCAGCGTCGCGGCGCGAGAACAGCTCGACACCTTCGACGTCGTCGTGGCCGACCTCACGAGCGACGACGGATGGAACAGTGTCGTCGAGGGATGTCGTTACGTGATGCACGTCGCGAGTCCCCTGCCTCGTGGCGCCGTGAGGGACGAGAACGAATTGATCGTGCCCGCGCGCGACGGTGCGCTACGCGTGCTGCGCGCCTCCCACGACGCCGGCGTGGAACGCGTCGTCCTTACTTCGTCGCTCAGCGCCATCGTCTACGGGAACGACCGAACCCGCGTCTTCACCGAAGCTGACTGGTCGAATCTCGCCGGCGAACGAATCGGCGCCTACGACAAATCCAAGACGATCGCCGAACGCTGCGCCTGGGACTACATGGAGACAATCAAGGGCACGTCGCCGATGGAGCTCGCCGTCATCAATCCCGGCCTCGTTCTTGGACCGTTGCTCTCGAGCGACTCGGGCACGTCCGGTGAAATGGTGAAGAGGATTCTCGAACACAAGGTTCCGGCCATTCCGAACATCAACTTTTCGACGGTCGACGTGCGCGACGTGGCGAGTGCCCACGTCGCGGCGATGATCACGCCCGACGCGGCCGGTCAGCGATTCATCTGCGCCGAGGCGAATCACTCCATGATGGAAATCGCGCACATCCTTAAATCTCGCTATAGCGTTCAAGGTTTCAAAATCCCCACTGGACGACTTCCCTCGATCGCCGTTCGATTCATGGCGACCTTCGATAGGACCGTACGACTGGCACTGAACGACCTCGACACGTCCCAGAACGTCGACAACACGAAGATTCGAACACGCCTGAAGTGGCAGCCCCGCGACCTCACGGAGATGACCACGTCAATGGCCGACACGATGATCGAATACGGCGTCGTTCGAGCGAAAAAGTAGTCGCTCACATGCGAAGGGTGACGATCTCCCGGCGAATGAACTTCCGCGATTTCTAGCGCCGGACACTCGACACGCCATCCGTCATGAAAACACCACCGTCGCGCCAACAGGTAACTTTGGGACCACTATGTCGCCGAGCACTGAGACGCCTCTCCTCGAGCTGGAACACGTTTCCGTTCACTTCGAAGGGCTTCGTGCGTTAAACGACGTCTCCTTCGACGTCTCACTCGGTGAGATCGTCGGACTGATCGGCCCGAACGGTGCCGGCAAGACCACCGCCTTCAACGTCGCGTGCGGTTTCGTAAAACCGTCACGGGGCCACGTGCACTATCCCCGCGCCGGTAAGTCGAATCTGCACCCCAATCAACTGGTCGGCGCCGGCGTGGCGCGAACTCTTCAAGGCGTCGGACTCTTCCCTCACTGCAGCGTGCTAGAGAACGTGATGGCGGGCGGACACCTGCGACCCAACGGAGGCTTCATCGCGAGCTTTTTTTCACTCCCCAACGAGGTGCGTTCCGAACGCGCGCTTCGTCAGGACGCTCTCGCGATGTTGGAGCGACTCGGGATCGCCGACACGGCCTCGCGTCTACCGTCGGCAATCCCCTACGGCATCGCGAAGAAGGTCTCGGTGGCCCGCGCCCTCATGAGCGCGCCGACGCTGCTTCTCCTGGACGAGCCGGCGTCCGGCCTCGACGAAGCGGAACTCGCGGACTTCGCGCAACTCATCGTTGAACTGCGCTCGACCATGGGGGTCCTGCTCGTCGAACACGACATGGAATTCGTCATGCCGCTGGTCGATCGCCTCGTCGTCTTGAACTTCGGTCAGGTCATCGCCCACGGCACGCCGGCCGACGTTCGAAAGGACGACGCGGTGATCGCCGCGTATCTCGGTGTCGACGAATGATCACGATCGACGATCTCACGGTCTCTTTCGGAGCGGTGCAGGCGTTGCGCAGCGTCTCATTCGTCGCCGAGACCGCCAAGATCACCGCCGTGCTGGGCGCCAACGGCGCGGGAAAGACGACGTTGTTACGCACGATCAGTGGCCTAAAGGAGCCCAGGTCCGGGACGATCCGCATGGATGAACGGAACTTGGTGCACAGGCGAACTGAGGACATCGCCCGTCTCGGAATTGGTCACGTTCCCGAGGGCCGCGGCGTCATCGGCGAATTCACCGTCGAAGAGAATCTTCGCCTCGGGGCGATGATGGCCAAGGTCAACCTGCAACAGGGTCTCAGTGAGCAGTACGAACAGTTCCCGGTCCTTGGCGAGCGACGACGGCAGCACGCGGCGAAGCTCTCCGGCGGCGAACGCCAGATGTTGGCCATGGCGCGAGCGCTCATCGCGAAGCCTTCGGTACTCCTCTTGGACGAACCATCGCTGGGCCTCGCTCCCCTGGTCACGGCCCAGTTGATGCACACCATTCAATCGCTGTGTGACACCAGTGATCTCACGGTGATCCTGGTCGAACAGAACGCCTCGTCGGCGCTGCGCATCGCGCACCACGCCGTCGTCTTGCACGTGGGCAAGGTTGTGGCGAACGACGCGGCGTCGGTGGTCGCGGCCGATGAGAACCTTCGCCAGTACTACCTCGGATTGGTGGAGTGATGGATCCGTTCCTCACCTCGCGCATCGTCACCGACGTTCTTGGGGGACTCACCAACGGCGTCATCTACGGAATGGTGGCGTTGAGTCTCGTGCTCATTTGGCGCTCCACCGGCGTCCTCAATTTCGCCCAGGGCGCGATGCCGATGTTCGCCACGTACGTCGGCTTCGCGCTGTTGTCGTACCACTTCGGCTACTGGCCCTGCGTGGTCGCCTGCATCATCGCCGGGCTCCTCATCGGCGGACTCACCGAACGATTGCTCGTGCGGCGTCTCTACGGCAAACCGGAGATCAATCCGATCGTGGTCATGGTCGGGTTCCTCATCGTGCTCGAAGCGGTCGCGGCCGCCATCTGGTCGTCGTTCCCGAGAAGTCTGCCCAGTCCCTTCTCGTCGATCGATTGGCAACTGGCCGGTAAGCCAATTGCGCTGTCGCCATTCACCGTCTATGAAATTGCGACGGGTTTGCTGGTCATGACCGCCGTCGCCGTGTTGTTCCGATTCACAAAACTTGGGCTGCAACTGCGCGCCTCGGCGGTGGCCCCCGAAGTGTCGCGACTACTAGGCGTACGCGTCGGTCGTCTGCTCACGCTCGGCTGGATGCTTTCGACCGTCGTGGGCGTGATCACGACGGTCCTCGTGTCGTCAAACTTCTTCACCGGCCTCACTCCACAAGTGATGGACGGCATTTTCGCCTTCGGGTTCATCGCGGCGGCTATCGGTGGTCTCGAGAGCCCCGTGGGCGCGATCATAGCGGGCATCTTGCTCGGCATCGCCAATCAATTCGTCACCGACTTCGTGAATCAAAACGCCGTCATCATCATCGCGCTCGCGTTGCTCATCGTCTCACTGATGATCCGCCCGAGTGGTGTCTTCACGAAACGAACCGAGAGGCGCGTTTGATGAGGCTCGACCGGACCCGCCGTCGCGCACCGATTGCCATGGTCGTGGCCGTTGTCGCGACCGTTCTCTCCCTCGTGAGTGCCGCGACGACCCGTGAAGGCGTCGCGCTCAGCATCGCCTTCGACCTCGCGATTGCGTGCGTCACGACGCTGAGTCTGCCCGACCTCAAGTCGAGCCATCCGGTCGTGTCACGAGCGGCGTTGACGCTGCTCGCCCTCGACGTCGCAATTTTCATCACGTTCTTCCTCAACTCGAGCACGAATTTCAACCTGGCGACCGGCGCCGCGATGTCGATCGTGCTGCTCGGGCTGTCATTCCTGACCGGCGCCTCCGGACAGATCTCGCTCGGCAACGGCGCCTTCATGGGCGTCGGCGCCTTCGCCATGGCGATCTGGTCCAATCACCACGCGACCACGCCGATCTTCCTCACCCTCTTGATCGCCGTGGCGTGCGGCGCGCTGGTCGGGCTGTTGCTCGGTCTGCCGGCGACGCGACTTCGTGGACCGTACCTCGCGGGCATGACGCTCGCCTTCGCAGTCGCGTTCACCTTCATCCTCAGTTCGTTCAACTCCTGGACCGGAGGGGACTCCGGCCTGCAGTTGCCGACCGAGGCGACGGCCCCGCGCTGGCTCGACGGCTTCTTTCACGCCGGCACGTCGCCGCTCACGACCACCACGCTCTACATCACCGACTTTTCAATCATCGTCGCCGGCGTCGCCTTCTTCTTCATGGCCAATCTCTTCGCGAGTCGCACCGGACGCGCGATGCGACTCATTCGCGACAACGACGTGGCGGCTGAACTCGTCGGAATCTCATTGCCACGCACACGCGTCGCCGCCTTCATCGTGTCCTCGGCCTACGCCGCGCTGGGCGGCGCGTTACTGACGTTGATCAACAACTCCGTCTCCCCGCAGACGTACTCCTTCGCGCTGTCCGTCACGATTCTCTCGCTCATCGTGATCGGCGGCATCGGCACGATTTCCGGCGCGGTAATCGGGGGCATCATCTACGCCTTTTCGACCAATGCCATCTCGTGGATCACGACCCAGACCGGTCTCAACCCCCAAGGTAACTTTGCGAGCCAACTCAACGGCATCATCTTCGGTGGTCTGCTGATCCTGACGATGCTCTTCGCGCCGCTGGGAATCGCCGGTGCCCTGCGCCATCTGTGGTCTCGGATTCGGTCACGAACCTGAGGCTGACTTGAAACCACTGTTCGTGGCGCCTACGCTCACGCTCAAGAGTTCTACATCAGGAGAGATATACAAGATGATTATTACCAAGACACGTCGCGTGACGATTACCGGTACGGCGCTGTTGCTGTGCCTGGGTCTCGTCACCGCCGGCACATCAATTGTCGGCGCGGGAGCGGCGACCAAGAAGGTCCCTGGCGTCACCGCGAATCAGATCACGATCGGCGCGACGGAGCCCCTGACCGGCGTCGCGGCCGCGGGCTACAACCAAGTCGCCAAGGCCGCCAACGCCGTCTTCAAGTACGTGAACACTCACGGTGGCGTCTACGGTCGCAAGATCAAGTACGTCTTGAAGGACGACTGCTACGGCACGCCGGGCTTCGGTTGCACCGGCGTCGCGAACACCGCGACCCAGACCCACGCGCTGCTCGGCCTCCCCGTGTTCGCGACGGTCGGTTCGCTCGGCACGCCCACCCAGGACTCCGTTCGTACGTTGTTGAAGGGTAATGGCGTACCTCAGTTGTTCGTGGCCTCCGGTTCCCTGGATTGGAACAACCCGCACCAGTACCCCGGACTGTTCGGCTGGCAGCCCGCTTACAACATGGAGAGCAAGATCTTCGCGAAGTACATCAAGGCCACGTTTCCGACCGCCAGTGTCTGCTTCTTGGGTCAGAGTGACGACTTCGGCACCGACGGTTTGGCCGGCTTGATCGCGGGCGGTGTGACGCCGACGGCTGAGTCGCTGTATTCGGTCCCCGCCCTGGTGTCGACGAACGGCGCGTCGATCGCTCCCTACATCCAGCAGTTCCAAAGCGACAAGTGCACGATCGTCGTGCTCGACACCATCCCCGGCGCCACCAGTGCCGCGCTCGGTGCCGCACTGCAGTTGGGCTACTCACCGCAGTGGGTCATCTCGAGCGTGGGCTCGGACCCCCAGACGGTTGACGCTCCCCTCGTGGGCAAGGTCCCGACCGACCCCGAGATCGGCGCGATCTCCTTCAGCTACCTGCCGACCACGACAACCAACAGCGCATGGATCCCATGGATCGACAAGGTGATCAAGGCCGACCAGGCCGACTTCCCCGGCTTCACTTCGTCGAGCGTGCTGAACGGCAACATTGCCTACGGTGCTGCCTACGGCGTGGCATTCGTGGAAGCCTTGAAGGCAACGGGCAAGAACCTCACTCGTGCCGGTTTCTTGAAGACGCTACAGAGTGTCACGTTTTCTCAGACGCCGTCACTGGTGCCGTTGCGCTACACGACCGGCAATCACCAGGGACTTAATGGTGGCTACATCACGACGGTCACCAGCGACTCGGCGATGAAGCCACTGACGGGAACCGTGTACACGACCGACAGTTCAACCACCGGTCCGGTCACCGTCGCCAAGACACTGAGTCACGGAATTCCGGCCTGGCTGAAGTAACTCAGTAGTTCTTGACCCGATGCCCCGGTGCGTTGCGCCGGGGCATCGGGCTGCGCGGGCGGGATTTCGTCACTCGACGAATGAAAAAAGATGACGCGCGCTCGTTGCATCGAGCGAATCGCTGGACTTAGTCCTTGGTGATCTCGAAGGCCCGGAGCCCGCGGATTCGCTCTTGGCGGCGGCTGCGCAACTTGCGCTCGGAGAGTTGGGCCAGTTCGATGTACGAGCGCATGATCGAGGCGTTGAGTCGCTCCACCGTCACGAAGGGATTCGGGTCTTCAGGAATCACTTCGTCGATGAGGCCGAGGTCCAACTGATCCTTGGCGGTCGAGCGCATCGTGGCGAGCGTGATCCGCACCTCGTCGTGGGTGGGATTCGGCGTCTTGTAGAGGATCGACGCGGCCGAACGCGGTTCCGCGACGTAGGCCATGGCCTTTTCCAACATCATCACGTGGTCGGCCATCGGCGTGGTCGCCAGTCCCCCACCGCTGCCGAGTGCGCCGGCGACGAGCGAGATCACGGGCTCGGAGTAGTCAATGCCCTTCAGGATCGAGCGAGCGATCGCGCGCGAGAGTCCCCGTCGTTCACTCTCCAACGTGGGCTTGGCGCCGAGCGTGTCGGTGATGAACAGCGCCGGTAAGTGCAAGCGCTCACCCATCTCGAGCATGCGCTCCATGAAGGCGAAGTCCTCCGGTGCCGGGTTCGACGGCCGCTTGATCACCGTGTCGCCGAATCGCTGGTACGACGGCTGCGTGCCGATGATGACGAACGGTTGCGCGCCGATCTTCGCGAAGGCGCCCACGATGGCGGGATAGCGCTTGTACTCACTCTCCTGAACGAAGTTGTAGACGGCGGTCGCCTCGGTGAAGCAGTAGCGCACGATGAATTCGAGGTCGACGCGGTTCGCGTCGGTCATGAGGTCCTGGTACTGCTCGACGAGCGCGTCGGAGTCGGTACTCACGTGGGCTTGACGAGGCGCGGCCGCCGGAACCGGTTCGCCACCCTTCATATCGTCAAAGCGCGGACCGTAGATGCCGACCGGTCCGAAGTCGAAGGATCGCCTTTGGTCCGACGCGGTGACGTTGCGGATGAGTGGCGGCGTTTCAGCGTTGAGTTGGTGATGCTTGTCCGGCCGAGCCGTCGAGGTGAGTATCGCACCGAGATACCACACCACGTCGCCGACCTCGGAGAGGACGACGTCAATGTTGCGATCCAGCAGATTGGCCTCAGCGCTTTGGGAGTCCGCGGGCACCGAAAGTCCCTCGAAGGCTTCGATCACATTGGGACCCGCGAAACCGAAATTGGTCCCCGACGTCGCGACGATCAAATCGGCGTTCGGCACGGCGCTCGCCGACACGCCGCCCCAGACGTTTCCGAGCAGCACCGCCACGTGCGGCAGGTCAACGCGATCCTTGTAGTTGCGGATGGCTTCGACCATCCTCGTCATCTGCGTCAATCCGGCGAAGTTCTCGTGTTGGCGGACCCCGCTCGAGGCGTAGACACTGACGAACGGCAACTTTCTCGCAATCGCCAGGTCGGCCGCCGCCTGGAACTTCTCACCCGACACGACGCCGAGTGATCCGGCGAAGAAGTCCCAATTCATCGCGTAGAGAACCGCAGGGTGCCCGTCGAAGTCCGCGAGACCGTAGGTCGAGGACTCGGTCTTTCCCTTGCCGCGCTCTCGTTGCAACTTGTCGCCGTAGGACTCATCGCCCTCGTTTCCTTTTCCGCGACGAACGAGTCCCACGAGGTCTTTGGCGATTCGCCATCGTCCGTGACTCGCCTTGAAATGGACGAGCTCTTGGAGCGTCAGCAACTGGGAAGGACTGTTGACCTTCTTGCGATTGCGCAGGTGCGCGCCGACGGGTGCCTTGAAGATCGGCAGGCCGGTCGGGTGCCCTTCGCCGAAGAGACTTGAATCGAATTCGTCTTCGGGGATCGAAGCGTCAAAGTCCGCGAGATCAGCCATGTAGAGCCATTATTGCACGAGACGACTTTTTTCGAAAAAGCGGACGATCGATGACGGCACGAAGAAAGTGGCGAAACGTGGTCGTCGCCCGTCGGGCTCGCACCGTGCCTACCGGTGGGTAACGCCAATGAACCCTGTATTCCAATCGGTATCCTCTTGCACTATGACCCGTCATTCTTTGCGTTGCGTGCGCAATCCAAGGAGGACTTCATGAGCGAATGGCGACGCGACGTGCGCGCCTACGACGAAGCCCTCGACCAGCTCGGTGAGGCGAACTCTCGACGATTGATTCCCACCCCGGCGTTGGTGTGCGACCTCTCGATGCTGCAATCGAACATCGACCGAATGGCCGACGGTGCCCGTGACGCCGGTGTCGCCCTGCGACCTCACGTGAAATCTCACAAATCGGCCTATATCGCCAAGCGCCAACTGGAGGCCGGCGCCGTCGGGCTCTCCTTCGCCAAATTGGGCGAGGCCGAAGTAATCGTGGAGAAACTACGGACCGATGAAGATCACTCCGCCCTCTCGGTCCTGCTCACTTCACCGATCGTCGGCCGCCACGCGGCCGAGCGCGCGGCGGCGCTCGCCGCCCGGTGCGACCTCCTCGTCGCGATCGATCACTGTGACGGCGTCGACGAATTGGAGGCGGCCGCGCTCGCCGCCGACACGACGGTGTGCGTGCTCTGTGACGTCGACGTCGGCCTCGGTCGAACTGGAGTTAGCGGACCGCGCGAAGCACTGGCGGTGGCCGAACGCGTGAATGTCGCGACGCACTTGCAGTTCCGAGGCGTCCAGGGCTACGGCGGACACCTCCAGCACATCGCCGGTCGCGAACATCGCCGCCAGGCGACCATCGCGTCGACGAAACGACTGGGGCTCGTGATCGACGCGTTGGAATCGGCCGGCTTCAACGTGCCGATTCGAAGTGGCGGCGGCACCGGCACCATGGGCCTCGACGTCGAGATTGGCGTACTCAGTGAACTGCAGACCGGCAGCTACGTCTTCATGGACCGCGAGTATCGCGACGCGTTGGGCGAAGATCCTGAAGGTCGCTTCGCCCAGAGTCTCACTCTGATCACGACCGTGATTTCGGCGAACCACGAGGGCTACGTCACGGTCGACGCCGGTTTGAAGGCGATGGCGACCGACGCCGGCGTGCCCCTCGTCGTCGGCCACGAACGCACCGCGACGTACGCGTTCTTCGGCGACGAACAGGGAATGGTCACGTGCGCACCGGATCATCCATTTCGTCGAGGCGAGCGACTGGAACTCGTGCCGCCGCACTGTGATCCGACCGTCGATCGCTACGACGTCATCTGGCTCGTCCACGACGACGTGGTCGTCGACGTCATCGACGTCACGGCACGCGGGCGTTCGCAGTAAGAACTCTTGGAAACTCCTTAGATTGCGACAAAGTCGCGCCCTGTGGTGTACATCGGCGCACGAGGTCACTACGCTGAGAAGTGTTAATTCGGGATCGAAACGCCTGGGAAGGTCGATTGGTCCACAACGAGCCCGTCATCGTTCGGACATGGTCTGGCGAAGCGGGAATGAGTGGGACACGATAATGACACCAACTCGACATTCCAGTTCATCCAGCGGCCACGAAGGCATGCATGCACTCGACCCTTCGACCGCGCTCGGTTTTCGATCGCTGAATGATCAGGGGTCGGCGCCGCCCTCGACGCCGGAGGCGCTCGAGGCGATCTTCCCGCCAATTGGCGATTACGCGTTCTTGTCGGACTGCGAGAACACGTTGCTCGTCGCACCCACCGGATCGATCGAGTGGATGTGCCTGCCCAAACCGCACGACCCGAGCCTCTTCGGCACGATCCTTGACCGCTCCGCGGGGTCCTTCCGCCTCGCCCCGGTGGAAAGCTCCGTACCGGCCCACCGTCAGTACCTGCCGGGAACGATGGTGCTCGCCACGACCTGGCAGACGCGCAGTGGCTGGCTCGAAGTCAACGACTTCTTGGCCATTGGCCCGTGGTACCGAACCGGCGAACGCTCGACGTTGCAGCGTCGAACCCCCGGAGACTCAGACGCCCGACACGTTCTCGTTCGCACGGCCAAGTGCCTCCACGGCAGCGTGGACGTCATCCTCAACTGCGAACCGTCGTTCAATTACGGACGCGTGGACGCCGAGTGGGAGTACACCGGGGCATCCTATGACCACGTCTCGACGACGAACGCGGACTACAACCGGATCACCGTCACCGGCGACATGCGCTTCGGCATCGAGGGCCGCGCCATTCGCGCCCGGCACCGCTTGGTCGAGGGCGAGTCCTGTTTCGTCGTCATGAGTTGGGCTGACGCGCCGCTGCCCACGACCCAAGAAGAGGTCAACCTTTACAAGAGCGAGACCTCGCGATTCTGGCGCGGCTGGATCGACGGCGGCCAGTTCCCCGACCATCCGTGGCGAGAACTGTTGCAGCGAAGCGCGCTCACGCTCAAGGGACTCTCGTACGCCCCGACCGGCGCAATACTCGCGGCGCCGACGACGTCCCTGCCCGAGAACCTCGGTGGTTCACGAAACTGGGACTATCGCTACACCTGGATTCGCGACACGGCCTTCGCGCTTCGTGCGCTGCACGCACTCGGGTTCCACTCCGAGGCCGACGATTTCCTGGCCTTCCTCGGCGACGTCCTCGAGCCCCCGCGCGGCACCGCCGCCACCACGGGTGTACGAGCGCGACGAAACCTCCAGGTGCTCTACCCGGTCGACGGTGGCGAGTCACCGGTCGAAGTGGAACTCGACCACTTGACGGGCTACGTCTGGAGTCGACCGGCGCGCGTCGGTAATGGCGCCTACAACCAGACGCAGTTCGACATCCTCGGCGGGATCGTTGACTGTATTTATGAGCACACCCGCTCACGTGACGCCTTGAGTGAGCGATCATGGCGCATCGTCGTCCAGGCCGTGGAAACCGCGTTGCAGTGCTGGCGCGAACCGGACCGTGGCATCTGGGAAGTACGGGGCGAGCCGCGCCACTTCACGTACTCGAAGGTCATGTGCTGGGTCGCCGTCGAGCGCGGCGCGCGACTCGCCATGCTGCGCGGTGAGAAGGCCCGCGCCGAGCAATGGTTGAACGCAGCACAGATCATTCACGACGACATCTGCGCGAACGCCATAGGTCCGCGAGGTTGCTTCACTCAGTCCTACGGCAGTGACGAACTCGACGCCTCGCTGCTCGTGTTGCCGATGCTCGGGTTCTTGCCCGCGGACGACGAACGGATTCGTTCGACGGTCTTCGCGATCGCTGACGACCTCACGGACGGGCCGTTCGTATTTCGGTACCGGCCAGAAAAGACCGACGACGGTTTCGACGGAGAGGGCGAAGGCAGCTTCACGGTCTGTTCCTTTTGGCTCGTGTCGGCGCTGGTCGCGATCGGCGAGCTCGACAGCGCACGCACGCACTGCGAAAAGCTGATCGGTGCCGCGAGCACGCTGGGCCTCTACGCCGAAGAGCTCGATCCGACGACCGAACGCCATCTCGGCAACTTCCCTCAGGCGCTCACGCATCTCGCACTCATCAACGCCATCATGAGCGTGATCAGCGTCGAAGCGCGCGCAGGCGAGGCGTCCACGGGTAGCCCCAACTCGCACAGTTGGTGGAACGCGGGCAAAGTCGATATCGCTAACACGATCGCCACCAAAGAGATCTGGACCGAAAGCACCGGATCGGTCGAGATAATCAAAACGGATAATTCGCCGCGCTAGGCGATTTTTATTCTTGTTCGGTAATTTTCATCGGTTCGTGACAAGAACGCTCCGAGCACCCGCCGCAATTGTTGCAAAGACAATCGCGACATGACCAGGGATACACGACCAGGGCACGTGTATCCAACGAAACTTCGGTCCGTGCGAAAGAGAAAGGTTCAACCTAGGCTCTGACCCGGTACCCCTCATGAGCGAACACACTTTCTCCCAAATCGGATCGGTAGAGCCGAACATCCCCGACGACCCTTTCGTCGATCCGTCCTATGAGCCGGCCGACTTCGTGGTCGTGGCCAATCGACTGCCGCTTCGTCACGCGGGCATCCCGGGCGACGACGGATGGCTCCCCAGTCCCGGTGGGTTGGTCTCGGCCCTCACGTCGGCCCTCCAGAATCGCCAGGGCCTGTGGATTGGATGGCCCGGCACGTCCGAGGACCAGGAGCCGCCCTCGACCTACGAAGGGATTCGTCTCAAATCCGTGTCAATCAGCGCCGAGGAGTACGAGGAGTTCTACCTCGGTTTCTCCAACGCCACTATCTGGCCGCTCTATCACGACGCCATCCGCTCACCGACGTTCCACCGAACCTGGTGGCACACCTACCGCGAAGTCAACATGCGCTTCGCCATGACCGTGGCCGAGAACGTCGCGCCCGGCGGCACCGTATGGGTGCACGACTACCAGCTCCAGTTGGTCCCGCAAATGTTGCGCGAGTTGCGTCCGGATGTCCGCATCGGATTCTTCTTGCATATCCCGTTCCCCCCGAGCGAGCTGTTCATGCAACTGCCGTGGCGCCGAGAGATCCTGGCCGGACTACTCGGCGCCGATCTCTTGGGCTTCCAGTTGCATTCGTCGGCCTCAAACTTTTCTCGTCTGGCTCGTCGATTGACGTCGGCGACCGGCACCGACTCGGGACTGGACTTCGAGGGTCGGGCTATTCGCGTCGGTTCGTTCCCGATCTCGGTCGACTGCGATCAGATCGTGGAGCGGGCAGCCGACCCGAACGTCCGCGCTCGAGCACGTGAGATTCGCGAGGGCCTCGGAAATCCTGAATTCCTGCTACTCGGCGTCGACCGACTCGACTACACCAAGGGAATTCAACAGCGAATCAAGGCGATCGCCGAGATGCTCGACGACGGCCAGTTGAGCGCCGAGCGACAGGTGATGATTCAGATCGCGGTCCCGAGTCGTGAATCGGATTCGCACTACGAGCAGGAACGTCACGATCTCGAACGCGCGGTGAGCGAAGTGAACGGCGAACATGGCCTCGTGGGACATCCCGCGATTCACTACCTCCACAAGAACGTGGACTTTGACGAGTTAATTGCGCTCTACCTGGCCGCCGACATTATGTTGGTCACGCCGTTCAAGGACGGTATGAACCTGGTCGCCAAGGAGTACGTGATGACGCGCTCGGACCTCACGGGCAAACTGATATTGAGTGAGTTCGCGGGGGCGGCGACGGAACTTCGCGGTGCCTACATGGTGAATCCGCATGACCTCGACGGCATCAAGGAGGCAATCCTCTTGGCCATGAACGCTGGCCCCAAAGAGACGCGCGACCGAATGGCGCGAATGCGCCGTATGATCTTTCGTCGCAACGTCTACGACTGGGCCAAGGCCTTCCTCGCCGCGTTGGCACTTACGACGCAGTAGTCCTGGGCGACTGCGCAGTCTCGAACGGGTCGCTAGAGTTCGTCGACCAAATCGGCAACTGAATCGACGATTCGCGACGGCTGGAAGGGGAAGCGACTCACGTCCTCGGCGCGCGCGACGCCCGAGAGGACCAAAATCGTGCCGAGACCGGCCTCGGCCCCGGCCTGGATGTCGGTGTCCATGCGATCGCCGATCATGATGGTTGACTTCGAGTGGGCGTCGAGGATGTTGAGGCCCTCGCGAATCATGACCGGATTCGGCTTGCCTACGAAGTACGGCGCGACACCGGTTGCGCTCTCGATCATCGCGGCCAGTGCGCCACAACCGGGCAGTGGACCCTGCGGAGACTGGCCAGTTGGTTCGGGATTCGTCGCGACGAAGTGCGCCCCTTTTTCGATGAGCCGCACTGCGGTGGTCATCTCGTCGAAGGAGTAGTCCTGAGTCTCGCCGAGCACGACGTAGTCCGGTGCGCGGTCGTCTGGTCGGTACCCCACGTCGTGGATCGCCTCGTGCAAGCTCGCCTGACCGATTACAAAGGCTGTCCCGAAAGGACGCTGCGTGTGCACAAATTTGGCCGTCGCCAACGACGACGTCCACAAACGGCTCTCCTCGACGATGAGCCCCATCTGCGAGAGTTCCTCTCGGATCTCGCGAGGAGTGAAGAGGGAATTATTGGTGAGAATCAAATACGGCCGACCGGTCGAGCTCAAACGATCCAAGAACTTGTCGGCTCCGGGAATCATCGCGCCGTCTCGGATCAGCACACCGTCCATGTCGCAGAGCCAGCTCTCGGCTCGGGAGATTAAGTCCATGTATCCATTATGGACGATTGAACTGTGGACTTTGTGCACAGATACGCCCAACGTGTCCTCAATTCGAGGAGTAGGCACGTAACGTTCACGCGACCGTCCACGAACTACTGAAAGTCGACACCCGGTCGACCATCTTTCACGGGTCGAATCACGTCGCGGCACCGGTTTGCTGGGATGCTTGAAAACGCGTCGACAATCTGCCTAGGATGCGCTCAGCAGTTTGGCGGACACATCGACGAGTCGTCTGAACCTGTGGTGTGGCCAATCAAGAAGGGGAAGATTGATGAACACACATTCCACTGCCGGAGGACTACTTCGCTCGGCGCCGTGGCGAGCGAAGTGCGCCGCGGGCGCGTCACTGATGATAGTGCTCTCACTGGCCACACTGGTGTCGAGCGCGACACCGTCGTTCGCCAGCACTCATCTGAAGTCGGCCAATGGCTCGGCCTACTGCACGTTACTCACGGCCTACGACAAGAAGCAGAACGCCGCGAATAAGGCTCTCGAGACTCCGGGTGCTGAGAAGGCCGCGATGGAAACAGCGTTCAAGAACCTGAAGCCCGAAGAGACCCTCGTCCTCGGCGTTGCGCCGTCGTCACTGCAGAGCAGCTACCGGTTGGTCTTCAAGGACATCAACCTGCTCTACGCCGACCTGGAAAAGTCGAACTTCAATTTTGAAAAACTCTCGAAGGCTCAGATAGCCAGTTTCGAGGCGCTGTCCAAGACTATGGGTGGCGCGTCCAACAAGATCGCGGCGTACGACAAGAACGTCTGCGGCGTCAAGGGTTAATCAACGCCGCTCGACGCGTCGACACGCCGGCCGGAGTTCGAACGCCTCGGCGCAATCGCCGTGTGACGGATAAGACGCGATGACAATCGACGACGTCGGTGCTGAAGTTGCGATGCTTCCGTCACCCAGATCCAACTTGCGATTAATGACGCTACGCACAGTGATTCTGATGCTTCTTGTATCGGTCGCGCGAGCGGAAATGGTCACTCGCCGCACATCGAGTTTCGCGGTTCCGGGTGCTATCCAGAATTGATGAATGTTGACACTCTCCCAGAGTGATCAGAGAGTGAACGTCGATTGTGCGTCTGAGAACGTTTTTAGCCGCCGTGGCTATTTACTAGATTGAACGAATGACGATCGCCAATCCGCTGGTTGGTCAATCGAGAAATCTCGTACTCGCCGCGATGATATTTGCCGTAGCGATGACCTTCATCGACCAGACGATTGTGTCGATCGCGGTGCCGCAGATTCAAAAGGAGCTCGGCCTGACGAGCACCGGTGTCCAGTGGGCCGTAAACGGCTACTTGCTTTCGCTGGCGGCACTCTTCGCCTTTGGCGGGCGCCTCGCGGACACCGTCGGTCACCGGAAAATGGTGACGCTCGGTGTGATTCTCTTTGCGGCGTCGTCGGCCATGTGTGGATTGACCCCGAAGGGATCGATTGCCGAAGCGTGGATCGTGACGTTCCGTGTGGTTCAGGGGGCCGGCGGTGCCATCATGTTCCCCGCCGCCCTCGCCATCGTCGTGCAGACCTTCGCGCTTCGCGAGCGCGGCAAAGCGCTGGCGATCTTCTTCGGCGTCGCCGGTGGCCTTACCGCCCTCGGCCCGGTTCTGGGCGGCTACCTTACGGAATGGACGTGGCGAGCCATCTTCTGGGTGAATATTCCCGTAGCCCTTATCGCCTTGGTATTGATCGTGATTTCCAAGCCGGTCACCGAGCACGTGCCGGCTCGAATGGACTACCGCGGTCTCGTCTTGATCGCCGGCGGCGTCACCCTGAGCGTCTTCGGATTCCAGCAGTCGACGGTATGGGGTTGGAGTAATCCCGGCATTGGAATCTCGATCGCGGCCGGACTGGCGTTGATCATCATCTTCTATTTCGTCGAACGCAACACGGAATCGCCGCTGATGAAGGTACATATTTTCAATAATCGAGCGTTCTTCGTCGAAAATCTGGTGCTGGGAATTGCGATGCTCACGTTCATTCCAATCTTCTTCTTCGCCAGTGAGTACGCGCAGATCGCGTTAGGCAAGACCGCTCAGCAGGCCGGTCTTTATTTGCTGTACTTCTTCGCCGGCTTCGTGACCGCGTCGCAAATCGGCGGTCGAGTCCTCGACAAGCGCGGTGCGAAGCGTCCCGTAGTCATTGGATGCGCTCTCGCGGCGGTGGGATTCGGGCTCTGGGCGAGCAAGGTCACGCAACTCGACTTCAACAATCAAGTGGCGTACGTCATCCTCGCCGGCTTCGGCATGGGATTAATGCTGACGCCCGCCAGTACTGATGCCGTGAACCGCGCCTCACGCCTCTCCTACGGCGAGGCGACGGGCATCACGCAGACCGTGCGAAACTTCGCGGCCAGCCTGGGACTCGCGATCCTCGGCACGGTTCTCGTCGACCAAATGCGTTCACGCGTCACGACAACGCTTATCGGAAAAGGCCTTTCGGCCAAGGCGGCATCGGCCGTGGCGACCAAGATCTCTCAGTCACAGGGCGGCAGCCTCCGTGCTATTCCGCACTACGTACAACTGGACTTCGCGTATTCGATCCGCACGGTGTTCTACGCAATGGCTGGTGTGATGGCCGTCGCCGCGGTCGTCGCCAAGATTGGCCTGCAGCCCGGGGTGCAAAAGGAGTCTGAAGAGGCATCGGCGAGCGTGTCATAAATGCGACATGCGGATTCCGACGCGATGTGTTCTGGGGGTAGGTGATTGATGGCCGACGGCGTCAACGGTGCAATGGCAACCACAACGAAATTAAGTCCTCTTTCCGTTGAAGGAACCGTCGAGAGGTTCCTCGGCATTCTTCAGACAAAAGGTCTGAAGGTGTTCACTGTGATCGACCAACGAGCCGAAGCGCGCTTGGTCGGTCTCGACCTTCGTGAAACGACGCTGATCATTTTCGGTAATCCCGTTGCCGGAACTCCCGTCATGGAATCAGTTCCGCTGGCGGCGCTCGACCTTCCACTTAAGGTACTCATTTGGGACGACGGAGCACGGACCAAGGTCTCGTACGCCGCGACAGATTACCTCGTGACTCGACATCACCTCGCACCACAGCTACGTGGAAACCTCTCGGGCATCGACGCACTCACGGACGCGCTCGTTGCTGACGCGACATCGAAATAGTTGCGCTGTTCATCAAATAGTTTTTCGCCGCGTCGCTTCCATCGATTGTCTCCACCGAACGCCGTCGCCACTCGATTGGTGAAGCGCCGTCTGTGTTCTTTCATTATTTCTCCACATCATCACTTCGACGACCGTTGTTTTCATGATCGAAACGTGGTTCCCGCGCTGGTCACAGGCGATTCTCGAAACGACGGCTCAACGTCACGCGATCGACCTCGATATGGAGTACGGCCGTTCGTCAAGCGAGGCCGGCGATATCGATCGGCTCGTCGTGAATATGCTTCGCCACGAACTCACGCGTTACAACGAGGACCAGAGCCAAGAGACTCATCGGCTTATCTGTGAAGCGATCAAGGCGCGATACGCATGGCTAACGCACGAGTGTGATCGGCGGATTGAAAAGCGCGCAAGTGCGGAACGAGAATCAAAGATTTATGGCGAAATTCTCCAAGACTGGGCGAATGAGGATCGAGAGCGTCGCGCCGAAAGATCGCAGTTATCCTCTGAGGTCATCGGCACGATGAAAGTTGGTGACAGGGTCATCGCTCGAATCGCCGGTCGCGAACGAACCGGGACCATTTCGTGGATTGGTCGCCGCCGACTCGAAGTCAGGTACAACATCAAGTCCGGTGAGTTACGGACGCGACGTCTCTACGCCTGCGACGTTCGAGAGGCGGTCGCCGGTACGTGAAGCCGATCGGCGACATCACAGGTGACTTCACTTTCTTCCAGATGTACTGTCCGAACTCGTAGGTGATTGAGTAGCCGACCCTGTCTGGTGAACTCGATGCCCGGTCAATACGGGAATCCGTAATCCAAGAGCCTGCCGCGAACATGGAGCGCTAGAATCTCACTCATGCGGGGCCTCCCAAGGAAGCAACGAATCGTCGGGTGGTTTGGTGTTGCAATCGCGACTGCTACGTGCGCCGCCTTGCTTCCGGCGCAGTTCGCGTCCGGACTGAGCACGTCGAGTGCGCTGGAATTTGATTCGCCCTCCGGCTTGGCCTTTGGCGGCGGTCACCTGTGGGTAACAAACGAAGCGGGCAATTCAGTCTCCGAAATAAACCCGACCAGTGGTTCGTGGATCGCCACATTCAACTCCGCACGCTACGGATTCCGACAACCGACCGCGATCACACGCGATGGAGCGTATCTCTTCGTGGCCAACGCGGCCGGGTCAGTCAGCGAACTGCGAGCGAGCGATGGCGCTTTCATTCGAACTATCTCCGGTTCGCGCTATCACTTTGCCGATCCGGTAGCGATCGAAGCGGTCGGGAGTTTGGTCTTCGTTCTCAATGCTGGTCGACCCAACGCCACGAATACGAGCATGGGATCTATAACCGAGATTCGAGTTCGTTCCGGATCGCTGGTACGCACGGTGTCAGGCATTTCCTTTGCTTTCGCCGATCCGACGGCACTCGCCGTGTCCGGTACCGTCGTCTTTGTCGCCGACAAGGGCGACAACTCAGTGACCGAGGTGCGCATCGCCAGTGGCCGCTTGATTCGAGTCGTAGCGCAACAGGGGTTGAATGCTCCCGACGGAATCGCCATCGAGAACGGCAACGTCTGGGTGGCCGATAGCGGAAGCAATGCCGCAACCGAGATCGACCCGGCAACGGGCACCGTGATCACCACTGTCTCCGACTCAGACGGTAGCTACGGTTTCGGATCCCCCTCGATAGTGATCGGCATTGGGGGCAACGTGTACGTGGCCAGTCCTTTTGGCACCAGTCCGATGGTGACCAAGTTGTCCGCGACCAGCGGTCAGCCCAGCTGGTACATGTGCAATACGAACGGTCCGTATTACTTCAGTCTGCTCTCCGCCTTCGCGGTCTCCGGAAGCGATCTATGGGTGGCCAGTCGTTCCGGCGCCAATAGCGCCACACCAGGCGCACAAACGGGATCGCTCACCGAACTGTCCACCGGCGACGGCTCGTTGATTGCCACCCTGCCAAACCCAACGACCACTACGTCGAGCACCACCACGACACTGCCCTAATTTTCGAGGAGATGACACTGTTGCAATTGGTGGTCCGGCCCCCGGAGTCCACGCACGGTGCTTGCGGATTTCTCGCGACTGTGCACGTTTTCAATTGTGAAACTTGGTGGACGGCGGTCACTCAAAAAGAACCGGATCCCAGCGGGGTCCAGTGAACAGCACAGCGAAGAAACAGGTGACGGTGCGGCTACTGCTTGCAGTATGCACCTTCTTGGTTGTTGCGATACTTGCTGGGTTGTCGTTCTGGCGGCACGGCACTACCACGGTGCCCGTTACGCATGCCATCACTGGTGGAAGCACCTACATCACCTACGTGGTTGAGCCGAACAGTTCCGTCTACCAAGAGAACCCTGGTCCGGTCACTGTCATCCTCTTGCTGTTATTGGTGGTGGCCATTGTCTCAACGCTCAGCGTGGTCTACCGGGCCGTGAAACACTCGCCTAGAGTCGGCGTTGTCGGTGTGGTGATGGCGTGCGTAGTCGGGGCAGTCTGTGTCGTAGGCGTAGCCAGCGTGGGAATTTTCATATTGCCGCTCGCGGGGCTTCTGGTAGTGCTGGCACTGCCGATGAGCAAGCTTGCGGGAGACCCGCACCCTGCTCGTACCTAGCGCTGAGAGGGATCATTGCTTCGGTTCAGACATGTCCCAGACTTGCGATTTCCCACATACGCCTCAAACGGGCGTTGTTCAACTGGCTCCTAGGTTGACGACAGCAGCGTGCTGAGCTGGCCCGCCAGGACGTTGTCGTTGCCCTCAATGGCGATCAGTTTCGTTCGAGAACGTGCACCTCGTACGCACCGCACGGCACCGGGGCGAACGCCGAAGGCGTCGGCGAGTACGGCACACACTTCGTTCGTGGCTGCGTTATCGATAGCCCGGGCCCGCACGCGCACCTGGAGAGCACCGTCGTAGGTGCCACCAACGCTGCTCGTGGGCGACCCCGGATGAACCCGTACGGTAAATCGGATCATGCCGGGAGNNGTAGGGCGCAACCACATTGAACTGTTCTAGCAATGAAAAGTGACTTGGTCGGCAAGTGGCTATTTATCACTCCAACTAATCATGAAGTGTTTTAAGTGCCCTTATCATGTCGCAACTTAATCTTCATTTCAAAGTACGCCCAAATGCGATAGATCGTGAAAATCAGGATGAATGCCGCAGTGCCGCGCTAATCAATATCAGCACTAGAACCATGCTTGCGAACGTCCTACCTTTGGGTAGAAGTGACGGATCTTTGATTGGCCGAAAGTACGCATTCCGAAATTCGCTGATTCTCATTTGTCGCCATTTTCAACGATCTCAACTTCAGATTCCGATGTCAACCTAGATCGCACGAAGAACATGACTGCATATGGTGGACCTTAAGTCACACAATAAGAACCACCTGTTCGCCGCAATCGCTCAAGAGTCAGGCAACCCTGGAGAGACAATGTTTCCTACAACAATTCGATGAATTGACTCACCGTAATGCCGGACTATCGAAGAATTGCCGAGAGCGTCCCTCGGGCGAGCTCCCGGTGAATCGGGACAATAACTGTTCTGCCCTGTTGATCTCGAAGTTTCACGTGACTACCCCGCTGTCCGACTTGTTCGAATCCAATCTTGCCAAGCGCTGTGGCGGCCACTTGGCCGGAAACAACTGGCAGCGCGGGACTCACGCAGGAATTAAGACAGTGGTGATGATCGGTGGCTCTAGCGAGTCGGGAAGGCCGGTCCCTTCGAAGCACAAACCGAGCGCTTCTTCGAGATTCGCGACAGCATCATCCACGGTCTCGCCTTGACTCACTATGTCGACATCAAGGCACCTCGCAACATACAGAGGGGCCTCGTGGGTGACTGCGACAGTGAACTTCATACTCCAAATCGTACCAGCGACCTGTGTTAGCAGTCCCGGTTCGTATTCTGTTCCGTAGTGGGCGCTGAGGGACTCGAACCCCCGACCTGCTGAGTGTAAAAGGGAATCGGTCCGTCGGTACAGGTTGTCGATGGTCGCTTTTGTCGATATTTACTGAGTTTTGTGTCGCCCCTTGTCCGCTCTGTCGTGCGCCGTCGGACCCGTGTGAGGAATGTTTTGAGGGATGAATCGCGGTGCTTTTCTCCTCTCAAGCTGCTGTTTTCATCTGGCCCTCGCTCGCTTCCACGGTCCACGTGGTTCGCCAAGCGAGAAGGCGGCAAGCAACGCGAGAAAGCCGATAACGGCCACCGTGGCGAACGAGAGCTCAATCTTTTGGGGCCGTCGACGTGGGAGGACCGTTGCGTTGCTACTGACATCGAGCACTGGCGATCACCGATGTGCCGAGGACTCGGAGGTCGGATGACCACACCAACCCTGCGCCGCCCACGGCCCTTCGAATAAATGAATCGCCGATTTTTAGACATCGCGGCGTGCGCTTATTCACTGAGGAATTCTGTTCCAATACATCAGTCGAATTCACTACCGTTTTGATGACGCGAGTTGACCGAGAACTTCCAGATCGTCCGATCCACCGAGCACCATCAGACGATCACCAGATCTGATGATGGTCTCGCCTGTCGGTCGAATGACGTCGCGCCCACGCTCGATGGCAGTGATCAGTGCACCGCGTGGTACCGACGTTGAGCGGAGCGGTACGTCGATGAGCGGGGAATTGTGTGCCACCGTTATCTCTGAAATTCCAGTGGAACCGCCCAACTCAGAGACGCGACGAAGATTGGCCTGCATCGTTCGGCGATAGTTGCGCACGATGTCCGTAATGGCGATTGTTCCAATGACCCGTCGCTCGTCGTCGATGACGGCCGCCCATGTCTGCGGCGTCGAGGTCAGGGTCTCGAGGACGACGTCCAGATGTACTGATTCGTGGATTGGCGCGAAGCTGGAGTCGACCATGCCCTCGACGTCCACGGCACTGGTGTCCCCGGTCCCCTTCTGCAGCGCCTCCAACGTGACAACACCGACGTAGCGACCCTGCGCGTCGACCAACGGCGCGGCGCTGACCTCGCCTTCCTCCATCTGGGTGAGGAACGTCGAACGCTCACCGGGCTCGACCAGCACACATCGTGCCGGGGCCATCGCCTGCGACGCGGTCGCGAGCGCGAGCAGCGGAAGACCGGTGAGGATGCGGTGCGCAGGGGACTCGGCCCGGCTGCGCAGCTGGCTGCGATAGATGGTGTCGTCGTTGCGGCGCACGATGAGCGTCGCCAGGCCGACCGCCAGCATCGCCGGCACGATCAGCGAGAGCGTTCCCGTCATTTCGGCGACCATCAACATCACCGCGAGCGGCGCTCGCGAGATGCTCCCGAAGCAGGCCATCATGCCGACAATGACGTAGGGGGCGGGGTCGTGGCCGAGACTTGGCACGACCGGTTCGAGCAGGCGCCAGACGGCGGCCCCGACGAAGGCGCCGATCACCATGCCCGGGCCGAAGATGCCGCCCGAGCCGCCCGAACCAATGGAGAGCCCGGTCGTCGCGATGCGGGCGAAGGGCAAGATGAGCACGATCCACAGCGGGATGTGCAGGAGCTGGGCTCCGAGACCCGCTTGTATCCAGCCGTAGCCGGTGCCAAGCACTTCCGGGATGACCAAGGCGATGCACCCGACGATCAGGCCACCGATCGCCGGACTGACCCAGCGGGGAATGGTGAGTCGGCTGAAGAACGCGGCCATGCCGTAGAAGCTCTTGGCGTAGAGGAGTCCGACCAACCCGCCGATGACGCCGATAACGCCGAACCACACCAACTGCACGGCACTCGTGAGTTGGTAGTTCCCGACGTAGCCGAAGAGCGGACCGAAACCCTCGAAGGATCCCCACACCGCATAGGCCACAATTGACGCAATGAACGAGGGCAGCAGGGCTTCAACCTCGAAGTCGTCGCGGTACAGGATCTCGGTGGCGAGTACGGCGCCTCCGAGGGGGGCACCGAAGATCGCCCCGATACCCGAGCCGATCCCGCTCGCGACGGTGATGCGCGCGTCCGAGGGACTGAGGTCGAGGAACCGAGCGAGAAACGAGCCGAACCCTGCGCTGATCTGGCCGGTCGGCCCCTCGCGCCCGCCCGAGCCACCTGAGCCGATGGTGAGCGCCGAGGCCACGATCTTTACGAAGACGGTGCGCAGCCGCACGCCACGGGGGTTATGGTGCACCGCGGCGATCGCCGCGTCGGTGCCGTGACCCTCGGCCTCGGGCGCGACGGCGAAGACCAGGACCGCTCCGGCCAGTGCGCCCACGCACGCGATGAGCGGTATGGCCCAGGGTCGCGCGAAGTGCGAGGACGCCACTGCACCGCCCTCGCTCGCGGGCAGAGGGACCCTATATCCCGCAAGCACCTGGAGGAAAAAGTACGTCGCGAGGCGCAGTGCCTCATAGAAGACGACGGCGCCGAGTCCCGCGATGATGCCAACGACGGTACCGAGCACGAGCCACTTCTGGGTGTAGGTCGCCGACGCGAGCCTCCGGCCGGCGCGTACCTGAGCAGAGCGCATTCCTCGTTGCCANNGTTGCTACGGGGCATCTAGAGGTCCCACCCGGTTGACCAGTCCTGTTCGGGGATCTCCCCCGCCGCCGCCGCGAACTGGCTCAAGGCCTGCACGAGAACGGTCTGCTCCTCGGGGGCGATCGTGCTCAGGATCGCTTCGATCTCGCGACGTCGTCGATCCGTGACGGTACCGACCAGCTTGAGGCCCTTCTTAGTCAGAGCGAGGCGGACCTGGCGACGGTCGTCCTGTTCCGACTGACGAACGATCAACTTCTTCTTCACAAGTCGATCGCACATCCGTGTTGCCGTGGCCGGGGTCACCGCGACCGCCTCGGCCAACCCGACCAGATTCTGTGGTCCGCGCGACGCGAGCACGACGAGGGTCCGGTACTGGGTGAGCGTGACCTCCTCGGCGATGTCCGACAGCGATCGAGCCGCGACCGCGACGAGCACCCGGCTGGCCGACAGGACGGCGTCGACCACCGAGTCGGGTGATTCGGAGTTACGTTTGTTCATACACTAATTATTGCATATACTAAGGACATCACGTACCCTCCGTCTTTTGACCGAGATCCTGCCGTCTGATGAGCAGCCGAAGTCCCACCGCGAGACGAGTGGCCGTGAGGAGACGTAGCGTCGGAATTATCAGGCGCGTGCCATACCAAGGAGTGCGACATGTCGAGTGCGAAGTCTGACGGCCCCCAATCCGAGGGCCCCGCAGCGAAACCCAAATCAAAGTCCGACACGAACGACGACCTGAAGACCCTGCCCGTCGCTGAGGTCGAGAAGCGCCTCGCATCGTCGCCGAAGGGCCTCACCCAGGCCGAGGCGACCACCCGCCTGGAACAGTACGGGCCGAACGAGATCGAAGCGAAGAAGGTCAACCAGTTCCTGAAGTTCCTCGGCTACTTCTGGGGGCCAATCCCCTGGATGATCGAGGTCGCCGTGATCCTGTCGGCCGTGCTGGGCCACTGGCCCGACTTCATCATCATTTTGATCTTGCTGCTCGCCAACGCCAGCATCGGGTTCTGGGAAGAGCACCAGGCTGGCAAGGCCATCGACGCCCTGAAGGCCGAGCTAGCAATCAAGGCCCGGGTGCTGCGCGACGGCCAGTGGGTCAATCCCCCGGCGCGAGAGCTCGTCCCGGGCGACGTCATCCGGCTGCGCCTGGGCGACATCGTCCCCGCCGACGCGCGAATGCTCGAGGGGGACCCGGTTGAGGTCGACCAGTCGGCGCTGACCGGTGAGTCGCTGCCCGCCACGTGTGGTCCGGGCGACTCGGTGTTCTCCGCCTCGATCATTCGCCAGGGCGAGATTGGCGCCCTCGTCTACGCCACGGGCACGAACACGTACTTCGGCAAGACCGCCGAGCTCGTCCAGGACAGCCAAACCATCAGTCACTTCCAGCGCGCCGTGCTGAGGATCGGGACGTACCTGATCATCCTGGCCATCGCCATGGTGAGCGTGATCATCGTCGTCTCAATCATTCGCGGCGACCCGTTCCTCGACACACTCCAGTTCGCCCTCGTCCTCACCGTGGCCGCGATTCCCGTGGCCATGCCGACGGTGCTGTCGGTGACAATGGCTGTCGGCGCGCGTCTTCTCGCGAAGAAGAAGGCCATCGTCAGCCGCCTCGTGGCGATCGAGGAACTGGCCGGGGTGGACGTGCTCTGCACGGACAAGACCGGCACCCTGACCCAGAACAAGTTGACGCTCGGCGACCCCTTCGCCATAGAGGGGGTTTCGGTCGACGACGTCGTCTTGGCCGGGGCGCTGGCGTCGCGCGCCGACGACAACGACACGATCGACCTGGCGGTCCTCGGTGGCCTGGCGAGCGACCAGGCGCTGCGGGGATACCACGTGGAGCACTTCCAGCCGTTCGAGCCGGTCGGCAAGCGCACCGAAGCGACGGTGAAGGCCGCGAAGGGCTCCTCGTTCAAGGTGACCAAGGGTGCGCCCCAGGTGATTCTCGCGCTCTCGTCCAACGCCAAGAAGGTGAAGGCGAGCGTCGACCAGGCGGTCAACGAGTTCGCCGCGCGCGGGTTCCGCTCACTCGGCGTAGCCCGCGCCGAAGGAAACGGCGCCTGGCAGTTCCTCGGCGTGCTGCCCCTGTTCGATCCACCACGCGCCGACGCCAAGGCGACCATCGCGACCGCGCGCCAGATGGGCGTCGAGGTCAAGATGGTCACCGGCGACGCGCTGGCCATTGCGTCCGAGACCGCCAGGACCCTCGGGATGGGCACGGACATCCTCGACGCCGCGAGCCTGGGCGACACGAAGCGCACCGAGACCGCGGCGATGTCGAGAACAGTCGAAAGCGCCGACGGCTACGCCCAGGTGTTCCCCGAGCACAAGTACCACATCGTCGACGTCCTTCAACGACGTGGTCACATCGTCGGCATGACCGGCGACGGNNTCGAGCGCGACCGACGCGGCGCGCGCGGCGGCCTCCATCGTGCTCACCACGCCGGGACTGTCGGTCATCATCGACGCGATCAAGGAGAGCCGCAAGATCTTCCAGCGTATGAACAGCTACGCCATCTACCGGATCGCCGAGACGCTGCGGGTCTTGCTGTTCATCTCGTTGGTGATCCTGATCTTCAACTTCTTTCCGGTGACGGCCATGCAGATCGTGCTGCTCGCGCTGCTCAACGACGGGGCCATCCTGTCCATCGCATATGACAACGTGCGCTACCGGAATCGACCCGAAGCCTGGAACATGCGCGTCGTGCTCGGTATGGCCACGATCTTGGGCGTCGTGGGCCCGGTGGCCGCGTTCGGCATGTTCTATCTCGGCGACCGGGTCTTTCACCTCGGCCACCCCGAGCTCCGAACAATGATGTACCTCACGCTCTCGGTGGCCGGTCATCTCACGATCTTCCAAGCCCGTACCCGCGGCCCCTTCTGGTCCATCCGTCCCGCTCGTGTCCTCCTGCTGGCCGTGCTGGGAACGCAGATCGTGGCAACCCTCATCGCGGGGTTCGGCATCTTCATGACCCCATTGGGTTGGCGCTACGCAGCCCTCGTATGGGGCTACGCGCTCGTGTGGTTCGTCGTCACCGACCGGGTGAAGTTGCTGGGCTATCGAGTGCTCGATCCATCGGGCGCACCGTCGGACACATCGCGATCGCCGGCGGCGCGCTCCCGGGCCGACCTAGCCGCGATGGCCGCGAGCGTCGCGCCATTTCACACGGACGTCGACACCAGCCCGGGCGAGCCGGTGTACCACGACACCAGCGCATGCCCCTACGGCAACGAGATCAACCGCGACGGCCACGCATTGGCGGGCACCGGTGGTCGTCGGCGCTGCGAATGGTGCGATGCGCACGCCGGCGTGGCGCCGTTTCACACCGACACCGACACCGACGTCGACCAACCCGTGTACCACGACCTTGTCGCGTGCCGCTACGCCCAGGAGATCACCCGCGACGGCCACGACATCGCGGGCAGCGTCGGACGGCGGCGCTGCGAATGGTGCGAAGCGCACGCCGGCGTCGAGGACGCACAAGATGCTTCACAGAAGGAGAAGTCGACATGAAACTCAACAAGGAAGTCCTGGCCGAAATGAAGGTCAAGCCGGGTGAATCCGCTGGCCTCGACGCGCGCAGCACCAAGCACGTGGCGTCGGACTGGCTGGGTCCCCAGGACAAGGACAGGCACGGCGAAAAGCGTAAGAAGGTCGCCGAAGAGGACCTCGGAGAGTTCGTCGACGAACTCGCCGAGGCGCAGGAGCTGCTCTGGGCGAACGGCACGTACTCGCTCCTGATCGTGCTGCAGGCAATGGACGCGGCCGGCAAGGACGGGACGATCAAGCACGTCATGTCGGGCGTCAACCCCCAGGGCTGCCGGGTCGAGGCCTTCAAGCAGCCTTCGGCTGAGGAGCTCGGCCACGATTTCTTGTGGCGGTGCTCGAAGGCGCTGCCCGAGCTCGGCGCCATCAGCATCTTCAACCGCTCCTACTACGAGGACGTGCTGGTGACCCGGGTGCACCCCGACCTCTTGGAGAAGAGCCACGACATGCCGAGCGGCGGGCTGAACGAGAAGTTCTGGAAGGACCGCTACGGCGACATCAACGCCTTCGAGCACCATCTGCACCGGAGCAAGACTCGAATCGTGAAGGTCTTCCTGCACGTGTCCAAGGAGGAACAGAAGAAGCGATTCCTCAGCCGCCTGGAGGTTCCGGCGAAGAACTGGAAGTTCTCGGTGGCGGACCTCGCCGAGCGCCAGCACTGGGACGAGTACCAGAGCGCGTACGAGGAAGCGCTGAGCGCCACCTCGACCACCTGGGCCCCGTGGTACGTGGTGCCGGCCGACCACAAGTACGCGCTACGGGCACTGGTGGGCGGCGTCGTCGTCGACGCGATCGATCAGATGGGTCTGAAGTCTCCGGAAGTGCCTGTGGACAGTTTGGCTGCGCTCGCTAAGGCCAAGGAAGAACTGCTCGCCGACAAGTGAGAGACGTGGTTCTTTGTCATAAATGTCGAGGAAGTCGTGATCACTATGTGGTTATCCCCCGTCTCGACAAAGGAGAAAGTCGTTCATCAATCGCTCGCCATAAGGGAATACCCTGGTGTTGCAGTGGCGACACCAGTGTGCGATTCGCCAGCTAAGACCATCGAGCGGAGAGGTGTGGTGGCGATGAGCGCCCGACAAGAACTTCCCGATTCGGGCTCCATCGCTCACTATGAGCGTGACGTCCACGAGGGAATCGAGAACTTCAAGGACCCGCGTCAAGAGGGGCGACGTCTCTTCTCAGAACTACTCGGCACCTTCTTCCTCGTGTTGGTCGCGGCCGGTGCCGGCATGATGAACGCCGCCTTTCCCGACACGATCGGCCGATCCGCCGCGGTCGTCGCACCGGGGCTCATGGTCATGGCGATCATCTTGTTCATGGGCCATGTGAGCGGTGCGCACCTGAACCCGGCCGTCACCATCGGCTTTGCCCTTCGCGGAGATTTCCCGTGGCGTCGTGTGCCGGGCTACATCGTCGTCCAACTCGTCGGCGCCACCCTCGCCGCACTCTTCTTGCACGCCGTCTTGAACGTATCGTCCTTCCACGGGTCCAACTACCCGGCGAGCGGCCACTCAGGCGCTGCGGCAATGTGGATGGAGTTGATCTTGACCTTGGGCCTCATGAGCGTGATCCTCGGCACCGCCTCGGGTGCGCAGAACGTAGGCATTCTGGGCGCCTTCGGCGTCGGAGGCTACATCGCACTAGCGGGACTCTGGGCCAGTCCGCTGTCGGGTGCCTCGATGAACCCGGCGCGAACCTTCGGACCAGATTTGGTGGCCACCAACTTCACCGATTTCTGGGTCTACGCGGTCGGCCCGATCGTGGGTGCCGTCCTCGCCGTCGCCATCGCCCAAGTGTTGCGCGGTCGTGGCGGCGACGCCGTCGCCCTCGCCGCGGCAGCAGGCACGCTCGACGACAGGAGCAGCCCCTCTGTCTAATTCACGAACACAAACTCGATACCCATTACCTCGGCTCGTCGTTACGAGAGACGTGCACAGCGGTGGCGCCGTCGAGCACGGGAGGTACATAGAGCGACCTCTACACATCCAAAGAGGTCTTTATGAAAGTCAGAACTAGGCTCGGCTCGTGGTGACGTTTTCAGCGATTCGCTGGATAAACAGGGTGCCACTATGAAGACAGGTCATTGGAAGGAAGAGCCGGAGGAGAAGGATTATCCCGCCGCGTTCAACTACTTATCTCTCCTGACGGATTCCCGCGAGGCCAAGAAAATCGTGAAGGCGATGAAGCGCCGTTCGCGGGTAGAGCACTTTATGGCCAAGGACCTCCTTCGAGCCAGTGGTCTGCCCCACCTGGGGGACGACGACCACGAAGTGATCAAGAATCTGAACAAGGTGAAGTCCGGTGAGAAGCTCTCCCCCGTATTGCTCGTGCCAGGCGCGCCGCTCTGGGTGGGCGACGGCTACCACCGTATCTGCGCTAGTTACCACCTCAACGAGGACGAAGTTATCCCGTGTCGAACGGTTGACCGAATCATCACGGCCCGATAACACTCAGCGGGTTCACGGCCATTGCCTTCGCCTGGTGAGTGAACACCGTTGGCCGAGGCCGAGCTCACGCCGAATGAATTTGAAGAATTACAACTAACCCAAAGCCAGACCGCCCGACGCCATTGCTCTGCTCGGATGACATGCAAACCGGTCACCGGATTGACCAGTGAATGTCCCGTACCTAAAACGTTTGCAGATCTAGCCGGTTGCGAAGGGATGCACCTCAAGGTGGTTCATCAACTGCGCCAGACTCGCCGTCGCCACGCACACCACGCTGTCCGCGGCGCCGTAGTAGAGGTGCAGGGTGTCGCCGTCGTCGCGCAGGATCCAACCGCAGGGAAAGACGACGTCGGGCACGTCACCCGACTGCTCGTAGGGTGCCTGGGGACCGAAGATCCACTCGTTTCCTCTCGCGAGAACCTTGGAGGGGTCGTCGCGATCGAGCAGCGCCAATCCAAGACGATAGATCGACCCCGAGGCGGTCACTCGCACGCCGTGATAACAGATCAGCCAGCCACTCTTGGTGAGCAGGGGTGGGGGGCCGAGCCCAACCTTGTTGGCGTCCCACCAGCCGCCACGCCGCGCAGTAAGCAACGTTCCGGCCTCACCCCAGTAGTGCAGGTCAGGGCTGAACGACAACCAAATGTGAGCGCCCAAGCCGGACACCGCCGGGACCGGACGGTGGATGAGGGCCCAGCGATCATCGAAGGTCACGGGGAAGAGGGCCGCATCCTTGTCCTCGGGCGCCTGGAGGACGCCGCAGCGCTCCCAGCGTACGAAGTCACGCGTCTTGGCCAGGCTCACGAGCGGTCCGTAGGCCGAGTAACCGACGTAGACGACGAAGTACTCGTCGCCAATGCGGGTTATCCTCGGGTCCTCGATCCCCCAGCACTCCTCCGGGAAATCCGGGTCGGGTTCCAATCCCCTGGTCGGGTCGATCTGCCAACCGGTGAGCCCATCGTCGCTGGTGGCGACCGCTAAGGAGGAGAGGCCAGTGCGGTGCTCGACCCGCAGCAGCAGGAGCGTTTGGCCTTCGAACTCTGTAGCCCCGGGGTTGAACACCGCGTTCACCATCTTGGGAAAGTCGGCGGAAGTCATGATGGGATTACCGTCGAATCGATGAAACAATTCGCGTGCATCGGTCTGCGGACTCATGTGGATCCCTCTTTAAAAACTAGTCCACTTCTACACTTTTTTACACGTGCACGCGAATCAGGAATACAGTAATTCGTTCGCTCTCGAAGAGTCTCGGAGAAGAAGGCATCAGATTGTGTTTTCGAGGCGCGTTTACTCGTAGAGTCGGGCTGACTCGCCGTGACCAGGCAAGATTGTCTATCTTGACGTCAGCCCCTGCCACTGACAATCGTCATGGTGGCTCTTTGGATTTCACCGGGGTGCACCGTTCACGGGCGCTAGCAATCGATCTCAGGGTGACCGGAATGTATCGCACTGACCGGGCGATATGGGGCCCCATCCGCACTCGCTCGGTACTGGCACATTCCGGTCGAGTCGACCGGACGGGAGACTGCCGCACGGCGGACGCGGCCGCGAAGAAAGGAACCGTCAGGACCGCGGGGCCAACGGCCGGGCGTGGACCGTGTCGTGTATGAGTATGAACCGCATCGACCAGAACCCAAGTTGTGGCTCGGGAAGCTCGTGCCGGGACCTGAAGAACCCCGCCAACGTCACGGCGGCGGCGGCGGCGGCGGCGGCGGCGAGCCAGATGATCTCCCCGACGGCCAGGACCCGCGGCGTGGATCCCAACCACATCACAATGAAGCCCGCGATGGCGACGGCCAGTCTGACGTACCCCACTCGGAGGGCCCAGACAGCCATCTTCCAGTGTCCGTTGTATTGCAGCTCCCGCGGCACGTCCATGCCAACGATTACTCCACCGTTGAGCGAACAGGTTCATTGATACGCCCGGTCGGTCCATCCTCCAGACCAGAGTCTCAGAACTTGCGAGAGGTCATCTTCGCGGCGTGGCATAAGTACCGGTCGTGTAACCAACTATCGCGAGCACGAAGGTGGTCAGGCCGCCAGACCCCGCTGAAATCCGAAGAGCCGTCATGGTTCAAGATCCACTTCGACGGCGTTACAAATGATCTTCAGTCTCCGGGTGGGCGCTGAGGGACTCGAACCCCCGACCGGCGGAGTGAAAATGGAAATCGGTCCGTCGTCGTAGGTCGTCGATGGTCATTTTTGTCGACATTTGCTGGGTTTTCCGTCGCCCCTTGTCCGCTCTGTCGTGCGCCGTCGGACCTGTGTGAGGGATGTTTTGAGGGATGAATCGCGGAGCTTTTCTCTAAACCTCTCCCGTTTTCATCTGGTTGCCGCGCTAGCTTTTACGGTCCAGCTCTGCGACCGGATCCTTGACGTCCGCGTAGATGCCGGTGTCTTCTGTGATGTCAGCGAGAGATGAATGGAAGGTGCCGTAGGCGGGGACTGCTTCGGGATGCGCCAGAAACCAATCTCGAAAGAACAGTGCGAGACGCTCGTTCGGCCCGAGCGCCCGGGCCGCTCATGCCGGCCTCGGTCGAACGACGAGCACCGGGCAGAACGCGTCGTGCGTTACCTGCTCGGACACGCTGCCCCACAACAATACGCTGAGCCTCTGCCTCGGTCGGCGGACTACGACGATCAACTCGGCGCACCACGTCGAAGCGGCGTCCACAATGGCCGACGCCACCATCGGCCGCGGCGCTTCAACCACCACGCCATCGGCGACCACCCCGCGGTCCCGGACATAGCGAAGGGCATCTTCGATCAAGTCGGCGGCCTGCTGGGGCGTCTCGGTGAACAGTTCCCCGCCGCCGGCCGGGAAGAACCCGTCCTCTCGAGACGGGGGCGGCGGCGGCTGCCAGGTCCGCACATGAACCAACCGCAGCCGGCCCTCGAAGGGGTCAGCGACCCGCAGAGCGGTTGCCAACGCGTCGCTTGACCGGCTGGCGGCATCGACAGGAACGACGATCCGATGAAAGCCCATGCGTCCTCACCGTACCGGCGGGGCGTGTCGGCTGCTGCCGGCGGCCCGACGACGACTGAGGGCTACGACGCCGATCATGGCCGACTCGGGCACACTATGAGGACCGGGCACGACGCCGCCTGCATGACCCGGCGGGTGGCCTTGTTCCACACCCCGAAGGTGACAAAGCGTCGGGGCCGGGCCGTCAACACGATCATATCGGCGCCCCACCGGGATGCCTCCTTGACGATCGCGGTGGCCATACATGACCGTTGCGCTTCCATGACGACCCCGCTGGCCTCGACCCCGCGAGCCCACGCGTAGTTCATGGCGTTGTCGAGCACCGTCGTGGCTTCTTCGCTCGTCTCGGGGGAGAACGGCCCGCCACCCCTGGGGATCGGCGGGTCCCACATCCGTACATGGACGAGGCGTAAAGGGCCGCCCGTGGTTTGACTGATGCATACTGCCATCGCCAGTGCGTTGATCGACTCCGCGAAGGAGTCGACCGGGACCAGTGCCCCGCGGAACGAGCCGCCCGAGTCGCCGGCGAGCATGTCGTTGTCGGGGGTGGAGGCGCCGGGCCGGGCGAACTGGCGCATCAGAAGAACGCAATCTTGCAGATCGGCCGCTCTATGAATGCGAGCCAACGCGTGCGGTTCTCGTTGACGGACACCATGTAAACGCCCAGGTACCGCCAGGAGACCACCATCAGAATGACGATCGCGACGATTGTCCATGCGAACCCCACAAGAATCGCTCCGCCTTGAACAGCGCGAACCCGAGGTAGATAAACACGGCGACGGACAACGCAAGTAGCAACTCGTTAGTCACCGTCATACTCTCCCCAGTCCCCAGATCAGCGCCAGCATCGCCGCCACGAAAGTGACGATGCCCAGGACAAACGAGAAAATCAGCCATGTGGTCAGTTTCGAACCACTGACGGTAACTGCGCGGTGGAGACCATTGTCGTCGCGGTAAAAAATAGGTGAACGAGACAGCAAAGAAGCGGTACTCCTTTGACCACGAGGGGTCGCGGGCCCGTCAGGGCGTTCGTCGCCATCGAACATTCGATGCTCATCGCCATCTGGAACATGCTCCAAACTGGCGAAACGTTCAATGATCCCGATGGCGACTTCTACTCCAAACGCAATCCTGACAGGGCAAAGTGGCGTGCGCTAGGCCAAATTCGAAACTTGGGCTACACGGTGGCTCTGGAGCCAACTGCCGCTTAAGCGGAAACTGTCTTCGCGTCAATCCGGCACACCTGAGCCCAACCAACTAAACAATTCGATAGCCGTTGCTCCGAGGGACAACCTCTCCCGGAGACCAAGTTGAGCGCAGGCCGCTGAAGTCATGTCACCGGTCAGCTCGCTGGCGAATAATTCAATCACTGCGCCTGCGCGAGTCGGTACCCAACCGATGGATCGCTCTGCAGGAAGAGGCCCTTCTCGTCGTTGAGCTTGCGTCTCAACCGGTACGCATACACCTTTAGATAGTGAAACTCGCTGCCGTAGCCCGGTCCCCAGACGTTCTCCAAGATCATCCGACGGGTGCAGACCTTGCCGACGTTGAGGGCGAGGTAGGCGAGAAAATCAAACTCTTTGGGCGTAAGATCGAGACGCTCCTCGGAGAGTGTTGCTTCACGGTGAATGAGATCGAGGTGAAGCGATCCAACTTCAATCTCTTGGGGGTGATCGCCGTTGTCGGGGGAATGATGGCGTATTGCCACATTGAGGCGTGCGTTCAGTTCACGCATCCCGAACGGCTTGGTCATGTAGTCGTCGGCCCCCTCGTCAAGGGCGCTCACTTTACGGTCCTCTGACCCGTCGGCCGAGAGCACGATAATAGGAACGCTGCTCCAACTGCGAATCCTCTTACACACCTCGAGGCCGTCGAGGTCGGGCAGGCCAAGGTCGAGGACGATGACGTCGGGAGGGTAGACGGCCGCCTCAACGAGTCCCTCGTCGCCGGTCTCTGCGGTACGAAGCTCGTGGCCAAGAGCCTCCAGCCCGACGCGACACACATTGAGCAGATCGGGGTCGTCGTCAATGATGAGAATGTGCGGCATACGTCGACTCCTCGGGAAGGGTGGTGGCAAGAGGAAGGGTGAAGCAGAATCTGGCGCCGCCCCCGGGCGCGTCGTCCACCCAGATTCGCTGATCGTGCGCTTCGATGAATGTCTTTGCGATCATGAGCCCGAGCCCGGCGCCGGCGTCGTCACTTCGGCGGGCAAACAGTTCGAAGATCTCGTGACGTCGTTGCGGGCTGACACCAGGACCCTTGTCCGTCACCGTGACCTCGATGAGATGTTCCTTTGTCAGTGTGGCGCACACCGTAATGGGCTCGGATTTCGGACCATGGCGTATGGCGTTTTCGAGCAGGTTGGCGAGGACTCGACTGATAAGAACGAGGTCAGCGTCGACAGGCGGCAGGTCATCCTCGATCTCCGTGCGTATGTCGTAACCACGCGGGGCGAGGTCGTCGACGGCCGAGATCACGATATCGGCGATCGACGCAACGGAGCAGCGGGGCTGAAGAACGCCAGCTTGAATACGGCTCATGTCCAGCAGATTTTGCACTAACTCGGCGAGACGATCAACCTGCACGTCAATGAGCGTCGCGAGGCTTCGCGTGGTGTCCGGATCGATAGCGAACTCGGTATCGACGAGCGTGGACGATGACGCCTTGATCGAGGTAAGCGGCGCTCGGAGGTCGTGGGAGACGGCGGTGACGAGAGTCTTGGCGAGTTGGGCGACCTCTTCGGCGAGCCGTGCCTGGAGGGCCTTCTCGCGTAGTTGCACGCGTTCAACTGCGAGAGCGATCTGGTTGGCGAAGAGCAGGAGTGGCTCGCGTTCGTGGCGGGCTGCAGCCATGCCGGAGAGCACGAGCAGGCCAACCGGCCGACCGGTGGCAGTCAGTGCCACCACGAGCAATCCCTCGCGCTCGAACGGTCGAGTCTCGAGGGTTGCGAGCTCTCCCGCAGCAGGGAGAACACAGCGACGTTGCGCGTCGCTCAACGGCTCACCAGCGGAGGCGACTACCTCCAGTTTCTCTTCTTCGGAAAGCAGCAAGGCCACCTGATCAGCGCTGAACACTTCGGCGAGCGTCGTGACCACGGAAGAGAGCAGCACCTCGAGCGACTTGTCTTCGACGAGGAGGTGAGAAAGTTCGAAGAGCTCTCGGATCTCGCGCCCTTGACGACGAGCCTCGGCTTTGGCCGAGTTCATCCTGGCGACTACCTGGGAGACGGGCACCATGACCGCCACGTAGACACCGAGCGCGACCCAGTTCTGAGGGGCCCCCACCCACAGTGTGAGATAGGGACGGAGGAAAAAGAAGTCGTACACGAGAAACCCGGCTCCGACGCTGACGGTGCCCGCGAGCACTCCACCCGTGACTACGCCAATCACGACGGGCACGACCAGGATGAGCGCCGTCGTGGCGCTGCTCAGGTGACTTCGCAGCGGGAGCATGCCGGCGGTCACCACCGCCGTGGCGAACAGTGCGTACGCCGTGCCGAGAAAAGTACGTCTCATCGCCAAACCTCCAGTTTTTATCGTCGCACGCCTCCCTCTAGTCAATATGTCTTTGCGCAAAGGACTGACGACGGGCGCCCGGTCCGCCGAATCAGGCCGGTGACGAGCCCTTCTGCCGCTTCGGTCCTCGCGTAACGACCCGTGGAACGTCGAGGTCGTCACGTCGAGCGATGATATGAACATCAACCCCTTTGGTGTTCGCCGCGCGCGTGAGTTGATGAACCGTCGATCCCCCGCCGAAGATCTCGCGGCGACGAGATCGCTGGCTGGAGCCNNATCACGATCTGGGTGATCTGTTGGCCTTGGGCGAAGTCAATGAGGGCGGTCACCGTTTCGTCGGCGTCAAGCTGGTGCCAAGTCGCGCCGAGGTCAACCGCGAGTAGGCGAAGTTGCTCGAGCGACGCGCTATCGACGGGGTGCGAAGCTCCCGAACTGTTCACGTGAACCACGTGGAGATCGGCTTTGATGCGCATCGCCATCCGTGAGGCACGCCGGAGAATGCCGTCGGTGCCAGACGCGGTGTTGACGGCAACCATGATGCGCTCGGCGGTCTCCCAGATCACCTCGGGATGGGAATGACTGAGATATTCCAGCAGATCCTCGTCAGTCTCATCAGCGAGGAACCGTAGGGCCATTTCCCGAAGGGCGGTGAGATTTTCGGTTCGAAAGAAGTGAGCCAGTGCATTGGACGCCCGCTCGGGCGTATAGATGTTGCCATGCAGCATCCGACGGCGAAGCTGTTCGGGAGATGAGTCGATCAGCTCGATCTGATCAGCGCGCCGCACGACCCAATCGGGAACCCGTTCTCTCACCGGGACCTCGGTGATGCGCTCGACCGTGTCCGCCATACTCTCCAGGTGCTGAATGTTGACCGTCGCAATGACGTCGATGCCCGCGTGGAGTATCTCAAGGACGTCCTGCCAGCGCTTCTGGTTGCTGCCTGATTCCCCCACGTTGGTGTGCGCCAGTTCATCGACGAGCACCACGTCGGGATGGCGAGCTATCACCGCCTCGAGGTCCATCTCGGTAAGGACCACCCCGCGATACTCAACCGCTCGTCGCGGCACGACTTCTAATCCGATTGTTCGTTCCTCGGTGAGCGCTCGATCGTGAGACTCGACCACACCGATCACGACGTCCGCTCCGCGCCGCAGACGTCGATGGCCTTCGTCGAGCATTGCCATCGTCTTGCCCACACCCGCCGCCGCTCCGAGGTAGATCCGAAAATGGCCAGCAACTTCGACGTCGTCGTCGTTCTCAGGTGCCGGTGATGGTGCTGGCCAGGCTCCGTCCGACGCCAGCTCATCGGTCGGCGCCAATTTTTCGCCGACGGAAGATTCGTCGCTCGGCCCAGGATCAGTGACCGACGCCTCGAAGCGGTAGAGCGGGTTCCATACCGCCAAGCGATTGTCTTCAGTCAGTGCCAGGCCTTCGACACTGCAACGAGTTCCCACGCGAAAGCCCGGCACCGAAGATCGGCCGAGGAAGAGAACGTCCAGCTCGCCGCTGCCGTCATGGAGCGTGCAGCAGAACACTGGGCTGCTCCCACGGCTCGTGACCTCGGTAGCGACAATGGTGCCCATTGCGACAACACGGGCCCGCGGACGCGCGTCGATCACGCGTCGAGCCACCGGCAAGCCCTGCCAGAACGTGGCGTCAGTGAGCTCGAAGCCGCTCATCGCAGGGTTCTGAGTGCCTCGTTGAGTTGGAGCACGTTGATGTACGACGACCCGAGGAACCCAAATTCAGCTGGATGAATTTGCGTCGAGACCAGGTGACGCACAGCGGCGACCGATAGGCCGCGGGCTTTCGCCACCGCGTTCACTTGGGCGTAGGCGTCGACGGGGGCAATATCGGGGTCGACGCCACTGCCCGAGGTGGTCACGAGATCAGGCGTGGGAGTGATCCCCTCTTTTTTCAACAGGGCAATCTGTTCCTTCACGTCCTTCACGAGCGTCTTCGAGCGTGGTCCGAGGTTGGTGCCGCCCGTCGCCATCGGGTCGTCGCCGTCGGGGCGGCCCTGAAACCACTTCGGCCCCTTCCATTGCTGACCGATGAGCGGGGAACCGTTCTTCGTAAGTGACCCACTGGCCTGAGATGAGAAGAATGCTTGACCAACTCCCGTCACCGCCAGTGGGTAGGCGATACCGAGCAGCACGAAGAAGCACACCGTGACGAGCAGTCCTCGCCGCAGATTGAGAACGAGCTGACTGTGCATTAGAAGGCTCCCGTCGCGGTGAGGATCATGTCGATGAGCTTGATGAAGATGAACGGTGCGATGACTCCCCCAACCCCGTAGATCAAGACGTTGCGCCGCAGGATCACAGCCGCGCTCGAGGGCCGAAATCGCACACCGCGCAAGGCCAATGGGATGAGGGCAACGATCACGAGAGCGTTGAAGATCACGGCTGACAGCACGGCGGTCTCCGCGTTGTGCAGGCCCATGATGTTGAGCGTGTGAAGCTGCGGATAGGTCGCGACGAAGAGCGCGGGGATGATGGCGAAATACTTGGCGACGTCGTTGGCGATAGAGAACGTCGTGAGCGCGCCTCGAGTGATGAGGAGTTGTTTGCCGATCTCCACGATGTCGATCAGCTTGGTGGGATTCGAATCGAGATCGACCATGTTCCCCGCTTCCTTTGCCGCCGTCGTGCCCGTGTTCATCGCGACACCAACGTCGGCTTGGGCCAGCGCGGGGGCGTCGTTCGTGCCGTCGCCGGTCATCGCGACGAGCTTGCCGCCCTCCTGTTCAGCCTTGATCAGATTCATCTTGGCTTCCGGAGTCGCTTCAGCCAGGAAGTCGTCGACGCCGGCTTCTTGGGCGATGGCGGCAGCGGTGAGGGGGTTGTCGCCGGTAATCATGATGGTGCGGATGCCAATCGCGCGCAGCTCGGCGAAACGCTCGCGGATACCTTCTTTCACCATGTCCTTCAGCTCGACGACCCCTAGGAGGTCGGGACCGTCTGCGACGGCCAACGGAGTTGAGCCCGCCCGAGCCACTCGCTCGACAATCTGGTCGACCTCGCTCGATGTTTGTCCACCCTGCTCTCGCACCCAGCGCCCAACCGCTTCGGCCGCGCCCTTGCGGATCTGGCGACCGTCAACATCGAGGCCCGACATGCGGGTCTGAGCGCTGAAGGGAACGAAGTTGTGCTCAGCACCGAGGTCGCGCTCGCGGATATTGAATCTCTCTTTCGCGAGTATGACGATCGAGCGACCTTCGGGGGTCTCATCGGCCAGCGAGGCCA
>PKYQ01000010.1:195922-197706 GCA_003133685.1 Acidimicrobiaceae bacterium
TCGGGATGAGACACACCAAGAGCGCGATGAGGACGATCACTGAGACGCTCGCGCCCGAGAACGCTCCGAAGGGCTGGAGGACAACGACGACGGGTACGAAGACGATGGTCAATGCGGCCAGGAGTATTGTCAGCGCAATTTCATTGGGCGTCTTTTGACGTTGGGCGCCCTCGACGAGCGCGATCATACGATCGAGGAACGTGTGGCCCCGTTCGGCTGTGATGCGAATCACGATCCGGTCCGAGAGAACACGCGTTCCTCCTGTCACCGCGGATCGGTCCCCGCCGGACTCGCGAATGACTGGCGCGGATTCACCCGTGATCGCCGATTCATCCACCGAGGCCACGCCTTCTACGATCTCTCCGTCCGAGGGAATGACGTCGCCCGCTTCGCACACGACCAGGTCACCTCGAACAAGATCTGCCGCCGCCACACGATCTTCACCACCGTCTGGGTGGAGCCGACGCGCGTCGGTCTCGACGCGCATCCGGCGGAGAGCTTCGGCCTGAGCCTTACCCCGTCCCTCGGCTACTGCTTCGGCAAAGTTGGCGAAGAACACCGTGAGCGCCAACCAGATCGTGATGAGCCAGTCGAACAGGCTCGGATGAGCAATTGACTCGAGAAAGGTCACGACCGTGCCGATCAGCACGACGAACATCACGGGGTTACGCACCTGAGTCCGCGGACTGAATTTCTTGAGCCCATCCCACGCCGCCCGGGCGAGGATCTCTCGGTCGAACAGCCCTCGCCGTCGATTCATGCCACCGGCACCCTGGAGCGCGCCCGGGTGCGCGTCGCTCGACGCGGGGACGGCCAAATCAATGTTGCTCATGAATCTGAACCTCCTTCAAGGTGGCAAACCACGTTCTATTCAAACCGCGCGGCGGTTCAGGGGACTCCGCCGCTGGTGGGCTGACGACAAATTCGTCGTGCGCTACGGCGTGGGCGACGCGCGCACGTCCTCTGTANNCGAGCGAGACGGCGGGAAAGAAAACGAGCGCACCCACCACGAGGATGACACCGATGAGCAGTCCGATGAACATCGGCTTGTCAGTGCGGAACGTCCCGAGCGACGCGGGGACGACCTTCTTGGCGGCCAGGCCCCCGGCCAACGCGAGTACCGGGATGATGATGGCGAAGCGCCCCAGCAGCAGGCCCACCGTCTCGGTGATGTTGTAGAAGGCGGTGTTGGAGCTGAGGCCGGCGAAGGCGGAACCGTTGTTGTTCGTGACCGAGGTGAACGTGTAGAGGATCTCGGAGAAGCCGTGGGGCCCGGCGTTGAGCGGCCCGGCCCGCCCGGCATGGACCGACACCGCGATGGCCGTGAGGATGAGAACGGTCATCGGCATGACCAGCACCCCGAAGGCGGCGAGCTTCACTTCCCGGGCCTGTATCTTTTTTCCCAGATACTCCGGAGTTCGTCCAACCATCAATCCGCCGATAAAGACGGTGATGATNNGCCGAGTCGACGCTGCCCGTCGAGGTCTGGGTGGACGTGATGTTGTAGAAGGCTGAGGAGGTGTCACCGAAGCGAGTTTCCTTACCTTCCATGTTGCCGGTTGGCTGGTGGCTCAATCCCGCCGCTGTTATGGCGGGGTTGGCTTGGTGCTCCGCGACAGCGCCGATCGCGAGCCACGATCCGAAAATGATCACCATTACGGCGAGCACGGCCGCGCCTTGGCGGACGTGGCCAACCATTTTGCCGAACACGTACGTGAGTGCGACAGGAATGCACAAGATGAGCGCCATCGAGAAGAAGTTCGTTAGACCGGTCGGATTCTCGA
>PKYQ01000010.1:197844-199431 GCA_003133685.1 Acidimicrobiaceae bacterium
TGGGACAGGTACGACATGGTCGTCTCGCCCGAGTACGACTGCCAGTTCGTGTTGGTTACGAACGACACGATCGTGTTCCACGACAGCGCCGGGCTCACGCCGGGCAGGTGCTGGGGATTCAGCGGCAGATGTCCTTGCAGTCGAAGGAGCGTGTAGCCGACGAGCAACATAACGCCGGAAAAGATAATGAGCGAAGCGCCGTAGCGCTGCCATGACTGCTCCGATTCGGGGTCAATGCCCGCGACCTTGTAGATCGGCCGCTCAATGTAGGACAGCCAGCGGGTGCGCCCTTCGTACACGGACACCATGTAGGCGCCCAAGAACCGCCAAGCGATTGCCAACACAACGATCATCGCGACGATTGTCCCTGCGAACCCCATTAGAAACGCTCAGCTTTGAACAACGCGAACCCGAGGTAGATAAACACGGCGACGGACAACGCAAGTAGCAACCCGTTAGTCAAAGTCATACTCGCCCCAGTCCCCAAATCAAAGCCAGCATCGCGCCCACAAAAGTGACGGTGCCGAGAACAACTAGAAGATCAGCCATGTAGCCAGTATCAACTTGGTAGTGGTAACTGCGCGGTGGAGACTGGCGCTATCACGGTAAAAAAATGGTGAATGAAACAGCCCAGCAACTGATTTCGACATCTCGTCAACATCAATCCTTAACTGGATTTAGCATCATCTAGTGAATTAATCTCATGACCGCGGCCGACCATCTCGGCCCGACTCGACGCAGGTACCGAGCTAGTTCCCGATGCAGTTCACCTCGACCGTGCAAGTAGAGAGATTGACGGATGGTCTCGCGACTTAACTGCATGATTTGGCTCACCGGGAAACGCTCGATGCAGACGACGCGATTTCTCGTCGGGTGACCAGAACTTTTCGAGCCTTGGCGTCACCTTCGAAGACCACGCGGAATTGTAGAGCTCGGCGGCATTAGGCCGTTTCGTACCAATTCGTACTCGCTGGTGCGAGGGCCAGGGGCAATACCTCCCTCGTCCCCCGTTTCCGGTCAACTTCCTCGTGACCATTGAGGGCGCATGCTCTAGCGCTTGAGCTATCGCTCGTACCGACATTCCGTGGTGAAGCCCGAGAAGTATTTCTTCGCGCCGGTGCACGCTGAGTCGTCCCTTTGCGGGGGTCCACGCATTAAGTCCGACGTCGGTGGGTTGGCCCCGCCCGACCACGTGTATGCCCTGCTGGCCGAAATCTGGCGGTCTTGCAAATGCCACCTCTGTCGAAGTCGAAGGATCAGTTGTTGTTCGTTGGGCAATCCTTCAAACAAGTGCGACAGAGACGCCGCTGAGGGCATAGATGCGGGGGGCACCCAAGCCCTCAGCGGCGCCGGACTCGTGCCGGCACCGAGGGAGGCAGGCCTCGAGAACTCACAACCAGTGCGGTGGATCGAGGCCCGCCTCCGAGCGGTTCCGCCAGCCCTACGCGGTCACCGGATCGAGGTGCGCGATTATCTCGCACAGCGTCGAAGCCAAATCGACAGAACACGCGCTGTTGTAGATCGGACCCGCGCCATCGCTCAGCAATGAACTGGCCATCGCCACGCCACGCGAGGTTGGCATCGGAG
>PKYQ01000029.1 GCA_003133685.1 Acidimicrobiaceae bacterium
GGGTTAACGACAAAAGTCGTTGACCAGCGCATTCGCGATCACTATCTCGTTGGGTTCCCAGCTTAAAAGGCCGGCTGCCCCAGTTCTAAAGAGACCTATTTACTGGCGCGACGTGACTCGAAGTCGGCGCTCGAGAGCGCTTCGAGCTCCTTCACCAGTTCTCGCAGTCGCCGGTGTGCGGCGAGCGCTGGACGCAGTTGTTCGGCTTCTTCCGCACTCAAGGTCGTCGTCACCTGTCGACCGTTGACCTGGTGACTCCATGTCGGGTAGGGACCGTGCAACACCGGCGGGTCGGCGCGACAGTGACAGCCCGCGCCCGCGCAGCGGGTGGAACGTTGCGAGAGCGTGCCCGCCACCACCGGCCTGCGCGTGAGGCGGTTCATCTCGGCGAGAATCACTCGGCGTCGCTCACTCGTCACCGTTACCAGCATCCCCCATCACGTATCTTGATGATAATATATGTCAAGATACTCGATAGTGGCCCTCGGTCAACGCGACGCCAGTGTGCTTCGACGCTTCGAGGAGTTCTGCGCACTGGAGGGGTTGGCGGTCGATCGGGCACTCAAGAACGCTGACGCTGTCGAGGCGTTCCTCACGATCGGCTGTTCGACACTGCGCGCGCACTCGCTCGGCACCTACCGCTCGACGCTGCGTCGTCGGGGCAGCTTTCCAACGTCCCGCCAGTTCCCGGCCTCGCCGGCCCCTCTGCCCTACAGCGAACGTGATCTCGCGGCGCTCTGGTCGAGGGCGCGCAGCCAGGCCAGCCGGGCCCGGGTCCACAACGCCACCGTGCTGCTCGCGGCGATGGTGGGCGCGGGGCTTCGCCCGCGCGAGGTGGCCCATCTGCGAGGGTCCGACGTGCGTCGTTTGAAGGGGCGAGTGCTCGTGCGCGTGCGTGGCGCCTCGCGACTCGTGCCGGTTCGTGACCCTGACGCGGGGGTGCTCGTGGCCCTCGCCGACGAACAACGCGGCTATCTCTTTCGCCCGGCAGCGCGCGTGCGCGACACGAAAAACCTCGTTGGCGAGATTGCTGGCTCGCTCGCGGGCGACCCCGACGAGGTGGCGCTCTCGAGTGGACGAGCGCGCTCGACGTTCATCTGTGGTCACCTCGCGAGCGACACCCCACTGCGCGAACTCTGCGTGTGGGCCGGCCTCCACGACGTCGAGTCGCTCCTGCGCTACGCGCGCCACGTGAGTGGCGCCTCAGACGAAGGCCCAACTGCGCGCACGGGCGCGTCAACGATGAGCCGTCGCATGATCGAGGACGACGAAGTGGTGCGCTGCCTCGCGCTCGTCGAACGCTCGGGGGTCGCCGGATGGCTCGAGGCGGGGATCGAGGCGCGTTACCGTCGCCCCGGGCGACCCCGCGAACTGTCCGTCGCGGCGTTGCTGACGGCACTGTTACTCCTCGCGACCGACGACCGCGCGCTGCACTTGAGTGGCGCGACCGAGGTGTTGTTCTGCCGACTCTCCAACGAGGCGAAGGCGACGTTGGGCGTCACCGGTGAGGTCCGTGACGCTCGTTCCTTCCTGGCGCGCTATCGCCAGGTGCGCTACCTCTTTCACGCGGTCGCCTCGGTGCTCGACCCGTCGGGCCTTGCGAAGAACCACCGACTCGGTGTCGAAGAGTTCGCGCAACGCTGCGCGACGATGAGTGAGGACGACTCGCTGCGCGCGCGAGATCGTCTGGAGTCCTTTATGAGTTCCCTGCTCTCAGCGAGCGTCGAGGGATGCGAGCGACCGTCACGTCTCGCCTACGGACTCGACGCCACGCCGGTCCCGCTCTTCTCGCGCGGACCCTCGAAGCGCCGCGGGCTCTGCGCCACGGACCCCGACGGAGGATGGTATGTCCGAGAGGGCGACCACCGCGAACGTGAAGACCACAAGGGTCGACGACGCAGCCGCGTCGCCTGGGCCCTGGAGGCGACGCTGCTGACGACCGCCTCACCCGCGCCCGGGAGTCTCGCTGCGTTCCCCAATCTCGTCGTTGGTCTCGCGCTCGATCGTCCGGGCGTCGATCCGGGCGGCACCGCCCTGCGGGTGTTAGCCGGCGCGCGCTCGCGCGGCTTCGCCCCGGGATCCTTGGGCGTCGATCGCGCCTACTCGGGCGCGCTCGCGACGAACTTTCACCTGCCGGTGCGCGCGATGGGCTTTGCGCTCGTGATCGACTACCGCGTCGACCAGCTCGGTCGCCAGGCGAACAGCCACGGCGCGGTCTTGGTCGAGGGCGCCTGGTACTGCCCGGGCATGCCCGAGGCGTTGGTGCGTGCGACGATCGACCTGCGCGCGGGCGCCATCGACGCCGACACCTATCGCCAGCGCATCGACGCGCGACGCGCCTACCAACTGCGACGCAAGTCCGGCCCCGACGTCGACGGCTACGAGCGCTTCATGTGCCCGGCCCAGGGGACACGTCCGAAGGTGCGCTGCGAACTGCGTCCCACCTCCCTCGCCGTGATCGGCGCGAGAACGCTCAACCCACCGACGTCGCCACCGCTGCTCTGTTCACAGCACGCCGTCACCATCGCGCCCGACGTGGCCGCGCGCCACGCCCAAAGCTTTGCTTACGGATCAGAGGAGTGGGCGCGCCATTACGCGACGCTGCGCAACACCATCGAGGGATGGAACGGGTTCGTGAAGGATCCCGCGCACGAGGCGCTGGCCCAGCCGGCGCGACGTCGCGTGCGCGGCATCGCCGCCCAGGGAATCTTCGTCACGTTGCTCATCGTGGCGGCCAACCTACGAAAGATCGAAACTCACCATCGTCAGATGGTTCATCGTGACGAGATCGAAGCGAGAAAACGCACCCGCCGCCGCCGAGTGAGCCTGACGGACTATCTCGCCAGCTGACGTTCTTCACGAGAACTGCTCGTCCATTCTTCTGACGTCGAGTTCCCAGCTTCGCGTCCGCGTGTCACGGAGCAATGGCTGCCATACTTATCTCGACTTTTGTCGGTGAAACTCGGTGACTTCTGTCGCTAACTTTTGGAGCGGGCGACGGGAATCGAACCCGCGTTCTCAGCTTGCGGTCGCGGTCGGCGATGAAGACTCCAACAAGCGCAGGCGGCGAGGTCGTCGCCATTCAAGGTGGCCGCTGGGGTCATGTTGCTGCAGCGATGCCTGCGACACAGCGCGAATGGCGTTCGGGTCCAGACAATCCTCTAACTAACTGAACCAAGACTTGACACCCCATCAGATGTGGACCTAGCCCCACTGACGTGGCTAGTTCTGGGTGTCAGACTGGGACGTATGCAGTCGTGTTCGAAAGCGCCGAAAAAGCGTGGACAGCGACTTTCGTTCCGCCCAGCGGCCCCGTCTCCTGAATTAAGGAAGCCACGAGCAGCGGCGTGAGTGATCCAAGTGTGAGAGCCGAAACTTTCGAAAGCCGTCGCGTTCGCGGTTGGATCGCACGCGTGCCCAATGCCTTGGCGAACAGTGGATGGCCGCGGGCTGCCCGGCGGCGTATCACGAACTTCGGGCTGGTGCTCGGGCTCGCGGTCACCGTCGTCTGGTTGGTCACCGGCGCCGGATACTTCTGGCCAGGGTGGGTCTGGCTTGGACTGGTTGTCCCCTTCGCATTTCTTCGCACCATACGTCGAGCTCTACGCACGCAGGGTCCGCGTCCTCTGGCCGTGCACGCAGCTCTGTCGCTTGTGCTCGGCGCGACGGGAATATTCATCTGGCTGATGGGTGGTCTCGGGTACTTCTGGCCGATCTGGCTGATCCTCGGTCTTGTCGTTGCGTTTTCGACACACGCCTGGCTAGTGCCACTCTTTTCGAGCGATCGCGAGCGAACACTCGAAGAGCGAGTTGACGTGCTCACTCGCACGCGGCGTGAAGCTCTCGATGTCCAAGAAGCCGAGATGCGGCGTGTCGAACGAGACCTCCACGACGGCGCCCAGGCACAATTGGTGTCGCTGGGCATGAATCTTGGTATGGCCGAAGACCTGCTGGACACTGACCCCGTCGAGGCACGACGGCTCTTAATCGAGGCAAGGACCGGTGCCGCCGCCGCTCTCGCTGACTTACGCTCCTTGGTCCGAGGTATCTACCCGCCGGTGCTGGCCGACCGGGGACTTGACGGGGCCATCCAAGCACTGGTCCTCGCCGTCCTACTTCCCGTCGAGGCGACCATCGATCTCCCGGACGCCCGTCTGTCGCCGCCGGTGGAGTCGGCGGCCTACTTCGCCGTCGCCGAGGCACTAACCAACGTGGTCAAGCACAGCAATGCTACGTCCGCCTGGATACACGTGCATTATGGGGACGGCAAGTTGTCCGCGGTCGTCGGTGATGACGGAAATGGAGGGGCTGACCGGAACCGCGGGACCGGTCTACAGGGGATCGAACGTCGGCTGTCTGCTTTCGATGGCACCCTCGATGTCTCAAGTCCCCCAGGGGGACCTACGACCATAAGTATGGAGGTGCCGTGCGAGTTGTCATCGCCGAAGATCTCGCCCTCCTAAGAGACGGCCTCGTTCGACTACTGAGCGCACACGACTTCGATGTGGTGGAGGCGGTCGAAGATGGTCCTTCGGCGCTGACGGCGTTGATGGAGCACCGCCCGGATGTCGCAGTGGTTGACGTTCGATTGCCGCCGACGTTCACCAACGAAGGGCTGGTAGCGGCGATCGAAGCCCGCCGACAGTTGCCGGGCCTTCCGATCTTGGTACTCTCCCAATACGTCGAACCGCTCTACGCGCGCGAGTTGTTGTCCGACGGCATCGGGGGCGTTGGCTACCTGCTGAAGGATCGTGTGATGGACGTGAGTCAGTTCGTCGACGCGGTTCGCCAAGTGGCTGGCGGCGGAACGGTGATGGATCCTGAAGTCATCTCCCAACTACTCGTCAAACGGGCCGCGGACGAACCTCTCTCTCGTCTCACTCACCGAGAGCGCGAGGTGCTGGCACTCATCGCCGAGGGCCGCTCGAACGCTGCCGTTGCGGCTGGGTTGTTCGTCTCAGAAAAGGCGATTAGCAAACACATCGCCAGCATCTTCATGAAGCTCGACCTTCCGTTATCAGAGGACGACAACCGCCGGGTCATGGCTGTGTTGGCATACCTGAATGCGCGGACTGCGCACCAGGAAAAGTAGACGTAACCCCCCTCTAAAAAGAGGTCCCTGCACCATTGTTGCGAAAATTCAACATCCTTAGCGTTGATCGCATGACCCAATTCCCTGCAAATCGCCTAGATTCACTCCTACCCGAGCCATCGAACCGAGGCCTCGGGCGCCTCGCCCGCTTCCTGATTCGGCATCGAAAGATGGTCGGGCTGTTCTGGCTGGCGGTGGCCGTGGTGGGTATTGCCCTCATCGGACCCATTGCCGGACGGCTTACCTCGACCACGACGTTTCCGGGGTTGCCGAGTTATCAGGCCGCCCTCGCAATCACGCACACCTACGACAACGGCGGCAATATCAGTCCGACCGTCGTCGTCGTCACGCTCCCCGCTAACGAGCGGGCTGAGAGTGCGAGGGGTCGTGACGCGCTTGACGCAACCTTCGCTTCCTTGAACGGAGAACACGCTCTGCGCGTCGTGTCCTACCCGGCGGTGAACGATCCTCGTCTTGTGTCGCCGAACGCCCGGGCCGTGCTCGGACTGGTCTACGGCGGCAATAATTCACTCACGTCCGCCCAGATCGCGGCTCGGATGCGAGCGACGGCCCCGCCGGGAGTCACGGTGGCGGCCACTGGCCTCACCGCTCTCTACAATGCACCGGGGAGTGGCGGGATTGGGGTGATTGGCGAGGTCGCCCTCGGAGCGATCGGCGCACTCCTCGTCCTCATACTGGTCTTCGGGTCGTTACTAGCGGTGGTCCCTCTCATCCTTGCCGGTGTCTCCATCCTCGCCACGTTCCTGCTCATTGGGGCCATCACCGCTTTCACCAACGTCAGCCAACTTGTTGAGTACCTCGTCGCCCTCATCGGTCTCGGAATTGCGATTGACTATTCCCTGCTCGTCGTAACGCGCTGGCGTGAGGAACGAGATCGGGGCCGAACTAATGACGAAGCGGTGGTCGTCGCCATGTCCACTGCCGGAAGAGCGGTGGCCTTTAGCGGGGTCATCGTCGGCGTTGGCCTTCTCACGTTGGTCCTCTTGCCCGTGCCATTCTTGCGAAGCCTCGGCTACGGCGGCCTACTCATTCCCCTAGTGACCGTCATCGCGGCACTTACTCTGCTGCCAGCGTTGCTTTCGGCGTGGGGGCCCCGTCTAGACCACAGGAGTCGGCGCGCCCAAAGGCGACACCAACGTAATGCCGGAAAACCAAGCCGCGCGTGGACCGCGTGGACCCGAGCAGTTATTCACCACCGCGTCTTTGCCATCACTACCGCCCTGATCGTTCTCGTTGTCCTACTCGGGGCGGCGTCCGGTCTTCGAGTGGGCGAGACCCAACCCACTTCCCTTGCTCGCGTGGGCTCTGCCGAACAAGGACTGCGGATCCTTCAACGCGAGGGGTTCCCAGTCGGGGTGCTCTCGCCCATTGAGATTCTCGTTCCCGATCGCGCTAATCCGGAGGCTCTGGCTGTTCATCTTCGGACAATCGCCGGTGTCGACACGGTCATCGTTCCTACAGGTCCGGCGTGGCAACGATCCGGCACGGCCCTCATTGACGTGTTGCCGAGCGCGCCCACCAGCTCTGCGATCGACAATGCGACGGTGAGCACCGTGCGCGACACGGTGGCTCGACTTGCTCCCGGCGCGCAGGTCGCGGGCGACGGGCCTGCAGAGGTCGACATCGTTCACGCCCTCTACTCTCGATTCCCCCTGATCGTCGCGATCGTGGCCCTAATCGGTCTGCTTGCGCTGATTCGCGCCTTCCGATCCGTGGTGCTGCCCATCAAGGCCGTGGTGCTCAACGTGCTCTCGGTCGGCGCGTCGTTCGGGGCACTCGTACTTATCTGGCAGAACGGTTACGGTTCTCGGGCCATCTGGGGCATACCGGCTACCGGAGTCGTCGCGGACTTCGTACCGCTGTTGGTCTTCGCCTTCCTGTTCGGCCTCTCGATGGACTACGAGGTCTTTATTGTCTCTCGCATCAAAGAAGCGCACGACGCGGGAAGATCGACCGACGACGCGATTGTTGAAGGTCTTGGCCATACGGGCCGCCTCGTCACGAGCGCGGCGATCATCCTGTTCCTCGCATTCGCCGCACTCGCCTCGGGACCTGAAGTGCCGATCAAGGTGTTCGCCACCGGCATGGGCGTCGGCATCCTTCTGGATGCCACCGTCGTCCGGGCGTTACTCGTGCCCGCTCTGGTTTCTCTGCTCGGTCGGTGGAACTGGTGGTTGCCGTTCACTCATCGCGCCAAGCAGCCCGCAGTTGAAAAATGATCGCGTTTGAAGTATCCCTCGACGGTGCTGCAGCGGGCGGTGCAGTTCTTCGACGTGGCACAAGGCGATGGCTTGTGAGAGCCATACGTGGTTTACTGCCTTTGTCGCAGTTCCGACAGTGCTGCGACAGTGAGCGGTGGCGAAGAGGAGCTAACAGCGGCGAACGGTGGCGAAAGCCAACATCAATGTTTGCAACGATTTAGTCAATCGTTGCAACGAATCAATCCTGGAGCGGGCGACGAGAATCGAACTCGCGTTCTCAGCTTGGGAAGCCGATGTTCGGAGAGAATTGCTCAGCCTCAAACTCCTCATCAAATGGCTATTCATGCGTAAATGACCTTCGAAATTCATGTTGATGGGCATTCCTTGGGCACCACGGCAAATCAGGCTTGGTCAATTAAGAAATAAGTCTTGACTTCTAGAAGTTAGGACTTATAATCAAATGGTGTGGGACGTCGAACTCACGGACCAAGCAACCGAATGGCTACTTTCTCTCGGGCAAACAGAACGCGCTGCGATCACTGGAGCGATCGATCTGCTGGAGGAGTATGGTCCGAATTTGGGACGGCCCGTCGCGGACTCGATCAAAGGCTCTCGGCACCACAACATGAAAGAACTTCGCTCGGTTCGTGGCAACTTGCGTGCGTTGTTCTGCTTCGATTCACGGCGCACAGCAATCGTCTTACTCGGCGGCGACAAAACCGACGACTGGAGCGGCTGGTATGAACGGAACGTTCCGTTCGCCGATGACTTGTATGACGAATACCTCGACGAAATTGGAAAGGACGGTTTGATCTGATGCCAAAGACATATAAGTGGCAAGAAGTGCGTAGGCGTCTCGGTGTTGATGAAAAGATGGTCACGCGAGAGCGGCTGCGGCTGCGGCTTGCGATTCTGCGAGAACAGCTTGGTAAGAGCCAGGTTGAGTTAGCTGAATTACTCGGCACGTCACAGCCCAACGTGTCACAACTTGAGCGCAGTGATGACTTGCAACTGTCTTCCCTCGCAAAATACGTGCATGCGCTCGGTGGCCAGCTCCAAATCAATGCAGTAGTTGGAGATACCACTTATCGCCTGATTGACGACGTGGAAGAAAACGTTCAATTGAATTATTGATTCGGTCCCAGGACGATGTGATGGAACTTGCGGCGATAGCGAAACGTCACCGCACCCCGAAGAGGACACCTAATCGCTAATTGTCCTAGAAACACCGAGACACGTCGGCGGCAGTCGTGCGACGCACGCCTCGGCGCGCCGTCGGCGCGAGTGACATCATGGTCACCTCGGGTCAACACGGGCTCGATTGAGTCTGGTGGGTTCCAATGCCAAAGCGACCGATGCGACCAGAAGACCTAGAACTGTACCGAAGGGTCACTGATGTTCGATTCTCTCCTGATGGCGAGAGTGTCGCTTGGGTCGAAATTTCACTGAACGTCGAAAAAGACACTCCCGAGATGGCGATCAAGATGGCGCCGAGTGATGGGTCGGTCGAGCCTCGTAGCTTCACGCACGGACCCCGTGAGTTCTCACCACGATTCTCTCCCGATGGTCGCTTCCTCGCCTACCTTGCCGCGACCGACGGCCCGCCCGCGGCGTATCTCGCGCCGCTCGACGGTGGCGTACCCATCAAGGTTTCGGCCCCGGGACCCGTCGCCGAAATCGACTGGTCACCCGACGCCAGCAAGCTCGCCCTGGTCGTGGCCACCGGCATCGCGGAACCGACGCCGAACGACCCCAGGGCGAGCAACGCACCGCGTGTCATTACCGGTGCCCTCAACCGACTCGACGGAAGTGGTGTCCTTGAGGGACACACCCATCTGTTCGTCTACGAACTTGCCGATCAGAACCTCCGCCAAATCACGCGGGGGACTTACAACCACATCAATCCCGCGTGGTCTCCCGACGGTTCGACTGTCGCCTACGTGACCGATCGCTCTTCGAAACGCCATGACACCGTCGGACACGGCGAGATCTGGAAAGTGTCCGTTCATGGGGGCCACCCCGAACGAGTGACCGGAGTGCTCCGCGACGTGGCATTGCCGTCGTTCTCACCTGACGGTCACCGTATCGTCTTCACGGGCATTGCCCACCAGCGCGACTGGGCGGGCCGCGAACCACACTTGCTCGTCGTCGACGCCCACGGCGGCGATCCCACGGTCATAGCTCCCGCCTTCGACCGGCCCAGTCACGCGGTACGTCCGGCCGCCTGGCTCTCCAACAGCGAGGTGGCATTCGTCGCTGTGAACCACGGGTCAATGGTCGTCGCACGCGCGAGGATTGGCCAACGAGGGGCTTCGATCGTGGCAGGTGGTGACACTCAGATCGAATCGTTCGATGTGCACATGGCCCGAGGAGTGCGCCGGCTCGCGGTGTGCACGGCGTGGGTAGACGATCCTGGAGATGTGTTCGTGATGTCACTTGACGAGCCCGACGCCCCGCGCGTTCGCTTGAGCCGCTCGAGCAACGTCATTACCGATGAAATCGCGCTCACGCCGGCGCGTCGGCGCGTTATCACGTCGCGTGACGGCCTACCCGTCGAATACTTCGTCATGGAGCCGCGCCGCGACTCTGCTGGGCGGCGACAAGGCAAGCCACCGCTGTACCTCTACATCCACGGGGGGCCGAACTCACTGAACCCCGTGGCCTCCTCCCTGCCCTTTTACCAGTCGTTGGTCGCGACCGGTTACGCCGTTATTCTTCCGAATCCCCGCGGCTCGATCGGTTATGGCGAGGAGTTTTCCCGCCGCGTCGTGGGTGACTGGGGCGGCGAGGACTACCACGACCTGATGGCCTGCGTCGATGACATGGTTCACCGCGGGCGTGCCGACGAACGGCGCTTGTTCGTCGGCGGCTACTCCTACGGCGGCTACATGTCCGCGTGGATCGTCGGTCAGACGAAGAGATTCAAGGCAGCGGTTGTCGGAGCCCCTGTCACGAATCTCATCAGCGAGTTCACCTCGAGCGACATCAGCACACTCTTGGGCGACATCGCCGGTGGCGATCCGTGGCGGGACCGTGACATGTTCATCGAGCGTTCCCCGGTCAGTCACGCGAACAAGGTGACGACGCCCGTGCTCATTCATGTCAGCGAGGGCGACTTGCGCACGCCCACTGGTCAATCCGACGAACTGTACGTCTCGCTGCGCTTCTTGGGCAAAAAAGTCGAATATGTGCGATACCCCGGTGGCAGCCACGGGGCGGTCAGCACGCTCGTCGGGCCCCCGTCGCAGAACGTCGATCGGATCAGGCGCATCCTCGATTTCCTCTCTCGTCACGCCGGTATTCGTGTCAAAGGAACGAAGCCTTCGCGCGGCTAACCACACGACGACACTGTCACCATGAAGCTGGCTCCATCAACGCCGTAATTCCATAACGTCGGCACAACCCGCAAATTCCACAAGGCAGTAGGCAACGCCGCTCACCATTGCGCTGGCTATGTAAGGGCGCTCTTGATCTGTTTGCACTTCTCCCAACGGCCGTGGACATCGCAATCGATCATGAAATCTTGAAGAAGTTTCGTCGCAACCCCCTAAGCATCTGGGCACTACTTCGGCACTGGTGGGCACTACTTGGGCACTAAACACGGGACACTCGCGGTCACTGTTGGTCACCGGTGGTCACACAAAAGCCCTTACCATTACTGGGTTTTAGACGAAAATCTTTGGAGCGGGCGACGAGAATCGAACTCGCGTTCTCAGCTTGGGAAGCTGATGTTCTGCCGCTGAACTACGCCCGCGGAGTAGTCAATGTTAACTCTCGACGGTCAATCCGACCCAATTAGGCCCATCTTCGCGCACTCAACGTGTGGACATGAAGGTCAGTAATGAGACGCACATCGGACGATCTCTTTGATGAGACTTCGATGGTACTTTCTGTTCGTGCCTATCCGAGTGGTTCTGGGCGAGTACCTGACACTTGACGGCGTCATGCGCGTCGAGGTTGACGGCGCCCGAATGGCCGAATACGGGCGCGGGGCCTTGTTGGGTGAACGCGCGCACATAGAAGGTGGAAAGCGTACGTCGTCGCTCGTCGCCGTGACCGACCGTCGCGTGGTCCCGGCGCCGGCAGAATCACGTGATCGCGAATCGCTCCAGGAACTCTCTACCGGACACCGCCGAGAAGATTCGAACGCGGGCTGACCGCGTGCGGGTCACTTTCCTCGGGGTTCGAGGTTCAACACCCGCGCCGGGCGAGGAGTTCCTTCGTTACGGGGGCCATACGTCATGCGTGGCGATCGCCCACGACGGAGAAGCGCCATCACTCCTTCTTGACGCCGGTACGGGGATTCGCCGAACCAGTTCGCTGATGAACGGCGAACCGTTCCGAGGTTCGATCCTTCTCACCCATCTACATTGGGACCACGTCCAGGGCCTTCCCTTTTGCGACGCCACCGATCGCACCGATGCGCGCGTGACGCTTTTCGTGCCCGACCAACTCGACGGATCCGATCCGCTCGAGGTGCTCTCGCGTGGGATGTCGCCACCGCATTTCCCGGTTCGCGCCGACGAACTTCGCGGGGAGTGGTCGTTTGTTTCACTCTCTGCCTCGTCATTGGAAGTGGAGGGTTTCAGTGTCCTCGTCGAGGAGATTCCCCACAAGGGCGGCCGTACCTACGGTTTTCGCGTCAGCGACGGCTCTGCGACGGTGGTGTACATGCCGGACCACTGTCCGAGCGCCCTCGGTCCGGGTCCCGATGGATTGGGTGAATACCACCAGGCCGCGCTGTCACTGTGCGAGGGAGCGGATGTACTCATCCACGACGCGCAGCTGCTGCGTGAAGAGTTGGAGGCGGAGGCCTACTTCGGTCACGCCGCGGCGGAGTACGCCGTCGAATTGGCTCGTCACGCGAACATCGCCCACGTGGTTCTCTTTCACCACAAGCAGAATCGCGTCGACGATGATCTCGATGCACTGGCGACGCGATTCGATGGCGACCCTCAGGTCACCGTCGCGACGCAGCGCACGGTGCTCGAACTGTGAGCTCACCCGGATTGACGCTGGACGCCGTCGTTGTCGGATCGGGACCCAATGGCTTAGTGGCGGCGTTGACGCTCGCGCCGCCGGGCTCCGGCGCCGCGCGCACGGTGCTGGCTGATCTGCACGTGCGTCACTCGTCTCGATCGGGAAAGTCGTGACGTGACCTGGCGCCCGGCGCGACGCTCGCCCGTCATCGCGCACGAGCGGCCTCACCCAGAAAGTTGACCGCACGACATCGGGGGGTGTGGGTGCAACCCCACGATGTTGGACCGGTACAGGCTGGATTCTCGCGCGAGGCGACCTCGTAAGGTAAGTCCGGTGGCACGAGACGTTCGTGTAGACGGAGCAATCGATGGCCGATGACGTTGAAGAGATCATTCGTACCGAAGATCTCACGAAGCAGTATCCGACGATGGACGTCCCGGCCGTCGACAAACTCAACCTCAAGGTTCATCGTGGGGAGATCTTCGGACTCCTCGGACCGAACGGCGCCGGTAAGACCACGACGGCGGGAATATTGACGACACGAGTGGTGCCCACGTCCGGTTCGGCGTACATCTCGGGCATCGACGTGAAACGGCACCCGGCGCTGGTGAAGCAACTCTCCGGCATCGTCTCCCAGCAGAACACCCTCGACCGACAACTAACCGTCTGGGAGAACCTCTACTTCCACGGTCGACTCTTCGGCATCAACGCCAAAGAGTCCCGGCGCAGGTCGGACGAACTGCTCGAGCGCTTCTCGCTCTCGAAGTGGGCGAAGGCGTCGATCTACGCCCTCTCCGGCGGTATGGCGCAGCGTCTTATGGTGGCGCGCGCGATCTTCCACAATCCCGCCGTGCTCTTCATGGACGAACCGACCGCCGGGCTCGATCCGCAGAGTCGTCTCGCGCTCTGGGATCTCTTGACCGAGTTGAACCACGCGGGTCAGACCGTCATGCTGACGACGCACTACATGGAAGAGGCCGATCAACTGTGCAATCGCGTCGCGATCATGGACCACGGGAAAATCCTCGCGCTCGACACGCCGGCGAATCTGAAGATGAGCACCGGCGCCGACACGATCGTCACGATCAAAGTCGCGGCCAGTGCAGAGCAATTGGCCGAGAGCCTGAAGCGCGATATCGACGCCATCGTGAGCACGCGCGTGCAGGACAATTCATTGATCGTCGATATGCGCCGTACCGATCGACTCGTGCCACGACTCGTTGCGTCGGCTGAGTCGTCCAGCGTCGAGATTCTCGATTTAGCAGTCGCCGAACCGACGCTCGAAACAGTGTTCATCAATCTGACCGGCAAGGAGTTGCGCGACGCATGAGTACGAACACCACCTTTGAGGTACACCCAACACGCAGTGTCTTCGAGGCCAGTCGCACCGCTCTGGGCGCGCTGATCCTCCGCGACCTCGTCGTGCTGTGGAGGACCAAGCGCGAGTTCGTGTTGCGAACCCTGATCCAGCCGTTCCTCCTCTGTTTCGTGTTTCTCTTCGTCTTCCCGAAGATCGGCCAAGCGGTCGGCGGATCGGCAGCCGGCGCCGCCGGATTCGCCACCGTGCTCGTGCCGGGTGTCGTGGGCATCTCGGTCATGTTCCAGGGCGTCCAATCGATCGCGCTCACTATGTCCCAAGAGTTCGGTTTCACCCGAGAGATCGAGGACCGGGTCCAAGCGCCGTGTCCGATATGGCTCGTGGCGATGTCGAAGGTCCTCTCGGGATCGGTGCAGGGCCTCATCGCGGCGCTCATCGTGTTCCCGATCGCGTCGGTCGTGCACGCCGCGGGCGTCGAAGCGGACATCTCGCTGCACTGGTTGATCATCCTCACCTTCTTGCCGATTGCCTGCGTGGCGATGGCCGGGCTCGGTCTGACGCTCGGCACGTCCTTCGAGCCGCGCAACATCGGCTTGATGTTCGGCTTCGTCATCCTGCCCATCACCTTCCTCGGTGGGACCTACTACCCCTGGACCCACTTGGCGCCCGTGAAGATCGGCGGTTTTCATTGGCTGCAGACCCTGGTGCTGATCAATCCGCTGGTCTACGTCAATGAGGGCATGCGCGCCGCCTTCACCGACGCTCCCCACATGCATCTCTACGTGGTCTATCCGGTGATGATCGCCTTCGGCGCTTTCTTCCTCACCGTGGGGCTGCGCAACTTCCGTCGTCGGGTACTTTCCTAGAAATCTCCGGCCCTGAGGTCTGGCCGCACTCCAAGGGGAACGGGCTATCGTGACTTCGTTATGGTCCTCTCCGATCGCTCCATCAAAGAAGCCATCGCCCAGGGACGGATCATCATTGATCCCTTGGGCGAAGACTGCGTGCAGCCCTCGTCGGTCGACCTCCATATCGATCAGTTCTTCCGGGTCTTTCGAAACCACACGCAGCGCGTCATCGACGTGCGCGATGCCCAAGAGGACCTCACCGAACTGATCGACGTCGGACCGGACTCGCCGATGATCCTGCACCCGGGTGAGTTCATGCTCGGTTCGACGACCGAGCGCATCGCGATCCCCGACGACATCGTCGGACGGCTGGACGGAAAGAGTTCGCTCGGTCGCCTCGGCCTCGTCATCCACTCGACGGCCGGGTTCGTCGACGCCGGCTGGGACGGGCACATCACGCTGGAGTTGTCGAACGTCGCGAACCTTCCCATCACGCTCTATCCAGGGATGAAGATCGGCCAGATCAGCTTCTTCCAGATGACGACGCCGGCCGATCGCCCCTACGGATCCGAAGGTCTCGGCTCGAAGTACACCGGCCAGCGCGGCCCCACGCCGAGTCGCTATTCGGAGAACTTCAAGAAGCAGTGACGAGGAGAGGACCGCAGTGCTAGCTCGCATCATCATTGGTCTCGGGATCACGGTCATTTTCTTCTCGATTGCCGGTCGCCGCTTCTACTGGCTCTCGAAACTCATGCGCTCCGGTCAACCCGCCCCGCGTCGCTGGCAGGGATTCCGCAAGGTCAGTGAGACCGAGGTCGTCGAAGTCGCCGGTCAGAAGAAACTCTTGAAGTGGACCGTGCCGGGGCTCGCGCATTTCTTCACCATGTGGGGATTCACCATATTGATGACCACGATCATCGAGGCCTACGGGTCGCTCTTCAGCCGTCGCTTCCATATCCCACTCATTGGACGCGATAACTGGCTGGCGTTCACCGAGGACTTCTTCGCGACCGCGGTTTTGGTCTCGCTCGTCGTCTTCACGATCATCCGCATCAAGAACGCGCCGTCACGCAAGGAACGCGAATCGCGTTTCTACGGCAGCCATCTGGGAGCGGCGTGGGCGGTGCTCTTCATGATCGCGATGGTGATCGTCACGCTCCTGCTCTACCGGGGCGCCCAGATCAACACCGGGTACTTCCCCTTCGAGAACCAATATCTGCATGGGGCCCAATCGTTCGGGTTTTTGATAGGACCGACGACCCATCAGTTGGCATCGTTCGCGTCACCCTGGGCCTTCGCCAGCAAGATTGTCGCCAGTTGGCTCGCCCCGCTGGGCGTGGGCGTCAATTCGGTCCTCGAGGCCGTGTTCTTGTTGCTCAACATCTCGGTGATCGCGGGATTCCTGGTCTTCGTCTCGTATTCCAAGCACCTGCACATATTCCTGGCCCCCATCAACATCGGCGTGTCGCGACGCCCGCGCGCACTGGGTGGGCTCGATAAGACACCGGACATGGACATGGAGAACGTGACTGAGGACACGGTCTTCGGCGCGGGAAAGATGGAGGACTTCACCTGGAAGCAGATGCTGGACTTCTCCACGTGCACCGAATGCGGCCGCTGTCAATCGGTCTGTCCCGCGTGGACGACCGGTAAGCCGCTCAGTCCGAAGCTGCTCATCATGGGGCTACGCGACAACATGTTCGCCTCGGCCGATCGGCTGCTCTCCGGCGGTTCCAACGCCGACGTGGCGACGTTGGTGCCGACCACGATCGATCCCGACGTCCTATGGTCTTGCACCACGTGCGGCAGTTGCGTCGAGCAGTGTCCCGTTGACATCGAGCACGTCGACGCGATCATCGACATGCGCCGTTACGAGGTGATGATGGAGTCGCGCTTCCCCACGGAAGCGGCCCTCTTGCTTCGCAACATGGAGAATCAGGGCGACCCGTGGGGACTGGGCTCGTCCCAGCGCACCAAGTGGCTCGACGCGCTGGACTTCGAAGTGCCGATCATCGACGGTCCGATTCCCGAGGACATCGAGTACTTGTACTGGGTGGGGTGTGCCGGATCGCTCGACGAGCGGGGCCGAAAGCAAGCGGTGTCGACGGCGCGCATGTTGCACCGTGCTGGCGTTTCCTTTGGCATCCTTGGTCCGCGCGAGTCCTGCACCGGTGACCCGGCGCGTCGGATGGGTAACGAGTACCTGTTCCAGGAGATGGCGAAAGCGAACATCTCGACGCTCCATGAAGTCGGCGCGAAGAAGATCGTCGCGAGCTGTCCGCACTGTTTCAACACGATGAAAAACGAATACCCCGATTTGGGCGGGGACTTTGAGATGATCCACCACGCACAGTTGCTGAGCCATCTCGTAGCGACTGGCAGATTGGTGCCCGGCGTCGCCTATGAGGGCACGGTGACCTATCACGACCCCTGTTATCTCGGCCGCCACAACCGGGTCTTCGACGAGCCGCGCAACGTGCTCGACGCGATCCCCGGCGTAACCACGGTCGAGATGGGCCGGTGTCGCGAGAAGGGCTTTTGTTGCGGCGCCGGCGGCGCTCGTATGTGGATGGAAGAGACGATCGGCAAACGCGTGAACATGGATCGGACCACTGAGGCGCTCGGCACCGGCGCCGACATCATCTCCACGGCCTGTCCGTTCTGCATGATCATGCTCGACGACGCCGTGAAGGCGAACGGCCGTGATGAAGAGGTCACGGTGATGGACATCTCCCAGGTCGTCGAGCGCTCACTTCAGGGCTGAGATTTCCTTATTCCGTCACGTTGTTAACACGCACGAAACCCATTGCTAACGGTTTCGAAATCCTGGGTTGGGACACTGGTGCCATCAACCTGAGGTCAGCGTCGCCCTCTCCTAGTTACCCGAGGAGTGGACGTGCTTTCAGCAACGATCATCCCGTATCCCCATTGGCTGAATCCGGCCGACAATACCTGGCAGCTCACGGCTGCCACATTGGTCGGTTTGATGAGCTTGCCGGGCCTCGCCGTCTTGTACGGCGGACTCGTGCGAAAGAAATGGATCGTCAACACGATGTTGATGGTCTTCACGGGCTTCTCGATCACGCTGATCGTGTGGATGCTCTGGGGCTACAACCTGGCCTTCGGTCCGCTATCGCACTTTGGCGCGACGGGATCGTTCTGGAGCGGGTTCATTGGTCACTTCACGCCACTCGCGACCGCGAGTTCCGAACAGGGACAGGCCGTTTCGGGTGCGAATACGCTGATCCCCTTCCACTTCCCGACCGCGACGCTGGCCTACTTCCAGTTCGTCTTCGCGGCCATCACGCCGCTCTTGTTCGTCGGGGCGTTCGTGGGGCGCCTCAAGTTCAAGGCGTGGCTCTTGATCGTGCCGCTGTGGATCACCGGTGTCTACTGCATCAACGCGGCTCTCTTGTGGGGCGGCGGTTTCTTCGCGCAAAAGGGTGCCGTCGACTTCTCCGGTGGGTACGTCATCCACCTCTCGGCCGGCGTCGCGGCCTTCACCGGTGCGGCGATCCTCGGACCGCGTCGTTGGCAGGACCGCGAGAACGCCTTCCCGAGCAACTTGATGATGGTGGCCATCGGCGCGGGCATTCTGTGGCTCGGCTGGAACGGCTTCAACGGTGGTGACCCCTTCTACGCCGGGGCCAGCGCGGCGTCGGCGGTACTGAATACCAACGTCGCGACCGCCGTCGGAGTGATCACGTGGCTTTTGTGGGACATGTTCCTCTCGAAGCAAAAGAAGCCCACGTTCTTGGGCGCCATCAACGGCATGCTCTGCGGACTCGTCGCGATCACGCCGAGCGCCGGTTTCGTGAACGGCACGGGCGCCATATTCGTCGGACTGATCTCGGCGACCATCGTGTGGTTCGCGTGGAACTACCTCTCCAAGGTGCGCCCCTTCTCCAAGGTCGACGACGCCCTCGGCGTGGTCTACACGCACGGCATCGCCGGTCTCATCGGTGGTCTGTTAGTCGGAATCCTCGCGGACCCGCACATGACCGAGTACGGGGTGTCGGGCAAGCACTACAAGGGTCCCGGCGGCTTCTCGGTCGAGGGCTGGTTCTACGGCCACTCGTTCCATCAGCTCTGGGAACAGTTCCTGGCGGCGTGCTGGATCATCTGTTGGACCGCTACGGCGACCGCGATCATCTTCTACTTTGTGAAGTGGGTACTCGGAGGTCTACGTGAGGATGAAGAGACGTTACGAATAGGCGACGTGGCCATCCACGAAGAAGAGGCCTATCCGGAGCCGACCTTCGGTGAACCGATCGACACACCCAGCCACCTACACCCCGACAACGTCTAAGGAGGGACAATGAAGCTAGTCACCGCAGTCGTCAAGCCGTTCAAACTCGATGAGGTGAAGACCGCGGTCAAGGACGTCGGCATCACCGGAATGACCGTCACTCAAGCTCGAGGTTTCGGCCACGCCGGAGGTCACATTGAGATTTACCGGGGCAAGGAATACGAGTTCGATTTCGTCGACAAGATCCGCGTCGAGATCGTCTGCACCGACGAACTCGTCGACGCGCTGATCGACGTGATCGTTCAGGCGGCGCGCACCGACACGATCGGTGACGGGATGGCCTGGGTCACCGACATCGAACACGTGGTGCGGATTCGCACCAATGAACGCGGTCCCGCAGCGCTGTAACTACCCGGCCTGGCGTGCGACGGCTTCGGCCGCCGCCGCCGCGGCCGCGGCATCGCCCAGGTAGTCGGCTTCGAGGATGTTCAGCCCGTCGTCCAACGTCACGCGATACGGGATGCCCGTCGGGATCTCGAGTTCGGCGATCTCGTCCTCGGGGATATTTTGCAGCACCATGCGAAGGGCTCGGATCGAGTTGCCGTGGGCGACGACGATGACCGCCCCGCCGCGCACGGCTTCAGAGCGCAAGTCCTCGACGATCACGTCGGCGAAGTACGGCGTGACTCGAGCGACCACGTCCTTCAGACATTCCGCCGCGGGGATGAATTCGGCCGGCACGTCGCGGTAGCGCGGATCGGTGAGGTTGCTGCGCGGATCACCCTCGGGAAGCGGCGGTGGGGGAACGTCATACGAGCGGCGCCAGAGCTTGACCTGCTCGATGCCGAACTGGTCCGCGGTCTCCTTCTTGTCCTTGCCGGTGAGATCGCCGTAGTGGCGCTCGTTGAGTCGCCAGTTGCGCCGGACTGGCAGCCACGAGCGGCCGGCGGCGTACAGCGCTATCTCGGCGGTGCGAATGGCCCTCGTGAGGACCGAGGTGTGCAGGACACGCAGGTCCAGGTCGGGTTCGATGGCTAGTAGCTCACCGGCGCTTCGGGCCTCGGATTCGCCCTGGGGCGTGAGATCGACGTCGGTCCAGCCGGTGAACAGATTCAACTCGTTCCAGGTCGATTGGCCGTGTCGCACGAGAATAAGGTCAGGCACCGAACCAGCGTACCTCGCAGTCCCGAGACCTCGATTAGATCGATTCCGCAGTTCGATACCTTTGTATCGACGGGGTTTTCTAAAAGTGACATAAGTCCTATATATTTTCTTGACAAGTAAGGACTCAACTCTGTACACTGGTTGTAGTGAGTTCTGACTCTCCGGAAGGGCCGGTGAGAAAGACAGCGAATCAAGGAGATTTTCATGGCAAAGGCAGTCGGAATCGACCTAGGAACCACCAACTCGGTGGTCAGTGTCCTCGAGGCGGGCGAACCCGTCGTCATCCCCAACGCCGAAGGTGGTCGGACCACTCCTTCAGTAGTTGGATTCTCCAAGACCGGCGAAGTGTTGGTCGGTGAGGTCGCGAAGCGCCAGGCGATTACGAACCCCGAGCGCACCATTCGCTCGGTGAAGCGCCACATGGGCGAGAACTGGTCGGTCGACATCGACGGCACCAAGTACACGGCCCAGGAGATCTCGGCGCGCATCTTGCAGAAGCTGAAGCGCGACGCGGAGGCCTACCTGGGTGACAGCGTCACCCAGGCGGTCATCACCGTGCCGGCGTACTTCAACGACGCCCAGCGCACCGCGACCAAAGAGGCCGGCCAGATTGCCGGACTCGAAGTGTTGCGCATCGTGAACGAGCCGACCGCCGCCGCGCTCGCCTACGGCCTGGACAAGGGTGGCCAGGAGCAGACGGTGCTGGTCTTCGACCTCGGTGGTGGGACCTTCGACGTTTCGGTCCTCGACATCGCCGACGGCGTCTTCGAAGTGAAGTCGACCCACGGTGACACCCACCTCGGTGGTGACGACTGGGACGACGCGGTCATGGAGTGGCTCATCAAGACCTTCAAGGACACCGAAGGCGTCGACCTCTCGGCCGACAAGATGGCGGTCCAACGTCTGAAGGAGGCCGCGGAAAAGGCGAAGATCGAGCTCTCGGCCGTCCAGGACACGACCGTCAACCTGCCGTTCATCACGGCGACAGCCGACGGCCCCAAGCACCTCGACATCAAGTTGAGCCGTGCGAAGTTCAACGAACTGACCTCGCACCTGGTGGACCGATGCCGCAAGCCGTTCGACCAGGCCATCAAGGATGCCGGTTTGACGCTCGACAAGATCGACCACGTGATCATGGTCGGTGGTTCGACGAGGATCCCCGCGGTCCAAGAGTTGGTCACCAAGGTCACCGGCAAAGAGCCCAACAAGAGCGTGAACCCTGACGAAGTGGTCGCCATCGGCGCCGCGGTGCAGGCCGGCGTCTTGAAGGGCGACGTGAAGGACATCCTGCTTCTCGACGTCACGCCCCTGTCACTCGGTATCGAGACCAAGGGTGGCGTCATGACCAAGATCATCGAGCGCAACACCACGATCCCCACGAAGAAGTCCCAGACCTTCACGACGGCCGATGACAATCAGCCCTCGGTCGAGGTTCACGTACTTCAGGGGGAGCGTGAGATGGCGTCGTACAACCAGACGCTCGGCAAGTTCCAGCTCGTCGGTATCCCGCCGGCGCCGCGCGGTATGCCCCAGATCGAAGTCACCTTCGACATCGACGCCAACGGCATCGTGCACGTCTCGGCGAAGGACCAGGCGACGGGCGCGACGCAGTCGATGACCATCACTGGCGGCTCTTCGCTTTCGAAGGAAGAGATCGACCGCATGGTGCGCGACGCCGAATCTCACGCCGAAGACGACCGTCAACGCCGGGCCGAGGCTGAGGTTCGCAACAACGCCGACGGGCTGGTGTACCAGACCGAGAAGCTGTTGAAGGACCAGGCCGAGAAGTTCCAGGGCACCGAGCGTGATGACGTCGAGACCGCGTTGGCCGCGTTGAAAGAGGCGCTCAACGGCACCGACATCGAAGCGATCAAGGACGCGACCGAGAAGCTGCTCACGACGAGCCAGGGTTTCAGTCAGCGCCTGTACGAAGAGGCCGCGAAAGCGAACGCCTCGGAGCCGTCAGCACCGCAAGGTAACGACGACGACATCGTTGACGCCGAAATCGTTGACTAACCATGAGTGACCACATTGTTGAGAACGACACCGTGACGGCGCCCGACGCCGTCACGGCGGTGGTTGAAGAACGCTCCGACGTAGAGCGCCAGCGCGACGAGTACCTCGACGCGCTCCAGCGTCTCCAAGCCGACTTCGAGAACTACCGAAAGCGCGTGGCGCGTTCATCAGTGGACGCCGCCGATCGCGCGGCCGGCGAAGTCGTGGTGAAGATGTTGCCGGTGCTCGACGCCTTCGACCTCGCCGCGCAGCACTTTTTGAGTGCGCCCTCGGAAGAGGCTGAGGCGTTGGACCAAGCGCGCGGGCTCCTGTTGGACGCCCTCTCCAAAGAGGGACTCGAGCGCATCGACGCCGTCGGTGTCGAGTTCAATCCGCAAGTGCACGACGCCGTGGCCCACGTCGAAGGCGAGGATGGGCCGGTGGTCGATCAAGTGCTGCGCGCCGGGTACCGCTGGAAGGGATCGGTCCTACGTCCAGCGATGGTGAAAGTTCGAGGCTGACTCGATGGTCGAACGTGAGTGGTTCGACAAGGACTACTACAAGGTCCTAGGACTTAGCTCGAGCGCGACTGAAAAAGAGATCACGCGCGCCTATCGCAAACTCGCGAAGTCGTCGCACCCCGATACCAATCCCGGATCCGAGGAGAAGTTCAAAGAGGTCTCGGTCGCCTACGACGTGCTCGGTGACAAAGCGAAACGCAAGGAGTACGACGAGGTTCGTCGTCTCGGACCGGCCGCGGCCGGCTTCGGCACTCCCGGTGGCCAAGGAACTGGTGGATTCAACTTCCAGACGGGCGACTTCGGCGATCTCGGCGACATCTTCGGAGGGCTCTTCGGTGGCGGACGACGCGCGCGCGCCCAACGCGGCGCCGATCTCGAAACGGCGCTCCATTTAGGCTTTCGCGACGCGGTCGTCGGCGTGACGACGTCGGTGAACCTGCCGAGCAACGAGGCGTGCCACACCTGCAAGGGGAGTGGCGCCGCGCCCGGAACGGGCTTCGTCACCTGCGAACGCTGCGGTGGTCGAGGAGTGCTCAACGACGACCAGGGACCGTTCGCCATGTCGAGTGTCTGTCCGGTCTGTCAGGGTCGCGGCGGGCGAATCGTCACGCCTTGCCCGACCTGCCACGGCACCGGACGCGAGCCGTCCTCGCGCAAAGTGAATGTNNGGGCCACCCGGTGACCTCTTCGTCGACGTTCACGTCTCGCCGGACGCCCGCTTCGAGCGTCGTGGTCGAAACGTGACGACGAGCGTCAACGTGCCACTCACGGCCGCGATGTTGGGCACCACCGTCGAAGTGCCGACGCTCGATGAACCGGTGACGCTGAAGGTCCCCGCCGGCACGCAGCCGTCAACGACGATGCGCGTGCGCGGTCGCGGCGTGCCCGCCCATGGGAAGAACGCCGTTGGCGACCTCTTGGTCACGGTCAACGTCACGATCCCCAAGAAATTGAACAAGGAACAGAAGTCGGTCGTTGAGAAGTTGGCCGTCGCGCTGAAAGAAGACGTACCGCATGACTGAACGTCAACAGCACCACGCCGTCTACGTGATATCGGTATTCGCCGAGTTGGCCGGCGTGCACCCCCAGACCCTGCGCAACTACGAGCGGGGCGGCCTTTTGAACCCCCAACGAACGAGCGGTGGATCGAGGCGGTTCTCCGACGAGGACTTAGCGGCCCTTCGGCGTATTCAAGAGCTGACCAATGAGGGCGTCAACCTCGTGGGCGTGAAGAAGATCCTCCGGATCGAAGCCGAACTCGCGGACGCGCGCGCTCGACTCGCCTCCACGCTCGACCAGGCCCGCTCGAACCTCGAAGAGGCGCACCGACAACACCGACGTGACCTCGTCCCGATCCAGAACACGATCGCCGAGTTCATCGACGCTCGACGGCGACTTCGCGAGAGTCCGTAGCAGCTCACCGAGCGGTATCGAGAGGGACCTCGCGACTGACCGAACGTCGCGTCGGAGGTCGCTTCCGGCGACGAAGCAGCAATTTCTGTGAACTAGACTTTGCTTGCAACGAGGCCGACTCGGAGGAGCCCAGTGCCCGCAACGGTGGTCGTCGGAACCCAGTGGGGTGACGAAGGTAAAGGGAAGTTGACCGACCTCATGTCTCGTGACATGGACATGGTCGTGCGCTACCAGGGCGGCCACAACGCCGGTCACCGCATCGTCGTCAACGGCGAAGCGTTCGCGCTGCAACTCGTTCCCTCGGGTGTGCTGTACCCGACGATCACGCCGGTCATCGGCAACGGCGTCGTCGTAGACCCCGCCGTCCTGCTCGCCGAACTCGATACGTTGAGCGCCAAGAACGTCGACGTCTCTCGTCTCATCGTCTCGGGCAACGCGCATCTGATAATGCCCTACCATCAGGAATTAGATCGCCTGACCGAACGCTTCCTCGGCAAGAACGCGCTCGGTACCACGAAGCGCGGCATCGGTCCTGCCTACGCGGACAAGTCATCACGGGTTGGCCTTCGCGTGCAAGACCTGTTGGACGCGAAGATCTTTCGCCAGAAGCTCGACGTCGTCTTGCAAGAGAAGAACCTCATTCTCACGAAGATCTACAACCGACCCGCCATCAAGGCGGCGACCATCGCCGAGAAGTACCTCGACGAGTTCGCTCCTCGACTCGCTCCGATGATCGCTGACACCGTGGCCGTCGTGCACGACGCGCTCGATCGCGGCGAGCGAATCCTCCTCGAGGGCGCGCAGGCGACGTTCCTCGACCTCGATCACGGGACCTATCCGTTCGTGACCTCATCTAATCCTGTCGCCGGAGGCGCGTGCACCGGATCGGGTCTCGGTCCGCGCGACATCACGAGCATCGTGGGTATCGCGAAGGCCTACGTGACACGCGTTGGTGCCGGCCCGTTCCCCACCGAAGTCGACGGCGACATCGGCGAGTTACTCGTCGAGCGCGGCCACGAGTACGGCACGAACACCGGTCGCCGTCGACGTGTTGGCTGGTTCGACGCCGTCATGGCGCGTCAGGCGGCGCGGCTGAACTCACTCACCGAGATCGCCCTCACCAAACTCGACGTGCTCGACACCTTCGACGAGATCCGCGTCTGCGTGGCCTACGAGGCCAACGGCGTGCGATACGACTACCCGCCCTACCACCAGTCGGTGCTGCACGAGGTGAAACCCATCTACGAAGTCCTGCCCGGCTGGAACACTGACATCACCGCGTCGACGCAGTACGCGCAGTTGCCGGCAGCAGCCAAGAGTTACGTCAAGTTCCTGGAGCAGACCACGGGCGTCACCATCTCGGTGGTGGGCGTGGGTCCGGGCCGAGAGCAGTTCGTTCGACCCTCGTGAGGCGCTGTGTCGTCGTTGGTTCCGGCGCACGAGAACACGCGTTGGCTTGGGCGCTCGCGAAGAGCTCCATGGTCACTGTCACGCCCGGGAATCCGGGTATCGCGGCCCAGGGCATCACTTGTGTTGCGACGCCCTCGACGGAACTCGACGCGGACCTCTTCGTCATTGGCCCCGACCAACAGGTCGTCGACGGCCTCGCCGATCGGTTGCGCGCCCAAGGCAAGACGGTCGTAGGACCCGGCGCCGACGGCGCACGCCTCGAAGGTTCGAAGGCGTACTTGAAAGAGTTCCTCGCGAGCGCCAACGTGCCGACCGCCGCCTACGGCGTCTTTGACGACGAGAGTGCGGCGTTGGCGTTCCTCGCCTCGATGACACCGCCGTACGTGATCAAGACCGACGGCCTTGCGGCCGGCAAGGGCGTGCTCGTCACGTCGGACTTAGAAGAAGCGTCGAACGACGTCCGAGAGAAATTGAGTGGACGCGCCTTTGGTGGCGCCGGTGCGACGGTGGTGATCGAAGAGGGCCTGGACGGTCCGGAGTGTTCTTTGATGGTGCTCTGTGACGGAGTGAACGTGACGGCGCTCGCTCCGTCCCAGGACTTCAAGCGCCTCGGCGATGGCGACGCCGGCGCCAACACCGGAGGGATGGGCGCCTACGCTCCGATGTCGTCACTGACGACCGAACAGCTCGACGACATCTTGGAACGCATCGTGGCGCCCACGGTTCGAGAACTCTTGAGGCGCGACATCGATTACCGCGGCGTTCTCTATGCCGGGATCATGTTGACGTCGAAGGGACCGAAGATCCTCGAATACAACGTGCGATTCGGTGACCCCGAGACCCAAGTACTCGTCCCCCTCTACGGCGACGGCCTCTACGACCTCTTGCTGCGAGTGGGCGAAGGTCGACTCGAGGGCTCACCGCCCGTGGCGATCGGCGCGGCGGTGACGGTGATACTCGCCTCTCACGGCTACCCGTTCGCGCCGCGCAAGGGTGACGTCATCAAGGGTCTCGGTGACGACGGACAACTCGCGCGGGGCGTGGAAGGCGTCACGATCTTTCACGCCGGCACCGCCATCGACGCCGATGGACACTTCGTGACCTCTGGTGGGCGAGCGCTCGCCGTGACCGGGGTCGGTCAGACGCTCTCCGAAGCGCGTCGTCGCGCCTATGAAGGCGCGGCGCTCATAACCTTTGAGGGGAGGGTGATGCGCAGTGACATCGCCCTTTCCGTCGCCTAGAGGAGATCGATGATTCCGAGGTATTCCCCCCAGGACGTGGCCGAACTCTTCAGCGACGAACATCGCTTCGACACCATGCTCGAGGTCGAACTACTGGCCGCCGAGGGCCTCGCCGAACGAGGCGTTCTTCCCCACGGCGAGGTCGTGAAACTGCGCCAACGTCGTCCGGTGATTGACGCTGAATTCGTGGCCGAAGTCGACGAACGCGAGCAGGTCACCAACCACGACACCGCGGCCTTCGTCGACGTCGTACAGTCGCGCATCGGCATGCCCGAAGCGGCGTGGATTCACTACGGCCTGACGTCGTCGGACGTCGTTGATACCGCGCTCTGTTCAAACCTCACCCAGGCCATGGACATCGTGATCACCGAGGCGATCGCGCTTCGTGACGCGCTGACTCGGCGCGCCGTCGCCTCGATCGACATTCCGATTACGGGACGCACTCACGGCATGCACGCCGAACCGACGACATTCGGTGCGAAGTTCGCGCTGTTCGCGTTGCAGGTCCAACGTGACGTCGTACGCGCGCAGCACGCGCGTACGTCGATCGCGGTCGGCAAGCTTTCCGGCGCGGTGGGCACGTTTTCCAACATCGATCCCGCGGTTGAGGAGTACGTCTGCTCACGCCTCGGACTCGTCGCGGTCCCGGCGACGCAAGTCATCGCGCGAGACCGACACGCCGAGGTGCTCTACGCGTGCGCGTCGCTCGGCACCGCGATCGAGCAGTTCGCGCTCGAAGTACGCCACCTGGCTCGCAGCGAAGTCGGCGAAGCCGAGGAACCCTTCACCGTCGGACAGAAGGGTTCATCGGCGATGCCGCACAAGCGCAACCCCGTTCTCTCCGAACGACTCTGCGGGCTCAGTCGGGTGCTGCGGGGCTACCTGCAGGCCGGTCTCGAAGACGTCGCCTTGTGGCACGAGCGCGACATCTCGCATTCGAGCGTCGAACGAGTCATCTTGCCCGACGCCCTGCAGCTCACGGTGTACATGTTGCGCAAGGCGACCGGTCTCGCCGACGGATTGGTCTTGCATCCGGAACGAGCACTCGAGAATCTCACGACCGGCTCGCTCGGGCTCGTCTTCTCACAATCGGTGCTCCTCGCGCTCGTCGATTCGGGCATGTCGCGCGACGACGCCTACCGCGTCGTGCAAGCCGCGGCCCGGCGCGCGATCGAGGAGCGCCGCAACTTCCGCGTCGTCGTAGAGAACGATGATGACGTGACCTTGAGCAACGACGCGTTAGCCAAGGCCTTCGATACCGATCGACTGCTCGCACATCGCGGCCGCTTCCTTGACTCGTTGGAGTGGCGTTCGTGAGCGAACTCGGCTTGACGCCGCTCTACACCGGCAAGGTGCGCGACCTCTACGCCGTCGACGATCGACACCTCCTGATGGTCGCGTCGGATCGGCTGAGTGCGTTCGACGTGGTCATGGCCGAGACGATCCCGGAGAAGGGCCGAGTGCTCACCGGGATCACGAACTTCTGGATCAATGAATTCGGCGATACCGTGCCGTCGTCGCTCGTGAGCTGCGACCCCGCGGTCATCGAAAAGTCCGTGCCCGGGTTTCTCGGTCAAACGCATTGGCACGGACGAGCGATGCTCGTACGAAAAGCTGACATGCTGCCGCTCGAGTGCATCGTTCGGGGGCGCCTCGCCGGTCAGGCGTTCGACGAGTACGTCGCGCGTGGCACGGTCCACGAGATGATCGTGGCGCCCGGACTCCAACTGACGGACGCCTTCGCTGAACCGATGTTCACCCCGTCGACGAAGGCCGCGTCGGGTCACGACGTCAATATCAGCATCGAGCGAGCGGCGCTACTGGTCGGTGCCGATCGGGTTCACCACGCTCAGGCGCTGTGCGTCGAGCTCTTCACGCGCGCCGCCGCCGCGCTCGCGACGAAGGGACTGATTCTCGCCGACACGAAATTTGAACTGGGATTCGTCGACGGCGAACTCGTCCTCTGTGACGAAGTGATCACTCCGGATTCGTCGCGTATCTGGCCGGCTGACGAGGTTCGTCCCGGCGAGACGCCGCCGTCATTCGATAAGCAGCCGTTTCGCGATTGGCTGAGCGCACAGACGTGGGACCGCACGCCGCCGCCGCCCAAAGTTCCGGACGACGTGGTCGCGATCACGTCCGCTCGTTACGTCGACGCCTATGAGCGCGTGACCGGGAACTCGATCGGTGACTGGTACGGTGCTTCGTCATGAACTACTTCGTGATCGTCGACGTGACCTTGCGCAAGGGCATCGCTGATCCTGAAGGCTCCACGATCGAGCGCGCGCTGCCCGCCCTCGGCTTCACCGGCGTCACCAACGTTCACGCGGGCAAGTCCTTTCGCTTCGAAGTCGAAGCCGAGAACGAAGGCGCTGCGCTCGAAAAGGCCACGTCGTTGGGAGAGCGACTTCTCTCCAATCCAGTGATCGAAGACGCGTCGGCCCGGATAGGGGATCGTTAGACCATGTCGCGAATCGGTGTCGTCGTATTCCCCGGCTCTAACTGTGAGTACGACGCCGTTGCGGCCGTCGAGCGCCTTGGTGATCAGGCCGAATTTGTCTGGCACACGCGCACTGATCTCAACGGCATCGACGGCGTCATCCTCCCCGGGGGCTTCGCTCACGGGGATTACCTTCGGCCCGGGGCGCTCGCGCGCTTTTCACCGGTGATGGGTGCGGTCGAACGTTTTGCCGCTGACGGTGGTCCCGTGCTCGGCATCTGCAATGGCTTTCAGGTCCTCGTCGAGGCCGGAATGCTGCCCGGCGCGTTGCAGAAAAATCGCGGTTTGACCTTTCTCTGTCAGCCAACGACGCTCGTCGTTTCGTCGACGTCGTCGGTGTTGACTCGCGGTGCGAGCGTCGGTCAGGAGCTCGTCGTGCCCATCAATCATTTCTCCGGCTCCTACACCTGCGACGACGAAACGCACGACGAGCTCGTGCGCAACGGCCAGATCGTGCTGCGCTACAAGGAGAACCCCAACGGATCTCGCGACGACATCGCGGGCGTCGCCAACAAAGCCGGCAACGTCGTCGGTCTGATGCCCCACCCGGAGCGCGCGATGTCGATGCTGCTCGGCAGTGCCGACGGCGTGGTGCTGTTCGAGAGTTTTCTCGGCGTGAAGGTCGAGCAGCCGGCTCTCGCGCATTGAGGCTCGAACCGGTCCCCGTAGTGTGGTCTCGTGAGTAGCCCCCAACCCCTCCACCGCGCACTGGGTCTCACCGATTCCGAGCTCGAAAGCATCCGTGAAGTCCTTGGTCGCGAGCCGAATTCGCTCGAATTGGCGCTCTACGGCGTGATGTGGAGCGAACACTGTTCGTATAAGTCGTCGCGAATCCATCTGCGCCGTCTCCCGACCGAAGCGCCGCACGTGCTGGTTGGTCCGGGGGAGAACGCCGGTGTCATCGACGCGGGCGACGGCATCGCCGTCGCAATCCGGATCGAAAGTCATAACCACCCGTCGGCGATCGAGCCCTACCAGGGGGCGGCCACTGGCGTCGGCGGGATTCTGCGTGACGTCTTCACGATGGGCGCACGGCCACTCGCCGTGATGGACCCGCTGTTCTTCGGGGAGTTGAGTGACGCGCGTCAACGCTGGTTGGTCGAGGGCGTGGTCTCGGGTATCTCGGGCTACGGAAACTCAGTCGGCGTGCCGACGATCGGCGGCGAACTGACCTTCGACGATTGCTACGCGTCCAATCCGCTCGTGAACGTTCTGTGCTGCGGCGCGTTGCCCACTGAGCGTCTGGTCCTCGGCGTCGCTTCGGGGGTCGGGAACCTCGCGGTGCTGCTCGGCTCTTCGACCGGCCGGGACGGGATCGGCGGCGTGTCGGTGCTGGCCTCGGCGGGCTTTGACGGCGCCGACGGTGCCGAGTCACTTGACGACGCCAAGCGACCGAGTGTCCAGGTCGGCGACCCCTACGAGGAGAAGCGACTTATCGAAGCGTGCCTGGCGTTGCTCGACGACGGATTGGTGGTCGGCATTCAGGACCTCGGTGGCGCGGGCATCGTGTGTGCGACCAGTGAGACCGCGGCGCGCGGCGGCGTGGGAATGGACGTCGACGTAACGGCGATACCGCTGCGCGAGGCCGGCATGCAACCGTTTGAGATCATGACGTCCGAGAGCCAGGAACGGATGCTCGCCATCATCACTCCCGAGAATTGGGCCGCGGTGGCGGCGTTGTGCGCCAAGTGGGAGGTTCGCGCCTCCATCGTGGGCCACGTCGTCGAACCAACGATTGACGCGAACGGCCGTGCCGTCGCGATGCTGCGGGTTCGGCAGGGATTCGACGGCGAGGTATTGGCTGAGGTGCCGGCGAACTCGTTAGCCGACGAAGCCCCTCTTTATGACCGACCAATGGCCCGTCCCGCAGACCTCGACGCGGTTAACGCCGATGACCCGAGCGACGACGAACCGGTGGGATCGCCGAACGATGACCTATTGGACTTGCTGATGGATCCCGCGTGGGTCTATCGCCAGTACGACTCGCAACTCTTCTTGAATACCGTCGTCGGGCCGGGCCGCGACGCCGCGCTCCTGCGTCTCGCCGGACCGGGACTGCCGTACTCCGAGCGCGGCATCGCACTGTCGACTGACTCAAATCCTCGATGGTGCGCACTGGATCCGCGAGCCGGCACCGCGTTGACGGTCGCCGAAAGCGTGGCGAATCTGGCCTGCGTGGGAGCGACGGCGAAAGCCGTCGTCAACTGCCTCAACTTTGGCAACCCCGAACACCCCGAGGTGATGTGGCAACTCTCGGAATCAATCGACGGGATGACTGAGGCCTGCCTGGGCCTGGGACTTCCGGTCATCGGGGGGAACGTCTCTCTCTACAACGAGAGCGGTGGGCACGACATCGATCCGACGCCCGTCGTCGGACTCCTCGGCGTCATCGACTCACTCGTCGCGCCGCCGCCCGGTTGGGGGTGGCGCGAGGGCGATGACATCGTGCTCGTGGGCACCCGTCACGCGGACTCGGACTACCGCTTCCCGCTCGGGGGATCGCGATGGGCGACGCGGCGCGGACGGCGCGGTGGTCACCTCGCGCACTTTGACGCCGAGACCCTCGCCGCCGCGATCGACTTCGTCACTGGTGAAGTCGCCGCGATCTGCGCGGGATCGCCCAGCGACGTGACGGCCGTTCACGACATCGGCGGTGGCGGACTCGCCGTGGCGTTGGCCGAAATGGTCGCCGTCACCGCACTCGGCGCACGGGTCGTGGAACTCGAAGGCCACGCTGAGCTGTTCTCTGAGTTCCCGGGTCGCTTCGTGATGGCTACGAACGACGTCGAGGCGTTTCTCGCCCGAGCCGAAGTGGCCGGAGTGCCCGTGACGCACCTGGGCACCGTGGGCGGCCAAGATTTCCGCATCGGATCGATGGTCAACGTCTCGGTCGAAGAGGTTGGCGCGCGTCGACGCGGTGCGCTCGAAGAGTCGCTGGCCGCGGTCGGCTAGCGAGCCGCTTTCAGTTCTTCGAGCACCTCGTCGGGCACCCGCAAGTCACCAGTTCGACCGAATCCGAGGAGGACGTCGGTCTTGTAGGTGCCGTGATAGTCCGATCCGCCCGTCGGAATCATTCCGGCGTCTCTCGTGAGCTTCACCATCAGGGCGCGAATCCCGGCGCTGGTGCCGCCGTAGTGCGCTTCGATCCCGGCGAATCCTCGTTCGCGAAGTGACGCCATAACCCGTGGCATAGTGGTCTCGATCGACGTCGGATTGATCTCGTCCACGTAGTTGACCAATGGGTGCGCAATGGAGAACACGGTGCCCGAGCCTTTGGCGGCCTCCACGAACTCCTCAATGGGCATGCTCGTCTTCGAGACGTAGGCGGCGCCGTCGGTGCCGAGCCAATCGGTGAACATGCGATTCCACGTGTCATCGTTCTGCTCGCCAATCAATTCGGGGTGCAGGTCGATCATGGCCCGCGCGAAATGCGGACGACCGATGGAGTCCACGTTCCCAGTCATTTCGGTTAAATACGCGAGTGTGAGGTCCTCAAACCCCTTCTCCTGCAGCAGCGTCACCAACTGGTGATTGCGGCTATCACGGTCGTGGCGCAGCGAGACCAGCTTCTTCTGGAGCGGATGTTCAGCGTCCAGTGGCAAGTAGTAGGCGAGTACGTGGACGTTGCGAGGTTTGGCAACCCCATCGCGAACCTTCGGGAACTCGGTGTCGCGCAGCGAGACCTCGACGCCGGTCACCAGTTCGAGCCCGAGCCGTGCACACGCCGCCGACATCTCGTCGTGGCTCAGCGTCGTGTCGTGGTCGGTCAGGGCGATTGCCGAAATACCCAGATCGTGCGCCTTTTCGGCCAGTTGCGTCGGTGTGTCCGAACCGTCAGAGAACGATGAGTGGGTGTGAAGATCCAGCACCCCAGTAGCGTACAGAAGTCGAAAGGGTGTGGGCGTCTGTGCGACAATATCGCAGTGCCTTCTGAGATGAAATTCCAAACTGAAGAGGGCGCGTGAAAGAAGCCTGCGGCGTCGTTGGAATTGTCGCACCCGGTCGCAGCGTCTCGCATCTCTGTTACGACGCGCTCTACGCACTCCAGCACCGTGGTCAAGAGTCAGCGGGGATGGCGACGTTTAACAACCACCAAATCACGGTCGTCAAAGACAACGGATTGGTGAGTCACGTTTTCGCCGAGACGACGCTGCGAGCGTTGGCCGGCAATTTCGTCATCGGCCACACTCGTTATTCGACGTCCGGTTCGGCCAACTGGACCGCGGCGCAGCCGGTCTATCGGTCCGCGGGGACGTCGGGCTTTGCGATCGCGCACAACGGGAACCTCACGAATACCACGGCGCTCGCGGAAGAGGCGGGCATCCAGTTCACGTCGATGCTGTCCGATTCAGACCTCGTCGCCGAACTGCTGTCGCGCGAAGTCGAGTCGGGCATCTCTCTCGCCAAGGCGCTCGGCGTTGTCCTCGCTCGCACCGAAGGCGCCTTTTCAATGGTGGTGCTCGAAGCGGGCGAGATTCACGCGGTTCGCGATCCCTACGGTTTTCGACCGTTGTGCCTCGGGCGCTTCGGCAGCGAAGCGGAGCCCGAGGGCTGGATCGTTGCGTCGGAATCACCGGCGTTGGACGTCGTGGGCGCCACGTTCGTTCGCGAGATCTTGCCCGGCGAGATGGTGACGATCTCGAACAAGGAGATCTCGTCGGTGCAGCTACTCGATCCGGCCGAGGGGAAACAGAAACTCTGCATCTTCGAGTTCGTGTATTTCGCCCGACCTGATTCGTACCTCATGGGCCATCAGGTCCACACGACGCGTCGGCGCATGGGCGAGCTGCTCGCCGCGCAGTCTTCCGTCGACGCCGACATCGTGATGGGCGTACCGGACTCTGGTGTTCCGGCGGCCGAAGGATTCGCCAAAGCCTCGGGGATCCCGTTCGGCTACGGACTCGTCAAGAATCGCTACATCGGTCGAACGTTCATCTCACCGGATCAGAATCTTCGTGCCGCGACCGTACGTCGCAAGCTCAACCCGCTGCGCGAGAACATCGAGGGTCAGCGTCTGATCGTCGTCGACGACTCGATCGTGCGCGGCACGACGACGCGCGAGATCGTGAAGATGCTTCGTGACGCCGGTGCCAAAGAAGTGCACCTGCGGATCTCCTCCCCGCCCTTCATGAACCCTTGTTACTACGGCATCGACACGCCGACCCGCGACGACCTGCTCGCGGCGAACAAGACGATTCCCGAGATGAACGAGTTCATCGGGTCGGACTCACTCGAGTTCATCACGTTGGAGAACTTGCGCAGCGCCATCCAACTTGACGGTGAGTGCTGTGACGCCTGCCTCACCGGCTCGTACCCCGCGCCAACACCGGTCGTGTTGGGAACCGCAGGCAGCCGCTGGTGAGCCGTCTGCTCGAACAGCCCCTTAACGGCACGACGTACGCGAGTTCGGGAGTGTCGATTGAAGCGGGCGATGCGGCGGTCGAGCGGATCAAAGACATCGTGGCGAGCACGAAGCGACCAGAGGTGTTAGGCGGCATCGGCGGCTTCGGGGGACTCTTCGCCCTCGACACGTCGAAGTACACCTCGCCGGTGTTGGTCGCCTCGGCTGACGGTGTGGGCACGAAACTCGACATAGCGCGTCAAGTCGGTCGCTACGACTCGGTCGGCATCGATCTCGTTGCGATGCTGGTCGACGACCTCGCCTGCGTCGGGGCCGAGCCGCTCTTTCTACTGGACTACGTCGCGGTCGGCAAGCTTGAACCAGCGCGACTCGAAGAGTTGGTGACCGGCATCGCCGAAGGTTGTCGACAGGCGAATACGGCGCTCCTCGGCGGTGAGACCGCCGAACACGCCGGCGTGATGGCGCCCGATGACCTCGACGTCGCGGGCTTCGCCGTTGGCGTCGTCGAACGCGGCGAAGAGTTCGGGCCCGAGCGCGTGCGCGACGGCGACGTCTTGGTCGGATTCGCGTCGCCGGGACTTCGCTCGAATGGCTACTCGTTGGCGCGGCGCGTGCTCGTGAATAATGTCGGTGACCTCAGCGCGCCGGCGTGGGATGGCGCGGATCACAGCCTCGGTGACGAACTGCTCGTGCCGTCGGTCATCTACGCCCCGACCGTCACGGCCCTTCGAAACGAACTCGGCGAAGCGGTCCACGCGTGCGCGCACATCACGGGCGGAGGGATTATTGGCAACGTCGCGCGCATCCTTTCCTCGGGGCTCGACGCGCTGATCGACATGGACAGCTTTGAAACACCGCAGATCTTCTTCGAGATCCAGCGTCGCGGTCGCGTGCACGCCGATGAGATGGTCCGCGTCTTCAACTGCGGGCTCGGCATGGTGGTGGCCGTCGAGGCCAGCACCGCGGACGCGGCGATTTCAATCGCGCGCGCCAATGGCGTATCGGCGATGACGGTCGGGTCGGTCCGGACCGGAACAGGGGAGGTGGTGTTGTCATGAGCGACGCACGCGAGCGAGTCCGAGAACATCTACTCGAACATTCGGTTCGACGCGGCGACTTCATTCTGAAGTCTGGTCGAGCGTCGACGTGGTTCATCGACTCCAAGAAGACCATCTGCGCCCCGGAGGTCATGGTCGATCTCGCGACGTTGATCCTGGAGCGGCTCCCGGATGACGCCACCGCGATTGGCGGACTGACGATGGGCGCCGACGGCGCGACATTCATAACGGCTGGTGTTGGCGCCACTCGCGGGAGAAACCTCAACGCGTTCAGTGTTCGCAAGGAGGTGAAGGACCACGGAGCGGGCGGACGTATCGCCGGCGTGCTCGTGCCGGGCGACCGGGTCGTGATCACCGAGGACACCGTCACTCGCGGAACGAGTCTGATCGAAGCCGCGCACGTCGTTCGCGACTACGGCGCCGAAGTGATCATGCTGTTCGCGGTTGTCGACCGCGGCGGCACGGTGAGCGCCATGGCGGCCGAAGAGGGCATCGCGTTCGACGCGCTCTTCACCTCGCAAGACCTGGGATTCACCAACGAAGAGATGTAGCTACTTGGCCAGCACCGCCAGGACGCGCTCGCGCCACGCCATTCGCGGTTCGTAGTTCTCTTCCGGCGTGTGGCCGAATCGCACGACGATCGCGTCGAGTGCCGGTACGACTGAGATCATCTGACCCTCGTAGCCATTGGCCCAATACGTGCCGTACTGGTCGCCACTGACCCACCACTGCCAGGAGTAGAGATGGCCGCTCGAGGCTTCGACACTCAGCGGCACCTGGGCGGTCGCGGCCCACTCACGCGAGATGAGTTGCTGGTCCTCCCATTCACCACCGCGCAAGTAGAGCAGCCCGAACTTGGCGAAATCGAGGGCGCGCGCGTGCACGAAGCTCGACGCGACGAAGACGCCGCTCGTGTCGAAGGTCGCCACGGCGCTGGTTATCCCGATCGGTTCGAAGAGACGACGCTCCAGGTAGGCGCGATAGTCGTCGCCGTAGCCGACGAGGTCCGCCACGATTCGACTCAGGATGTTCGTGGTGCCACTCGAGTAGTTGTAGAACGTGCCCGGCTCGTGGGCGAGGGGCAACGCCGCGGTGAAGGCGGCCATGTCGTCCTTGCCCTCGCCGTAGAGCATGTCGAGGACGTGGCTCGTTTGACCGATTTCGTACTGCTCGACGAAGGCGAGGCCGTCGCGCATGGCGAGGAGGTCGCGCACTTGGATTTGGTGGCGAGGATCGGCATCGTCACTCCATTCCGGGATCGGCGCGAGCTGTTCAGGATTCAAGCGATCTTCATCGACCAAGGTGCCGATGATCATGTGCAGGATCGACTTGGCCATCGACCACGAGAGAAGTTGACTGTCGCGTGTGATCGGTTCGGCGGGCCGGTCGAAGTGGAACTGCTCGCCGCCGTAGCGTTCACTCACGACTTGGCCACCCTGCACGACGACGACGGCGTTCGTGACTGCGAGTTTCTCTTCGGTGAACATCTCATCCACAACGGCGTCGAGTTCGTCCTGATTCGCCATCTCACCCCTTGGCCACTCGTAGGTCGGCCAGGCGACGCCCGATGGCTGAGCCGCGAAGCGCGGCTGTACTGACGGCAGACTTTCCATTTTCCTCCGATTCCCACGTGCATTGTTGCACGCGACACCCTGTGACACCTCCTCGGTAGTTTCGACGCATGTCGATGTCCAGTGACCCCGAAGTCGAACAGTTTTTCTACCGGTCTTCGACAGCCTCAAATCGTCACCGGAATCGCGTCAGCGTCTACTACGTGCAACGTGTACGAGGATCGAAGGTCGTGGCGCGAATCGAACCGCTCGGACTCGTGCCGACGTCGATCGGCGATGAGCAACTGGCGATCCAACGTCTTCGACGCAACCTCGTTGCCACCGGAACGTGGCAGGAAACGCCGAGCGGACATCATTCTCGGTTGCGTGTCGCGCCGGGAGAAGTCATCACCAAGCACAAAGTCGCCCCACAGAGCTCGTGAGGAGTCCGTGGGGCGACTTGCTGGTGGTCGAGACCGGCGTCG
>PKYQ01000019.1 GCA_003133685.1 Acidimicrobiaceae bacterium
GCGCACAGTTTCCGGTGGTTATGGCGGTGGAGATATACCTGTTCCCATTCCGAACACAGCAGTCAAGCCCACCAGCGCCGATGGTACTTGGGGGTCCCCCCCTGGGAGAGTAGGTCGCCGCCGGGATTTCTTGAAAGGCCCCCACTTCGGTGGGGGCCTTTCGCTATTTCAAACGCACGAGGACTACGACGCGGAGGCCTGCGTGGCGTCCTAGGAGCCCAAAATTCGAGCCGTCTCGCGTTCGAATTCGTCGTCCGTTAAGAAGCCAGCACTCTTCAAGTTCGCGAGCTTCAGTAGTTCATCGGTCCTGCTGTTCGCGATGACCCGGAGGTGTTTGTTGTACGTCGGAATCGACGCGTGGAGTTTCAAGGAGTGGCATGCCTCGTTCGATGAGAGCCAAAGCTTCTTGGATGATCTCAGTCGGCTCGGTTCTGAAGTCGAACGTCAATGATCGGCGATCAGATTCAATGGTGAGCTGCAATTTCTTGGAGACGGCAAGTTCCGATTCAAACGTCGTGATCGACGGTCCGCTCGTCGAAACCGGCGGCCGCGCTACCAGACTCGCCGCACGCACGACTCTGTAAGGAATCGTTCCGTGCTTCGATCCGAGTCGACGACGATACTCCAGGCGATCAGCGAAGAACGCGACGGTTTGATCGACCGAAGAAAGTTCAAAGAGTGCGTCAACGGCAATTCTCCCATCGAGATTCCAACGCGAAGCTGCCCTACGCTGCCAATCCAGTTCACGTTTGTGTCGTTCGTTCAGTTCGACGAATTTTCCTCTGAGGCTCATGGATCTCCCTCGCGAAACACCTTCTAACAACTTACTTTTGTATCATGCAGTCACTCGAACAGTGGTGCAAGAAAGTACGGTTCATGACTCATTATTCCCGGTGGCACGAGACCCTAGAGAAGTTCTCTCGTCGGAGCGCACAGCGCACGTCATCGAGTGAGTTCTTCGTCGACGACCCGAACTCCGAGCCCTTGATAATGCCCGAAGGTGCGCCCCGCGATTTTCGCGACAGCGCGCAGAGAATCTGGAGTTCGTTGGCGCGTCGGCCAAACGTCGTGGCCATTCTCCTGGTCGTGCTCTACATCGCGTGGTTCATTCATTTAAATCTCCAGTCGTATTACACCTACGGAGAGCCTCCTTTCGATCTCGCAATTTTCGACCAGGGATTGTGGCTCATATCTCATTTTCACGTTCCGTTCGTCACGGTCATGGGCCGCAACCTTTTCGGTGACCATACGTCATTCGTGCTTTATCTCTTCGCACCGTTTTACCGACTTTTCCCTGAACCCCAAGGACTACTCGTACTTCAAACATTCTTGGTAGCCGGGCCCACGGTGCCGATATACCTGCTTGCTCGTAAATACATCAAGAGCACGATTATCGCGACGACGCTCGTCGCTGTGTATTTATTGAATCCCATCATCCAGCAGGGAAACCTCGATCAGTTTCACCCTGAGGCGTTCCAAGTACTCTTCATCAGTTTGGCGATCTACGCGGCCATTGAGCGTAGGAAAGCTTTGCTCGTCGTCATGGTGGTGCTCTGCCTAATGGTGAAGGAGGACGCGGCGACATTGGTTGTTCCGTTGGGCGTCTGGGTCGCCGCGCGCCGCGATCGCCGATTGGGACTCTCGATCATCACCGGCTCGGTCTTGTGGGCGATGGTGGCGAATTGGCTAATCATTCCGTCAATTCTCGGCGCGCCGAGCATCTACGCCGGACGCCTACCGTTTGGCGGTTTCTCAGGTCTGCTCGGCACAATCTTTCACCGGCCCGGCCAATTTTTCTCCTATCTTGGCTCGCAAAGTCGGCCGTTCTATCTGTGGCAACTGGGCAGCACCGTGGGATTCGCGTTTCTTTTCGCTCCGGAAATCGCGGCCATCGGTGTTCTTTTGGTGGCGGAGAACATCATCAGTAATGACCCGTATATGCATCAGATTCTGTACCAATATTCAATGGCCTTGGTGCCAATTCTCGTTCTGGGGACGCTTTTCGCAATTGCCCAACAGTCGACTGTCTGGCGACGTAACACTTTGACGATCGCGGCTCTTTGCGCCGCCATCTGGACGTGCGCCCTTTGGGGCTACGCGCCGTTCTCGTCGAATCTCGTTTTTACGAATTCGGTCTCGCCTTCATCCATTCAGGGCCTCAACTATCTCGAGAAGCAGTTGCCGCCCAACGCAGTCGTCGCCGCATGGTATCCATTGGTGTCGCACATCGACCAGCGAACGCAGATCTATGTGTGGCCGACACCGTTCTCGGCTTCAAACTGGGGTCTGGGCCAGACGGGCGAGCGGCTTCCCGTCTCGGGTCAAGTGCAATACCTTCTGCTACCCGTTCCCCTCACATCGTCTGAGGATCCTCAAGTGTTCAGTCAGATTTCCAAACACTATGAGCTCGTGCGTAGTCGAGGCGGATTTGGACTCTACGAGAAGACGAATTCCCCGTAGGGCATCCTCGGGCTATCTATCCAGTTCATCGATGAGGCGTGGCGTGGCGTGGCGTTACCATCAAACCCCGCACGTGTGACGCGTCGCTAACGCACCCGCGCGTCGTGTCGTCGAAGAAGGATCTCATCGACGGTCTCGTCGGGCGAGAGATCTGACGAGTCGAGCCAGAGGCCGATTCGTGGCGTCTCTTGGGCGAAGGACGCACAGCAACCCTCGACGTCCCACTCGCCGTAACCGGACTTCTCGCGCTGCTGTTCGCGCGTCGCCACCACGTCGGGTCGGGGGTTCAAGACGACGACGTAGAGAGGGGAGATCTCGAGTCGCCCGACGACGTTGGCGAGTGCACCTCCGGCGTAAATGTCCTGGAGCACGACCGTGAAGTCGTCGCGCCAGTAGTCGTTGGCGACGCTCGCGGCGATTCGCTGACGAAGGTCGAGTTGACGAAGTGCCTCGTCGCCCAGTTCGGGCGTAATCGGGTCGCGGCCGCGCACGATCATTTTTCGAAAGACGTCGCCGCGCACGTGTACGCCGCGCTCGAATCGTTGGGCGAGGAGTTCGGCCACGGTCGATTTACCCGCGGCCATGACGCCGGTCACGACGAAGCCGACCGCCGGTTCGTAACGTTCACCCTGGGCGGCGGGGGTCGCCACTTTGGCTGTGCGCGAGGTGACGAAGGACACCTAGGTCTGCATCTGTTGGTCGAGTCGATCGAGCACTTCGTAACACTTCAGCACTTGATGGACCGAGGCATTCGGTTCGCGGTTCTCGTGAATCGCGGCGACGAATTCGCGGTCCTGGAGCTCAATGCCGTCCAGGGATACGTCGACGTGGGACAGGTCGACAGCGACGTCACGTCCGTCGATCAAGTCGTCGTAACGCGCGATGTAGGTGCCGTTGTCACAGATGTAGCGAAAGAACGTGCCGAGCGGTCCCTCATTGTTGAAGCTCAGCGACAGCGTGCAGATCTGTCCCTTCGACGTCTTTAGCTGAATCGACATGTCCATCGGGATCCCGAGATCGGCATTGGTCGGACCGGCCAGCGCGTGGGCCTCGAGCACGTCGGCTCCGCACTGGTAGGCGAAGAGATCGACGGTGTGCGCGGCGTGGTGCCAGAGGAGATTGTCGGTCCAACTCCTCGGCTGTCCGAGGGCATTCATGTTGGTTCGCCGAAAGAAGTACGTCTGGACGTCCATTTGGAGAACGTTCAGTTCGCCGGCGCGAATACGTTGATGGATCCATTGGTGGGACGGATTGAAGCGCCGGGTATGTCCGACCATGCACACGAGCCCCGTGTCGCGTTGCGTCGCGGCAACGGCCTGCGCGTCAGACCAGGAGTCGGCGAGGGGGATCTCGACTTGGACGTGCTTGCCGGCGCGCATGGTGTCGATGGCCTGTTGCGCGTGCATCTGCGTCGGCGTCGCCAGGATGACGGCGTCGACGTCCGGTGAACGCAAGACGTCGTCCAACTCGGTGCTCGCCAACGGCGCGCCGTATTTTTCGGCGACCGCCTCGGCCTGATCCAGTCGACGACTCACGACGGCCGCGATCTCGACGCCGTCGATGCGCGCGAGCGCGTCAAGATGTTTGATGCCAAAGGCTCCGGCTCCAGCGAGGGCGACGCGCATGTGATCCCTTCGACGCAACGTGCGTTACTTAGTCGGCTTCAAGATGAGGTGGCCCACGGCGGTATTCGACGCCGGCACATGATAAAAGCGGTAGAGCTCCTTCACCTTCTTGCCGAGCGCGCCGCGCATGATGAGCCACATAATCATTTCGATGCCCTCGGATCCCGCTTCGCGCAAGTACTCAATGTGCGGCACCTTCTTGAGGGTGTCGGGGTCCTGCACCAGCTGATCGAGGAATTCGTGGTCGAACTCAGAGTTGATGAGACCGGCGCGGGGACCCTGGAGCTGGTGGCTCATCCCGCCCGTGCCCCAGACTTGGACGTTGAGGTCTTCGTCGTAGCTGCGGATGGCCTTGCGTAACGCCTTGCCCAGTTCGAAGCAACGGTTTCCCGTGGGCTGGGGGTACTCAACGACATTCACTGCGATCGGCACGACCTTTACTGGCCACGCCTCGGGCTGGCCGAACATCAGCGAGAGCGGCACGGTCAAGCCGTGGTCGACCGTCATCTCGTTGATGATGGTCATGTCGAACTCGTCGAGGATCAGACTTTCGGTGATATGACACGCGAGATCGGCGTGGCCCAACACGACGGGAACCGGCCGCGGTCCGAAGCCTTCGTCGGCGATGGCGTAGCTCTCGGCGCAGCCGATGGCGAACGTGGGCAGGACTGCCAATGAGAACGCCGAGGCGTGGTCGTTGTAGATGAGCACAACGACGTCGGGCTTCTCCTTCTTAATCCACTCCTTGGACCAGTCGTAACCGTCGAAGAGGGGTTGCCAATAGTCGGATCCGGATTTACCAAAGTCCAGAGCGGCGCCGATCGCCGGCACGTGACTCGTGGCCACGCCGGCCGTGATCCGCGCCACCGGCTATCGCCCCTCTTTGATCGAGCGTTGGCCTTCGGGAGAACGACCACCGGAGAGCATCATTTGCGCGTACTCGTCGCTGGACATTCCGGTCATCGACGCGGCGGCCTGCTGGAAACTCTGGCCGTCGGTGGCGAAGATCTTGGCCAGGAAATAAATGTTGCCGCCTTGCGCGATGGCGGCGTTGTAGTCGCGCGCGAGTACGGCCTGCTTCTGCGCCTCGGTCATCGGCCACTCATCGAGGTAGGCCCGCTCGTCGAGGCGGAACCGCTCGCGGTTCTCTTCTTTCATCAGCGACATGCAGAACTGATTGAGTTGGAAGCCCTGTCGTGAACGCTCGGTCGTGAAGACCGTCGTGCCGGGGATGTCGTCAAGTTCCTCGTGGTCATTCATTCGTCGTCCCTCCAATACAGTCGCATCGGATTGTCGACCAGGAGTTTACGCTGCAGGTCCGGCGTTGGAGCAATCTCGGGGATGAAGTCGACGATTGCGCCATCGTCGGGCATGTAGTCGCGCAGATTCGGGTGGGGCCAGTCCGTTCCCCAGAGCACGCGACTGGGGAAGCGCTCAACGACTCGTCGCGCGAACGGAACGACGTCGCGGTAGTGCGGGGGACCATCGACGCTGAGTCGTTCGGGACACGTCACCTTGCACCAGAAATTCTCGTGTTCATCCATGAGAGCCAAGAACCTCGCAAACGCGGGACCGTTGACGGACTGGGTCACGTCAGGGCGACCCATGTGATCGACGACGACGTCAGTCTCCAGTGAAGTGAAGAAGCTCCAGCGCTCGGCCAAATCGGCGGCCTCGAAGTAGATCACCACGTGCCATCCGAAGGGCGCGATTTTCTCGACGATGCGGTGGTAGTACTCGTCGGGTTCGGGATCGACGAGCCGTCGCACGTAGTTAAAGCGCACGCCGCGCACGCCCGAGTCGTGCATCTCGGCGAGCTCGTCGTGGCTGACGTCGGGGTGCACGGTCGCGACACCGCGGGCTCTCCCGTTCGCGCTGACCAGCGCGTCGAGCATTGCGCGGTTGTCGGTACCATGACACGTGGCCTGGACGATCACGTTGTTGTCGACGCCCAGGAAATCCCGAAGAGCGAATAATTGATCCTTACCGGCATCGCAGGGCGTGTATTTTCGCTCCGGCGCGTAGGGGAAGACGTCGCCGGGGCCGAAGACGTGACAGTGCGCGTCAACCGATCCGGGCGGCAGCGAGAACGTCGGGCGCGTTGGCGCGCGATCGAAGACGAGCCAGTCGGCGTCCATTGTGAACGTGGCCACTCGTCAGTCCCGACTCTTGAGAGCCGCGTCCAGTCGGGGGTAGACCCGACGCGTGTTTCCCTCGTAGACCTCGGCGAGTTGGTCACTGGAGAGCCCGACGGCGTCGACGAAGCGCTTCGTGTCATCGAAGTAGTTGCCGGTCTCGGGGTCGACGCCGCGTACCGCACCGAGCATCTCGGACCCGAAGAGAATGTTCTTTCGATCGATCACGTTGAAGAGCAAGTCGATTCCGGGCTGGTGGTAGACGCACGTGTCGAAGTACACGTTTCTCATGACGTGCTCGGCCAGGGTTGGCTGGTCGAGCATGTCGGCCAGCCCCCGGTAGCGGCCCCAGTGGTAGGGCACGGCGCCGCCGCCGTGGGGAATGATGAGGCGCAGGTTGGGGAAGTCCGCGAAGAGATCGCCCTGGATCAGCTGCATGAACGCCGTCGTGTCGGCGTTGATGTAGTGGGCGCCGGTGGCGTGAAAGTTCGGATTACAACTGCTCGACACGTGGACCATCGCCGGCACGTCGAGCTCGACCATCTTCTCGTAGATCGGGTACCAGTAACGATCGGTGAGCGGCGGGCCATTCCACCAGCCGCCGCTGGGATCCGGATTGAGATTGCAGCCGACGAATCCCAGTTCGGTGACGCAGCGCTCGAGTTCTTCGATCGATCCGTCGAGTCCAACCCCGGGCGACTGGGGGAGTTGGGCAACGCCGATGAAGGCGTCGGGGTAGCGGTCGACGACGCGCTTGATGAGGTTGTTACACACCCGCGACCACTCTCGGCTCACCGCTTCGTCACCGACGTGGTGTTCCATGGCCGACGCGCGCGGCGAGAAGATCGTCATGTCGGCACCGCGTTCGCGCAGAATTCGCAGCTGGTTTGACTCGATGCTCTCGGCGATCTCGTCGTCCGATATCGCGGGATACGGCGGCGGCGAGTCGTGCGCCTCGTACGCCGCGACCTGAGCCTTGCGCCAGAGGTTATGAGATTCCGGCGCCGTCGTGTAGTGACCGTGACAATCGATGATCATGCGTCGGGCCACACCGCCGACGGAACGAAGACGTCGCCGCGCATCAGGAGTCGCGCGGTGCGCAAGAGTGCGGCGTAGTTAACCACCACGTCACTGCCGTTCACGTTCACGTCGAGCGTCACCGAGAAGTAACCAGTGGGGTGCTCGATATTGATGACGTCGTCACCCGCCACGCCTCGGGCGAGTTCGTGGGCGACCGTTCCGGGCACCAAGCACGCCGTCGCCACCGACACGGCACCGAAGACGCCGATCGCGTCATGAACGCGCTTGGGAATGAACGTTCGCGTACTGATGACGCCGCCGTGTTGCGCGGGCGCGAGCAGACACATCTTCGGAACCGTCGCTGACGTGACGTCGCCGAGATTCATCAGTGGACCGGCGGCGAGTCGAAGTCGTTCGACGAGTTCGCACACGTCGTGATTGTTTTCAATGGCGAGGGGCTCTTCGTAACCGGAGAGTCCGACCTCTTCGGCCTTGAGACACACGACGGGCATACCGTTGTCGATGCACGTGACGCGAATCCCCTCGATCACGTCAATCGCGTGACCGGTCGGGAGTAGTGCGCCACAGGTGGAGCCCGCGACGTCGAGAAACTCGATAGCGATCGGGGCGTGGGTGCCGGGAACACCGTCAATATGCGTCTCGCCGTCGTAGCGAACCCGTCCGTTGGGCGTCTGCACACTCGCCACCGCGAGGCTGTGCGTGTTCTCCATCCAGATCCTCACGTTGGTGGTCTCACCGGCCGCCTTGACCAATCCTTCTTCGATGGCGAAGGGTCCGACGCCGGCGAGGAGGTTGCCGCAGTTCTGAGAGTCTGAGACCTCGGCCCGATCGGGCCACACCTGCAAGAAGAGATAGTCCACGTCGGCGTCGTCGCGTTTCGACGGTCGAACGACGGCGACCTTCGAGGTCAAGGGATGTCCGCCGCCCATGCCGTCAATCTCGCGCGTGTCCGGTGAACCCATGGCGGCGAGCAACACGGCGTCGCGCGTCGGGCTGTCGTTCGGTAAGTCGCCGGCGTGGAAGTACAGGCCCTTGGACGTGCCACCGCGCATCACGGAACAGCGAATCGCCATCTGCGAACTCACGAGTCGCCGGCCTCTCGGTAGGTGAGACCACGCTGGGCGAGTTTTTCGCGCATGTCGTAGATGTCGAGGCCCAGTTCGCCGTTCGCCAAACGTTGACGTTTTTCCACTTCGATGGCTTCGCGAGCGCCCGCGGCGGCGAGAACTTCGTCGGCGTTCTCGCGCGACACGACGACGACGCCGTCGTCATCGGCGATGATGACGTCGCCCGGTCGCACGCGCGCGCCCGCGCACACGATCGGTGTCTGCACGTTGCCGGGAGTCTCCTTCACGGTGCCCTGCGCGCACACTGTCTTGGACCACACGGGAAAACCCATCGCCGTCAACTCCGCGACGTCGCGAACGCCAGCGTCGATGATGAGGCCGCGAACGCCGTGCGCAACGAGGCTCGTCGCGAGCAATTCACCGAAGTAGCCGTCGTCGCACGGGCTCGTCGGTGTGACGACCAGTATGTCGCCGGGCTGCGCCATTTCGACGGCCACGTGAATGGACCAGTTGTCGCCCGGTGCGACTTCACAGGTGAGCGCATTGCCCGCGACACGCACTGGCCGATAGATCGGACGTAGACGCGACGCGAAAAGTCCGGTTCGTCCTTGCGCTTCGTGAATCGTCGCGACACCGAAGTTCGCGAACGCGTCGACCGTCGTGAGTGGCGTGCGTTCAGTGTTGCTCACGACTACCACCATTCGTCCCCCAGACTCATTCGTCGTCGTTATCGATTCCTTGACCGCCGCGATTGACGCGGCGCTCGTGCTGCGACCAGACTAAACGCCACTCTCGGGACTGTCGAGTAGTCTCCCAATCGTCGAGGAAGTGTGCAGGATTGTTGGAGGACCGTGAAGTCAGTTCGCACGCAGGTGGTGATCATCGGCGCCGGTCCGGCCGGACTCCTGCTCGGACACCTCCTCCAGCGCGGGGGTATCGATACCGTTATCGTCGAAACCCGAAGCCTGGAGTACGTACAGCACCGCGTTCGCGCGGGCGTCATCGAATACGGCATCGCCAATTTTCTTGAGGATTCGGGCGTGGGGACGCGCATGCGCGCCGAAGGACTCGTTCATCACGGCATCGAGTTCCGCCTCGACGGCGTGTCGCATCGCATCGCCCTGAGCGAGCTGTACGACGGGCGTGCCATCACGGTCTACGGTCAACAAGAAGTCGTGAAGGACCTGATCGCGAACCGTCTCGCCAGTGGCGCGCCACTCTACTTCGAGGCCACCGTGACCAGCATTGAAGGTCACACGACCGAACATCCCTCGGTCGTCGTCGCCACGGGCGAGGGTGATGTAGAAATCACGGGCGACTACGTCGTCGGTTGTGACGGTAGCCACGGAGTCTCGTCAACCTCGGTGCCGGCGGGCGTACTGCGTCGTTACGAGCGGGTCTATCCCTTCTCGTGGCTCGGCATCCTCGCCGAAGCGCCGCCCGCGACCGAGGAGCTCATCTACTGTCGGCACCCCCGGGGATTTGCGTTGTATTCCATGCGATCACCGACACTGAGCCGGCTCTATCTCGGCGTAAGTCCCGAAGAAACACTCGACCAATGGTCCGATGAGCGGATCTGGGAAGAGCTCACGACTCGACTAATGACCGATGGCGGGGCCTCAATCGCGCAGGGCCCAATCGTTGAACGCGCCATCACGCCGATGCGCAGCGTCGTCGTGGCGCCGATGCGACACGGGCGACTTCTACTCGCGGGCGACGCCGCGCACATCGTGCCCCCGACCGGCGCCAAGGGCATGAATCTGGCGCTCGCGGACGTTCGATTCCTCGCGCCGGCGCTGGTCGCGGGCCTACGCGGCGACCCGCGAGGACTCGATTCCTATTCCGACGAGAGCCTTCGTCGAGTGTGGCGCGCCGAAGAGTTCTCGACCTACATGACCCAGATGCTGCACCCGCACCCGAGCGATGACTTCGAGAACGGCGTGCAGGTGGCGCGACTGCGCCAAGTCGTCGAGTCCGAGGACACGGCGCGCGCGCTCGCGCGCAATTACGTCAATCTGTCCAGCCTGTAGTTGACTAGAACGGATAGAAGGCGATGTCGGCCTGCGCCGTGACCCATTGGGTTTCGGTATAGGCGTCGAGGTTCGCGAGTCCGCCCATACGCGAACCATTGCCGCTGTCACCCACCCCGCCAAAGGGGATCGTGGCCTCGTCCGCGGGCGTCGCGTCGTTGATATGGATTGCGCCGCTGGGTATTCGACTGGCGAGCTCGAGTGCGCGCAGCCCGTCGCCGGAAATGATGCTGAGCGACAGTCCGTACGGCGACGATGAAGCCATGGCCACCGCTTCGTCGAGCGATCCGAAACTCACCACCGGAGCGACCGGGCCAAAGACCTCTTCAGCGTAGGCCGGGGCACTCGTGGGGATGTTCGTCAATACGGTCGGTCGGTAGAACAGCTCTTCGTAGGTTCCGCCCGCGGCCAACGTCGCCCCGGCCGAGACCGAGGCGCTCACCATCGAGTGCACCCGGTCGCGCTGCTTGGCGTCGATGAGTGGCCCGAGCGCAACCTGACCGCTCTTCGGATCACCGACCGGCAGATGGTTCGCGTGCTCAACGAGCATCGCGGTGTACTCGTCGGCGACGCGCGCGTCCACGAGGTGACGGCCGGTCGTCATGCAGATCTGTCCCTGGTGCGCGAAGGAGCCGAATGCCCCAACTATCGCGGCCTTCTCCAAGTCCGCGTCATCCAAGATGATCATCGCGGAGTTCCCGCCGAGCTCTAAATGCACTCGCTTGAGGTGTTGAGCGGCGAGGGCTCCGACGGCGCGACCGGCCGCGGTGGATCCGGTGAAGGCGATGATGCGAACGAGGGGATCCTTGACCAGCGCTTCACCCACGTCGGCGCCGCCGGGTAGGACGCTGAAGACGCCCGCCGGCAACCCCGCCTCTTCGAACACTCGAGCGAGTACGACGCCACCGCAGACGGCGGTTCGCGGGTCCGGCTTCAAGATGACGGAGTTGCCGAGTGAGAGTGCCGGCGCGACCGAACGGATCGAAAGAATCAATGGGAAGTTGAATGGCGCAATGACACCAACGACGCCCGCTGGCACCCGTCGAGAGAAACTGAGTCGTGGCATCTCGCTGCGCAAGATCTCACCCGTCGGGTGTGAGGCAATGGCCGCCGCCTCGTAGGACTCCTCGGCCGCGGTGTGCACTTCGAGGCCGGCCTTGAAGGGGATTCCACCCGACTCACGAACGATCCACGACGAGATCTCCTCTTCGTACTGCTGAAAGAGGTCCCCGGCCCTTCGTAGTACCGCGGCGCGAGCACTGTGGGGGAGTGCCGCCCACTCGCGCTGGGCTTCACTCGCGCGTTTCGACGCGCGCGCCACGTCCTCGACGCTGGCTCGACCAACGCGTCCCAATTCCTCACCGGTTGCCGGCTCAATAACCGCTGCGTCACCGGCGCCGCCCTTGATCCATTCGCCGAGAAAGATGTTCGAATGCCATCCGGCGTCGTCTAAGAGTCCCATTGTTCCCCCGCTTCGGTTGCTATGTCTTGACGTCTTATCACACCAGAGTTAGCCTTCGCGAAGTTGGTGGTTCTATCGGTACGTGACCGATTCGTGATTCCCCGCGAAATGGATTGAGGCAGAACATGTTTCTTCGTCAGCACTGGTACGTCGCGGCGCTTACTTCCGAACTGTCGGAACGTCCAATCGCGCGAACGATTCTCGGCGAGCCCGTGGCGCTGTATCGCAACGCGAGCGGGCGCGTCGTCGCGCTCGCCGATCAGTGTCCGCATCGCGGTTATCCGCTGTCCCTCGGCACCGTCGTTGAGGACGTACTCGTGTGCGGCTACCACGGTTTCACCTACGACTGCGAAGGACTCTGTGTCGCGGTTCCGGGACAGGACCGGATTCCCACCAAGCTCGCGGTGCGCACGTACCCGGTCGTGGAAAAGGGCTGCTGGCTCTGGATTTGGATGGGACATGGCGAGCCCGACGACGCCCTGCTTCCGGAAACTCCCTGGTTAGAGGCCTCGGATACCTGGTCGGTGGTGTCCGGGGTCGCCAAGATCGAGGCGTCGTTCTCCCTGCTGGTGGACAACCTTCTCGACCTCTCGCACGAGACGTTCTTGCACAACAGTTCGATTGGCACCCCCGAAGTGGCCTCGACGCCGATCGAGGTCGAGGTCGATGAAGCGTCGCGGATCGTCAACGTCTATCGCCACATGGCCGACGTCGAATGTCCGCCGTTCTACGCGACGACGACCGGTCTCTCCGGCACGATCGACCGGTGGCAGGACATTGAGTACTTTCCTCCGGGCTTCTACAAACTCAACTCGAGGATTGCGCCCGTCGCCCAACCACCGTTACCCGACGGCTCCGATGATCACGCCTTCCACCTGAAGATCTTCTACGGGCTGACGCCGTCGACCGAGACCTCGGTCTACGACTTCTGGGCTCTGTCGCGTGACTTCTGCGTCGCTGATTCGGTGATCGACGCGGCTCTGGAGAAGATGCAGATCAGCGTCGTGCAAGAAGACGTCGACGCGCTCAACATCATCCAACATCGCGTGGACTCGGGTCGTGAGATGACCGAAGTCAGCGTGAAGATCGACCGAGGGGGACTCGCCGCGCGTCAGATGTTGGCCCAGTTGGGCGAGGAGGATTTGGTGCGTCAACGCCATATGACCGCATAGCGAACATCGAGGCCCAGAATGTGGACATTCGGTTCAGTTGTTGCCCGAAATCTGTAGCGCGAGCGACGTAATGTAAAGAAAACATCAGTGCAGTCACTAGAGGGGGAATACATGGGGAGTGAAGAATCTAGCGGTACGGGTTCTCAGGAGAGAACTATTCCGGGCTGGGGCAGCGTCGAGTTCGGACGTCGACTCGGTTTGAAAGCAGTCGCCGGAACGGCACTCGTCGGGGGCATGGCCGCGCTCGCAGAAGCGTCAGCGGCGGCCGCGGCGACCAAGTCCGGCACGATCAAGATCGGCTACGTGACACCGTCCACGGGATCGCTCGCGGACTTCGCGGGACCGGACAAGTTCGTCCTCAGTCTCATTCGAAGCGCGAGTCAATTCGCCAAAGGCGTCACGATCGGCAAGACGAAGTACAAGATCGAAGTAACGGTGAAGAACTCCCAGTCCGACCCGTCGATCGCCAGTACCGTCACGACGGAGTTGATCCAACAGACCGGCGTCGACCTCATCGTCACGTCTTCGGCGCCCGAGACGACCATCCCGGTCAGTGTCGTATGCGAAGGCGCGGGCGTTCCCTGTCTTTCGACGGTCTGTCCCTGGGAAGCGTGGTGGGGCGGATTCACCGGAAACTCCATTGGCCCCGCGGGTAACGCGGTCGGCGCACCGCCGGAGTACTGCACGATGTTCTTCTTCGGTGTTCCGGAGTTCGTGGAGTGCTTCTTGCCGATGTGGAACAGGGTGCTCAAGACCACCAACGCGAACAAGGTCTACGCGGGGATGTTCCCGAACGACTCGGACGGTAACGCCTTCCGTGCGGCGTGGCCCCCAACGCTGGCCGCGATCAACACAGCCGGAGGCGGCACGCCCTGGACGTACGTCGACGGCGGCGCCTACACCGACTTGGCGACTGACTACACGACGATGATTGAGACGTTTAAGACCGGATCGGGCGGGAAGTCCTGTGACTTCTTCGTCAACTGCCCGCTGCCGCCGGACTTCAACACGTTCTGGAAGCAGGCGTCCCAGCAGAACTGGAACCCGAAGCTGGCGACGGTCGCGAAGGTCATGTTGTTCCCGACCGACGTGTACGCGCTTGGTGACCTGTCGAACAACGTGGCGACCGACTGCTGGTTCGCACCGAACGCGCCCTACAAGTCATCGTTGACCGGTATGACGGCGAGCACGTTCGCCGCGAACTACCAGAAGGTCACGAAGCAGCAGTGGGTGCAGTCGATGGGCTCGACCTACTCACTCTTCGAGATTGTCGTCGAGGCGCTCAAGAAGGTGAAGAACCCGCACGACCGCAAGGCCGTCGCCAACGCGTTGAAGGAAGTGAGCTACGACGGCATCTGTGGTCCGCTCAACTTCTCGGCGAAGACCAATCCGGCCAAGGGCGTGGGGATCATTAAGCCCGTCGGCGTTCAGTGGAAGCCCGGTTCGACCGAGCTCGTGGGCCACAAGAAGTTTTCGTGGTCGCCCTGGGTCGTTGACAACACACTCAATAAGCACATTCCGTTGCAGGCGACTCTCGAGCCGACCAACGCCTAGGAATCATTAGTTTCATGTCGCTTCTACAACTGGAAGGTGTCTCCAAGCGCTTCGGACAGGTCGTCGTAGCCGATGAGATCACCTTCCAGTTGGAAGAAGGGGCGTCCGTGGGGGTCATAGGCCCCAATGGCGCTGGCAAGACCTCGATGTTCGCCATGATCTCGGGCGACATCAAAGCCGACTCGGGTCATCTGCGCTTTGCCGATTACGACCTCGCGCGAGTGTCGACGCCACAACGGTGTCGAATGGGCATTGGTCGCACGTATCAAATTCCGCAGCCCTTCGAACACATGACCGTGTTCGAGAACGCGCTGCTCGCCGCGCAACAGGGCGCCCGTATTCGCGGGCGTGAGAGCTACGACGCCGCCTACCGCGCCCTCGAGCGCGCGGGACTCGCGGCGTTGGCGAATCGGCCGGCCGCCTCGCTAGCGCTGCTGCATCGCAAACGCCTCGAGCTCGCTCGAGCGCTCGCCACGAATCCGCGCATCTTGCTGCTCGACGAGATCGCTGGCGGACTCACCGACGCCGAGGTCGTCGACCTGTCCGACGTGATTCGCACGCTTCAGGGTGAGGGCATCGCGATCCTCTGGATCGAGCACGTGGTGCGCGCACTGCTCTCCACGGTTGACCGGCTGCTCTGTCTCGCCAACGGCGCCCTCGTCGCCGATGGTGAGCCGCGAGAAGTCTTGGAGTCAGAAGCCGTCCGCCGGGTCTATCTCGGGGGGCGCATCATCAACGAGAGGGGGGTCGCGTGAGCGATTCCGGTGCGACGAGCCCGAGTCGTCACCTGTTGGACGTGGCGAATCTCACGATTCACCACGGTCAACTCCGCGCCGTCGATGACATAAGTTTCACCCTGGAGAGGGGCGAGGTGCTCGCCATCATCGGCGCCAACGGCGCCGGGAAGTCGACGTTGCTGCGAACCATTGCCGGGCTGCACACGCAGACCTCCGGTACCATTACCTACGAAGGCGACGAGATCTCGAAGCTGCGGACCTTTCGTCGCGTGCGCCGAGGGATTTCGCTCGTCCCGGAAGGGCGTCGTCTGTTCCCGTCGCTCACCCTCGAAGAGAACCTCCAAGTCGGCGCGCAAAAGGCCGCCGACGGTCCCTTCAACATCGCGGCCGTGTACGAACTCTTCGCCTGGATGCGTGAGCGTCGACGCCAGAAGGTCGGCCAGCTTTCCGGCGGCGAGCAACAGGGGGTGGCGATAGCGCGCGCCCTCGTCGCCAATCCCAAGGTATTGATGGTCGACGAAGTGTCGCTCGGTCTAGCCCCGATCGTCATCGAGCGGATCTATGAGTTCCTCCCGACGATCGTGGCCCAAGGGATCTCGGTACTGCTCGTCGAACAAGACGTCAGCCAAGCCCTCGCCGTCGCGACGCGAGTGCACTGTCTGCTCGAGGGCAAGACGTCGCTGAAGGGCGCGCCGGATCAACTCAGTGCCGACGCCATCGAATCGGCGTACTTCGGGACGATTGATTCGTCCGCAACACCGGAGNNCTGTCCTTGATGTTCGGCGTCATGAAGATCATCAATCTCGCCCACGGCGATATGGCGGTCGTGGCGGGCTACACGGCGGTCTTCCTGGTGCCGAAGTTCCACCTCCCCGAAGTGTGGTCGTTCCTCATCGTCGTGCCGATCTTCGCGCTGTTGGGCTACATCGTGCAGCGAACCTTGCTGCAGAAGAGTATCGACCGCGACCCCTTCACGACGCTGCTCGTCACGTTCGGACTGTCGGTTGTGATCGAGAATCTCCTGCTCGAGATCTACACCGCCAACGCGCAGTCGATCAACATCGGCTCCCTCATCGTGAAGTCCTGGCAGGTCAACAACACGATCTCCGTGTCCTATCTCTCACTCACCGTCCTGATCGTCTCGGTGGTCGTGCTCGGCGCGTTGCAACTCTTTCTCTCCAAGACCAGCACCGGCCGACAGATCCGCGCCGTGTCCGATGACCGCGAGGCCGCCCAACTGTGCGGGACCAACTACCGGCACATCTTCGGGATCGCGTCGTCCTTGGCCTTCGCAACGGTGGCGCTGGCGGGGATCGCCTTCGGGATGTACACGAGCCTTTCGCCGACGGCCGGCGGCGTGAACCTGCTCTTCGCGTTCGAGACCGTCGTCATCGGCGGCATCGGTTCTCTCTGGGGAACGCTCGTCGGCGGAATCCTCTTGGGCATCGCCCAACAGTTCGGGGCGCACTTCAACGAGCAGTACACGGTTCTGGCGGGCAATATCTTGTTCTTGTTGGTGCTGGCTATTCGTCCCCAGGGTCTCTTCGGCAGGAAAGTGGTGATGTCGTGAGCATCGACGACTTCACTCCTGTCGTTCAGTCCATCACGGTCAAACGCCACCAGATCCCGGTCGCCTACACCTTCGCCGGCGCGATTGCGTTGGCGGTCTTTTTCACGTGGGCGCCGTGGATACTTCCGGCCTCGGACGTCTCGATCCTGATGAACTTCTTCATCCTCGTGATCATGGCGACCATGTGGAACCTGCTCGCCGGCTACGCCGGAATGGTCTCGATCGGCCAACAGGCCTTCATCGGACTCGGCGCCTACGCCACTCTCTACTTCGCTATTAAGGGAATGGACCCCTTCTTCGCGATTCCGCTCGCGGTGATCATCTGCGCCGTCATCGCGTTTCCGGTCACGTACCTGCTTTTTCGTCTCCGCGGGGGATACTTCTCGGTCGCGACGTGGGTCGTGGCCGACAGCGCAATGCTGATCATCGGTTCGATCGCCTTCTTCGGCGGCGGTACCGGTCACTACCTGCCGGGGTTGAGCAACATCGCTTTCAAGGAGCTCAATCACGACACCTACCTGGCGGCCTGGTTCGTCGCCCTCATTGTCGTCGTAGCGACGTATATATTGCTGCGCAGCCGATTGGGGCTGGTTTTATCGTCGGTCCGTGACAACGAGGTCGCGGCGCGCAGTTCCGGCGCCAAGGTCACCTCAACGAGACGCACCATATTTATCGTCGCCGCAGCCGGCTGTGGCGCGGCCGGCGCGGTCCTCGCGATCAGCCAGCCGTTCATTCAGCTGGGCAACGAATTCAACTTGCAGTGGGCCGCGGAGATGCTCTTCGCCTCAATGATCGGCGGGCTGGGCACGATCGAGGGCCCAATCCTCGGTTGCGTCATCTATTTCGTCCTGCAACAGTCGCTCCAGAACTACGGGGCCTGGTATCTGATCATCTTCGGTGCCCTCGCGGTCGGCGTCGCGATTTGGCAGCCCCGAGGTATCTGGGGATTCATTCGTGACAAGTTCCACTTCGAGTTGTTACCGGTCGGTTACCGGGTGCAGGGGGCTGGCGTGGGCGAGGCGCTGCCGCGCAGATCGGTCGATTGGCGACCATGGCGTCGCACGAAGGAAACGACGAGCGTCGAGGATGCCGACTCCCCCTGATCCAAATCTGGTGATAGCAGCCCTTTAGTAGCATTGTCCGGTGCCCGCTCGAAATCCTTCGCCTCGTCGCGCCTCCGGTGGGCGACCACCGAGCGCGAACCGTGGCGCCCCGAAGGGCGCGGGCCGGCCGAGCGGCCCGTCGAGCGCAGCTCCTCGAAGGGGCCCCCGTGACCCCGATTCAAAGGATTTCCCGCGTCGCGAACCTCGAGACGGCGCCGAACGGCGAATCGATCGCGCCAAGCCTGACGGACGTCCGGCGCCCCGGGGTCCTCGCCCGAGTACCGGCACTACCCGAGACTCGAAGTCCGACGGCGACCGTGCACCACGGCGATACGACCGCGAAGAACGCGACGGGCGCAGTCTCGAACGTCGTCCTCGACCGAGCAGCGCCGGGCGCGACGCAAGAGCCCCCGGCCGACCGGCCGCGCGCGACGCGCGCGCACCGGGTCGCTACGACGCTGCGCGCACGCCCCGCGAGAGCGGTCACTACAAAGACTCGTCGCCGTCGCGTGCGCCACGACCCAACGATCGTCGCCCGAGTTCGTCGGAGCGCTCGCGATCGCCGAGGTCCGAAGGCCGCTTCGACGCGAATTCGCGCGACCGCCGCCCGAGTTTGCCGCCGCGCAATCGTCCGCCGAGTCGAACGCGCACCGAACGTCCTCGCGAACTGAGCCCGGAGGAGATCGAACGCGCGAAAGCCGATTCCTACGGCCGCGCCCAAGGCTGGGGCGGTGTCGCGCGAAAGGGTGGCGCCAATATCAAGTCGACCGGTCAGGCGATGGAGGTCACGCCGAGTTCGGGCACGAAACCGGATCGCATGTCCACCTGGGTACAGGACGAGCGTCCCACGAGCGCGGCGCCGGTTGCCAAGGCCAAACCGAAAGTCAAGTACGCGCTGCCGGGCGACATCGCCGCGGACGTCCGAAAGGCCTTCATCGGCACGTCGTACATGCGCGAGAAGATGGTGCTCACGCTCACGAAAGCGGCCGAAGCCTACGATCGCAAGCGCTACGAAGAGGCGTTACGACTGGGTCGCATCGTCGCCGACGCCGTACCGGGCGTCGCCCCGGTCCGTGAGCTGACCGGGCTCGCCGCCTATCGCGCCGAACGTTGGAATATGGCGAGGATTCATCTGCGAGCGCATTTCACCATCACCGGCGACGCCGAACACCTGCCGCTGGTGATGGACTGTGACCGAGCGAACTTCAAATTCCGTGCCGTCGCCAAGACCTTCGGCGAACTCGAAGAGAGCGAACCGAGCGCCGAGGTCCTGGCCGAAGGACGAATCGTCATGGCGGCGTCCCTGGCCGATCAGCGTCTGTACACCGAAGCGATCGAGCTCTTGACCAAGGCCGGCGCGACCAAGCAGCTCCGCAACCCTTCCTATCGACACGTCCGTCTCTGGTACGCGTTGGCCGACGTCTATGACCGGGCCGGGGACCTCACGTCGGCGCGCGAACTGTTCGCGCGCGTCGTCATCGCCGAACCGGACGCCTACGACGCCAAGACCCGCCTCGGGGAACTCGGCGCCAGCGCGCCGCGAAAGAACCGTAGGCGGCGCACGACCCCGGTCTCGAAGAAAAAGTCAGCCGACTAGCTCATCGCCGCGACGGCGGCCAGCAGTGAGATCTCGCTGCCGCGCGTGTCGCCCGTGAGACCGACCTGCATCTTGTTCATCATGTAAGAGATTGTCAGACCCAACTCCTGGTCCATCATGATGAGCGAGCCACCGTACCCACCCCAGAAACAGGTGCGCGGTCCAACCGGCACGTAACTGCTCGCCAACCCGTAGCCGAGGCCGAAACTCATGTCGACGGCGAGGACCTGGTCGACGCCACCGACTTGACGCTGGAAGACCTTGTCGCCCGTCTTCTCTGAGAAGAAGCGATGTCCGTTGACGTGGCCGTTGTTGGCCATCACCTGTTGAATTGTCGCGACCGCGAGGGCGTTGCCGTGGCCGTTGGCGGCTGGGATCTCCGCGGCTCGCCACCAACGATTACGCGGCGCCGTCGCGTCGAGGAGCGGCGAGGTGAGCGTGCGCACCATGATCGAGTCCGGGGCGGCATCGCCGAAGTTCTCGGGAGGAGGGGGGATCACGAGGCTGACGCGATGCTCTTCGGATTCGGGCAGCCCGATGAAGAAATCGGCGTCGAGTACGTCGGCGACTTCACTCTTGAAGAACTCACCGATCGTCGTGCCAGTAATTCGCCGAACCACCTCGCCGATGAGGAAACCCTGGGTAACGGCGTGGTACCCGCTCATGGAGCGGTCCTCCCACCACGGCTTCTGGGCCGCGAGAAGCGACGTGGCGAGGTCCCAGTTGGCTAAATCTTCGGGCACGATCGTCTCCTGCCAACCCGAGAGCCCGGCACAGTGATTCATGAGGTGTCGCACCTCGATGGCCTCTTTGCCGTTGGCGGCGAATTCGGGCCAGTACGTCGCGACGGTCGCATCGAAGTCGAGTTCGCCGCGGTCGTGGAGCATCAGGGCGACGAGGAAGGTCATGGTCTTGGTGGTTGACCACACGTTCACGAGGGTGTCGCGGTCCCACGGCGTGGTCTTCTCTTCGTCTCGGTAGCCGCCCCAAATGTCGGCGACGAGTTCCTCACGGTGAAAGACCGCTATGGACGCTCCAACGTCCGCACCACTCGCGAGGCTCTTTTCCAGATGATCGACCAGGCCGGCAAATTTTGCGGTGGTCGTTCCGTGAACCTGCGACATTGATCTCTCCCTACGTTGGCGTTATTGGCGAGACTACTTTTACGACGTCATCCCCGAGAGTCCGACGAGCGCTCGCGCGTGTTCGATCTCACCCATGTGGCGTAACGCGTGTTGGTAGATCCAGCACTCCAGGGCGTCGCTCCGCGTTATTCCCTCATCGCCACCGACTCGCGCCGAGAACGTCCGGGCAACCGTTGGACCGTAGGGGTAGGCGACGATGACGTCGGAGAATGTGGAGGGGTCAATGCTGATGACGAATTCCTCAGTGGCGCTGAACACCAATTGCTGAAAATCGAGGAACGCCTCGTAGTCGCCGATTCGCTGATTCATCATTTCCTCGACGGTCTTCTCCTTTCCCGGGTCGTTGATCGCCAGTCCCATTTGCGTCGCCCACGTCTCGCTCATCTGCGGCGCGGGACCACCAATGAACACGACACTTCCGTCTTCGATGAGGAGCTGGTGGACCAAGGAGAACGCGATGGGCAAAACGCCCGCCACGACGACGCGATTGACCTGCTCGAGGTCCATAGTGGCGCAGGCCTCGTAGTAGAGAGAGTGCACGGCGCCGAGACGTCGTGACAATGATGATCGGTAGTCGAAGTCCATGACCGCAGTCTGTCGCACGAGCAAGCGCAGCGCACACGTCGAGTTCGCGAGCGCAGCAGAATGACTCGTTCTCCTCATCTTGTAACCTTGGGTCATGGACATTGCCTCGCTACTGGGCGACGATGCGTCGTCGCTGCTTGATCACAAGGCCACCGCGTTCCCCAAGGAGTTGCTGACCCTCCCCGGTGCGGACTATTTGAGCGACGTGTTCGCCCTCTCTGACCGCTCGCCAACCGTGCTGCGCAACCTTGGCACTTTGCACAATCACGGGCGACTTCGAGGAACCGGTTACCTCTCCATTCTCCCGGTCGACCAGGGCATCGAGCACTCGGCCGCGGCGTCGTTCTCGCCCAATCCTGAGTATTTCGACCCCGCCCGGCTCTGTGACTTGGCCATCGAAGGGGGCTGCAACGCAATCGCCTCAACGCTGGGGACGCTTGGTTCAATTTCGCGTCGCTACGTGCACCGGATTCCCTTCATCGTGAAGATCAACCACAACGACCTACTGCGCTACCCGAACAGCTTCGACGAACGGCTCTTCGCGTCGGCGCAACTGGCCTCAGACCTGGGCGCCGTCGGTGTCGGCGCGACGATCTACTTCGGATCCGAGGGCTCGATCCGCCAGATCGAAGAGATCGGCAAGGCCTTCGCCGAGGCGCACCGACTCGGGATGTTCACCGTGCTCTGGACGTATCTGCGAAATGACGCTTTCGTCAAGGACGGCGTCGATTACCACCTCAGTGCCGACTTGACCGGCCAGGCCAACCACCTCGGTGTCACCATCGAAGCCGACATCATCAAGCAGAAGCAACCGATCAACAACGGCGGCTACAACGCAGTGAAGTTCGGAAAGACCAGTCCATTGGTTTATTCGAAGTTGACGACCGACAATCCGATCGACCTCACGCGCTGGCAGGTGGTCAACTGTTACGCCGGTCGAATTGGCTTGATCAACTCCGGTGGAGAATCGACGGGCGACAACGACCTCGCGGGCGCCGTGCGCACGGCGGTCATCAACAAGCGCGCCGGTGGCCAGGGACTCATTCTTGGTCGAAAAGCGTTCCAGCGACCGATCAACGAAGGCGCGGCGCTCATCAACGCCGTCCAGGACGTGTACTTGGACGAATCCATCACGGTGGCCTAATACGCTTCAGTGATGAGTCCAGACGAAGCCTCGGACGCGGGATGGCTGACGTGGCCGAATTTGATATCCGTCATTCGTCTGGCGTTCCTTCCGCTTTTCTTCTGGCTGCTGTTCGGCACCAATCATCGGGCCATTGCCGCGTGGCTCTTGGCGACGCTCGGAGCGACTGACTGGATTGACGGTTTCGTCGCGCGACGTTGGCATCAGGTCTCCAACGTGGGCAAGGTTCTCGATCCCGTCGCCGATCGCATCCTGGTGATCAGCGCTCTGCTCGCGGTCGCGGCCGCCGGCGGCGTGCCCTGGTGGTTCGCGTCGGCGACTTTGACGCGCGAACTGATCGTCTCGTTACTGACGGTCGTTCTGGCGTCGCTGGGCGCCGCGAGAATCGACGTCCTGTGGTGGGGCAAGGTCTCGACGTTTGCCCTGATGACGACCTTCCCGCTCTTTTTGTTGACGACGAATCCCCATCACGGCGCGCTACTGCCGTGGCAGCACGACGTACGCGATGTCTGTTGGGTGCTGGGAATCACGGGACTGACGCTTTCGTGGATCGTGCTCTTCGGTTACGTCAAACCGGCGCTGAACGCCTTACGCACGGGACGCCGAGCCCGCCGAATCTTGTAAGTTTGCCCCATGCTGATACCAACCGATCTTCGATACTCCAACGACCACGAGTGGGCGAAGGCCAACGGTGACATAATTCGAATTGGCATCACCGATTACGCCCAGGACGCCCTCGGCGACGTGGTGTTCGTCGATCTGCCCAAGGTCGGCGCCGCGATCGACGCGCACTCCGCGATCGGCGAAGTCGAATCGACGAAGTCGGTGTCGGAGATCTACGCGCCGGTCGCTGGCACGGTGAGCGCGGTGAACGACACGCTCAAGAGCGCACCCGAATCGGTCAACGCCGATCCGTACGGCGAAGGTTGGATCTGCGAAATCACGACGACGAATAGTGCCGACTTCGACGCGCTGCTCGACGCGGCGGGTTACGGCGCCCTCACCAACAACTGACCCTGACGAACACTCGCGAAGTTAACTAGTGTGAAGCCGATGAACTGCCGTCGATGTGGAGAAATTCTTAACGCCAACGCGAGCTTTTGTTGGTCGTGCGGAGCCCCTCAACACGACGCCAACTCACCAGAAACGATCGCGGTCCCCGTCATAACCGCGGCCGAGGTACTGCACCCCGGAACCAACCGTGGTCCCAACGGTGAACACGGCGATGAGTTGATGATTGCGACGGGACTCGAAGCGGGCAGTCGCATCGCGTTGAAAGGCGAGATCACGACGGTTGGTCGTCACGAAAACAGTGACCTGCTGTTGGATGACGTCTCGGTCTCACGCCATCACGCGATCTTCACGCGCACCGCGAGCGGACGCATCACCTTGCGCGACCTCAACTCGCTCAACGGGACCTACGTAAATGGAACTCGGGTCGAAGAGACCACCCTGCACTCCGCAGACGAGGTGCAGATTGGCAAGTTCAAACTTATCTTTTGGGAGGCGACGCAATGAGCGCCGACCAGGGAGTAATGCGAATCGGAGAAGTGCACGCGCAACTCCGAAAGTATTTCCCGGACATTGAACTCTCCAAGATTCGTTACTACGAGGACAAGGGACTCGTGCAACCGAGTCGTAGTCGCAAGGGTTATCGCCTCTACTCCGAGACCGACGTCGAATGCTTACGCGAGGCGATTCGATTGGCGCAAGAAGAGTTCGTGCCACTGCGCGTCGTGCGGCTTCGATTGATCGAACAGGGTCTCTTGAAGGACGTGCCGGTGTCCTCGAGTCCGCGTCACGCCGCGCGCGAAGCGCTTTCCAACGTCGTGTCGATTCCGGTGCCGCCGTCGACACCCTCCGCGCGACCCGTGTTGAAAGTCGTGGCGCCGAGTGACGACAGTGTCGCGACGGGCGATCAGCACTACCTGTCGATGGCGGAGTTCTTCAGTATGACTGGACTGGCGCCCGCCGCGCTGACCCAACTCCACGCGCTCGGCCTGCTCGCGCCGGTGTCGCTCGGCAACGAGATCGCCTTCACCGAGTTCGACGTGCGCGTCGCGACCCTCGCCCGGACGCTCCTCGAGCGCGGACTTGACATCCGACTGCTCGGCTCGCTGCGACGCGTCGCCGAGCGCGAGGTGGGGCTGATCGACGACCTCTGCGCACCGTGGCGATCGAAGGTGAGTGGACTCTCCGGAGAGCAGGCCCGCGAGGTCACGGTGGAACTGGCCGCCGAGGTTGGCGCGCTGCGCTCGGTGTTGTACGAGCGCGCGTTGCAGGACTACCTGGGTCGCTCGACGTAATTTTTCGGCCGGCCTCGGTCTAGGCTCTGAATATGGTTGAAGTAGTCCTCCGGGCAGTGCGCGTCGACGTCGGTTCCTCGACCCCCCTGTTGCTGCTCGAAGAGGTGTCGGGCACGCGAGTCCTGCCGATCTTCATCGGTGCACCGGAGGCTGCGGCTATCGCCTACGCGTTGCAGGGTGTGAAGGCTCCACGACCGATGTCACACGATCTCCTCGGCAACGTCATCGTGGCCCTCGGTGCACAACTCTTCGCCGCCGAGATCACCGAACTTCGCGATAACACCTTTTACGCGAACCTACGATTGCTTCGCGATCGCGACGAGATCAACGTGAGTGCGCGACCGAGTGACGCCGTCGCCCTCGCGCTTCGTGTCGGCGCGCCGATCCTCGTGAACGACGATTTGATGGCGGCCGAAGGAAGAGTCATGGAACTCGACCTTGACGACGACGATGCTGACGACGAAGGCGACACCGACGTGCCAAACGAAGCGGACCTCGTCGCCGAGCTGAGAGAGTTCCTTGACACGATCCGGCCCGAGGACTTTGGTCAGTGAGACGTGGCCTCACCTCGGTCGCCATTTTCGTCGCCTTCATCGTAATCCTGACGTTGAGTCGACACGTCATCGATTCGACCTCCGGTACCACGACGACGATCAACACCGTCCCGGTGACCACGACCACCGTTGCCGCCACGACGACGTCGTCCGCGACATCGGCCACGACCTGTCAGGGCGGCTCGTTTACTGGCCTCTTCAATGAGGGTGAGGGCGCGGCCGGCACGGTCAAGGCGAGCGTCACGTTGACCAAGCACACCGCCGGCACCTGTGTGATCAAGGGCTGGCCGATCCTCACCCTGCAAGACAAGACCGGCGCGGTCCTGCCACTCAACCTCGTGGACGAGTCGGGTAGCAAGAACGTGATTCCATTCCCCGCCCCTAAGGCGAATGAACCGCCCACTGTGCTGACGATGTCGAACGGATCTGTTACCAACTTCTCACTGGCCTACTCGAGCGTGCAAACGGCCAATACGGTCTGTGACAATGCGGTCACGATTAGCGTGCAGTTCGCAACTGGGGGAGCGTCGGTGCCGGTGACACCGGCCTATCCGGTCCAACCCTGCGATAACGGCAAGATCTGGATCAGTCCCTTCTACTAGGGCGCGTTACTGGCGTGTAGGAATACGGACATTCTTCAAAGGCAACGCGCGCCGTTCAACTACATTCTTTTCTAAGCGTCAACGTAGACGATGGTCGAGCGTTTCATTACTCGGTCCGACATTGCAACAAGGGGGAAGAATGAGTGACGGATTGGGTGCCGACTATCTGGGGGCGAAGCAACCGGAGAACAGCGGCCATGAACGGCTTCGCAAGGGTCAACTAGGTCCACTGGATATTGCCGCAGCGACGATGGCCAACATCGGCCCGGCGATGAGTTTCTACTTCGGCTTTGGCTACCTGGCCTATACGGCCGGATTGGCGTCGCCACTCACCATCATTCTGGCGGGTGCTGCCATTCTCTTTCTCGGTAACACGCTGTCGGAGTTCTGCAAGGTGTTGCCTTCGACGGGCGGGTTCATCTCATTCATCGGAAAGACCTTTGGCGGACGCGTTGCGGTGACGACCGCGCTCATGACGGGCGCGGGCTATATCGCCGCCATGGCGTCAGTGGTGGCAATCGTCGGCGGGTTCTTCCAGATCATTTTGAAGAATTACAACGTGTCGGGTCTCGAAAATGTGCCGTGGATAATCTGGACGCTGATCTTCTTAGCGTTTGCGGTGTTCATGATGATTCGAGGAATCTCAATCTCCACGAGGATCGCCGGAATCTTCTTCGCGTTTGAAATTATCGTGTTGGTGGTCGTCAGTGTGATTGCCCTGATCAAGTTCCACGGTTCGATATCGTTCCGACCCTTTGAACCCAAGAACATTCACAACGGCTTCAGTGGATTGGCGGCCGGTTTTCCGCTCGCCATCTATCTCTTCATCGGGTGGGAGAACTCTGCGGCGTTGGCCGAAGAAACTGACAATCCGCGCAAGAACATTCCGAAGGCAGTATTTCTATCGACGCTCATCATGTTGGTTGCCTACGTTCTCTTCGCCTTTTCGACGGTCGTGGGATTCAAGAACAACGTCGGCAACCTGGACAGCGCAGCGATCCCCTTCATCACCGTCGCCAAGGGCGTGCTCGGCGCCGCGCTGTTCTTCGCGCTTCTCGCGGGCATGACGTCGACGTTGGGTGCGTTGATCGCGGGTACGAACTCGCAGGCGCGTTTGATCTTCAACGCCGGACGCGAAGGCTTGCTGCCGAAGTTCATCGGGAAGGTTGACGACACTCGTCGTACGCCAATCAACGCCCTATTTGTGTTTCTCGGCACGGCGTTGGCGATCCTAGGAGTGTGGGGTCTTTTGCACATAATTGGCGATCCCGCGAACGCGGCGTCGATGAACCCAGTCGCTTTCTTCGCCGAGTCTTCGACGTTTGGCACGATCCTCGTGATCGTGGTCTACGCGCTGAGCAATCTGGCTTTGCCCTTCTATTACAAGCGATTTCATCCAGATCTGTTTAACTCGTTCCGCCATGTTGTGCTGCCGGCGATTGGATTTATCTTGATTGCGGTTCCTCTCTATTACCTGGCTCGGCCGAATCCTCCGACACCACCGTTCAACTGGTACCCGTGGGTCGCGGGTGGATTCATCGTCGTGGCGTTCGTCTACGCGTGTGTTCTCGTGAATCGGGACCCCGGTATTGGTGATCGCGTCGGATCGATCGTCGCCGACGAATAGCGGCAACTCGTCAGATCAAACCGGGGTTGGATTCACGAGTATTCGGCCCCGGGTTGTTCCATTTCGCACGTCGTCGAGCGCGGAGGTTAGATCCTCGAGCTGCACCTCGCGGTCGACGAGTGGTTCGAAGTCGATTCGAGGAGCGAGCACACCGAGTGCCGACCATACGCGTTCGCGCGTAGACGTCGTGGCTTCGACGGAGTCGATGCCGAGCAGTGCGACCGATCGAGTGATGAAGGGATAGACCGTGGTTGCCAACTCGGCGCTCGCGACGAGCCCGCACGCCGCGACGGCCGCGCCGTAGCGAAGTGAGCGAAGTATTTGCGCCAGTGTCTCGCCACCCACGCAGTCGATGGCTCCGGCCCACGTCTCACTGGCCAATACTCGTCCCGGGTTGTCCGCCACGTCATCGCGACCGATGACGCGTCTGGCACCACGATCGAGGAGCCACTGCGACTCACTCGGTGAACCCGTCGAGGCCACCGGAAGGTATCCACTCGCGGCGAGAAAGGCCACGGCTTGTGAGCCGACGCCGCCGGTGGCGCCGGTGACCAGTACTTCGGAGCCCTTCTCGAGGCCGCGGTCTTCGAGCGCCAACAGGCTCGCCATCGCCGTGAAGCCGGCCGTGCCGACGATCATCGCGACGCGAGTCGACACCGACTCCGGAAGGGCAGTGACGTATCGCGCGGGGGAGAAGACGAACTGCGCGAAGCCCCCGTCACGAGCGACGCCCAAGGCCCCTCCGTGGACCGCGACCCGAGTCCCTTCGGGCAACGTCGGATCAATCGAACGCATCACCGTCCCGGCGGCGTCGACGCCGCCGACGAGTGACGCCACGCGCCGGACTCGACTCTTCGCGGCGGCGACCATGACGTCCTTGAAGTTGACGCCGCTGTAGTCCACCGCGATGAGGACGTCGCTTGGGTCCAAAGGGGTGCTCTCGACGTCACGAACTCCCGTCGACAGAGTTCCATCGGATTCCGTGACCACGAATGCGCGCACCCAGTAACACTACGGCCCAAAAGAGTTGCTTCTCCCCGACGCCTACCATGACGATGGTGACGATCATCTCATTGAACGACCATCCGACGTGGGCTCGACTGCCGCGGCGCAGGGGCCCCACGGTCGTACTCCTTCATGGCGGTATGAGCAGCAGTGGAAGCTTGCTCAAGTCGATTGGACCGTCGCTCGCGAAGCGCTACCGAATCGCGGCCTTCGACCGGCGTGGTCACGGTCGAACCGGTGACACCGATGAACCGTTCTCGTACGAGGCGATGGCGACCGAAACGATCGCCTTCATCGAGTACCTCAAACGACGGGTCTCGTTGGTGGGCCACAGTGACGGTGGCAACATCGCCTTGATCGTCGCGATGCGTCGCCCCGACCTCGTGCGTCGAATCGTCGCAGTCGGCGCGAACTACCACTTCGAGGGATTGATGCCCCTTCCCAGTTTCGATGTCGACAGTGAGGAGTTCGCCCAATGGGCGCAGCGTTTCGGCGAGAACTCGCCGGACGGTCCCGAACACGCTCGTGCGGTTGAGGAGAAGACTCGAATCATGACGTTCTCTCAGCCGACGCTCACGACCCAGGACCTCGTGACAATTTCGGTGCCGACGTTGGTGATGGCCGGCGACGACGACGTGGCGACCCTGTCACATACCTGTTCGATGTACGAAGCGATTCCTGAGGCACAACTGGCCATCGTCCCCGGCACGTCGCACATGCTCTTGAAGGAGCGCACGAAAGAGAGCGTACGCATCATCGATCGCTTCTTGAGATCGAAGCTGCCACCGGTGACCTTCGCTCCCATGCGCCGGCCGAGTATCGACGCGGGTGACTAGAAAGAGCGTCACAAAAAGGCGGTAATGGGTACAATTGCGCAATGCTGACGCGGTTCTCATTCGCGCGCACCCGCCTTTTGACGTGGTGGGGAGCGCTCCCGGGACTGAGCAGCGACGCACTCCTTTACGCTCTCTCGGCCCTCTTCGCCCTCGGCCTCGGCGTGACGTCGCGCCAGGGAGCTCAGTGGCAGTGGGGATATCTAGCGACCGCGCCGTACGCGCTGTGCGCCCTGCTCGCCTACGGTTTCCATCGACTGAAGTTGCGTCGCACGTCAATGATTCGGATGGCTCTCTTGACGCTCGTCCTGCTCGGCTCGGTCGCGATACCGCTCGGACTCGAAGCCCGCTGGCGAGTGGCCCAGCCCGAGGTCGGCGTGATCCAGCGCGCGGGCGACAACCTGAGCAAGGACCGCAATCTCTATCCGTCGTACGACAAGCACGGGAAACTGATCAATCCGATCGCGGGAATTCCGGCCTACGAGTCATTCTTCCCGTACTTCCCACTTATGGGCGTCTTCGGTCTGCCGTCAGCCGAGACGCACAAGAGCAAGGGTTTGACCGACCCGCGGATCGCGATGTCGCTCCTCACGTTGCTGGCGAGCGGACTGGCGCTCGGACTGCTTCGCACGTCGACGAAAAAGAAGATCCGCGTCGCCCAGTTTCTGCTGGCGTTGCCGACGGGCGCGCTGTTCTTGTCGACTGGCGGCGATGACATGCCAATCCTCGCTCTAATGCTGCTCGGGGTCACCGCACTGCAACGTCGTCAGAACAACTTCGCCGGCATCAGTCTCGGCTTGGCGGCGGCGATGAAGTTGACGGCGTGGCCCATGGCCCTCGGTGCGTTGCTCGTCGCGCGCGACTCGAAGAGCCGTTCGGACTGGAAGCGCATTGCCTTGTGGGTCGTCGCCATCGTCGTCGTGACGGTCGCCCCCTTCGCGGTCCGCGCTCCGTGGGCCTTCATGTCCAACGTCTTCGCCTTTCCCCTTGGTCTCACGAGTGTGGCCTCACCGGCGGCGAGCGCGTTGCCCGGGCATATCCTGACGACGCTATGGGCCCCGGCCGGCCACATCCTGGCACCGGTGACATTCCTCGTCGGGGGATACTTCATGGCGAAGTACCTGCGTCGACACTGGCCGCTCACCCTCTCTCAGATACTGGCCATACTGAGCTTGGTCTTTCTCACGATGATGTGCGTCTCGTCGGCGACTCGTATTGGCTACGTGATCTATCCGCTCAACTTCGCGCTCTGGTCGTGGGCGTGTACTGAGACCGTCGTTCCCGAGAAGGTGTTGGCTCAGACCGTTTCGGAGTTTTGATAGATCCGGAAGGTCCAATGCACGAGGTTGTTCGATGACTTCGTGACCGTAATGCCGACGACCCAGTAGAAGCCGTCGTTGCCGGCCTTCTGGAAGAGCGATTGAGGCGACCCATTGCTCGACCCCTTCGAGAAGAGTCCCCAGCCGCGAGCCTCGAGTCGGGTCTTGTAGAAATTGAGGAGTGACGCGCTGTTGGTCATCGTGGTGAGCGGCTGGTAGCAGTCGAAGTCGCCGGCACCGGCGTTGGGAATAGTGCCACCGGAGTCGCCCCTCGTCCTGACCGGCACGATGAATACGTCATTGATGTTTGACGGGATCTCCGAGGAACTCGTGCAGAAGTCGAGGACGGCGGACGACGGTGCCGTGGCGAGACCACCCACGACGACGGGCAGCGTCGTGGGTGTCGAGGTCACTCCCTGATCGGAGATGAGATTGATGATCATGAACACGACCAGTACGACGACGGCGAAGATGAGTACTCCGGCGGCCGGCCAAATGCTCGTGGTGGTCGTCAGTGGTGCGCGCGGTTCGTCGCTCACGCGCCCCATCCCAAGTGATCAATCGGTCCGCGCCCTCGGCCGAGCTTCCAATCGGCCGCGCTGGTCAGGGCGGCGAGCACGAAGGACTTGGCGTCGCGCGCGGCGTCGGGCACGCTTCGACCGCGTGCCAGACCGGCGCAGATCGCCGCTGACAATGAACAGCCGGTGCCGTGATCGTTCGTGGTCGTCACCCGCTCGGCGTCGAAGACAAAAACCTCGCCACGACCGACCAAGACGTCAGGCGCGCGGCGTTCGGTGAGCGAACGCTCGGCGAAATGTCCGCCCTTGACGAGCGCCCAGGTCGAACCGAAGCCGAGGAGTTGGTGGGCGAGGGCGAGCATGTCGTCATGGTTCTTCACGTCATTGACGTCGACGCCGCAGAGCATCGCCGCCTCACGAAGATTGGGTGTCACGACCTCGGCGAAGGCCAACAACGTGTCGCGGTAGGCGTCGGCGCCGCCGGCGTCCATGAGGGGGTGTCCGCTCGAGGAGACCAGGACGGGATCGACGACGAGGTGGGGAAGCAGTCCTTCACTCGCGAGCTCGGCCATCTTCTCCACCGTGGCCGGTTGGGCGAGCATGCCGGTCTTGACGGCGCGTACGTCGAAGTCGTCGACGACGCTCAGCACTTGGGCGGCCACCATCAAGGGGTCGACGTTCTGCACGGAGTTCACGCCAATGGTGTTCTGCGCGGTCACGGCCGTGAGTGCGTTCGTGGCGTGGACTTCGAAGGCGCAAAAGGTGCGAAGGTCGGCCTGAATTCCGGCCCCACCGCCGGAGTCCGAGCCCGCAATCGAAAGAACGGTGAGGGGTTGCACTTGAACAACCTTAATGATTCGCCGAGTTGGGTTAGTACGCTTGGGACGTGGGAGATCTCTTTCAAGTTGGCTCACTCAGCTCTCCGTCTCGTCTCGTCGTCGGGACCGGGGGGTTCCGTTCGATGGAGGTTCTCGGGGCTTCCCTGGTCGCCTCGGAGGCGTCGATCGCTACGGTGGCGCTGCGTCGGGTTCACCCGAACGTGAAGGGTTCGATCTACGATCTGCTCGGTCGATTGAATTTTTCGCTGCTGCCCAATACGGCCGGCTGCTTCAGCGCGGCCGAGGCCATAAAGGTCGCCGAACTCGCCCGCGAGGCCTTTGACACCAACGTTGTCAAGCTCGAGGTGATTGGCGATGACGTGACGCTGTTACCCGACACCAGCGAAACGTTGGTCGCCGCCGACCGACTCGTGCGAAGCGGCTTCGAGGTCTGGGCCTACACCTCGGATGACCTCATCGTCGCCCAGCGACTGGAACAGGCCGGCTGCGTCGCGGTGATGCCACTCGGTTCGCCAATCGGTTCCGGCCTCGGTATTCGTAACCCCCACGCCATCGCGATGATCTGTGAGCGGCTGAGCGTGCCGGTACTGCTCGACGCCGGCGTCGGCACGGCTTCGGACGCCGCGTTGGCCATGGAACTGGGCTGCGACGGAGTACTCGCGGCCTCAGCGATCAACCGGGCCCTCGACCCGGTGATGATGGCCGAATCCCTCCGTGACGCGGTGAGAGCCGGGTTCTTGGCCCGTCGTGCCGGTCGTATTCCACCTCGTTTGCACGCCGAAGCCTCGTCGCCGTCCTTGGGCCGGCCAGATTTGTTATTTGAATAGGCCCGGTCAAACTACACTCGTGTAGTCCGTCGGGTTAGTCTGGACAGACCTCGGTCGGGAGGAAAACGACACATGGAAGATTCTCTAGCGTACGGATTTAGTGGCCCGATGGTCTGTCGCCTCACGGGCGTTACGTACCGTCAGTTGGACTACTGGGCGCGAACCGATCTCGTGACGCCCTCCATCACCGCGGCCCAGGGCAGTGGTTCCAAGCGCACCTACTCCTACTCCGACGTCCTCGAAGTAAAGGTCATCAAGTCACTTCTCACCTCCGGTGTCGCGCTGAACCGCGCCCGTCAGGCCGTGGAGTGCTTGCGCAATTCCTTGGGCGCCGATCTCGCGTCCAGCAGTCTCGTGTTGAGCGACGCCGGCTCGGTGCTCGCACGTGACGACGGCGACCTGGTGGACCTCCTTCGCGGGGGCCAGGGTGTCTTCAACATCGTTCCACTGGCGAACGTGGTCGCCGAACTTACGATCACTATTCGTCAATCGCAGCTCGCAACGTCGGAGAAGGAGACCCGTTCGGCGTGAGCGACCCAGCGCCGATCGACGCGTCGCGTCGTCGGCACCCCAGTCTCGAACCTGTGCCGCAGGACCAGTTCGCCCACCCCAGTGAGAGAGCGTTCGCGCGCCTCTTGAACCTCTATGGTTTCGCGTGGTCCTACGAACCGGTTGAGTTCCCGCTCGAGTGGAACGAACTTGGTGTACCGACCAAGGCGTTTCGTCCAGACTTCTATCTGCCCGAACGTCGACTCTTCATCGAGCTGACGGTCCTTGAACAACGTCTCGTCACGAAGAAGAATCAAAAGGTCCGCAAGTTCCGCGCGCTCTATCCCGAAGTCGAACTACTCGTCGTCTACCAGCGCGACTTCGTGGCGCTGCTCGAGCAACACGGTCTCGGAACTCTGGCTTCCTTCGCCGCGTAGAGTGGCTGACGTGACCGATCGACGCCCGTTTCTTTACGATGCGCACGTGAAATTAGGGGCCAAAATCGTCCCTTTCGGTGGCTGGGAGATGCCGTTGCAGTACGGGTCGGGCACGGTCGCCGAGCACCTCGCCTGTCGCAACGACGCGGTCGTCTTCGACGTCAGTCACCTCGGCACCGTGCGTTGTGACGGTCCCGACATGTTCGGCGCGTTGCAATCGACGCTCACCAACGACCTGCGAAAGGTCACGCCGGGACGCGCGCAGTACACGCATCTCTTGAACGACGACGGCTTCGTGGTCGACGACATCATCGTGTGGTGGGTTGGCGAGAACGAATTCGACGTCATGCCGAATGCGTCGAATACTTCGGGCGTGACCGACGCCCTGCCGGGCGTCGACGTGACCTCGGAGCGTTGCGTGCTGGCCATCCAAGGCCCCCGGGCGCGCGCGAAAGTTGCCAAAGTCGACCAGCGATTCGCCGACGTCGGACGTTTCCGCGTCACACGATTCGATTACGAGGGCGTCGAAATGCGCGTCGCCGGGACCGGCTACACCGGCGAAGAGGGCTTGGAGATCGCTGTGCCGAATGAAGCGGCCGAGGGGCTGTTGGCGCGATTGGTTGACGCGGACATCACGCCGGCCGGCCTCGGCGCACGCGACACGTTGCGCCTCGAAGCGGCCCTACCGCTCTACGGGCACGAGCTCACGTTGTCCTCCACGACGCTCGAAGCTCGGTTGGGCTGGGTCCTCGGCTGGGAGAAGGAGACCTTTCGAGGTCGCGCAGCGGTCGAGCGTGAACGCGATCGTGGCCCCGAGAAGTTGTTGACCGGACTGATCGTCGAAGGCCGTCAGCCACTGCGCGACGGCGGTGAGGTCATGATCGAGGGCGTCAACGTCGGGACGCTCACGTCAGGCAACTATTCGCCGGTATTGGAACGTGGCATCGGCCTCGGTCTACTGAGCGGTGACCCGCAAATCGGTACAGAGGTGTCGGTGGCCCTTCGCGGTCGCGCGATCGCCGCCGCCTTCACGGCGTTGCCGTTCGTGCGAAAGGTGAAGTGACGTGGCCGATTACCTACCCCATACGCCCGCTGAGATCGAAGAGATGTTGGCGTTCTTGGGCATGGACTCCCTCGACCAACTTTTTGCACACATCCCTCCCGCGGTTCGCCTCACGCAGGGCCTCGACCTGCCCGGGGGCATGAGCGAGCCGGACGTGGCCGCGCTGTTCACGCGCTACACGTCGGCCAATCAGGCCAAGGCGAGCGAGATGACGTGTTTCGCCGGTGCCGGGGTCTACGACCACGAAGTGCCGGCGGTCGTGAAGATGCTCGCCGGTCGCTCGGAGTTCGTGACGGCGTACACGCCGTATCAACCGGAAGTCGCCCAGGGCGTCTTGCAGGCGATATTCGAATACCAAACGTTGATCGCGCGACTGAGCGGACTACCGATTCCGAACGCTTCGCTTTATGACGCCGCGACGGGCCTCGTTGAAGCGCTCAACATGGCCCACGGCGCGACCACTCGTCAGAAGATGGTGATCTCGGCCGGCGTGCACCCGCACTGGCGCGAAGTCGCTAAAACCTTCGCCCGCGGCACCGGTCACGACATCGTCGAGGTCCCGTTGAAAGACGGCCTCACCGACTGGGGGAGCGTGGACGCCTCGAACGCCGCCGCCGTCGTCGCGAGTTATCCGAATTACCTCGGCGTGCTCGAGGACATGACCGCGGCCAAAGCGTTGGCCGTGGCGAACGACGCACTCTTCGTGCTGGGCGCCGATCCCGTGGCGGCCGGTGTGTTGAAGACGGCCGGTCAGTGGGGCGCGGACATCTTCGTGGGCGAGGGCCAACCCTTCGGGACGCCGCTGGCCTTCGGCGGACCCTTCCTTGGGCTGTTCGCCTGCACCACGGAACAGACTCGGCGACTGCCCGGTCGGATCGTGGGCGAGACCGTGGACTCCAACGGACGCCGTTCGTTCGTGACCACGCTGCGCGCTCGCGAGCAGGACATTCGCCGAGAAAAGGCGACGTCGAACGTCTGCACGAATCAGACCTTGATGGCGGTGACCGCCGCGATTCAACTCGGCTGGCTCGGCACGCAGGGGCTGCGTGAAATCGCGACGCGCTGCGCGCAGGGCGCGCACTACCTCTTCGACGAACTCGTGAAGATCGACGGCGTCACGGCCATCTCCTCACAACCGTTCTTTCGTGAGTTCGCGGTTCGCCTGGGTCGCGACGCTTCGGACGTCCTTCTCACGATGGCCAACGATGGCGTACTCGGCGGCGTGTCGGTGGCTGCGTTGACGTCCGGGCCCGACCCGTCGATTGAGGGTGAGCTTGATGACGTGCTGCTCGTGACCGTGACCGAACGACGCACGAAAGAGGAGATCGACCGATACGTCGAAGTATTGCGAAAGGCGGTCGGCCAATGACCAGTCATGCACTCTCGGGTGGCCGCGCGGCCTCGGCGCCGCTCCTCGGACACGAGACCGAGCCCACGATCTTCGAAATGTCCGTGCCGGGTCGCTCGGCCTACCAACTGCGAACGACGGGCGTGCCCGCGACCGCGTTGGCCGATCTGATTCCCGCGACGCACCTTAACGCTGACGTCGTCAACATCGCCGAAGTCTCGGAGCGTGACCTGGTCGCCCACTTCACCAGGCTTTCGCACCGTCAGTTCTCGGTTGATCTCGGTATGTACCCGCTCGGATCGTGCACCATGAAGTACAACCCCAAGTTCTGTGACGCCGTGGCGAACGATCCCGGGCTCAACTCGGTTCATCCGGGCGCGCCGGCCGAACTCACGCAAGGGTGGCTGGAGTTACTGGCGACGCTCGAGGAGACGCTGTGTGCCGTGACCGGAATGGCGGCGGCGACGCTCCAACCGGCCGCGGGTGCCGCGGGCGAGCTGACCGGGTTGTTGTTGATGCGCGCGTATCACAGCGCGAACGGTGATCCGCGACGCCGGATCTTGATTCCCGATTCGGCGCACGGTACGAACCCCGCGTCGGTGACCCTCGGTGGTTACCAGGTGACGACGGTTCCTTCCAACGATCGCGGCCTCGTCGATCTTGATAAATTAAAGGCGTCGCTCGGTCCCGACGTCGCCGGCATCATGTTGACCAATCCGAACACGCTTGGTTTGTTCGAAGAAGAGATCACCGAGATTGCTGCCGCGGTGCACGAAGTCGGAGGTTTGCTGTACTACGACGGCGCGAACCTGAACGCGATTCTTGGCGCCGTACGACCGGGCGACATGGGTTTCGACATCGTGCACATGAACCTGCACAAGACCTTCGCCACGCCGCACGGTGGCGGAGGGCCGGGAGCGGGACCGGTCGCCGTTTCGAAGCGACTGGTCGAGTTTCTGCCCGGCCCGAAAGCGACACGACTCGATGACGGATCGTTCGCGTGGGTCAGGCCGTCTCGGTCGATTGGCCGGGTTCACGGCTGGCACGGCAATGCGATGGTGCTGGCCCGGGCGCTCGCCTACATCGACGTGCACGGCGGCGACGGACTCACGCGAGTCGCGCAGTTCGCGGTCCTGAACGCGAACTGGTTGCGACATCGCCTGCGTGAGACGTTGCCGGCTGCCTACGACCGCGTATGCATGCACGAATGCGTACTCACCGCGACGCCGCTCAAGAACAAATACGGCGTTCGGGGTCTGGACGTGGCCAAGGCCCTGCTGGAAGAGGGCTTCCATTCGCCAACCGTCTACTTCCCGCTGATCGTCGACGAGGCCCTGATGTTCGAACCAACCGAGACGGAAAGCCTCCAGACGCTCGAGGCATTGGCTGAAGCCGTCGAACGCATCGCGCAACGAGCCATCGACGATCCGGACGCATTGCATCGGGCCCCGCAGACGACGCCCGTGTCTCGGGTCGACGAGGCGCGAGCCGCGCGCCACTTGATTCCCACCGAAGACGCCGCGAGTCGATAGTCTGACGCGAAGCACCTGTTGCGGCGAATTAGGAACGCGGTCGATTCGAATGCCGATCTGAGTGGATGCCGTGACGAACAACCCAGAAAAATTTGAAGCGCGGCGACGTTATGCGCACCGAAGTCTTAACTGCGACGTACGAAACGGGGCTAGTTCTTCTCGGATTCTGAGATTCCGTTCGTGACCTTGCGTAAGAGTCGAGCCAGTTCACGCTGCTCCGTCGCCGTCAAAGCACTGACGGCGACGCGCTCGTGTTGGTTGAATGTGGGAAAGAGCGCCTCGATGAGGCGCTCGCCGGCGGACGTCAGTTCGATGGAGACCCGTCGACGATCATCCTTGTGCGGCAGACGCTTAATCAACCTGCGGCCCTGGAGCGTCTTGATGACGCCCGTCAGCGTCCCCTTCGTGACGCCGGCCTCTTCGGCCACGTGGCCGGTCTCTTGCGTGTCCCAGATCCACAGAATCCAAAGGACAGTGAAGGCGACCCAACTGAGGTCGTACTCGGCCAGCACCGTTCGCTCCATGTGGTTGCGTACCGCCGTGCCGGCGCGGTACACGTTGGAGACCGCGCTCATGGCGGTGAAGTCGAAGTGCTGGCCCTTCAGGCGCGCTTTGATGTCCTTCTCGGCCTGGAGCACGACGGCGGGTGACGCCGATCCAATACGACGACTCATTGGCCGCTCCGGAGTGTCGTGCCACCGGCGAACGTGGTTCCCACCGATCGGAAGTAGCCGCCGATGATCTCCTGCGGCGCCAGTCGCGACAGTTCTTCGCTCGGCGAATCGAAGAGCTCGAGCGTCGCCCTTCCGCCCCAGGTCGGTCCGAGGTCGAGATCGACGCCCGACATCGTCACGACTTCATCGAGTGAATCGACGCCGTCGAGTTCGATGCGTGGAAACCATCGATGGTGCAACATGGCGTGAGCGTTGACGAAGCCGTTGGACGTCGCCGGTCCCTCCAGCGTCACCGTCGCGTCCGCCAGTCGGCGATCGGCTGCGGCGAGCGTCATCCCGAACTTGCCACCGGCCTCGAGCCGCGGACCGGCGTTGCCGACGGTGACGGGACGAGTCTGGTGAATCGAGCCCAGCTTCTTGGGGTATCCCTGGAGGTAGCCGCGCACGAGGGCGAAGTCCTTATCGACCCAGATGAAGACGCAGCGGCTGTAGAGCTGACCGTTGTAGCGACATCGCACGACGACGAAAGACTCCTTGTACTGGGCACGAACGGGATCGAGCAGTTCGGCACCATCGTCGCCGCAACTCTGCCAGTCGGCCCAAATGAAGGCCACCGCGCCAGGGTCCTCATCGTCGTGCGCGAGCTCGACATCGGGCGGCAGGACCGCACGAACATTCGCGGGGTCCGTGCGGTATTCGACCGTGATCAAATCTCCGGAGTAATGCCACGGTGTCGGCGGCAACATTGAGGCACCACCACTGGCGGTCCTGGGAAACGGGAGTCCTTGGAACGACATCAGTCCTCTCCCGTCCATCCGTCAGCGGGTCGGTCGAACCACACGTGAACCTGACCCGTGCCGATTGAGTTTTCGTACTCCGAGTACATGCGACCCGCTGCGCTACACGCCGCACCACCAATTGTGTGAACCATCATCTGGTAGTGGGCGAAGTGACCCTCCGGTCGAACAGTCATGAAGTCGTCCATCTCGCCCACGACCTGGGCGTGGTCGCCACGCACCAGGGCGTCGATCACGCGGTGGTCCCAGTGGCGGGCATCGTCGGAGTAGATGTTCTCTTCGGGAGCGGCCTCGTGTTGGCGCAGGTCGCGAAGCTTGTGGAAGGTGTGACTCAGGGCGCCAGACGCGACGACCACGACCCGGAGGTCACTTTGCGCCACGGCCTCGGCGACGACCTGGCCCACCGATGCGAAGTCGCGATTCTCCGCGGTCTGACAGACGCCGATCGAGGCCCAGGCCTCGTCGCCCTGCAAAAAGGAGAGGAAGTTCAGCGTCGCGTAGGTGACCGGCAGATGCTCGTTGTCGATGGGCGTGATCCAACATTCGTCGGTCGCGTCGGCGATCTTGCCGATTAGTCGGGCGAAGTCGGGATTGCCGGGCATGTCGTAGGGCACGCTCGACATCCCTCGCGGCAACTCTTCACTCGTGAAGAGTCCCATTCGCCGCTCGGCGGCGGTGACCACAAACTCGACGGTCGTGAACCAGTGACTGTCGAACACCAGTACCAGATCGGGCTTCAGTACGTCGAAGACCTCCGTGCGGAGTTTCTTGAGTCCGGTATAGAGCGTGCTCTCATTTCCATTGTTCAGTTCGCGACGAAGATCGTCGGGCAGCACGATGGTCGGTACGTGCGCGAGCAGTCCCGCGCCGACGATTTCACCCACGGGTCGTCCCTTCTTTGATCTGTAGCGTCTTCAAATCGGAATAGAAGTCCAGTGCGTAGTCGCCGCCCTCTCGGCCAATGCCACTGATACCGGTCCCGCCGAAGGGCGCGGTGAGGTCACGGACCAGAAAACAGTTCACCCAGATCGTTCCGGCCCGCAGTAATGCACCCAGTCGCTCGGCGCGGGCTTCGCTCGACGTATAGATGATCGCCGAAAGTCCGTACGCCGTCGAGTTCGCGAGCTCCACGGCCTCGGTCTCGTCGGCGAAGCTCTGCAGCGTCAACACCGGGCCGAAGACCTCGCGCTGGACAATCTCGGAGTCATTCGACTTGGGTTCGATCAGCGTCGGCTCGTACCAGAGGCCGTTACGTTTGAGTCGTTCGCCTCCGAATACCACCGTGTCGCCGTTTACTACCGCGCGCTTGACGAAACCGTCAACGCGCGCGAGGTGCTCGGGGTGGATCAGCGGTGAGATCGTCGTCTCGGACTCTCGACTGTCACCCAGGACGTGTCGTTTGGCGGCCACTTCGAAGCGCTCGACGAAGGTGTCACGAATGGACGCTTCCACCAGCAGTCGCGTGCCGGCGAGACAGACCTGACCGCCGTCGTCGTACATGACGGCCGCTTTCTCGGCGGCGGCGTCGAGGTCGGCGTCGGCGAAGACAATGAAGGGACCCTTACCGCCGAGTTCGGCCGTGAACGGCACGAGGTTCTTGGCGGCGGCCTGTCCGATGGATCGACCGGTCTCGGGCGATCCGGTGAATGAGATCCGACGGACTCTCGGGTCGCCGACGAGCGCGGCACCGACCTCGTTGCCGAACCCCTGCACGACGTTGAAGATCCCGGGTGGAAACTCGGCCTCGTCAACGAGGTCCATCAACATCGAACAGCTCAGCGGCGACCACTCGGCCGGCTTCAGGATCACGGTGTTGCCCGCCGCAAGTGCCGGAGCGCATTTCCACGTGGAAAGCATGAACGGCGCATTCCAGGGGGTAATGACCACCGTTGGTCCGGCCGGCATTCGCAGAACCGTGTTGGCCGTACCGTTGGACGACCAGCGCCGCGGTTCGTAGTTACGGGCCAGTTCGGCGCAGGCCCGGAAATTTCGAGCACCCCGAGCGATCCCCCGAAGCTTCAGGCTCTCTTCAAGCATTGCCATGTCGAGACATTCGACGTGGGCGATCTGTTCGACATCACGGTCGATGAGTTCGGCGAGACGATCGAGGTAGGCGCCGCGTTCTTCGATCGAAAGCGCGGCCCACGCCGGAAACGTGGCCTCGGCGGCGCTGACCGCGAGGTCCGCTTCGACGGAACTGGCCCGCGCGACGTCGGCCAACTTCCACGTCCAATCGAGTGGAGAGCGGTCCTCGAAGGTGCGCGAAGAGGCGATTCGCTCGCCGTTGATGTAGTGATCGGGCGAGACGCTCACTCCGTCGACGTCGACGCGTGGCGAACTCATGACTGGAACTTCGGGTGGACGCGCGGGAACGACAACTCTTCTCGGGAAGTGGGATTCGGTCGTCGTTGGCCGCGAAACTCCCATTCGGCGCCGAGGGCCGTCGAAAGTACCTCTTCGGTCGCCGTCGGCTGGGCGCCAACCTCGTCGCTCACGGGCGTCGGCCCTTCGACAATGTGATTGGTGAGCGTGCCGAGTCCTTCAATTTCGACGCTGACGACGTCACCCGGTTGGACCGGGCGCGAAACGGCCGGCGTACCGGAGAGGATGATGTCGCCCGGCACCAGCGTGATCAAGCGCGCGATGTCCGCGACCAGGTAGTGCATGTCCCACGCCATCTCGTCAGTCGAGCCGTCCTGGCGGACATGTTCATTCACCAGCGTGAGCATCCGCTTGCCGGTGAAGTCCCAGTCGGTGACCACACCCGGACCAATGGGACAGAGCGTGTCAGCCCCCTTGACGCGAAGCATCGATCCGGCGTCGGTATCGCGAAAGTCATGCAGGCCAAAGTCATTGGCGATGGTGTAGCCGGCGATGTAGTGCCCGGCGTCGGCGTAGGCGATGTTGCGCGCCGTTCTTCCGATGACGATTGCTATCTCACCTTCGAAATTGAGATAGTGACAGTTCGATGGACGCACGACCGCCCCGCCGTGCGCGTTGAGCGCCGTGATGGGCTTGTGGAAGTACGTCGGCGCGGGAGGCAGTTCGACCCCAAACTCTCGTACTCGAGAAATGTGATTGAGGTGACAACAGATGATCTTGGTGGGGAGAACCGGCGGGAGGTGGGTGGCGGTGCGGGCTTCAACGCGACGGCCGTCGCGCGCCACCAGCGAGTCGCCGTCGAGCACGACGTCGGTGGGGTACCCGTCGAGGAGAATTCTTCGAAATTCCACTGCGCTCCCAGAGTCGTTTGTATCTAAACGTTGTTGTCCAGACTAGTAAGTTGGTCAGTGGCTTCTTTCGCGCCACAGTGCTACTTTTCCCAACGTATCCCAAGGGGGCCAGATGTCAAGTGAGTTCAATCGTCTGCGAGTGCTGTGGCCCGATCACCTCGGACTCGCTCGCGGCAAGTACGTGCCGGCCTCGCTGGCCGAACACGGCGTGCGTCACTGCACCGGCACGTGGGCCCTCGGCTACGACCGCGGCATGACGCCCGAGACACCCGGGTCTCATTGGAATGAGGGCCTGCCCGACTTCGACGCCAGCTACGAGATGAGCGACATTCGCCCCGGCTGGGAGTCGGGCACCAAGGTGGTGGTCGCCGACCTCATGCGCCTCGGCGAGCCCTTCGCGCCCTCGCCGCGTCACGCGCTTCGCCGCGCGATCGCCGAGTGGCAAGAACTCGGCTACCGCCCATTCGTGGGTATGGAGTTCGAGGCCTACATCTTCGAGTCCGACGGCCACGGTGGTTGGCGTCCCCTCGACACACCCGGTGCCTACGTCTACGGGACTGGACCATCGGTCGACCCATACGGACTGCTCGACGCGATTTGGGAGGCCTGCGACGCCGCCGAGATCCCACTCGAGTCGGTGAACTCCGAATACGACACGCCGCAGTTCGAGTTCACACTTCGTTACTGCGACGCGCTACGCGCCGCCGACGAGGGATTCCTCTTCAAGGTCCTGGCCCGTGAGGTGGCTCACCGACTAGGCCTGTTGTTGACGTTCATGGGTAAGCCCCTCTCTGATCGCGGCGGATCGGGACTCCACTTCAACATCTCACTTCGCAACGACGCGGGGGAAAACGTGATCTTCGACGCCGACCAGGACGACGGCGTCTCGGTGCTCGGCAAGCAGGCCGTTGCCGGAATGCTCGCCCACCACCAGTCGCTGGCTGGTCTGTGCGCGCCAACCGTCAACGCCTACAAGCGACTCCGACCGGCCTCGTTGTCGGGCTACTGGGCCAACTGGGGCTACGACCACCGCGGTGCCACGCTACGAATTCCACCCGAGCGCGGTGAGGGATCGCGACTCGAGCACCGGCTCTCCGATGGCGCGGCCGTCGTGCACACGGCGTTGGCGGCGGTTTTGCAGGCCGCGCGTCTCGGCGTCGTGAACAAACTGCCCCTCGGTCCGAAAGAAGGCGGCAACGGATTCGACACCATCGACGCGACCGTCGGCGTACCGCCGTCACTGAGCGACGCGCTCGACGCGTTGGAAGCCGACCAGGAACTCGTGGACGCCGTCGGTGCCGAACTGGTCGCGCAGCATTTGGCGGTCAAGCGCGCGGAGTGGGAACGATTCACGGGCGCCACGACCGACTGGGAGATGCGCGAGTATCTCCCGTTCCTCTAGCGCCAGGTAACTCGAACCGGGAGTTTCTTCGTTCCGCTGATGAAGTTCGAACGGAAGCGCGCGCTCGGTCCGGCGGCTTCGATGCTTGACCAGGCCTTGGCCATCTCTTCGAACATGACGCGCAGTTCGAGTCGTGCCAGGTGCGCGCCCAAGCAGAGATGCGCACTGTGGAGTCCGAAGGCGACGTGGTCATTGGGCGATCGGTCCATAACGAATTGATCGGGACTGGAGAACTGTTCTTCGTCGAAGTTGGCCGAGACGTACCAGAGGACGACCTTGTCGCCCTTCATCAACTTCTGACCCCGCAGTTCAGTATCTTCGACCACGGTTCGTCGAAAGTGCATGGTCGTGCTCGCCCAACGAAGAACCTCATCGACGAGCAACTTCATCTGAGCGTCGTTCATGGTCGGGAGCTCGGCGAATATCTCGGGATGTTCGATGAACACCTGAGCCCCGGCGGTCATGGTGTAGCGCGTCGTGTCATTGCCGGCCGCCACCATGAGCGTGAAGAAGTTCTTGAGCGTGGAGTCATCGAGCGTGTCGCCGTCCTTAGCGGGCGCGAGCAGGGCCGTCAACACGTCAGGCGTCGGCGTAATCCGACGCTCCTCGAGCGCCAGTTGGGCGTATTCGAAGAGTTCGATCGCGACGGGACTGCGAAACGGAAGCAGCCGGTACGCGCTGGTATCGCTCTGATCGACGACGTAGTCCGTGAAGTCGGGGTCGGAGTTACCGATCAAGGCGTCGCCACGACTGACGAGCCAGTCGAGGTCCTCGTCGGGTAGTCCGAGGAGGCGTCCGAGCATCTTCATCGGAAGTTCTCGGGCGACGTCCCTGACGAAATCGAACTCCGCCTTGCCGCCGAGGTTCGCCAGCACTTCGCGGGCGAGTTCTCGCACGGCGCCCTCGTAGTCGGCCACGGCGCGCGGCGTGAAGGGGCGCGCCACGATTCGGCGAAGGCGAGTGTGCTCGGGCGAGTCCATTTCCATCATGGTGCGACGGGCCTCGGTCTCTTCGGCGTCCATGTCCTCCATGCGAATGCCGAGTCGGCTCGAAAACAGTTCGGTGTGACGACTGGCGTAAAGCACGTCGTCGTACTTCGTCAGACTCCAGAATCCCCGGCCGCCGTCGGCCTCCTCGGTCCAGGCGATCGGATCGGTCTCGCGCAGACGCGCGAAGACCTCGTGCGGGACGCCGTCGACGTACGTGTCGTGGGACGTGATATCGACGGCCGTGGCCTCAGACGACATGAGACCTCCTCAGTTGACCAAAGGGTACTCGTCCGTCGCCAAACGAAATTGCTACCCCCCCGTTGCCATTTGGTTCGTACTATGGAGAGATGACGAAACCGCTCATCGGCATGTCGGGGCGGCGCTGGCCGGCGTCGGCGCTCGCCGACAACGTGCCCAAGGCCATGTACGACCTTAAGTTCGACCTGCACTTTTCGGACTATCCGGCGTCGGTCGCCGCCGCCGGGGGACTGCCCGTCGAACTCACTCGCGACGCCGACGTGGAGGGCGTCCTCGCGCGTCTCGACGGTTTGATCCTCAGTGGGGGAGCGGACGTCGAACCCGATCGTTACGGTCATCACGCCGATGAGAACCTCGGGGCGATCGAACCGGACCGCGACGAATGGGAACTCGCATTGTTTCGCGAGGCCCGTCGACTCGAGATGCCGGTCTTGGCGATCTGTCGGGGCGCGCAACTGGCCAACGTCTTTTACGGGGGCACACTGAACCAACACGTCGAACTCGATGATGGTGCCGGACATCCCCAATGGGACACCGACGGACGCGAGCGCACGCACGAGGTGCACGTGGTCCCGGGTTCAATGCTGTCGTCGCTCTATCCGGAGAAGATCGGCGTGAACTCCTTGCACCATCAGACACTCGCGGTTCTGGGCAATGACCTCGTGGTGTCGGCGACCGCACCCGACGGCGTGGTTGAAGCGGTGGAACTGCCCGGCCATGACGTACTGGCCGTGCAGTGGCATCCCGAACTTCTTGATAAGCCCGACCCGACCTTCCGTTGGCTGGTTGAACGAAGCAGCGACTACTTGGCTCGCAAGAACTAGCGTGACCGCCGCTCGGGCGCTCATGGTTCTCACGGAGAGCCGGACGTTAAACCCGCCCATCGATGTCGGACACGGCCATAGAACGCTGTGGGGGAGTGCTCGATGGGGTGATTGCGAACGATCGGGGAGAACCGTCGTGACGGCGCTATTGGATCAATTAAAGGAGAGGAACGTTCTTCTTTAGAGTCCCTGCGCTTCGTTGACGGTTAGTTCGGCTGCGGGATCCGCTTCGAGACGTTCATCGGGAATGAGCTCGCCGCTAGCAGTTGATCGACCATACGTGCCCGCCGTGAGGCGTTGCTCGGCGCGCCCAATCGCCGCCAATCGCTGCGTGAGAGCATCGGCGACCGCGTCATCGGTGCCTTCAGAGACCAAGAGCTCAGACGAATCACTCATGTCACCATGTTGGTTGGCGGCCGTTCGGTCGGATTGACTGTCGCCCTTCACGGCGCCCAACAAACCCTCGACTCGCGTTCGCTCAGCATTCAGTAAGTGTCGGGCTCGATCGTTGTCCACGTCACACTCCGTTCTCGATGTACGACTTTGGGTTCACACAAGTAACCAGGTCTGCCCAGCGTAATTCCTCAACGCGAACGGGTCTCATTCGAGTCGGGAAACGAAATGTGAGCACGAGGCAATTGGGGGTGCTCGCCTCTTAAGGTAGTGAGATGCGTATCGATTGTCCGGACTGATCGTGCTCTGGGCAGCGATTCAGCAAACCTGGGAACCGTTCGTCCTGGTCGTCGGCCTGTTACTGATCGGACACGTCGCTTCGAGAGATGGACTTTTCGAAGTAGCGGGTTCCAAGCTCTCCCGTCTTCGCGGAGGCACGGTTGTACTTTTCGTGGCGATGATGCTCCTCGCGGCGGTCGTGACCGCGACCCTGAATCTCGATACGTCGGTGGTCTTTCTCACGCCCGTGTTGCTCCACACGGCGCGTCACCGATCAGTCAAGGAGGAGGCGTTTCTCTATGGATCGATTTTCATGGCCAACGCCGCGTCACTCTTACTTCTCGGCTCGAACCTCACGAACATCCTGGTCTTTACACGTTCCGACGTGCGAGGTGTGACCTTCGCCCGCACGATGTTTGTTCCTTGGTTGCTGTCGATCACTCTGACGACGCTCGTCGTGCTGGTGTGGCGATGGCGCGATCTTTCAGCAAAGCCAATCATCGAGGGCGAAGATGCGCAACATTTCTCGTTCGGACCGGGCATCGTCGGCATCGTGGTGGCCATTACTCTGATGCTTGTCGTCAGTCGTCCGGCGATTCCAGTGCTCGCGGTGGCGATCATTGTCGCAGCCGCCGACATTGCGATTCGGCACCGGTTTACGCTGGCGTCTCTCACATCAAGCGCCAACCTCCCGATGGTGGTGGGACTCTTCGTACTCGCCACCGCTGTCTCTGTCGCTTCGCGGTACTGGCACGTCTCACAGCACTTGATCGGAACGGCCGGTTCCTGGCAGACCGCGGGCGTCGCCGCCGCTTCGTCCAATTTGATCAATAACCTTCCCGCCGCGGCAATGCTGTCAGCCAAGTTCCCGGCCCATCCCTACAGTTTGCTCTTCGGACTGAACCTCGGACCCAACCTCACCGTTATCGGTGCGCTGTCCTCAATGCTGTGGCTCAGGGTGGCCCGGAGGGAAGGAGCATCTCCCTCGGTATGGACATTCACGAAAATAGGCGTGGTGGTGACGACCGTAACCCTTGTGGGATGCCTTCTAATTGTCTAATCACCACAGTGACAGCGACGCTCTCACGAACGCAACGTGTCAGAACGACTGCCGGTGAGTCCACCTCTGGTATCGGTTCGAATGGGCGACAGTTCATCTAGGAGGCGCGCAATGACAGTCGGCGAAGCGAAGAAAAGTAACAGTGCGGCAACGAGCGACGTATGGGGCAATTTTGATACTGATTCGGGATCGCCGGGATTTAGCCTGCGAACCACATTTCCGACGAACCCGGACGGAGTCGAAGTAATGCTCGAACGCTGGGCGGCGGGTACTGAAGAGCCGCCGCACACGCACCCGGGAGATGACATGACAATCGTCGTCGAAGGGAAGATATCAACGCAGTTCTATCGAAGAGAAGGCGAAACCCTAGTGGCCGAAGGGGAGCGGATCATTCTCAACAAGGGCGACGTCGGATACACGAGTGCGGGCCAGATTCACGACGCGAAGTATCTCGAAGTCTGCCAACTCGTGTACGTGCACAATGGGGCATTCGCGTTCCTACCGGCGAAACTCGAAGTCGGTTGATTGCGAGAGTTGAGCGAACGCCTAGCACCCGACAATGTCCCTCGTTCGGCTCTGACGTGTCAATAGGATCTTCGTGCAACGCGAGAGCTCTCGGTGGTTGAACCCCGGCGGGTGCGCTCGAAGTCACTGACGGCGTGAGCCGACTCTGTCGTGAGTCGAGTCGAAATCCAGAAGTCAAGAGGCACCGACTGTCGTCTCAAATGATTGGACAAACGCTCTTCGTCCATTCGGATTCGACTTCTCGTCGCCTCTAGTGCACGGGTTCCCAACTCGCGCCGATGTTCAAGACGTGGGCCCCAGCGCCAGAATCGAAACACACTTCTCGAAGTTGGCGACGAATGAAGTGCGTCGTGTCGATGGGATTTCCGAAGTCGCCGACCGAGAAGCCAGAGGTGGTCGCAGGCTCACAGCCCGCGAAGTACGATCCCGCAGGTTTTACCACTACGAAGAGGGCCTCGATTTTCTGATGGTGAGGAACCACCATTCGCTTTGTGTTGTCGGCACCGGCTGGAATCGACAGGTCGTGGGGCGGAGTCGTGGCGGAGAGGGCGGTCGTGTTCCTCACTGCCTGAAAGATGGGCGCACCCATCAAGAGGTGACAAGTCGCTCCCTCGTTGTAGAAGGACACCGGAACAATCTCATACGCGGAGACCCGGCGTACGCCCGTCGAAGTCCTCACGGCATAGGTCGCGTCGGTCGCGGTGGCACCTGCCGTCACTCGTATCTGAGAAGACTGACACGCCGGGTGTGTGATACTCGCGTGGGCGTTGACCGCCAGTGGGACGGCGAGCGGTCCCGAGGTGAGGGCAGCGGCCAAGTCGTAGGCGCCACTTTTCGTCACGGCGAGGAGCTGCATCAGACCGTCGAACGAACTGAACGAAGAGTTGGCGGGCTGGATCAGCGGCGCTTCGACAATGACACCATTGAGGTCGATGGCGAGTTGTCGGTGGAAGTACTCTGCAGCCACCCGGTCCCAGAGTTGGGATTCGTTCGGATTGAGACGGACGTTAATGATCCAGCCGCCCGATAACGGTGCGTGAACAACTGTGGCGGACGCCACCTTCGACGAGAGCGTGAGGAGCGTCGGACCGACGAGGAAGCGCTGGGTCACACCTGCGCCGCTCTTCAGGACCGGCAGAAGTGCTGAAGTGTTGGGCGACGCCGCGTCCCGCGCGCGGGTGGTCGTCGCATACGCCGACAACGCCGGGTCGGGTTTGACCGAGGGCACTCCATCGGGGTTGGCAGTGCCGCCGGCCGGGGCGGTGGGCGCCGCGTACTGCGGGCTCGAGCACTTGGTAGGCAGTGAGTTCGTCGAGACCGGCCCGCTTTGGGCGCCCGCGTAGCACGTCACCGAGCGGATGAGCAGTTCCGGCGATGAGGTGAGGAGCGAGGTGGGGCTGGCGAGGTCCTTCGGACCGTTGGTAACGACAACGGCTCCGTGCTCGACCTGCACGGTGGCGTTCGGAAAGCCAACCGCATGAAGTCGCGCGGTCATCACTCGCCGGTCTGCGGTCAGTTGCGCGGTAGCGACCGAGCTGGCGGAACGCGGGTAGAGCGTCACGGCGTAGGCAGAGTTCGATGCAAGGCCGGCGAAGAGCGCGATCGCACTCACCGCAATGGCGAGCGCGCCGCCGCCCATCGTAGAGATACGAATGCGCAGACGACGTCGGTGAAGACGCTGGTGAAGGGCCAGGGGCGAGGGCGCCACGCCTACGGGGACCGACGCGAGGGCTCGGTCAAAGAGGTCTTGGATCTGGTCAGTCGGTGTCATGGGCGGCGCCCTTCGCTAGGTGTGACGCAGTGGCGAGGGCGGTGTGCAGGGTGGCCTTGACGGTCCCTTCGGCACAGCCCATCACCACGGCGATCTCGGGGATGGTGAGTTGGGTGATGTAGCGCAAGAGCAGCGCCTCGCGCTGGCGGTCGGAGACACCCTCGAGAAGCGTGGCGATCATCATGCGGTCTTCGACCCGAGCTTCACCCGATTGGCTAGAGGACTGTTGTGTGAGGAGCGGCTGCTTGGCAGCTTGGCGAACCCGGCGACGATGAAGGTCCCGGCCCTTGTTCAAGGCCACAATCATCGTCCAGCCTTCCGGATGGTCGAGCAGTGAGACCTTCGGCCATCTGCGCAACGTCTGGAAGAAGGCCTCTTGGGCGATCTCCTCGGCGAGCGCCGGATCGCGGAAGGTGAGCGCCATCGACCGACGCACGCGCTCGTAACTTGCCGAATAGTAGGTGTCGAAATCCATCGCCGGGGATGCTCCATTCGGCTATTCGTCTAAGCGTTCACTGTTAAGACGATCCTCACTGCCAAATCGTTTACCCGAACTTTGCACAATCTGGCCTTCGCCTGGTTCTAAATGCTGCATAATCAGAAGCAACACGGATCGTTCGTCCTGAAGAGTAGGTCAGGCTCCGGGTGGTTTATTCGCTTCGCTTGAGGAGCAGATAGGGGGCCTTGATGGGAAACCAGCCAGACGATGAAGACAATGCACCTTTAGCCAACCCTGAGCCAGGAGATGTTCCAGTCGAGGCTGGAGTTGAGCCAGGTGCTACTTCGGAAGCGATCTTGTCGACGCGAACGTCGAGGGCGTGGATACGGTTACTTCCCGTACTGGTCATCTTGGTCGTCATCTTGGTCTTTGTGTTTCAGAATCCGAAGGACGTAAAGGTGAGCCTTTTCACATTCTCTGGCACGCTTCCCCTCTCGGTGGCGCTCCTTGGCGCGGTGATTCTGGGTGCACTAATGGCGCTGGCACTGGGCTCGGTCCGCATCTTTCAGCTTCGCAAACAGGTCCATCGGAAGTTGGGGGATCCCGAGGGGGACACTCGTCGTCTTAGATGAGGTTGGACTGATACATGGGTGCAAACCTTTGCTGTCGCTGGCCCGATTCAACAGTTCCGCAACTTTCCACTGGCGGCTCGACCTCGGCATGGTCTGAGTGGTGTTGAAGGCGGGACGCCTCCAACACCACTCAGTGGGACACATCACGCCTCCATTACCATGAGGACGACGGGCACGGTGCTCAAGGGACGCCGTCCGTGCAGCCAGTCCGGATCCGGGACTGTCGAGAGTAGGAAAGAAGGAACCATGGACAGGGACGAACAAGAGCTGGAACTGGAAGATGAGATCTCTGAGGAGATCAGCGAGGAAGAGGAGGACGAGACCTCCTTGGATGCGGCGCTACTCGACGAGGACGAGGACGAGGACGAGTTCGTCCAGAGGTCGGTCGACGCCGAAGACTTGGCGACGGGGTTCAACGCCACGATCCCGACGAGGGAGATCGACGTCGATGAGGACATCCAGGGAGACGACGTGGCACAAGCCGGTGGCGAGGAATTGCTGACCGAGCTCGAAGTCACCGGCGAGGCGAACGGCGTAGTGCGTGGCGACGAGATCCAACTCGATTTGGAGGACGCACTGACGACTGGCAAGACCGTCATCGAGGCGCCCGAGGAGGATTAGGAATTCGGCTCCGCACTGTCAGCGCCGTCCGGGATGCTCGACCCTGGCTGTGACTGATCGGTCTCGGATGCGTGGGAGTATTCCCAATACGTAGGTTTTGGGACCCTGGGAGATGCGATTGATCAGAAAGGGGCGCCCGCTTCGGCCCAACTCTGTCGAAGTTGATTGAAGAGATCGTCAGCAATCTTGGCTGCCAAGTCGTCTAGATCGGCGGCGACAAGGTCGGGTCGTAGTTGTTCGCCGACCGCGCGTACGACGCCGCGAAATATTGCGCCGTCGTATTGCACGTGTACTTGAGGCTCGCCGACCTCTCGGCTGCTCAGGCCCGACATTAACTGGACTACCTGCGTCTCGACGTGGGACATTTCAACACCGAGGTCATTGAGAATTCGGACCGCCGCGCCGTCGCCCTGTCGCACGAGACCGAGCAGCAGATGCTCGGTGCCGATGTAGCTATGGCCAAGCTGCAAGGCTTCGCGCAGTGACATCTCCATTGCCTTCTTCGCCCGTGGCGTGAAGGATGGCGACGTGGAAGAAGCGTTCGTGACGAGCTCAGTCAGCTCCTTGACCTTGTCACGAACGACGTCGTAAGTAACCTCCAAGGCGTCCAGCGCCTTCGCGGCCACCCCGTCGCCTTCACGTATAAGACCCAGCAGAATATGCTCGGTGCCGATGAAGGCGTGGTCGAGGTCGCGTGCTTCATCTTGGGCGTAGACAAGAACACGGCGCGCTCGATCTGTGAATCGTTCGAACATGACTCTCCCCACTGCAAACTACTGCCATAGCGGACGGTAGACCGAAGGTACATCTTGGGGGCCGGGCCCAACATACCTCTCCGCTAAGCCTTGTCAACTTGACCCGACCAGAGCCTGACTGGCCTCGGAGGCCCGACGTACACAATCTCTGAACGATGCAATAATTGCTTCTTCGGTCAACTAACTTGTGTTGAGGGAGGTTGAGGTGGAGGTAGTTCCGTTGGTGCAGCCTGGTAGCGATACTCAGCCTGTGCGACCCGTTCGCACTGCCGCCTCAGGGCCGTGTCGATGCAGTCGCCGTTCATGCTGGCATTCGCGCCAGTGTCACTCCAGCGGAGTCGTTCGAATATCCCGCGTCGCACTTTCGAGCGGAGGGTCCAACTCCTCGGTTGTGCTTTGTCGCGAGTGCGCGGCCCCGACACAGCGCAATCGCGTGGCCTAACCGTGCCGCTATCTACCTAGCCCATCCTCAGCACTCAATTCGGCCTTGCCGAGTCGCAGGCTGTTGCTTTCGGACTTGATGTTGGGGAAAGTGGTGTCTGAGGCCCGACGTCGCAGTTCTGCAACTCCACTGGCGTTGAGCCAGTGGAATGAGTCTCCAGCGTAAGCACTGAATAAGGATTCGAACTCGCACGGGTGATGTGATCAATCACTGATAGACGTCGCGACGATGCCCAATGGTCACCACCATGATCAAGAGAACACCGTCGTTGATGGTGTAAATAATTCGATAGTTACCGACTCGGAGCCTGTAACCGTCACGTCCCCGAAGCGGTCGAGAAGCTGGAGGTCGAGGATCCTTGGCGAGGAGTGAAATTGCTCCTTGAATGCGGGGTTGCGTTGCGCGATCAATTCTTCGAAGTTCGCGAAGCGCCGCCGGTCGGAATTCAATCCGGTAATCGCTCACGACCAGCCGAGGTCACTCTTCACTTGCTCCCACGGGATATTCTCTCCGGCTTCAGCTAAAGCCAGATCAAAGGCGGCAACGTCTCGTGACTCTTCAAGCGCCTCAAGCATTTCGTCGTACTGGTCGGGACTGACCACGACTGCGGCACGTCGTCCGTAGTGCTCGAGCTCGACAGGTTCGGTCTGGGCCATCTCGACGACCTCAGATAACTTTTCGCGAGCTTTACTCACGGAGATTTTCACCATGCATATATTGTACAATATCCGTGTCAATCTTGTACAACTTGGGTGTCGGTCGGCCGACGTGCCCGATATCCGACTGGCGACGTGCAGCGTGGCGTGCGCGCGCTCGACCGGACTGATCAGGTCGAGAAGAGACCGGCGGTCGGCCAAGAGGTTCTTGACGTTCGTTCAGCCTTTTGAGTCCGGAATCGGGCCCCGAACTAGAAAGGGATCGAGTGCCCTGCCTGGAGTGTGCCGCTGGACGACCGTACCATCGTCGAACCCATCACATAGCCGCGACGTCGGTGTCGCGTTCAGCCGCCGGCTGCGGTGGCGCCGCGATCGGCACCGTGCCCCGGGCCACCTCGTTCAGAAGGAAGACGTCGAGTTCAGCGCTGGTGAGCGGATAAGAGACGAAGTTTCCTTGGATTACGTCTGCGCCGACATTGCTCAGCGAATCGAACGCTTGCGAAGACTCGACGCCCTCGGCGACGATGGTGAGGCCAAGGGCGCGTGCCATCTCGATCATGGAACGTATGAGGGAGATCGCTCGGCTGTCAGTGTCGAGGGCCAAGACGAACGACTTGTCGATCTTGAGTTCGTCCACTGACAGTTCGAGAAGCTGTGACATCGATGAATACCCGACTCCGAAGTCATCAATGGAGATCTTGACTCCTAAGGATCTCAACCTCTCGAGACTCCTCTTCGCCAGAGCTGGGTCTTGGGTCAGGCTCGACTCGGTAACCTCGAGGACTAATTGTTCCGCGGGAAGGTGGAACCACTCGAGCATGCGAGAGATCGAGTCGGGAAGCTGAGGGTCCAATAGGTCCCAGTTCGAGATGTTCACGCTCATCTGGAGCGCGTGCCCGTTTCCCTGGAGGCGCGCTAGTTCGTGGATCGCCAGGTCGAGCACCGCCCGGGTCAGCGGCATGATGAGACCAGCTCTCTCGGCGAGCGGTATGAAGTCGTCCGGTTGGAGAAGGCCGAGCGTTGGATGCTGCCATCTCACAAGCGCCTCCACCCCATACACTGAGCCGGTCAGCACGTGGCGAGTCGGTTGGAACTGCAGCGTCAGTCGGCGACGTTCGATCGCGGTTCGCAGATCGTTGATCATTGCCAGGTGTTCCCTGGTGTTCTTGTCGATGTCATCGCTGTACACGTGCACCGAATTTCGGCTGCGCTTCGCCTCGTACATTGCGACATCGGCACTGCGAACAAGTTCAACGTGTGTCGTGCCGTGCTGGGGCCAGATGGCGACCCCGATGCTCGCGCTCACGCGTACCTTGGTTCCGTCGAGCGACACCGGGTCCGCCAGTGCTTTCGCCAGTTCATTGGCGATCGCGATCGGGTCCGATTCGGCCTCGATCACCAGAGTGCAGGCGAATTCGTCGCCCCCCGTGCGAGCCATCGGTCCTCGGTTACCGATCTTCTTGGCGAAGCGTCGACCGATGATCTTCAAGAGCTCGTCGCCCTGGGCGTGACCCAACGAGTCGTTCACCTCCTTGAATCCGTCGAGGTCGACCAGTACGACGGCGAGGAGTTCATTCGGTCGAAGTGAGATGAGCTTCGACTCACCACCTTCCAGGAAGTCCCGACGATTAGAAAGACCGGTGACGTGGTCGGTGCGCGCATCGATGAAGTGCGAACTTCCGAGCTGGCGCACCTCACTCTGGGTCAAGATCATACGAAGAATTACCAAGACCAGTGACCCGAGCGCCATGAACGTCGTCGCCCTGGAGGTCGTTCGGTGGACGGCGTTGGCGAGTATGGCAATCGACAGTGCTCCGAAGATGACGGGAATAAGGTTCAAACCCCAGGGGGAATTAATTCTCTCTCGTGACTCGCCTCGGCGGTCGACCCCGGGCCACGCCGCCATCGCCAGACAAATCATCCCAATCGGGCGTGACGACGTGACCAAAGAGTCCGTGAGGTGGGACATCGTCGCAACCTGGTTGAGTGCCACGAAGTCACCGAGACCGATCGAGATGAGTCCGATGATGAGCCAAACGGTGGGCCCGGTGGGGCGGAAGTGACTCGGCATGAGTCCAGCGACGAGAAGGACCAGGAGGACCATCACCAGGATTGGATTGAAGATGTTCATCTCGGAGACCAACGGCCGGCCACCAACCTCGATGTACTGGTGGAACCAATAGGTTGACGCCATGGCGGCAAGTGCCAGGCCAGCGATGAACCCGTCGAGACGGACGCTGATGGCTCGTCGGCCGAAGGACTGTTGCATGACGATGGCGATAGCGACGGCGATAGCGACGTAGGACAGGACAAGCACGGCGTCACGAGGTGCGGGGGTCGAGAACGGGGACACGCCCGCGAGGCTCAGTAGCCGGAGAACGTCGGCGAGGTCAAAGAGCAGAATACCCAGACCCATCAGCAGCCAGGCACCACTTAGCGCGGAGTGGTTCTTCCGACGAGTCAGAATTGGAATGACCGGCGCCAGGAGGGCTAGGCACTCCCACCAGTTGTACAGCGATACCGAATCGATCGAGTAGGGAAGGCGAACGGTGAGGAGCATTGTCACGTACGTGATCACCACTACGATGGCCGCCAATTCCAAAGTGAACTGGAGTAGGTCGGACGACGCGTGTCGAATATATCGACGAACCGTCGTCGGTACAGCCGCCCTGAGGGTTCCCGCGTTCGTCATTATGAACGACTTGTGACAGTTGGGCGCGTGCCTAGATTCTGACGAGAAAGTGCGGACGTCGCCGAGCCAGCGTCTCTACACTTGATCGCCCGTTTCGTTGTGTATTCATGGACCATGATTCATCGGTTCCTGCCTGTCGCGAAACGGTGCGCGCGGGAAGACCTATGTCGCGTACGACACATGAGTTCGCGTTCATCTGCTCGCATCGTCGATCGAAGTCCGTACGGACGTGAATCGACTTTCCATTCTCGCCTCATACGGCCGTTGAGTTGACAATGTCGTCACAATTAAATGACACATTCTGCAATCGCCTTGAACTCGCTCCTTGGAGAAGACGGCTACTTTGTTGTATCTGAGTTACAGGACGTGGTCTCGCCTGAGCCGGTCGGTACCACACGGATCGGTATGCGCACTGGACATTGCCATACTTCTATTGCGCGATAACCATTCGTCCTGGCAGTTGATCTCACGCGAGAAGGGACCAGCATCGAATTGCCGGGTGTCGGAGGCCCGACGTGACTCTCTGCAACCCTTCACAGGCGACTGATCTCCTAGGCCGGGAGTTGTGACGTTGCTGCAATGATTTGATCGAGCACTGATTGATCTGGCAGTACGAGCGCGTCGAGTGACGGCAGCTCGCGAATCCGATTGAAGGCTTGATCGATGTATTGACCTTCGATTACCGGACTATGGCACGAGGCGATCGTCGCGATGTCGAGACTCTGAGTGCGATCGACGAACGTGTTGTACTTCTTTTCGTCGACCATCGAGAGCCAGGGACTCACCGCACCTAACGCGAAGAGGGCGAGGCCATAGGCCCAGAATTCCTGATCGAGGTCGGCAATTCCGGCGTGCGGATCGGGCAATGGTGTTGCGAATGTGTCGACTGCCCAGAACACCCGAGTCGTGGGATCGTACAGGCCTCGTGTGGTGGGTGAGTCGAACACGGGCGGTCGCAGCGCGTGCAGCGTCCGATCCCCAACGTCAAACGACTCTCCGTCCATCACCCAACGGCATCGGTGATGCGGGAAATCGAAGCAGTTCGTGTGGCGTTCGACCATCGCCCAGTTGCAGACAAGTTGCGCGTTCGGACACGCCGACAGTGCCTCGTCGAGATTTCCGGTGTGATCGACGTCATCGTGAGATATGAAGATCCACCGGACGTCCTTCGGTTCGACTAGGGAGAACACGTCCTCCAGCCACTGCTTGCGATTTGCGGGGGTGCCGGTGTCGATGATCACCGGCTCCTTGCCGAGGATGACCATCGAATTTAGGTAGATGAACAGCGGTTGTCCCAGCGCTTCTTGTACCTGATGAACCACGAAGGTGTCCTTCGCGATCCGGGTCGGCGGCACACGGAGCGTTGGCGCAACTGGTGCATAGGTCATGTTGGCCCCCCGAGCAAACGTCCGTATCTTCAACTCCGGCGCTTGAAGCCAACGGGTCGATCAAGTTTCTAGCATACGAAAAGGAACGTGCCTGTCTCCCTTGGACGGCCCGCAGTGGTGGGCAGACTTGCCAGTCACCCGTGTCACACAGATGCTTAGACGCGTATGACTTTCGTTATGGTGACTCAACCTCGCTGGTGTCGGAGGCCCGACGCAACAAGTCTGCAACGTAATGGGGCTGGAGGCTCCTCGAAAGCGTTGGCGGTTCGTCAGTTTGACGGTTGCACTCTCAGAGCCCGGAACACAAAGCCGTCCTGCTCAACTTCGTCTTCAAAGGTAAAACGAACCGATTGACCCGCGAGCAGTGTCTTCCGTCCAGTGATGTCAATGTTCGAGTAATGGCACCAGCAACCTCCAGGCGTGTTAGGAGAGTCAATGACACCAACTCCGTCCTTGTCGTCGAAGTATCTGACTGTGCCAGTGACCCAAAGATTGTTCGTAGCGCGATCATAAGACTGGTCGATGTGCGTCGACCCAATGACGACAATGCGACCTTGGTGAGTCTCGGCGGCCCGACGTCATCGTTTTGCTACCAGTCACTGGCGGCTCGACCAGCCAAGATGCAAATGATCTCGAAGAATAAGTGCCTTACCGCTATGGCCGAATACTGGCTGCCGGGACGACCGGAAGACTGTTAAGTGCGTCTCAGACCGAAGTCCCACTACCAATCATGATTCAAGATCCTGATGTTGTTCCGAGGATCTGGTGCTGAGAAGTGCAGTCGATGAGCGAACCCAAACCGCAATCAGCAGAAGCCAGATAATGAGACGCAGCCATGGATGGAACCCTCCGAACACGTTCCCGGTTCTGAGTGGTGCATACCCGACCCATCCCGTTGGATAATGAGAGCCCAGGGCAGTCAACCAATCACCAAGGATGTAGAGAGCCAAGCCGAGACCGATGACCACGACGATGGACTGTGAGTGGTTGAGCGAACGATCCTTCATGATCAGATTCTTCCACGCGTTTTGCAACATCAGCAACTCGGATTCCGTCAGTATCGGAGGGCCGACGTCAACAATCTAATGGCGCGTTGAGACATGGAACTTGTAGATCGGGTCCACATGTGGCCGTTTGCCGACAGTCTCTCCCTGCTTAATCTCGTCCACTCAATCGAAGTATGCCTCGAATTTCCCTAATAAGCCTTTGCTGCTGACCGTAAGTCCAAGCAGGCTGCTCTGAGCCAACTTGCTCACTCCACATCAGAGGTTCAAGGACAAGCGGTCAAAGTGGGATAGTGAACTTCACTCGCCGTTAATGGTCTTTTGGAGAATCTCCCGATGATCAAGCATCCATGCAGCACTTCGAGTTCTCCACGTAACTGCCCAGAGGATCGGATAGCCATCCGGACTCGGACTTACTGTGTCGGAAGTCACGTGGTGTTCAATTGCTTCTTCGCGGGCACTCCAAATGGCGAGTTGAATCATTCGATCCACAAAGTCGCGTCTATCTTCGCGACGAAGGCCGTAACCGTCAAGAATCAGTGTCGATTGTCTTGATCGACCCTCTAAGTCGGGAAGGTGATTGATATTGCTCACGTCGTCGTCATACAACTGCGCGTTCTGCCACGTGACGTGGGCCAGCTCCCATAGAGGTTCTAGCGGCCCGGCACTATCCCAGTCGATGAAGGCGATTGGCCTCCCATCCCTCGCCAGAATGTTCCATGGTCCGAGATCACCGTGGCCAATTACTGACGTTCGTCCTGGCAATTCACGTAAGAAGGAGGTCTGCCATCGAGCATCCCGCGGAATTTGCCATTGCGCAGAGAGTGTGTGGAGCTGTCGAAGGAGTGCACCAATCTCAAAGGCCGCTTCGTCTGACCACGCGAACGGTTGGGGACTCGAACCTTCGATGAACTCAAGCATCTCTCGACCGTCAGGAGCGAATCCTGTTCCAATCGGCTTTGGAGCGGCCGGAAAGCCCACGCTTTCCAGGAATGAAAGAAATGAGATTACGGTGCGGCTTTGAGGCTTTGGGGATCGAAACACGGTGTTACCCACACGCGTCACCGTTGTTGCCCAACCTCCGGCAAGACTCTCTTCATTTTCGCTCACGCGAACATCGTTTCACAATGGAGTCTGCCTTACGACACGGCCGATCTTGCTTCGCGACCGTGAGGATCCCAGGCCCGGCTTAACGGAAATGCCACCTCGCATTGGCGACTCGATTAAACCTTGTGCGTTCAAGACCGTGGGCCGACGTCAACATTCTCCGATTGGAGAATTCGGCGATGGGAGTGATTGTCCCAAACCTATGCATCGGATGGATGTCGCTTGGGACTCAGCTGTCGGGCGTGACCGCATCCAATCGGCGCCGAACCTCCGACGTGTTCACGCCGAGAGCGCCCAGCAGCCCCGCCACAGGATCTGGTGGTTGGAGAGTGAGGATCTGGGCCAGCACCTGCTGGGCCGTGACCTGGAGCCTCCGACGGTTGGGCTTAGACGCTTTCTCAAGCACTTTCTTTGCCGCGGGCGTCATGCGGAGGCGATCTTTTTGCGCGANNTGATCCTCGGCTTCTTCGGCACGGCGCGCATCGGCAGTGAGGGAGCGTCGGTGCCGGACCCCAGGCCCAGGGCGGCCAGGGCTTCGTGATCGAGCGACTCAAGGGCCTGGCGAGCTTGCTGCAGGTTCACGCCCAACACGACTTCGATCGAGGGATTTTCCAATAAGGCGAGCAAGAGGTGATCGGTGCCAGTTCGGCGATCGCCTCTGCGACGAGCCTCCTCACCGGCCTGCAGACAGATGGCCCAGCCGTGAAGCATCTCTGGCGCAACGGATTCGGTGATCATGACGACTCCTTGTTGTATTTGGTGTGCACGGATTGGCGGGTGACGCCCAAAGCGTCTCCGATCTGTTGCCACGACCAGCCCTTTCCCCGGGCCGACGCGACGTGGTTCGCTTCGATCCTCTCAGCCAGGCGATGTAGCGCCAACGAGGCGCGAAGCCCAATTGCCGGGTCATCCGACGAGAGATTCACGCTGAGTTTGTCGATGTCCATACCTGTCAGTTTAGATTGACATCGTTGATGTGTCAACCTAAACTGACACAGCTGTTCGCCACATCGGAGTGTCCCCGATGACCGGGTCACGGACAGACCGTTCAGGGCCCGGACGGTCGACTGCTTGCTGCGCGCTAACGGTTGGAGTGGTTCGTGTGGGCGGGCCGACTTGCACATTCTCCGAGTGGAGACTCGGCGGTTGGCAGGCAAATCGGAGTGCGATATAGCGTGACGGTATGAAATTTCCACGACTGCACCTTGTCTTGCTTGACTGTCCCGACCCCTTCGAGCTCGCAAAGTTTTACTCGGCCCTAACTGGCATTGCGGTAGAGACTTGGCCGGGTTACGCCCCGGAAGATATGCCAGACATCGACTTGGTGCATGATTCCCTTCCGGCTTTGAGTTTTCAGAGAGTCGAGAACTATGTGGCGCCCACCTGGCCCGATGGGATCACGCCGAAACAGATGCATCTCGACTTTGAAGTTGATGATCTCAACGAGGGAGAACGTCACGTCCTTAGCATCGGTGCTCGAAAAGCCGATTACCAACCCGGGGAGACTTTCAGAGTGTTCCTGGACCCTGTAGGTCACCCGTTCTGTCTGATTATGAAGAGTGACTAGGCGC
>PKYQ01000012.1 GCA_003133685.1 Acidimicrobiaceae bacterium
TGCAGGCGGTGCACCCCGACGGTGAGGTGGCGGTCGCTCGGGCCGCGGCCAATCGCGGGGTCGCGATGGGACTCAGCTCGTTCGCGAGCCGATCCATCGAAGAGGTCTGCGCGGTGCACTCTCAGGTGCTCTTCCAGATGTACTGGTCGGGGGACCGCGACACGATGCTCGCGCGCTTGGCGCGGGCGCGTGACGCCGGTGCCAAGGGGATCATCCTCACCCTCGACTGGTCCTTCGCGAACGGACGCGACTGGGGAAGTCCGTGGATTCCCGACAAGATCGGACTGAAGGCGGTCGTGAAACTCGCGCCAGAGGTGGCGCGGCGACCTCGCTGGTTCTGGTCCTACGCCAAGACCGGTCACATGCCCGGACTGTTGACGCCGAACATGGCCAAGGCCGGTGAGAAGCCCCCGACGTTCTTCGGCGCGTACTACGAATGGATGCAAAGCCCGTTGCCTGATTGGGATGACGTCGCGTGGCTGCGCTCGAACTGGGACGGACCCTTCATGGTGAAGGGCGTCAGTCGCGTCGACGACGCCAAGCGCGTCGTCGATCTCGGAGCGACGGCACTCTCGGTCTCGAATCACGGGGGCAACAACCTCGACGGTACGCCGGCGCCGATCCGGGCACTGCCGGCCGTCGTCGACGCCGTGGGCGACCAGATCGAAGTCCTGCTCGACGGGGGCGTTCGCCGTGGCAGCGACGTGGTGAAGGCCCTGGCGCTCGGTGCCCACGCCGTGATGATCGGTCGCGCGTACCTGTGGGGTCTCGCGGCCGAAGGTGAGGCCGGAGTGGAGAACGTGCTGGACGTGGTGCGCGGCGGTATCGACTCGACGCTGCTCGCCCTCGGCAAGTCCGACGTGAGCGAACTCGATCGCAGTGACGTCGTCGCGCCCGATGACTTCTTTCGAAGGCTGGGCCAGTGAGTCGCGTCGCCATCGTCACCGGCGCGGCGCGCGGCATCGGCGCGGCGACCGTGGACGCGTTGGTGAACGACGGCTATCGAGTGATCGCGGTTGACCGCTGCCGCGACATTCCCGAGGTCCCGTACGCGCTGGCGACGTCGGCGGACCTCGACGCCGTCGTCGCGAGCCACGGCGACTCGGTGCTCGGGCTGGTCGGTGACGTGCGAAGCGCGTCGGACATGCAACTCGCGGTCGAGACCGCGACGCGTCACTTCGGGCGCCTCGACGCGGTCGTCGCCTGCGCCGGGGTCGTCGCGGGCGGTGTCGCGATCTGGGAGTTGACGGACGCCGCGTGGGACGCGGTCTGGTCGGTGAATGTCCTGGGCACCCGGCGCTTAATCGACGCGGCCGCTCCGACGTTGATCGCGAACGGCAAGGAGGCGCACGGCCGGGTGGTGGCCGTCGCGTCGGCCGCCGGTCGCACGGGTCTTTACCATCTCGCGGCCTATTCGGCGGCGAAGCACGCGGTGGTCGGACTCATCCGTGGCACCGCGATGGACCTCGCGCCCTACGGCGTGACCGCGAACGCGGTCAGTCCCGGATCGACCCGCACGGGCCTGCTTGACGCGTCCGCCAAGTTCTATGGACTCGCGAGTGCCGAAGTTTTCGCGCAGCAACAACCCATCGGCCGTCTCATCGAACCCGTGGAAGTCGCCTCGACGATTACGTGGCTCTGTTCACCGGCCGCCTCAGCCATCACGGGCGCGGACGTCGCGGTCGATGGCGGCATGACCGTCGGCTGACGCCGGCGTCGCATCTCTCGAACGTCTGTGTTTCCCGGTGGACGTGCCGTCAACGGTTCACGTCAGGGAATGGGCCTGGAAGAACGTCCACATCAGTGTGTTGGCGTTGACCAGACTCGTCTGCGGGCCGAGCAGTGCAGTGATTGACGACGGCAGCGTCGGTCCGCCCGGCCATTCGTGTCCTTCGCCGAAGATCTCGTAGAGCTCGACCTCCGCACCGTTGGCGCACGTGTAGTACGTCGTGATTTTGACGCCGTTCCCCGGCCCCGAATGCACAATTGACGCGCAGTGGTCTTGCGTCGACCAATCCTGAGCCGCCGTCTTGACCGAATAGGTCCAATACTTCTGGCCGTTCCCGGCGAAGGGATCGACCGGATCGGCCGAACCGTGAAAGGAGATCACCGGCACCGCGCGAGTGGTCGGACAGGGCTTCGGTCGCCGTAGTCCGCTGACGGGTGCGACCGCGGCGAAGAGTGCTGAATCATCACAGGCGAGTTGGCTGGTCATTCGGGCGCCACCGGAGAAACCTGTGGCGTAGACCTCTTTATGATTCACGCAGTACTTCGACTCCAAGATGGCGACAAGCGACGTCAGGAACTTCACGTCGTTGGCCGACTTCGGGGGGACCGCTCGACCGCCGATCAGTGGCACGCCGGGAATGTTCCAATCGAAACCGACTCCGTCAGGGATGAGCGCTTGCGGGTAGGCGACGATAAAACCATCTTCGTTGGCCGTCACGTTCATCTTGGTGAACTTCACTTGACTGGCGGCGGTACTGCCGCTTCCGTGCAGGTTAAGTACCAACGCGAGGGGAGTGGTGCCGGTTGAACTCTTCGGCACGTGCACGATTACCGTCCGGGTGAAGCCGTTCACTTTGAGCGACAGGGTCGTGGACTCCGGGGACGCCGCGCTGCAGCCGGTTGGCGTTGCCGCGGCCGCGAGCGTCGGCGACGCGGCGTCGAAGGGGACTGCGCCCAGTGCGACGAGTGCGATGCTCGCTGGGATGGCGAAGACGAGGAGTCGCCCGATCGTCTCGCCGAGCGAGCGCTTCGGGGTCTCTGCCATGGCCCCCACGTTAGGTTGAGCCCGCGGATTTTCTCGGAGGATCAGTATCGAATGCAGTAGGGTCGAAGGTGCCTCGCGGCAGCGAAGTTGGTGAGATTCCAACGCTGTCCCGCAACTGTAAGTGGTCGTGCATTAGGACCATGTAGCCAGGTCGCCTTCCGCGAGGAGATGTGAAAGACAGCTCTCGAGGTAAGGAGCGGTCGTTCGGATATCCATCCGTCGCCCAACCCACTTCGACGGAAAGGAGATATCCGTGTTCAAGTCCCTACGGTTGGTTCTCGCGCTCTTCTTGAGTGCGTTGGCCCTTCCCTTCATTGTTTCGAGTAGCGCCAGCGCCGCGACGAAACCGAGTTGCGTCGTGTCGCTTTCGCCCACGGCCACCGAAACGCTCTACGCCATCGGTGCCGGACCGGAGGTGCAAGCGGTCGACACCGACTCCGACTACCCGACGACCGGTCTGCCCACGAAGCGCGTCAATGGGCTCAATCCCAGCGTCGAAGCGATCATCGGCATCTGCAAGACCTCGTCGACCCACCCGTCGACCAAGCCCGACCTGGTCATCATCTCCTATGACGCCAACGACGTCAAGGAGAAGTTGACCGCGCTCGGCGTGAAAGTCGTCGAACAAGACGCACCGTCGAACGTGGCGGGCGCACTCAGCCAGATCGAACAACTCGGCACACTCACCGGGCACGTGAAGAGTGCCGACAAACTCGCCGCGTCGATCAAGCAGACCATCCACGCGGATATCGCCTCGGTACCCAAGCACCCGGGCAAATCGCTCACCGCGTACTACGAGCTCTCTACGGACTTCTATTCACTGACCAGTTCCACGTTCGTCGGATCGTTGTTGAAAGCGCTCGGTGTCGTGAACATCGCTGACCCCAAGAACACGACGGCCGACGCGGGTTACCCGCAATTGAGTGCCGAGTACCTCGTCAGTGCGAATCCCAAGATGATCTTCCTCGCCGACACGATCGGTGGTAAGGCGTCGGCGTCGTCGGTCGCCAAGCGGCCCGGTTTCTCCAAGGTCGCAGCGGTCGAAGATCACGAAGTGATCGGACTGAATGACGACATCGCGTCTCGTTGGGGCCCGCGCCTCAGCATCCTCATGAATCAGATCACGGCCGCGGTGAAGGGCGCGCTGAAGAACCCCAAGCTCTGGAAGTAAACCGTTGAGTTCCAATCCACCCACGCCACGTCGAGTGGCCTTCGTCGCGGCCGGCACGGTCGTGGCGCTCTTCGTCGCGATCGTGTGCGGACTGGTCATCGGTCCGACGTCGGTCCCCACGTGGCGAGTGGTCGGCGACATATTCGCGCACGTGGGAATCGGTCACAACACGCTCACGCCACTGCAGTCGACCGTCGTCTGGACGCTGCGAGCACCACGAATGGTGATCGGTCTGCTGGCCGGGTCGATGTTGGCGGTGGCCGGCGGGACCTACCAGGGCGTCTTTCGCAATCCGCTCGCCGATCCGTATCTACTCGGCGTCGCCTCCGGCGCCGGGCTCGGCGCCACATTCGCGATCATCGACCTAAGTCACGGCGTCGGTACGCCGACCTGGACGCCACTACTGGCGTTCGTCGGGGCGATGGCGGCGGTCATCGTGACGTGGTTGATCGGCGGTCGCTCGATTCGATCGAATACGTCGACGTTGATACTCGCCGGTGTGGCGGTGGCGTCACTGCTCACGAGTGCACAGACGTTTCTCCAGCAGCAATCCAGTGCCGGCTCGATCACGCGGGTCTACATCTGGCTGCTCGGTTCGCTCGCCAGTGCCGGATGGGGCACGGTCTGGCTGGTCTTTCCCTACGTCATTGTCTGCATCATCATCTGCGTCGGGGCCGGGAGAGCGCTCGACGTCATGAGCGTGGGCGAAGAAGAATCACGCTCGCTCGGCGTGCCGGTTCGGCGCGTGCGTTTCATCGTGATCGCCGCCTCGTCGCTCGGCACGGCGGCCATCGTGTCGGCCGTTGGACTCATCGGCTTCGTCGGTATCATCGTGCCGCACATCGTGCGTCTCCTGGTGGGGACGTCGTACCGAAGGATCCTGCCGATCTCGGTGATCTTCGGCGCGGCCTTTCTGGTCTTCGCCGATACCATCGCACGTACAGTCATTGCGCCGTCGGAGTTGCCACTCGGCGTGGTGACCGCACTCATTGGCGCCCCGGTCTTCGTTATCATCCTCAGCCTTCGCCGACCGGTTCCGGTATGAGTTCGGTCGAGGTCAATGAGTTAAGCGTTCGCGCCGGCAACAAGACGCTGATCTCGGAGGTGACCTTGGCCTTCGAACCCGGCACCTGGAGCACGATCATTGGACCGAACGGGGCCGGCAAGACGACGCTGGTCGAGACAATCGCGGGGCTTCGACGCCCGTCGCACGGTGCGGTGTCGATCCTCGGCGAAGCGATCACCGAGATGAACGAACGCGAGCGCGCTTTGCGCGTGGCGCTGGTCCCGCAGCATCCGGTCGTGCCGAGCGGAATGAGCGTGTACGACTACGTCGCGCTCGGACGAGTCGCCCACCACGGGTTGTTCCACCCCGCGAGCCCGCGCGACCGCGCGGTGGTCGAGTCGGTTTTGGAGCGACTTTCGCTCGTGGAGTTCCGTGGACGCGACGTGGCGACGCTTTCGGGCGGCGAGCGCCAGCGGATGGTGCTCGCCCGAGCCCTCACCCAGTCCACGATGGTCGTGGTTTTGGATGAGCCGATTACCGGACTCGACCTGCGCCACCAGATGAACATGCTTGAGCTGATGAAGAGCGAGGTCCACGAGTGCGGTCTCACGGTCGTGGCGACCTTGCACGATCTCACGTTGGCTGGGCAGTTCGCTGATCGCCTGGTGTTGCTCGATCGCGGCGAAGTGGTGATCGACGGCCCGGCCGCAGCGGTGATTCGCAGCGACGAGTTGGCGAAGCGCTACGGCATGAACTTGCGCGTCGTCGACGTCGACGGCGCCGACGTCGTCGTACCCGTTCGACACGGCGACAACGTGAACGGCGCGTGAAGCATTTCGAGGGGGCTTTTCCAATCCTTTAGACTTGTGAAAAGTAACGAAGGGAACCACGTGCGACGCACGCGAATCGTAGCCACCATCGGTCCGGCCTCGGAGAGCGACGAGGTACTGAAGGCACTGGCGGTCGCGGGCGTCGACGTCTTTCGACTTTCCTTCGCCCACGGCGACATTCCTTCGGGAATCGCACGACTTCGTCGACTGAGGGTCCTGGTGCCCGACCGAGCGATCATGGTGGACATCCCCGGCCCCAAGATTCGCGCCGGTTCCTTCGGGACGACGCCCGTCGTACTCACCGTGGGCGACGCGATCGAGTTGAGCGAGGGATTCGACGAGACCTCGAACGCCAAGCACATCGTCGTGGAGCGACTCCACGTGTTGGCGCAATTAAGTGAAGGCGACAAGATTCACATCGGCGACGGGGGAGTCTCGCTGCTCGTCGAACAGACCGGATCCAAGGCCCGGGCTCGCGTCACGTCAGGTGGAACCGTCATGGGCAAGCCCGGACTCTCGCTGCCGTCGTCGTTGCTGAACGATCGCCTACCGACCGATGACGACCGCGAGCGCCTCGAAGCGTTGCGCACCGAATCCTTTGAGATCCTCGCGGTCTCTTTCGTGCGTTCGGCCTTCGACGTGGTCTCGGTTCGCACCGCGCTCGCGCGTGACGACGTCATGATGATGGCCAAGATCGAAACCGGTGAGGGCGTGGAGAACCTGGACGAGATCATTACGGTCTCGGACGCGATCATGGTCGCGCGCGGGGACCTCGGCGTGCGAATGCCGATCGAAGAGGTTCCGCACCTCCAAAAGGAGATCGTTCGACACGGCGTGCGCTACGCCCGACCGGTCGTGGTGGCCACACAAATGCTCGAATCGATGACGCACTCCCAGGTGCCGACGCGCGCCGAAGTGACCGACGTCGCCAACGCGGTGCTCGACGGTGCCAGCGCAGTTATGTTGAGCGGCGAGACGGCGATCGGCGACGACCCGGTCGCAACCGTGACGACGATGGACCGCATCGTGCGCCGGGCCGAGGAGTATTTCGACTACACCGGATGGGGCGCGGGCTTGGGTGTCCAACAGATCGGCGCCGGGACGCGTTCGACGCGCGTGACGGCCGCGATCACCGGCGCCGCGTGGCGTGCGGCGATGGAAGAACAGGCCGTGGCAATCGTGGCCTGCACCCGCTCCGGCATGACCGCTCGCGCGATCTCACGTTTTCGACCGCCCATGCCGATCGTCGCCATCACGCCGAGTGACGCGACCGCTCGACAACTGCACTCCTCGTGGGGCGTGCAGGAGATTTACGTCTCACCGGCCCAGGACATCGATGAACTATGTGACGTTGCGGTCACTCGACTCAAGCAGTCCGGTACCGCCAAGGCTGGTGACCCGGTCGTGATCATGGCCGGCTCGGCGTCAGGTGGCGCGCAGGTCACCGACACCGTTCGCATGCTCATCGTTCCGTAGGGCGACACATCTTCTTGTAATTTCGTTTAGAAATCCTTCACCGGGACCGGGTCCCCGGGTGGTGGCGAATATCCCTCAGTGTCGCAAGCACCGCGGCAGACGTTGGACTCCAAGAAACCAACGGAGCCACCGAACGGTTCCACGAACGTGGGCCGACAAGGAGGACTGGCAATGCACGACATCTCTCGTAGGGGCTTCTTGAAGGTCGTTCGCAACGGAATCGCAGCAGCGGGACTCGTGGCCGCCGCCCCAACGGCGTTGATCGTCACGGCCGGTGCTGCGGCTCAGTGCGCTGGGGCTTACTGCGCCGGACCGGACCCCAGTACGACACTCATGGTCTGGGCCACGCCATTCAGGTTGAGGTAGTCCACGTGGATCGTGTCGCCGGGCTTCTTGGCCAACAGGATCGACTGAAGGATGCTGCCCGACGTCGCGGACTGCCCGTCGATGGAGGTGATGACGTCACCGGCCACGAGACCGGCCTTGTTGGCGGGCGTTCCCGCGACGGTGCCGGCGATGGTGACACCGTTCGATGAGTTCGCGCTTGTCCCCGCCGCTGTCGCCGAATCAAATTCGACACCTAAGAAGGCGGTCGCCCCGATGTGGACGCCCGAGATGGCGTTGTCATCGCGGATGGACGTGACAATCGCCAGGGCCGTGTCGATAGGAATCGCGTAGCCCCGGCCACTCGACGTGTTGCCCGGGGCGAATCCGAAGCCGCCGTTGAGGTCCGAGCCCGCGGTGTCCATGCCGACGACGTCACCCTTGTCATTCACCAATGGTCCGCCGGAGTCCCCGGGTTCGATGGCCGCGTTCACTTCGATGAGTCCGCTCAAGTGCTCGGATCCGGCGGGATTCGTCTCGTCGCCCGCGGTAATCGCCTGGTCGAGGCCGACCACGGAGCCGGCGACGAAGCTCGGCGTGCCGCCGAGCCCCCCGGCGTTGCCAATGCCCACGATCTTCTCGCCCGAGGAGACCTTGTTGGAGTTCGCGGTCTTGATCGTCGTGAGACCACTCGCGCCCTTCAATTGGATGAGCGCCACGTCCTCGGCGAGGTCGTAACCAACGACGGTCCCGACGTACGTCGTGTTGGTGGCGACGTCACGCACCGAAAGGGTCTGGGCGTCTTCGACAACGTGGTTATTGGTGAGGATCAGGCCGTTCGAAGTGAGGATCATGCCCGTTCCTTCCGCGGTGCCGTTCGCGCTGGCGAAGGTCGAGGTGATGTCGACCAGGCCGGGGTCCACTTTGTTGGCGATCTTCGCGGCCGCGGCGTCCGCCTTGGTGTTCTGTGGCGTCACCAAGGGATATTGGATGGAGGGTGAGTCACCACCGTTGCCCAAACCTCCGGAAGGGAAGCTGTACTGCGGCGCGGCGGAACGAATCGGCGCGGGCTTCACGACGTCGTGTCCGAGGATGAAGCCCGCTCCACCAATCGCCAGGACCAGCACGAGCGCGCTGAGTGCCTTGGCCAGTCGCCAATGCGTCTTACGAATCGTGACGGTCCTCACCGGCGCCTCGGGGCTCGCGACCTCGTCGGTTGGTGGAACCACTGGGTTTTCGTCGTCCCACTCCATCGGAATCTCCTTCATTGCGCGTTCGGATCGAACTTCAGTATCAGCGTCGAACGTGAACATGTTCTAGTGGATACCTAAGAAGTCGCTAAATGGTCCTACGTGCAGCGTATTGGTCCATCTGATGAGCCACTCCTCGCGCAGAGGCATCGAGAAGAATGGGTCGAAATGACGTGGACATCGAATCTCGAATGACCGATGACTGATCGACTGCTCTTGGTCGGGATGATGGCGGTCGGCAAGACCACCGTCGGACAGCTCAGCGCCAAGAGACTTGGGTGGTCATTCCTCGATTCCGACGCCCAACTGTTGGCCGACACCGGACGCACGGCTCAGGAGGTCTTCGACACCGATGGCGACGAAGCGCTTCGTTCGTTGGAGAGCCACCTGCTCGCCCAAGCGATCGCGCATCCCGTTCCAGTGGTGATCGCCGTCGCCGGTGGGGTCGTTCTCTCCGAGGTCAATCGGGCCTTGTTGGTGCGCTCCGGCGTTGTCGTGTGGCTACGCGCCTCGATCACCACCCTGAGCGAACGAGTCGAGCGTGGGGGAGCGAGGCCGCGCCTCGACGCAGATTCGACGCAGTCGCTGCGCGATCTTTATCTCACTCGTCATGCGCTCTACGCTTCAGTGGCGCAGTTCGTCATCGACGTTGACGATCTCCCTCCCGAAGAAGTCGTCGCGCGCATCTTGGAAGACACGGGTCTGGGAAACGCCGAGCAGTAGTTCGGATACGACCGACGACGCGGTCCGTTCTGGTCGCCTGTAGGTTTGGCCGATGGCTCCGCTGGCGTACACCGACGTAGGCGCGAAGTACGCCTTCTACGTGGTCCTCGGAATGTTCGCGGCGTCTGAGTGGAGCATTCGATTGCGCAGTCAGAAGAATCACGGCGGTACGCGAAAAGACCGTGGGAGCTTTTACGTCGTCGTTTTCACAGCCGTTTTGGGCATCGGCGCGGCCTTCGCTCTCGCGCACAGTGTGCAATCCGCGGGCATCAATGTTGCGCGCTGGCCAATCTTCATCATCGGATTGGCGATCGTGATTCTCGCAATGGCACTGCGACGGTGGGCGGTCTTAACGCTCGGCCAGTTCTTCACGGTCCAGGTTCAAGTGCGGAGCGGTCAGACAGTCGTTGACACCGGTCCGTATCGATGGGTTCGCCATCCGTCGTACACGGCGATCACGATGTCGTTCGTGGGCATTGGTGTGGCCTTGGAGAACTGGCTGTCACTGCTCGTTTTGATCGTCGTTCCCACCATCGGACTCGTCGTTCGGATTCGCGTTGAAGAGCGTGCCCTGCTCGAAGCACTCGGTGAGCCCTATCGAGAGTTCTCGGCGACTCGGGCACGACTCATTCCCAAGGTATGGTGAGCAACTTCATCGCGTTCGAGTTCGTTGTTTCGGGACCGCAGCGTGGTGCCCCCGACAGGAGTCGAACCTGCGCACATGGCTTCGGAGGCCAATGCTCTATCCACTGAGCTACGAGGGCAATTAGCGAAGCCTACCCCTGGCGTTTCACGACTCGTTTTCGAAAGTGGCGGCGCGACCTCGTAATGTTCATCTATGAGTGCAGAGCCAATCGCCGCGTCGTTGCTTCCCGACACCGCCGAGATCTCTGCGAATGATGTCGTCATCGGCGGCGTCTCGTTGCGCGGACTCGCGGGTTCTTACGGCACTCCTTTGTTCGTCTATGACGAGGAGACCTTGCGCGCTCGCTGTCGCGAAGCGGTCGGTGCCTTCGACGACGGCGTTGCGTTCGCGGCCAAGTCATTCCTCTGCGGTGCGATGGGCCGCCTGGCCTTTGAAGAAGGTCTCTGCATCGACGTCGCGACCGGCGGCGAACTCGATCTCGTGCTGCGCTCCGGTGTGCCGGCCGGACGTGTCATCATGCACGGCAACAACAAGTCGGCCGATGAATTGGAACGAGCGATTGAAGTCGGTGTTCATCGACTGGTCGTGGACAACTTCGAAGAGATCGCCATGCTCGCGACCCTCGTCAGCGTGTCATCACCGCTCGACTGCTTGGTGCGCGTGACGCCCGGTGTCGAAGCGCACACGCACGAGTTCGTTCGCACCGGCCAAGAGGACAGCAAGTTCGGTTTCTCGGTTGCCACGGGCGACGCACGAAAGGCGATCGACGAACTACGCGCCATTCCCGGTCTGACGCTGCATGGCGTCCACGCACACATTGGCTCGCAAGTCTTCGAACTCATCGGCTACGTGGAGTCGCTGACGATTCTGGCGAAGTTCATCGCCGAGGACGACTTCGACGAACTCTGCGTCGGCGGTGGGTTGGGTGTCGGCTACGTCGCCGGTGAGTCGGCGCCGTCGATTCACGAGTGGGGTGACGCGATCCGCGTCGCGGCCCACGAAGTCGGTCTCGACACCAACGTGCGTCTCCTCGCCGAACCCGGTCGCGCCATCGTCGCCCAAGCGGCCGTGACGCTGTATCAGGTCGGCGCGGTGAAGTCGGTTGAGCAACGCACGTATATGGCGGTCGACGGTGGCATGAGCGATAACCCGCGACCCGTGCTCTACGGATCCGGTTACGAGGCCTTCGACGTCGGCGATCCGCTCGCCAGTCGTCCCCAGAACGTGCGACTCGTCGGCAAGCACTGTGAGAGCGGGGACGTCCTGATCGACGAGGCGTGGCTGCCCGAGTCGACCAAGGTGCGAAGCATTATCGCGACGCCGGTCACCGGCGCGTACGGCTATTCAATGGCGTCGAACTACAACCGCGTGCCGCGCCCGGCGGTGCTCTTCGTTCGCGACGGCATAGCTCGCGAGGTACTGCGCCGCGAGACCTTCGACGACATGGCGCGACTCGAAGTTTGAAGTCGGCAACGCCGAGATGGTCGGTTAGCCTTTAATCGTGAGCAAGCCGGTCGTTCGAGTCGGAATCATTGGTGCCGGTAACGTCGGCGCCGCCCTGGTCGAACTTTTAAATGACCCGGATCGTCGCGAGGCGTTGCTCGACGCGGCCACCGGACCGATCGAGCTCGTGGGCGTCGCGGTACGCGACGCGGCCAAGCGCCGCAAGGGAATCCCCAAGCAATTGCTCACCACCGACGTGACCGGGCTGGTCGCCAATGACGACCTCGACATCCTGGTCGAGCTCGCGGGCGGCATCAAGCCGGCGCGGGTCTACATCGAGACGGCCCTTCGTCACGGCGTGTCGGTCGTCACCGCGAATAAGGCCCTGATGGCCGAGTGCGGTACGGAACTCGCGCAGTTGGCCCACCAGAACGGTGCCGACCTCTTCTACGAGGCCGCCGTCGGCGGGGGCATCCCGATCCTTCGCGCGCTGCGCACGTCACTCGCCGGTGAACGCATCGATCGCGTGATGGGAATCGTGAACGGGACGACGAACTTCATTCTCTCCAAGATGACGAGCGAAGGCAGCGACTACGCCGCGGCGCTGAAAGAAGCCCAGTCCCTGGGCTACGCCGAAGCCGAACCGAGCGCGGACGTCGAGGGCTACGACGCCGCCGCCAAAGTTCAGATTCTCTCGTCACTGGCCTTCGGGACCGAACTCGTCGGTGACGCGATCGCCCGCCAGGGTATCGTCGGCATTCGTTCGGTCGACATCGAATTCGCGCGACGAACGGGCTACGTGATCAAGCTCCTTGCCGTCGCCGAGCGCGTGGGCGACTTGGGGATCTCTCGCCGAGCCCACCCGGCCTTGATCCCGATCGAACACCCGCTCGCGTCGGTCCACGGCGCCATGAACGCGGTCTTCGTCGAAGGCGTGCGCAGCGGTCCGCTGATGTGGCTCGGCCAGGGCGCTGGGGGAGAGGCGACGGCGACCGCGGTGCTGGGCGACCTGCTCGACGCGGCGCGCAACCGATTCAGTGGCCGACACGACGTCCCCTTCAGCGTGGATCGAACACTGCACAGCGTGCCCGCCGGTGAACTCGAGAGCGTCTTCTATATCAGCATCGACGTGTTGGACCGACCCGGTGTGCTCGCCGCCGTCGCGGGGATCTTCGGTGACAACGGCGTGTCGATCCAGTCAATGGAGCAGTCGGGATTCGGCGACGAGGCCCGACTCGCGTTCTTGACGCACATGGCCCTCACCGATCGCGTCACCGCCACCGTGAAGGACCTCGCGAAACACAAGTCCGTGGACTCGATCGGCGCGTGCTTGCGAGTGATCGACGGAGGTCGCGGGTGATCGGGTGGAAGGGTTTGTTGCTCGAATACGCGCAGTGGTTCGACCTCGACGGCGTCGACGAGATCGTGACCTTGCAAGAGGGTCACACGCCACTCATCCACGCCGAACGACTCTCCGAGCGCGTGGGCGCCGACGTCTGGCTGAAGTACGAAGGACTGAATCCCACGGGCTCGTTCAAGGATCGCGGCATGACCATGGCGATCACCAAGGCCAAGGCCAACGGGGCCACGTCAGTCATCTGCGGATCGACGGGTAATACGTCAGCGTCGGCCGCGGCCTACGCCGGCAAGGCCGGGATGGACTGCGTGGTCCTCGTGCCCGAGGGCAAAATCGCCCAGGGCAAGCTCGCCCAAGCCATTGTCTACGGCGCCCGGGTCCTGCAGATCCGCGGCAACTTCGATCAAGCGCTCAATCTGGCGCGCGAGCTGACTCAGCACTTGCCGATCACGATCGTCAACTCGATCAACCCCGATCGCATCGAGGGCCAAAAGACCGGTGCCTTCGAGATCATCGACGTACTCGGGAAGGCCCCCGACGTCCTTTCGATCCCCGTCGGCAACGCCGGCAACATCACCGCCTACTGGCGGGGCTTCACGCAGTACCACTTCGCCGAACGATGCAAGATCCTCCCCAAGATGTGGGGATTCCAAGCTGCTGGTGCCGCGCCCATCGTCCTCGGATATCCGGTCGCGAATCCCGAGACGATCGCCACGGCGATTCGCATCGGTAATCCCGCGAGCTGGATCCCGGCGCTCGAAGTGATTCACGAATCCCTGGGCGACATACGCGCCGTCACCGACGACGAGATCCTCGAGGCGTACCGCTACGTCGCTCGCTACGAATCGATCTTCTGTGAGCCGGCCTCGGCGGCGTCGATCGCCGGCATCATAAAGTACGGCGTCCCGAAGGGTTCGACGGTCGTGTGCGTACTCACGGGCAACGGTTTGAAAGACCCCGACACCGCGGTCGAGACCAGCGTCACCCCCGACGTCGTGGACGCGACGTTGAAGTCGCTGCTCGCGAAACTCTCCTGAGAGCGCGCACCCTCGACTATCCGCCACGCATCACCCGCGGCGCCGACGTCCGGGCAGCTTCGGCCCGGCAACGCGGCGACGACGGTCGCGAGCACCTCTTTTGGCCCATGATGTAGGTGGTCAGCCTCAGAAATTGAGTAGTGCCAGCACTACGCAAATTGACGCCCGCGGCGCGTTGATCTCGCCTCATACTTTGGGGCGCCAAGCCCGGATGAGCGGAATTGGACAATTGTTGGAATTCGGCGCAGACTTCGCTACACTGGTGATGTCGTCCACGACCGGCCTTTCCCCGGTGTGAGGAACTCTTCCGAGACGACGTTTCCCGATTTTTCTTCTTCGCTCATTCAATTTTGTCGAGCGGAGCGAAAGGAACCACCTATGGCTGTAAGGCCTTCCCCAGACCGGTCCGATCTTGAGTCCAAGACTCGCGAGGACCTCCAAACCATCGCCAAGGTAAAGGGTGTCGACGTTTCGGCGCGCGCTTCCAAGGCCTCGCTGATCGAAGCGATCATGGGCGATCCCGCTCCCACCGGCGCCTCTTCGGAGTCCGTTTCACGCGCCGTTCGTTCACGGCGCATTGTCGCGACGCCGACCGACGACTTTGATGACCTGCTCGGTGAGTTCGTCGCCGACGCGAAAACTGACCACGTGGCACCGGCCGCCGACGCTGAGTCCCCGACGACTGAATCGACGCCCGCGGCGCCGAGTTCGAACGGTGCCGAGCGTTCACAACCGGCGCCCCGTCAGAACACCCAGCCGCGCCAGGACCGACAGCCGCGCGACTTCGGCAACGACACGGCCGGACGCAACCGCCGCAACCGCCGCAACCGAAACGGACGCGAGCGTTTCGGGGGCGACTCCATGCCCAACGCCGACCAGCCCTACGCCGGCGATCTCATCGAGATCGAAGGACTGCTCGACCTGCGTGACGACGGCTACGGCTTCTTGCGCACCAAGAACTACCACCCATCGCCGAACGACGTGTACGTTTCGATCAACCAGGTGCGTCGCTACCACCTGCGAAAGGGCGACTCCGTTGTCGGCGGATTCCGTCCGGCGGCCTCGAACGAGAAGTACCCCGCGTTACTGCGCGTGGACAGCGTCGCCGGGATCGACCCCGAGGTCGCGCGACTGCGTCCCCGTTTCGAAGACCTCACGCCCCTCTTTCCGGATGAGAAGTTGAACCTCGAGCTGAACGAAGGTAGGACCGACCTCACGCCGCGCATCGTCGACCTGCTCTCGCCAATCGGTAAGGGTCAGCGCGGACTCATCGTCTCGCCGCCCAAGGCCGGTAAGACGACGATCATGAAGCAGATCGCCCAGTCGATCGAGTCCAACAACCCCGAAGTGCACCTGATGGTCCTGTTGGTCGACGAACGCCCCGAAGAGGTCACTGATATCCGGCGCACCGTGAAGGGTGAGGTCATCGCCTCGACCTTCGACCGTCCGGCCGAGGAGCACACGCACGTGGCCGAACTGTGCATCGAGCGCGCCAAGCGCCTCGTGGAGCAGGGCCGCGACGTCGTGATCATCCTCGACGGCATCACGCGACTCGCTCGCGCCTACAACCTCGCCGCCCCGGCGACCGGTCGCATCATGTCCGGTGGTGTCGACTCCGGCGCGCTGTATCCGCCGAAGAAGTTCTTCGGCGCGGCGCGAAACATCGAAGAGGGCGGATCGTTGACGATCATCGCCTCGGCCCTGGTCGAGACGGGATCGAAGATGGACGAAGTCATCTTCGAAGAGTTCAAGGGCACCGGCAACATGGAACTGCGACTCGACCGCCGTCTGGCCGAGCGTCGGATCTACCCGGCCATCGACGTCAACGCCTCTTCGACGCGCCACGAAGAACTGCTCTTCAGCCGCGAGGCGCTGCCCCAGGTCTGGAAGTTGCGCCGCGTCTTGAACGGACTCGCCTCCGAAGGCCGAGAAGCGGCCGGACTGGAGCTGTTGATCGACAAACTCAAGTCGACCAAGTCCAACGACGAGTTTCTCGCCGAGATCGCGCGCGGACCCGCTTCAACGAGTTAATTTCCCGATAAACTTGTCATTCGCAACGAGGAGCACCTATGAAGCCTGATATTCACCCCAACTACGGCGAAGCGACCGTTAAATGCTCGTGCGGTAACACTTTCACGACCCAGTCCACGAAGTCCGCGATGACCATCGAACTGTGCAACGAATGCCACCCGTTCTTCACCGGCAAGCAGAAGCTCGTCGACACCGGAGGTCGCGTCGAGCGCTTCCAGCGTCGTTACGCGCAAAAGACCAAGGCGCGCGCTCCTAAGGCTTAAGGCCTCGAGCGCTCACCCGCCGTGCGCTCCGTTGACGAGACCCTGAACGTCCTTCGAGACGAACTGCGCACCGTCGAATCACAACTCTCGGAACCGGACGTCGCGAGCGATTTGACGCGCCTGCGCGATCTCTCGCGGCGCCACAAGGAGTTGTCCGAGATCAACAACGCCTGGATCGAGTTGAAGGCCGCCCAGTCGGACTTCGCGACCGCCAAGGAGATGTTCAACGAGACCAGCGGCGACGATCGAGAACTCTGGCGCGAAGAGATGAACAACGCCGAAGAGAAGATCCCGGCGCTCGAATTGACTCTCGAGACGATGTTGCTGCCGCACGACCCCAACGAGGGCCGCAACGTGATCCTCGAGATCCGCGGCGCCGAAGGCGGCGAAGAGGCCAACCTCTTCGCCGGCGACCTGGCCCAGATGTACCGGCGCTACGCCGCACTACGGGGCTGGAAGCTCGAAGTCATCGAAGAGCGCGAGTCCGAACAGGGTGGTCTGGATGAGGCCATCTATCTCATCAAGGGTGAGGACGCGTGGTTCCGGTTGCAACACGAGGCCGGCGTGCACCGCGTCCAGCGCGTGCCGGTGACCGAAGCCAAGGGTCGCGTCCACACCTCCTCAGCGACGGTGTCGGTTCTGCCCGAGGCCGAAGAGGTCGACGTCGACATCAACCAGAGCGATCTCAAGATCGATGTCTACCGATCGTCGGGTCCCGGGGGACAGAGCGTCAACACGACCGACTCGGCGGTTCGCATCACTCACCTGCCGACTGGCATTGTCGTGTCGATGCAGGACGAGAAGAGCCAGATCCAGAACCGCGCCAAGGCGTTGATCGTGTTGCGCTCGCGGTTGCTCAAGGCGGCCCAGGACGCCCAGGCGAGCGAGCAGGGCGACCTCAAGCGCTCCCAATTGGGTAGCGGCGGGCGCAGCGAGAAGATTCGCACCTATAACTTCAAGGAGAACCGGGTGACGGATCACCGGATCAACCTGACCACCTATACGCTCGATTACGTGCTGGCCGGTTACCTTGATCCCTACGTCGACGCGTTGCTCGCAGAAAAGCGTGCGCGACAACTGGCCGAGAGCGATGGACGCTAATTCGTTTCTGGTGACCGAACTGATCGACGCCGGATTGAACCGACGCGAAGCCCGGTGGTTGGTCGAAGAGTTCTCGCCCTCGAACCACGAGGCGATCGGCGCCATGCGCGCCGCCGCCCAACGCCGACTGGACGGCGAGCCGATTCAGTACGTGCTCGGGCACTGGCCGTTTCGCTCACTGGATCTCGACCTTGATCCCCGCGTCCTCATCCCGCGTCCCGAGACCGAAGAACTCGTCGGACACGCCTTCGACGAGCTCATGCAGCGACGGCTCAAGGATCCGCTCATCGTCGACCTCGGGTGCGGCTCAGGCGCCATCGGACTCTCGCTGCTTTTTGAGCTTCGCCAATTGGGCGTCAACGCCACACTCGTGGCGGTCGACTCGTCGCGTGACGCGCTCGAGGTCACCCGAGCGAACGCCGCCAAGCACGCGTTGGAGGGCGTCACCACCGTGCACTCCTCCTGGTTCGACGCCCTGGATGAGTCACTACGCGGGCGCGTCGACCTGATCGTCGCCAATCCGCCGTACGTCGGCGCGACAGAATTTGCGACGCTCGACCCGGTACTCGGCTACGAGCCATTTGGTGCGTTGGTCTCAGAGGACACGCTGCACGCCGAAGGGTTTCTCGACCTCGAGGTCATAATCGGGCAATCCGGCGCGTGGCTGGTGGCAAACGGGTTGTTGATATGTGAACATGGAAATATGCATCGTCCGGCAGCACTCCAAGCGGCACACGACGCGTCGTTCACTGACGTCCAGGACCTCGACGATATGTTCGGCAACCCACGATTCTTGATTGCGAAACGCTGATGGCGAGGTTGATGAAAGTCGAAGCGGCCATCGCCGCGTTGGACGCCGGGGGGATCGTCGCGGTGCCGACCGACACGGTCTACGGTCTGGCCGCCGAAGTGAGCCAGCCGTCGGCCGTCGCCAGGCTGTTCACGTTGAAACATCGCCCGGAATTCGTCCCTATCCCCGTGTTGGTCGACTCGATCGACCAGATCGAGTTTCTCGGTGTCGAGTGGCCCGACGAGGCCCAGGGACTCGCCGACGCCTTCTGGCCCGGGGCGCTCACGATCATCATTACGGTCCCGCACAATCTGTCCGTGATGTTGGGCGGCGAGGGCGATACCGCGGGTTTCCGGATCCCCGATGACGACATGCTTCGTCGCATGATGGCGGTGCTGGGTCCTTTCGCGGTGACCAGTGCGAATGAGTACGGTGAGATGCCGTGCCACAGCGCCTACGAGGTGCTCGAAAGATTCGCTTCGCGCGACGAGTTGAACGGTGCTATTGACGGCGGGGAACGTTCGGGCGACGTGTCGAGTGTCGTTGACCTCTCGGTGACGCCGTGGCGAGTGCTTCGAGAGGGCGCGGTTTCTAGCGCAGAGCTGGCTCGCGTACTTGACTGACCGCGTCGTTGGTTCGCACCTCGTGACGCGATACGAAACTGAGCGGTTGCGTGATCGTCACTAGCGTGGAGCCATGAGGCCCATCGCTCGAGTTCCAGCGCAGGCGATAGTGATTCTGGGCTTTGTCGTGAGCGCGCTCGCCACCGTCATTTCTTACGTCCAGACCGTCATCGGGCAGGGTTACTACTTCCATTCGTTCCGTGAAATTGTGCTTCCGATGTTGAATCCGTTGACAATGATTGCCGCGGTGTTCGCGTGGTGGTGGTTGACCACGGTCGAAGCCAACGACGAACATCAGCGAACCAATCTCCAACGCGCCTACGTGGCGTTCGCAATTCAATACGGGCTCACGACCGCCCTGATCTTGTTCCTCATCACTCCGTTCCGATCCTTTGGTGGTTTCTGGTTGACGAGCGTGCTCTGGTTGGAACTGGTTGGAGCGTTCATCTCCGCACTCGGACTATTTTTATTGTCTCGAACGCTGAGCGTGCGAGTGACGACCGTCGAACCAGTTTCGGATGTGGACGCGTTGACTTAGATAAGGTCGAGATTGCGAAGAGCGCTACAGCGCGAAGACGTCACTTCGAATCTCGCCGGTACGGCCAATCAGTTCGGCAACTTCGGCCTCATTCATTAGCGCCGGATCGGTGCTATGACACCAGGTTCGAACGTGGTCCGGCGTTCGCGCCGCGATGATAAGTCGCTCCGGGTCACCGTTGGTCGCGTGTGTGACGGTGTAACTCTCGACCGTCGCAGGACCATCACGTTGATCACTCACACAACGTGACTGTCGGTCGATCGTGTCTTGCGGGTTTGACCAACGAAATCCGTCGCGCGGAGGGGACGCGGAATACACACCCCACGAGTGCTTGGTGCAGAACCAGCCGAGGGCGGTGATGAGTCCCTGACTCGAGGGGTCGGCGCGAAGTGCGTCGACCATGGACGCGATCGAGTGCGTGACGTAATTGTTGCCGGGTCCACCGCCAAAGGTCAGCCCGCCAGTGAGTGTCGGCACCCGACTTGGATCGAAGGCGTCAATGCCGAGGACGTCACAGGCACTCTGGACGACAGTGGGGAAACAACTGTAAAGATCCAGGTGGGCAACGTCATCGATCGTGACGCCGAATCCCTTCAGCGTCGCCCAGGTGGTGCGCATCGCGGGGGAGTCGTCGAGTTGCGGTCGATCGGATATCAGCCAGTGATCGTTGGCGTCCGCGCCGCAGTCGGGAAAGACCATTCTGTCTTTCGCGACTCCGAGTGAGGTGGCGACTTCGAAGCTGGTCATGATGTAACACGCCGCCATGTCGACCGGCATATTGGCCATCAGCAACTTGGTATACGGAAAGGCGACCATGCGGTTGTCAGCACTGGGCGAAGAAATTGTTTCGGGCGACGGCGCGTCCCCCATCCAGGCGTAGGGATTCGCCGCAGCGACGCGCGCAAAGTTGGACCAGAGACGACCGAGGTGCTCACGTTGCTCTTGCATCGACCAACCGAGGCGAGCCCGTCGGGCATTTTCGAAGAGCGGGTACACGTTCGTCGGAAAATTCAAGCCCTGGGCGTATTCGGCGGCCGTCAATGGTGCCGGATCATTCGTGGCAATGCCTGGACTCACCACGTCGTCCGACTGGAGGATCCAGTCGGGCTCGTGGCCCTCACGCTTCGCCAGAAGGCGCGCGTACATCGCCTCAGCGCCCACGACCGCGACGGATCGCAACTCGCCCGCGAGAATCCGTCGCGCCGCGTCGTGGACGAACTTCTGCGGTGTGTTTCCCCCGACACTCAAGAGTCGCGTCGTGACGTCAAGACCGAGTCGCTCGGCCACCAGGAGTGCCGGATCGTTGGTGTGCCACGCGAACGACGAGACCGCCGCGATCTCGTCGATGTTCGCGAGCATTGACGCCGCGCCGGAGTCGGCCGCCGCTCGCTCGAGCGCCTCGACCATGAGATCGAGCGGCTGCTTTCGAGACGCGTAGGAAGTGTCCGAACCCGGTCGTTCCGTGATTTGGCCGACACCGACGAGCACGGGCGTTCGAGGCGGAACTGTCACCCCTGCAGTATTGCCGCACCATCGTCGACTCCATTTCCACAGATAAGGTTGAACCGATGCGTATCGCCCTCGGCTCAGATCACGCTGGCTTTGACTTGAAGACCGTGCTCGCCCAGACGCTCACCGATTGGGGTCATGACACCCTCGACCTCGGTACCGACAACGCCACCGATTCAGTCGACTACCCGGACTTTGGCGCTGCCGTCGGGCGAAGCGTTGCCTCCGGCGACTGCGAACTCGGGGTTGCCGTCTGTGGATCGGGCATCGGGATCTCCATTGCCGCCAACAAAGTTCCCGGCGTACGCGCCGCGGTCGTGCACGACGTCACTTCGGCCCATCTCGCGCGCGAACACAATCACGCCAACGTCCTCTGCTTGGGTTCGCGTCTCACTGGTTCGGTGGTGGCAATTGAAGCTCTCGAAGCCTGGCTGAACGCGACGCCCGCCGAGGGACACCACGTCGCGCGAATCGCGAAACTCGACGAACTCGACGAGCACCTCGTCGACAATGAAAGGTAATCCATGACCTCCTCACCCTTTGACGCGTGGATCACGAACGACGACGAGGTGACGTCGCTGCTCGCTCAGGAGTGGCATCGTCAAACGACGACGTTGCAGTTGATTGCCAGTGAAAACTTCGCCTCACCCGCCGTGCTCGCGGCGACTGGCTCGATTCTGACCAACAAATACGCCGAGGGCTACCCGGGACGTCGCTACTACGGCGGCAATCAGATCGTCGACGAAGTGGAGGACCTGGCTCGTCGTCGCCTCACCGCGCTCTTTGGCGCCGATCACGCGAACGTGCAGCCCCACAGCGGAGCGAACGCGAACGTGGCGGTCTACCAAGCGCTCTTAGAACCGGGGGACACGATCCTCGCCATGCGACTCGACCAGGGCGGCCACTTGACGCACGGATCGCCCGCGTCCATCACGTCCAAGTGGTGGAACTTCGTCTCCTACGGCGTGACGCCGCGTAACGACGATCCGGCGAGTCCCGGCGAGATGATCGACTTCGACAACGTACGCGAACTGGCGCTGCAACACCGACCGAAGATGATACTCGCCGGTGCGACCGCGTATTCGCGACTCATCGATCCCGTTCCTTTCCGTGAGATCGCCGATGAGATCGGTGCGCTCTTGATGTTCGACTCGGCGCACGTCGCCGGATTGATCGCTGGCGGCTCACATCCGAATCCGGTGCCCTACGCCGACGTCGTCGCCTTCACCACCCACAAGACGTTGCGCGGTCCGCGCGGCGGCGCGATCGTCTGTCGCGAGGAGTACGCCAAGAAGATTGATTCGGCGGTATTCCCCGGTCAACAGGGTGGACCGCTCGAGCACGCGATCGCCGCCAAGGCCGTCGCGTTCAAAGAAGCCGCGCTGCCGAGTTTCTCGACGTACACCGACCAGATCGTCGCGAACGCGAGCGCCTTCGGTGCGGCACTCGCGAAGGAGGGCTTCCGCAATGTGTCCGGCGGGACCGAAAACCACATGGTGCTCTTGGATCTGCGCGAGTTCGACGAGGAGCTGACCGGCAAGGTCGCTCAAGAGGTGCTCGATCTCGCGGGCATCACGACGAATCGCAACACGATTCCCGATGACCCGCGCAGCCCGTTCGTCACGTCGGGACTTCGCGTGGGCAGCGCCGCGCAAACGACCGCCGGAATGAAAGAAGGGGAGTTCGAAACGATCGCGACGTTGATGTCGCGCGCGCTTCGCCACCGCGATGACGACGCGATCGTCGCCGAGGTTCGCGCTGACGTCGCGGCGATGTGCGCGAGGTTTAACCCCTACGCCAACTTCACGAAGCATTAGATGCACCACATCCTCGCGTACGTCGCCATTATCGCCGTGGGAACGGTCGTGACGTTGGTGGCGAACGTTCCCGCGAGGAAGATTTCGCTGCGCATCGGTTATACCGCGACGCCGGACGAACGAAAGGTCCACGAGGTCACCACGCCCTACGGCGGGGGAGCGGCGATGCTCGTCGGATTCTGCGTCGCGCTCATGGTCTCCATGGCCATACCTACGTTGCGCAACATCATCCTCTCTTCGCACGAGATGATCGGCGTGTTGCTCGCGGCCGGCGTGATCTTCGTCGTGGGGGTCCTGGACGACTTTCGAGAGATGAGTGCACCGGCCAAGGTCGCCGGGCAGTTCCTCGCGGCGTCGATTCTCTACTTCAGCGGCGCGACGATGTACCAACTGAAACTGCCCTTCGCCGGATTCGTCGTGCTCGGTCCGTCGATCCTGCCGATTATCACGGCCGTGTGGGTCTTCGCGCTTTCGAACGCGGTCAATCTCATCGACGGGCTCGACGGTTTAGCCGGCGGCATCGTCGCGATCGCCTCGGGCACGCTCTGTCTCTACGGCCTGCGCTTAGAGGACCTCGGGTTGTTGCCGAGCAACAACGTGGGACCTTTGATCGCGGCGTTGACGTGCGGCATCTGTCTGGGCTTCTTACGCGACAACTTCCATCCGGCCAAGCTCTTCATGGGCGACGCCGGGGCGTTGATGCTGGGGCTCTTGATGAGCGCCTCGACGATGGTCATCGGGGGGCGAACGCCGCCGGCGAGTGGCGTGACGTTCTTCTTCTTCGCGCCGCTGTTGATCCCCGTGTTCATCCTCGGTGTTCCCTTGATTGACGCGGTCTGGGCGTTCGTTCGCCGAACGGTCTCGGGGCAGGGTTTTCACACCCCGGACAAGAACCACATTCACCACCGATTGATGCGCCTCGGCCACGGTCATCGACGCACGGTGGTGATTTTGTGGCTCTGGACGGCGGTGCTCTGCGGCTTCGTGTTACTGCCGCTCTTCGACACTCAGGCGAACGTGTTCATTCCGCTCGGTGTCGCGCTTTTGTTGATCGGTTTGATGACGTGGTTCAGCCCCTTGGTCAATCGCCTGTACTACCGCGGCGAAGAGGCACGGCGGGTTCGTGAGGGCTCGCGGCGGTGAGCGATTCTTCCGGCGGTCACGAGCCCTCTACACCCTCTGAACAGGACAATGACCCGGTCAAAGACCTGCCGGGGGTGCTCGCGCTCTTGACCATGGGAACGACGGTCGCGATCATCATCGCGGTCTTCGTGGTACTTGGAATATGGGCCGACCGCGCATGGGCCACCGCGCCGTGGGGTCTCTTAATCGGGATAACATTAGGAACGGTCGCCGCCGTGGTGAGCGTTGTGAAGCAAGTCCGGCGTTTCCTTTAGAAACCCATTGCTCGTGCTAGAAAACCTCCCAACCGACACACTGCCGCGCCTCCTTCGTCGCACCACACTCTCGGCCATCGTCGTTGGAGCCCTGGGATTCATTGTGGCTCTCGTCGTGGCCCCGCCCTTGGCCGCGCTCGGTGTCGTGCTCGGCGTGGGCATGGCAATCATGAACCTGCGCTTCCTCGACGGCCAAGCGGCCAAGGTCGAACTGCGCGGTGAACAGAGCACCAAGGCGGTTCGTCGTCAACTGGGCGGGAGGACGACGGCCCGCTTGGCCCTCATGACGGTCGTCGTTCTGCTGGCCGTCTTCCTGAACGCTCCTCTCGGAATCGGTATTGTGTCAGGGCTCGTGCTATATCAGCTCGTGTTTGTGGTGAACGTCATGCGTGCCGTGACCAGTCAGGGAGGAGTCGAGTGAAGATGCTGTACGCCGCGAAGTCGATTTCCGTCGGCGATCACCCCCACCTGAGCCTCTTCGGTCTCACCATCGACTCCGACGTTGCGTTGTCGACGCTGCTCGCTCTGGTGATCATCATTTTCATGGGCTGGCGCTTGCGCAAAACGGTCACTGACGGGGTGCCCGGGAAATTTCAACTGATTTGGGAGATCCTCGTCGTCGACATCGTGGGGGATTTGGCCACGTCCGCGATGGGGGAGAAGGGCAAGAAGTTCATCCCGCTCGGCGTCACCGTGTTCATTTTCGTCCTGGTGTCCAACTGGATCGGCTTCCTGCCGACGGCGATGCACCCCGGCCAATCGGGTGAGATCTTTCCGGCTCCGACGAGCGACGTGAATCTGCCCTTGGCGCTCGCGCTCTTCGTCATCGTGTGGGTGCACATCGAATCGTTGCGCGAGCGCCGCATCGGCGGTTACTTCAAGCACTTCGCCCAGCCCTTCGCGGCCCTGACGCCGATGAACCTCATCGAAGAGGCCACCAAGCCCATCACGTTGACGCTGCGTCTCTTCGGCAACCTCTTCTCCGGCGGTCTGATGATCGTCGTCGTGGCGGCCCTGATGGCCAAGGCGATCGGTCCGTTCGAAATCATCTGGAAGCCCTTCGACCTCGCTATCGGAGCGATCCAGGCCTACATCTTCATGTTGCTCACGATCATCTACCTCGACATGGCGACGAGCCACGAGCAAGAGCACGAAGAAAAGAACGAGAAGAAGAAGACAAAGAAGCAGACCGCAGTATTCGAGACTTCGCAGTAACACCAACCAGGAGGAATAGAAAATGGCAGGACAGACAATCGAAGGCGCGATCGGCATCGCGGGTGCCCTCGTCGGCGGTGGCATCGCCATCGGTGGTGGCGCAATCGGCGCGGCGATCGGTGACGGCCTGGCCGGCAGCCAGACCATCGCGGCGATCGCTCGTCAGCCCGAGATCGAGAACAAGGCGCGGACGTACTTCTTCTTGACGGTCGGACTCGTCGAAGCGATGTACTTCATCAACCTTTTGTTCATGATCGTGTTCGTGTACGTATTCGCCAAGATCAAGTAGTTCTGTCGTCTCACGCCACGTACGTGGCACCGACCGATGATCACTAATTACATAGAAGGGCATTGAGATGATCGCTACGTCAGTCTTCCTCCTCCCCAACGGCACGTTCTTCATCGAACTCGTGACCGTGGTGGTGATACTGCTGCTGATGACGAAGTACATCCTGCCGCCCCTCAACAAGGCGCTGGAGGCTCGTCAAGAGAAGATCCGCGAGTCTCTGGAAGCCGCCGATGCCGCCAAGGCCGAAGCGGCCGCGGCCGGCGACGAACGCCAGCAACTCCTCGTGGCCACGAGGGACCAGGCTCGTGAAATCGTTGCGGCCGCCCAGGCCACGTCCGATCAGGTGAAGGCCGAGGCCGCGGGTCGCGGACAGGCCGAGTACGACCGCATCATCGCCAACGCGAACGCCGAAGTGGACACCGCGCGCCAACGCGCCATCGATGAGGCTTCGGCGCGGATTGGCGCGGTCGTCTTTGATCTGGTCAACCAGATCGTCGGACGCGAGGTGGACGAGAGTTCGCACCAGGACTTGGTTCGCGAAGCCGTCGCCGCGTTGAACGTCGAAGCGGCCAGGGGATCCACTCACTGATCATGCTGCCCAAGCTCGAAGGATACGCCGCCGCCCGATTGGGCTCACTGGACGCCGCCGCGCTCGCGACGGTCACGGGAGAGCTCGCGTCGCTCGAACAGACCGTCCTCGGTCGTGCCGACCTGCGAGCCGTCCTCACTGATACCTCAATCGCAAGCGCGTCGCGGGGACTGATCGTCCACGACGTCTTGTCCGCCAAAGTCCACGACGTCACTCTCCAGGTCGCGGTCTACGCCGCGAGCCACGCTCCGGCCCAAGAGGTTCCGCACGCGCTGGGAGAACTGGCCATTGCCGCGAGAGAGCTCGTGCAGAACGGCACCTACCCGCTCGCCGGCCTCGGTCTGTTGGCGTCGCGCCAACGCGTGGCCGGCTACGCCGACGCCCAACTCGACGACGTCGACGCGCAGAACTTCGACGAGATCGAAGACGGGCTCTTTCGCTGGGCGCGCACCGTCGAGGGCAATCTCGAACTGCGACGCCTGCTGCTCGACCGCGACGCCGACCTCGAGTCGCGCGTCGGCACCGTCCAGGCCCTGCTCGGTGACAAGGTCGACGCCGTCACCCTGGCCCTCGCACGCTTCGTCATCGAAGGCGGTCGCGCTCGCGACGTCGTCGGCACGCTGGACTACGTCGTGGACTACGTCGCCAGGGCCCGCGACTGGCGCGTCGCGCGCGTGCACACCGCGCGTCCCCTGGACGAAAAGAGCCGAACGGACCTCGTCACGTCGCTCTCGGCGCTCACCGGAAAGAACGTGGAACTCCAGATCGCCGACAGCCCCGAGTTGCTGGGCGGGATCCTCGTCGAGATCGGCGACCTGCGACTGGACGCGACGACGCGCGCGCGTCTCGGCGCGCTGCGTGACGCCGTCTCGCCGGGCCACTTGTACGAATCATCTTTGAATCGAAATGACTAAGAAAAGGAATCTGTGATGACAGAACTCACCATTAGCGCCACCGAGATCACCGAGGCCTTGCGCAAGCACGTGACGGAGTTCAATCCCGCCGTCGGCGCCGAGCAGGTCGGTCGGGTCGTCGAAGTCGGTGACGGCATCGCGCGCGTCTCCGGCCTGCCTTCGGCCAAAGTCAATGAACTGCTCGAGTTCGAAGACGGGACGCTGGGCCTCGCGATGAACCTCGACGAGGACACGATCGGCGCGGTCGTGCTCGGTTCGGTCGACACGATCGAAGAGGAGCAGGTCGTGCGCGCGACCGGCCGCATCTTGAACATGCCCGTCGGTGACGCGTTACTCGGTCGCGTGGTGAACGCCATCGGTGAGCCGATCGACGGTAAGGGACCACTCGTCAATCCCAAGGAGCGCCGCATGGAGATCCAGGCGCCGGGCATCACCGGACGCCAACCGGTCTCCGAGCCGTTGCAGACCGGCATCAAGGCCATCGACGCGATGACGCCCGTCGGCCGCGGTCAGCGCGAACTCATCATCGGCGACCGCAAGACCGGCAAGACGACCGTCGCCATTGACACGATCCTGAACCAAAAGGGCCAGGGCGTGAAGTGCATCTACGTCGCGATCGGCCAGAAGAACTCGTCGGTTGCCCAGACCGTGAAAGTGCTCGAGGATTTCGGCGCGCTCGAGTACACCGTCGTCGTGGTCGCCTCGGCCGGTGACCCCGCGCCCTTCAAGTTCCTCGCCCCCTACGGCGGTTGTGCGATCGGTCAGGAGTGGATGGACTCGGGCGAACACGCCCTCGTCGTCTACGACGACCTCTCGAAGCAGGCCGAGGCCTACCGACAAATCTCGCTCTTGCTGCGTCGACCACCGGGTCGCGAGGCCTACCCCGGTGACGTCTTCTACCTCCACAGTCGTCTACTCGAGCGCGCCGCCAAGTTAAGCGATGAACTTGGTGGGGGATCATTGACCGCCCTGCCGATCATCGAGACCAAGGCCGGTGACATCTCGGCCTACATCCCGACCAACGTGATCTCGATCACCGACGGCCAGATCTTCTTGCAGTCCGACCTCTTCTACTCCGGCGTGCGTCCCGCGATTGACGTGGGTAACTCGGTATCGCGCGTCGGTGGGGCCGCGCAGATCAAGGCCATGCGCTCGGTCGCGGGCACACTCAAGATCGACCTCGCGCAGTTCCGCGACCTCGAGTCCTTCGCGACCTTCGGTTCGGAGTTGGACAAGTCCTCGCAGCGTCAGCTCGACCGGGGCTATCGTCTCACCGAATTGCTGAAGCAGGGCCTGAACGCGCCCATGCCGGTCGAAGAGCAGTGCATCGCGATTTACGCCGGCACCAAGGGTTGGCTCGACACGATCCCCGTCGAGGACGTACGTCGATTCGAGTCCGAACTGTTGACGAATTTCCGCGCGCAGCACTCGGACCTGCTCTACGCGATTCGAGAGACCGGCGCGCTGCCCGAAGCGACGGCGCTCGACGCGGCCATGCAGTCATTCGTGAACGGCTTCGCCGTCACCACGAAGTAGTCGGTTAGAGAACTAGGGAGAAAGGAGGAGCAATGGCCGGTGGACAGGAAAGGATCCTGCGTCGACGCATCAAGTCGGTGCAGTCCACGCGAAAGATCACGAAGGCGATGGAACTCATTGCCGCCTCCCAGATCTCACGCTCGCAGGCGCGCATCATCGCGAACCGCCCGTATCGCAACGGCATGCGACGCATCATCGTCGAAGCGGCGAAGGCCGATCCGGCGGGCGCGGCGAAACTCCTCGCGACGCCCGAGCACGTCGAGTCGGCGATCGTGTTGGTTTTGACGGGCGACCGTGGACTCTCCGGTTCGTACAACTCATCGGCGCTGCGCGCCGGCGAACGACTGGTTCGAAAGCTCGAAGGCGAAGGCACCGCCGTGCGGCTCTACAGCGTCGGCAAGAAGGCGGGCGCCTTCTACCGCTTCCGCGGCATCGACCTTGTCGAGGGCTTCGTCGCCATGTCTGATCGTCCGACGTTCGAGGACGCTCGTCGCATCGCGGCCACCGTCGCGACGCTCTTCGTCGCCGGCGAAGCCCAACAGGTCCTCTTGGTCTCCACGCGGTTCCTTTCAGCGGCCACGCAGAGTGTCGAAGTGCAACAGCTCTTGCCGCTGAGCCTGCCGGACGTGCCCGAGGACGACGGGCCAAAGGTCTTGAAGGGGTACACCGAGTTCGAGCCAGAAGTAGCGCAGCTCCTCAAGACACTCGCTCCGAAGGCCCTCGAGAGTGAGATCTTCTCCGCGCTCTTAGAAGGCGCGGCGTCGTTTCACATCAGCCAGCAGCGCGCCATGGCCGCCGCCACTGAGAACGCCGACGAACTCGGACAGAACCTCAGTCGCATCATGAACCGGGCCCGTCAGGACTCGATCACCACCGAAATCATGGAAATCGTGGGCGGCGCCGAAGCGCTCCGCTCGGGAAAGTGAGAAACAAATGACCATCGCTCCAGAAAAGACCACCTTCGAGACGGGGCGTGTCGTCGCCATCGCCGGACCGGTCGTGGACGTGGAGTTCCCGCCGCACTCGTTGCCCGAGATCAACCACGCCGTCGAGGTCGACATCGTCATCGACGGCATCACGATCACGGTGACCGGCGAAGTCGCTCAACAGATCGGTGAAGGCCGCGTTCGTTGCGTGTGCATGAAGCCGACGGACGGACTCGTGCGCGGCGCGGTCGTTCGCCAGACGGGACGCGGTATCACCGTGCCGGTCGGCGACGCCGTGCTGGGACACGTCTTCAACGTCATCGGCGAGTCGCTCGACACCGATGACATCGGACCGGTCGAGGACTACTGGGAGATCCACCGCAGCGCGCCGGCCTTCGACCAACTCGAGCCGCACGCGACGATGTTCGAAACCGGCATCAAGGTCGTCGACCTCCTCGCCCCCTACGTCCAGGGTGGCAAGATCGGCCTGTTTGGCGGCGCGGGTGTCGGTAAGACCGTCCTCATCATGGAGATGATTCGTCGTGTGGCCGAACTCCACGAAGGCGTCTCGGTCTTCGCCGGTGTGGGCGAGCGCACCCGTGAAGGCACGGACCTTCTGTTGGAGATGCGCGAGTCGGGCGTCATCGAAAAGACCGCCCTCGTCTACGGCCAGATGGACGAGCCGCCGGGCGTGCGCCTTCGCGTCGCGCTCGCGGCCCTCACGATGGCCGAGTACTTCCGTGACGTGAAGAACCAAGACGTCCTCTTGTTCGTCGACAACATCTTCCGCTTCGTGCAGGCCGGCTCCGAGGTCTCGACGCTGCTCGGCCGCATGCCGAGCGCGGTCGGCTACCAGCCGACGTTGGCTGACGAGATGGGCGAACTCCAAGAGCGCATCACCTCGACCCGTGGTCGATCGATCACGTCACTGCAGGCCGTCTACGTGCCGGCCGACGACTACACCGACCCCGCGCCGTTCACGACGTTCACCCACCTCGACGCCACGACCGAACTCAGTCGTCAGATCGCGGCGCTCGGTATCTACCCGGCGGTTGACCCCTTGACCTCGACGTCGAACATCCTGGCGCCCGAGATCGTGGGTGACCGACACTACGCCGTCGCTCGTCAGACCCAGCAGATCTTGCAGCGCAACAAGGAGTTGCAGGACATCATCGCGATCCTGGGTCTTGACGAACTCTCCGAAGAGGACCGCATCACGGTGACGCGCGCTCGCAAGATCCAGCGCTTCCTCTCTCAGCCGATGTTCGTATCCAAGGTCTTCACCGGTATCGACGGCATCAACGTCCCGGTCCAAGAGACCATTGAATCCTTCGAGCATTTGGTGAAGGGCGACCTCGACGCGTTCCCGGAGCAGGCGTTCTTGAACGTCGGAGGAGCTTCGGACGTCGAGCGCAAGGCCGCCGAACTCCAGAAGGAATAGATGTGGCCACACTGAAGGTTGAAATCGTGACGCCCGAGGCGCCGTTGTGGGTCGGTGAGGCGACGGCGCTTGTCGCGCGTTCGTCCGAGGGCTGGTTCACGGTACTGCCGGAGCACATGGACATGGTCGGCAACGTCGTGCCGAGCGTGGTCCGGGTGGGCACGACCGAGGGCGAGATCGCCATTGCGGTGCATGGTGGATTCTTCCAGGTCGGCCCCGGCGAAGAGGAGGGCGAAACGCTCGCGACCGTGCTCGCCGGCATCGCCGAGAAGGTCGATGAGATCGACGTTGCGCGCGCGCAAGCCGCCAAGGAGTCAGCGGAAGCTGAGATCGCAGCCGACATTCGCAACGAACACGAAACGGCAACGAGTGTGATGGCCAGGGCCGCACTCGATCGTGCCGAACTTCGACTTAGTGCAGCGAGGTCGTAATGCGCATTGTTGACCAGATCGAACAGAGCGGCGCCAATCACTGGGGTGCCAAATACGCTGACCGGGCTACGTACGGCGAGGACATTGCTGCGCAATACGGGAGAGCCCAAATCTGGAAGCGGATTACGTGGGGCTTTTACATCGTGGGTTTGGCGTTGATGTTCGCGCCGGTCGGGAACACACTTCAGTACGTCGGATGGATGATCGCAACCGTCGGACTGTTTCCACTGGTCTGTTGGCTCGCCGAGAGGTTCAAGTTTCGTAAGGCCGTCAAACTCGCGACCGAGTAATCGGGGGACGCGGTTCGGTGCCGCAACTAGCGCGCTGATACGTAGTCCAGCAAGTCCTTCTTCTCGTGTTCGAGTTCGTCGAAACGGGCTTTCACGACGTCGCCGATCGAGATTATGCCGACGAGTTGACCCTCGTGCACCACGGGCAGATGGCGTATACGCCGCTCGGTCATGAGTCCCATCAACTCGGTCACCGTCGTGGTCTCATCGCAGGTCTGGACGTCAGTGGACATCAAATCGGCGACCGTCGTCTCGAGCGCCTTGGCGCCATTCGTCGCCAGAGCTCGCACGGCGTCGCGCTCGCTGAAGATGCCAACCAACGGCGGGGTGGGACCGGTGACGACGAGGGCGCCGATGCTGCGCTCTTTCAGGAGCATCAGCGCGTCGTTCACGGTGCGCTCCTGGGAAATCGTTGCCACCTCTTGGCTCTTGTTGGCTAATAGATTCGAAACCTGCACGTCGCCCCCTTGTGACTTCGCCAATCAGAGCCCGACGGGCTCTACTGCGGACCTTACGACGACGGGGTCGTGTGTGCAATCGGACAAGGAGCGTGAATCGTTACGCATTTGTGCTTCGTGAACAATCGAACAAGTGTTAGAAGCCCGCGGACGTGAACTCTTCGAGTTTGTTGCGCCGGTGGAAGGTCTCGATCGTTCTCACCGTGCCCGAGCGCGAGCGCACGACCATCGACTGCGTGGTCGCGCCGAAGTCGTGAAATCGCACACCGCGCAAGAAGTCACCGTCGGTGATCGCCGTGGCCGAGAAGAAACAGTTATCACTGGCAACCAGATCGTCGGTCGTCAGCACTCGCGTGAAGTCGTAACCCAGCGCCTCGGCCGAACGACGCTCCTCGTCGTCACGCGCGATGAGCATGCCCTGAATCTCGCCGCCGAGACCCTTCAGCGCCGCCGCCGCGATGACGCCCTCGGGGGTGCCGCCGACGCCAATCAGGATGTCGGCCCCGGAGTTCGGCCAACCGGTCGCAATGGCGCCGGCCACGTCGCCGTCGGAGATGGAGAGTACGCGCGCGCCAGCTTCGCGAACTTCTTCGAGCAGCGCGTCGTGGCGCGGGCGATCGAGAATGACCACGCCGAGTTCGGGAATCGGTTTCTTCAGTCGTTTGGAGAGTTCGGCCAGGTTGTCAGTCGCCGAGGCGTTGATGTCAACCGAGCCGCGACCGCGGGGTCCGACCGCAATCTTGTTCATGTAGACGCACGGACCGGGGTTGAACATTGACCCGCGCTCGGACAGAGCGATCACCGACAGTGCGCCGTTGCGGCCCATCGCCGTGAGTGTCGTTCCGTCGACTGGGTCGACCGCGATGTCGACGAGCGGTGGACGACCGTCGCCGATCCGTTCTCCGTTGTAGAGCATCGGCGCGTCGTCTTTTTCGCCCTCGCCGATGACGACGATGCCGTCCATGGCCACGCCGCCGAGCACGAAGCGCATCGCGTCAACCGCCGCGCCGTCGGCCGCGTTCTTGTCGCCACGCCCCGACCATCGCGCGGCGGCAATGGCGGCAGCTTCGGTGACGCGAATCAATTCGAGCGCGATATTGCGGTCCGGTTGGTATGGTTGCAGCACGCCGCCAGCGTACATTGAGTGAACTCTTCGACCTCGTCCCGAGCCATTTCCCTTGACCGGCAATACTTGTAGGGTGACAAACCTCGTCGTCAAGCCCGCCGGAGCACTCGAGGGCGAGGTACAGGCCTTTGGTGCCAAAAACGCGGTGTTGAAGGAAATGGCGGCGTGCCTGCTCGCTTCAGGTGAGCACCGTCTGACCAACGTTCCGAACATCACCGACGTCGCCATGATGGTGGAGCTGCTCGAAGCGCTGGGCTGCACCGTGGCGCGACCGGCTGATCACGAACTCTCGATCGCTGTCCCCGAGGCCCCGGACATAAATCCGGTCGCGCCGTCACGACTATTCGAGGCAATGCGCGCGTCGATTGTCATCCTCGGACCACTGCTGGCGCGCTGCGGTCGCGCGGACATGGCCCTGCCGGGCGGCGACGACTTCGGCCAGCGCCCGATCAATTTCCACACCGACGGCCTCACGGCCATGGGCGCGACCTTCCACAACGACCGCAACTTCATTCGCGCCACGATTGATCGACCGCGACTGCGCGCGGCGCGCATCACGCTCGAATACCCAAGTCACACGGCGACCGATAATTTGATGATGGCCTGCGTGCTCGCCGAAGGTCGCTCGGTCATCGACAACGCCGCGCGCGAGCCGGAAGTGGAAGACCTCGCGAAACAACTCATCGCCATGGGGGCGCGAATTGAAGGTCTGGGCACGTCGCGCCTCACCATCGACGGCGTCGCGGAGTTGCACCCTGCCCGACACGACGTCGTGACCGACCGCGTGGTCAGCGCGACGTATTTGGCCTCGGGGCTCATCACCGGCGGCGAGGTTCGCGTGGTCGACGCCCACCCCGAACACATGGAAATGCTGCTGCGAAAGATCGAGGCAATGGGCGGCGTGGTGGACGTGCGCGGACCGGGCGTTGCCGCGCAGGGGCCGCGAAACTTGCGGGCCTGTGACGTCGCGACGTTGCCGTACCCGGGGGTGGCGACCGATTACAAACCACTCATTACGACGATGCTGAGCGTGGCCGACGGCGTCTCGGTCGTGACCGAGAATCTGTTCGTGGGCCGCTTCCGCTACGTCGATGAGCTCGTGCGCCTCGGCGCGAGCATCACCACCGAGGGCCATCACGCGATGATTCGCGGCGTCGATCATCTGACGGGAACCTCGGTGCACGCCAGTGACATCCGCGCCGCGGCCGCGTTGATCCTTGCCGGTCTCGTCGCCGAAGGCGAGACGACGGTCACCGGACTCGAGCACGTGGACCGCGGTTACGACGACTTCGCCGGTCGCTTGCGCCACCTCGGCGCCAACATCGAACGGTTCTCATGATCTCCTCGGATCCGGGCGAGTTGGTCGAGCAGGCCCGCGAGGGATCGCGCACCGCCCTCGCGCGCCTGCTGACCTTCGTCGAGTCCGGGGGACCGCAACAGCTCGCCACCGCGGCGCTGGCTTATCGCGCGAACGCGCCGTACGTCGTGGGGATCACCGGGCCACCGGGCGCCGGGAAATCCACCTTGACCGACCAGATGATCAACGTGGTGCTCGAACGCGGCTCCTTCAATGGCGCCGAGGACTTCAATCAGGTGAGTGTGCTGTGCGTCGATCCCAGCTCGCCTTTCACCGGCGGCGCGATCCTCGGGGACCGTATTCGCATGCAGGGTCACGCGACCAACGAGCACGTGTTTATTCGCTCCATGGCGACGCGCGGACACCTCGGCGGACTCTCGTTGGCGGTGCCCGACGCGCTTCGGGTCCTCGGTGCCGCGAACTTTCGACTGGTCCTCGTCGAGACCGTCGGCGTCGGTCAAATGGAAGTCGAGATTGCCTCGGCCGCCGACACGACGATCGTGGTGGTCAATCCCGGGTGGGGCGACGCCATGCAGGCCAACAAGGCCGGGTTGCTCGAAGTCGCCGATATCTTCGTCATCAACAAGGCCGATCGCGCGGGTGTTCGTGAGACGCGACGTGATCTCGAACAGATGCTCGAGCTCGGCGCCACGCACGACTGGCGACCGCCGATCCTCGAGACCGTCGCGACCGACGCCACGGGTATCGGTGAACTGTGGGACGCCGTCGTGAACCATCGATCGTTCATCGAGGGCGGGCCGAAGGACGTTCGTCGACGGGCTCGCCTGCGCGTCGAACTCGACAAGGTACTCTCGGTGATGGTCCGTTCACGCGTCGGCGCTCTGGCGCACGGCGACGCCTACGAGGGACAGATCGAAGCGTTGCTGGCGGGCACGACCGACCCCTATCGCGCGGCAACAGAACTACTGGGCGACGAATGATCGCCACTTCGATCGCCTACGATCTGGTCTTCCTGATTCACATCCTCGCGGCGGTCGACACGCTGATCGTGTTCATCGTGATGCGCAGTGCCGCCCACGCGATCGCCCACGGCGCCGACGAGTCGCTCCAGCGGAAACGTTTCCCCGATCGACGCAATTGGGCGGTGCGCGTCGTGCACGTGCTGCCGATCACGGGACTCATCATGTCGTTGAGCGGTGACAAGTCCGTGTCGCTCTCCAGGCCGTGGATCGGCGTGGGGATACTTTGCTACCTAGCGTTGGCCGGTCACCTCGAAGCGAGAACGTTGCCGCAGGAACGAGCGCTCGCTAGGGTGATCGCTCGCGACGGAGTAGCGCCACCCGAGAGCGGACGCTCGTTCGTGAAGTCAATCGACGTGCTGCTCGCTCTCATCGCCGTGGCGTTGATCGCGATGTTGGTGCAATTTTAAAGGAAGCTCGCGTGTCCGACCATGCCGGCGGCAACGGTGGCGTTGGTCGCTTCGTCAATGAGGACGAAACTTCCGGTGACCCGATTCGCGCGGTAGTCATCCACGACCAAGAGGTCGGCGGTTTGCAGCGTGGCCAATCCGATGTCGTTGGTGTTGAGTGACGTCGATTCGTCGATGTCGAGCTTTTCGATGTCGATCACACCGTTGATCAATTTGACGCGCACCGGCGTGACCTTCGACGTGTGTTTCATCTTGAGACGCTGACCGATCACGAGCGGCTTCTCGCCGAACCAACAGATCGTCGTCTTCAGTTCATTTACGACCGAGGGGAGGGGCGCCGTCGCGATCAGGTCGCCGCGCCCGGCGTTCGTCTCGTCGGCCAACGCGACGTCGGCGGCCAGTCCGACGGTCGCTTGACTGATCGCCTCACCGCCGAAGTTCATCGCTGTAATCGTCGTCTCGATATTGGCCGGCAGCAACGTGACCCGATCGCCGACGTGAAACGTGTCACCGTTCACCATCCCCGCGTAGGTTCGTCCGCCACCGGATTGGCGAAGCACCCACTGGATCGGGAGGCGCGCGCCGCGCGTCGTCGTGTGCTCCCAGGCACCGGCTTCGGAGCTCTCGAGCGCCTCGAGGACGGTCGGACCCTCGTACCAAGGGAAGTGGACCGAACTCTCGACGACATTGTCGCCGAGCAACGCTGAAACCGGGATGATCGAGACCGACGTGAAGTCGAGGTCGCGCGCCAGCGCTTGGATCTCGTCGACGACGCGGTCAAAGGCCAGCTTGGACCAGTCGACCGCGTCCATCTTGTTGACCGCGACGATGATCGAGCGCACGCCGAGGAGTGCCGCGATGCAGAGGTGTCGACGGGTCTGCTCTTTGAGTCCGGAGGCGACGTCGAGCACGACGAGGGCGAGGTCGGCGGTCGAGGCGCCCGTCGCCATGTTGCCGGTGTACTGCACGTGGCCCGGGCAGTCCGCGATGATGAACTTGCGCGTCGGTGACGTCGCGTAGCGATAGGCCACGTCGATCGTGATGCCCTGTTCGCGCTCCGCGCGCAGCCCGTCGGTCACGAAACTGAGGTCGAGGTCGCCGACGCCGCGTTTCTCCGAAGCCTCGGCGACGGCGTCGAGTTGGTCGTCGAAGAGCTGGCGCGTGTCGACCAGGATCCGACCGATCAGCGTCGACTTGCCGTCGTCGACCGATCCGATGGTCGCTAGGCGCAGAAGATCCTTGGTGGCGAGTTGCACGTTTAGAAGTACCCTTCGCGTTTTCGATCTTCCATGGCGGTCTCGGAGAATTTGTCGTCGGCGCGCGTCGCGCCGCGTTCCGAGACGTTCGCGAGCGCCACTTCGTCGATGATCGCCTCGAGCGTCGCGGCGCGTGACTTCACCGCCCCGGTGCAGTTGGCGTCGCCGACCGTGCGAAAGCGCACGGAGAGGTGTTCGACGGTTTCGCTCTCGCGCGCTTCGACGAACGGTCCGATCGCCAAGTACATACCGTCGCGCATGACGACGTCGCGCTCGTGGGCGAAGTAGATCTCCGGCAGCGCCATCTGCTCGCGTTGGATGTACTGCCACACGTCGAGTTCGGTCCAGTCCGAGAGGGGAAAGGCGCGCACGCTCTCGCCGGGGTTCACCTTGCCCTGGTAGATCTGCCACAGTTCGGGTCGCTGTTTACGGGGGTCCCACTGACCGAAGGTGTCGCGAAAGGACAGGATGCGCTCCTTGGCGCGCGCCTTGTCCTCGTCACGTCGAGCCCCGCCGAAGGCGGCGTCGAAGTTGTTGTCATTGATGGCGTCGAGCAACGTCACCGTCTGTAGTCGGTTGCGCGAACCCATGGCGCCGGGGTCTTGGACTTTGCCCTGGTCGATGGTGTCTTGCACCTTGGCGACCACGAGTCGCGCGCCGACGCGCTCGACCATCGCGTCGCGAAATTCGATGACCTCGGGGAAGTTCTGGCCGGTGTCGATGTGCATGACCGGAAAGGGCAGTTGCTGGGGCGCGAAGGCCTTCACGGCGAGGTGCAGCAGCACCGCGGAATCCTTACCGCCGGAGAAGAGCAGGACCGGGCGTTCGCACTCGGCAACGACCTCGCGGAGGATGAAAATGGCGTGGGACTCCAGCAGGTCGAGGTGGTCGGTGGTCGTGGAGGTGCGCAAGGGTGTCGTCGTCATAGTCCGTAAGGTCTCCGTATATCCTAGTAAAACACTCGAGAATGCAAGGCTGTTGACCAAATGACCCTGATGACGCCGACCGGTGACCTCCTCGACGAACTCGAATCGGTGAACGAGAGTTTTGAGCGTTCGACACCGATCAAGATTCTCGAATGGACCTTCGAGCGGTTCAACGACGACGTGGCGATGGCGTGCTCGTTCGAGGACGTGGCGTTGCTGCACATGGTTCATCAACTTCGTCCCAATTCTGAAATCATCTTTTTAGACACGGGCGGACACTTCCCGGAGACGCTCGAATTCGCGTCTCGAATCGAACGTGATTGGTCGCTCAACATGACCCGTACGACGCCAGGTCCCGACGCCGACGCGTGGCCCTGCGGCACTGAACGATGTTGCGAACTTCGTAAAGTCGAGCCGCTGGGGCGCGCCGTCGCGGGCAAATCGGCGTGGATCACCTCGGTGAAACGGGTCGACGCGCCGTCGCGAACGAACATGAAAACCCTGATGTGGGATGAGAAATTCAAACTCGTGAAGGTGAACCCACTCGCCACGTGGACCGACGACGACGTGGCGTACTACCTCTCGTCGAACCATCTGCCCGAACACCCCCTCTGGGCCGAGGGTTACGCCTCGATCGGGTGCGCCGCGATGACTGAGAAACCACTCGTGCCGGGGGACCGCAGGTCGGGTCGCTGGGTCGGTGCGGACAAGGAAGAGTGCGGCCTCCACGAGGCGTGACATCCACCAAAAACCCATAAAACGCTTGTAACTTTTACTGCAATGTCTTGGTGGCGCGTCGTGGGGTATGTCGGATGCTTCTAATAGTCCTCGCCCTCTTCTGGGTAGCGCTTCTGGTGCCCGTGGCGATTCGATGGCTCCGTGACGGCGGTGCCGAACGCTCGATCCAGTCCTTTCACGCCGAACACGAGGTCCTGAGCCGCCAGGAGTACGCCGTCAACGCGGCCCATCGCTTGGACCAGCGCGACGATGGCGAAGCCGGTCTCCAGGGGCCCGGACGCCGCGCTCGACTGACGGTCGTTCACGCTGACGACACGTACCGCTCGCTCGAGTCACGCAGTTCGTGGGACGAGTGGAGCGAGGACTACGAGTACGACCAGCCGAAGAACGAACGCGAATCGATGAACCGCTACGCCGCGGCCTACTCTTCGGCGCCCAACGAAACGACGGCTCGTCGCAGTTACGACGCACCGATTCGCCATCGCTCAATGAAGTCGCGGCGACAGATGATGTTCGTGCGCCTGGTGATCGCCTCGGCGGTGTTGTCGATCCTCGCCCTCACGATGAGTTACTCGTTGATCATGGACTTGGCGGTCGCCTCGTGGGTCTGCATCGTGTCCTACGTCGCACTCGCGCTCTACGCCGTCTCCCAGGGCTTCTTGAATGAGTCGTCACTGCCGCTTCGTTTGCCCCAGCCACGCAAACTGGCCTCGGTGCAGCGTCTCTACGACGCGGTTTCACCTCGCTACGACGATGAGTTCGAATCCGACTACGAAGAGGATGACGAGGACGACGGTTGGCTGCGTCAATCCCAGCCACGTCGAGCGTTGGGTTAAAGTAGAACCCTCTTCGGGGGTGTAGCTCAATTGGTAGAGCGCTACGTTCGCAATGTAGAGGCAGTGGGTTCGAATCCCATCACCTCCACCGAGTGTTGACAGATTTGCAACGTTGTCGTACGAGACCTCATCGAGAATCGGGTTCCTGTCGTTTCTTCACAGAATTAGTGAGTGCAACCCGTGGGTAGGCTTGGCCCATTCCTGAGTACTTGTTCTCTTTTGGAACCCTCAAGTCGGCGCCAGTTCAAGCAACGAATTTCGGCGGTGCCCTGCCGATAAATCCTGATCTGCTATCCGGATTTCGTATCGAAACGATCACGATCACTGATCCTGACGTGATCGAGATGAGCGGATCGGACCAACACCCAATCGTCCCGCGCTCCGCGAATGCGGCCGATGCTGTTGACGGACCAGTGCTCGAACTCACGTCGGACGAGTTGCGAGCGGCCGACGCGTACGAGGTGGACGATTACCACCGAATTGAAGCAACCCTGGCGTCAGGACGCCGGGTTGGGGTCTACGTCGTCCACGAAGATCAGGCCTGATGGCAAGACTGAGATTGAATGTGCGAACTGCAGGCGTGCTTTCGGACGAGATCCAAGCGCGGCCCAATTAGTTCGATGAAGGATCGGTAGACAAACGTATCGTGCGATTCCTAGTGGTTGTTGATTCAGTACTGAATATCGAGCGCGTAGCGCAGCGCGCGGTCCAACTCGGCACGTTTTCCAAGGCCGAGATGGCCGACCCGGGTGCTGGCGAGCACGTCTATCGGCAGTGTCACGATGTTGTCGCAAGTGATCACACTTACTTCGGGGAGTCCTTCTTCAGGGCCAACTTCGACCTCCGAGCGAATCCCGCGAACTGTTCGCGTAATCGGAGCGCAGGTCACGGCCGAGAGAACTTGAATGGCAGCGTCTCGAGTCAACACGCACACTGGACGCCGGCCCGCGGGACTTCCCAGATCGGCCCAGATAATGTCGCCTCTGGCTACCAATTCGGAATTGTCTCGCTAGCGAGTCGAGCGGCAACCTCGACGACGATCGGGTCTTGTGGAGTGAAGCGATATGACGCTTGCAGTTCGGCATCAGCCCGGCGAATCTCCTCGGCATCGAGCACCGCGACTGCGCCCCTGCGCAGAAGTTCCGAACGGTTAGTTCCGCGTTCAGCGGCAAGTCGATCAAGTCGCGCGACAAGATCGTCGTCCAATTGCACCAGCACCTCGCGTCGTCCCATGAACCATATGGTAACACAGATGGATTGGGTTGTCGCTTCAGCTTGTTACCTAGGGTGCCATGGTCGTTTGAGCGAGTTCTTATTGTGTCCCTCAAGGTCCACGAAGTGGGCTTGACGCCCAATTCTTCCGCCGGGCGGATTTCCGGGGCATGGCGATCGGGACTTCCACCTACAGGTCTGTAAAACCCTCAGGGTAAGCCGTTTGAGTTGTCATATCAGTCGCTCTCCTAGGTCGGCCGGCTGGGGATCCTGTCAGGTGGCCACCCAGCGGATGTCCAGACTCCAGCCGATCCAGCCGCGAGGTAATGACGTCGATCACTAGTTCGCTGGGCCAGCCTGAGGTGAAGGAGGCGTCGAGACTCGAGATCGATGCTCTGATGTCGGTGGTGAGTCCTTCCAGGATCGAGTTGGCATCTGATTGGAGAACTCCCATGGCGATAGCCTCTTCGATCAACGCTTGGCGATCGACCTCGGCGAGACTCGATTGATTCCCAATGGGCGCGGCCATGCTTCCGCTCAGCTCCGGGTAGGCGAGCGTACAAATTGAGTCATAGAGAGGCGCTAACTCAACCTGGCCATTGTTGAGCAGGAGGGAGTAGTTCTTTCCATGCCCGTCCTCATCACCCACCAAGGTACGAAACGCCACTTGTGCAAATAAGTTGGCGACCTCCTTGGCCGGCACGTCTGCGAATCTCCTCAACAGGCGGGCCATCAGTGCCGAGGGGCGGCCTATTTGATACTTATTGAGCGGACGGATTCCTAGGGCCTGACAAAGGTCCTCCTGGTGGGTCCGTACCACTCGCTTACCTTCGACGCGTCGGTCGTAGCGCTCAACGGCCAATACTGAAGTTTCGCTGATTCTCTCCACCCATGTCGACCAAGCGGTCAATCCTGTCGCACGGGCGAAGTGCATGACGAGTGCTTCATTTTCGGCACTGTAGGGCCAGCGCGTCGTCGGTTTTAGGATATGTGTGGACGCGGCACCGCGCAACGGTTCGAACCACTTGTTGTCGAATCGCGCCAAGAGGAATTTGGGTTGGGCGCCGGCGAGTGACATCCGAATCTCGCGATCGGGATTTGCCCCGAGAGGGTGTTCGGGTAGATCGCGAAGGATCTCGGCAAGGTCTTCCTGGTTGAGTTGTCGGTAGTCGCCTTGACTTGGTTGGTAGTCAGTACCGGATGGCACGATCACCACTGCTCCCGCACAGTCCCTGCCATACTGCGCCAACAGTGCCACTGCATCGGCTGACGTTGCGGGAGCACCGTCTTGCAGGCGCACGTTACGCATGTTTGCCGCCATAGTTTCGAGAGCCCGTCCCTCGGGAAGTAGTCCCTCGAGAAACGAGCGAGCATTGGATGCTGTCGATGGTCCGGGAGTGGGCAGCGAGCAGGAGAGCAATGGAACTTCATTGCCAAGGTCCGCGACGACACGCTCGTCATAGACGATCGTCAATTTACGGCCGCGATCTCGCCCTCGGCTTCGGGCTATGAACTGGTCCTCCAGCCAGATATCCAGTTCCATCACTGCCCTTTCTGACGGACTATCAACTCCAGGCCGAGCACCGCGAGAGCGTCAAAGATCAATTCGAGCGCCCGGGTTTCGTTGCCGCCTTCCAGCGCGACGATTGCCTGGCGTGTTGCTCTGACCCGTTCGGCGAATTGAGCTTGCGTGAGTTGGGTCTGTTCTCGAGCACGTCTTATGGTTCGTCCGAGAGCCTCGGACGAACGAATTGGTGTCTCTTTCGGGCTGGATGTCGCCATAACCTGATATTAGTACGTTTGGAGGCGAATGTTAGAGAAATACGACATTCGTAACCATTGAACCAGATATCGTATTTTCGTGACATTCGTCAGCAGATTGGACTTGTCCCCAGCCACTTCGATCGTCCAGCCACCTGCAGAACACCATCAAAGGGCAACGATGCCTCGATCGCCTCGGAATGGAAGAAACACGATCGCCGCATTTGTCCATCGACGAACAACCTTTTTTCAGTTACTTCTTCTTGGCGGCTCGTTCAGCGAGGGCCGCCTTATTGGCCGCCACGGCGGCGCGAATGAGTTGTTTGAACGCCGCTTCATTGACCTTCTCGCCTTCGTGAAAGTCAATCGCGCGCCGCACGTTCCCTTCCAGGCTCGAGTTGAAGAGCTGCTTCGAGTCCTTCACTGATGCTCCCCGAAAGAACGTGAGCTTCACGACCTGTTTATACACTTCGCCCGTACACACGCCGCCGTCGTGGCTCCAGACTGGGACGCCCGGATTGGTGGGTTTCACCCACTTCCATTCCTCTTGCATGTCGGGATCGGCGTCGAGGATGAGTTGACGTAGACGCGCGAGCGTCTCACCGCGCCAATCGCCGAACTCTCGCGTGCGCTTGGTGATCTTGCTCGAAGCCGATTCTTCCTTTGGAGCGCTCTTGGGCACTGTGTTCCCCTTCGCCGTTTTCATTCGCCACTGTATATGTCACCAGAACGGTTACGAATGTGACTCCACTGTCCGATGATCAGCGGTGAATTACGCATCGTCCCTGGGCAGGGCGACGCTGAGCCACTCGGGTTTGCCGGCGGAATCGAGCAGGAGTCGATCGAGGTCAGCCACGGCGAGCGGTCGCGCGAACAAGAAGCCCTGTCCCGTATCAACGTGTTCGGTCTCGAGGCGTGAGCGCTGGTCGTTCGTCTCGACGCCCTCGGCGATCGTCTCAATGCCGAGGACTTTGCCGAGCTGCACGAGTGTGTGCACGAGCGCTTCGGACTCCTTCGAATCGGCGATGCCGGACACGAACGATCGATCGATCTTCAAGATGTCGATGGGGAACTGACGCAAGTAGGCGAGGGACGAGTAGCCCGTGCCGAAGTCGTCGATGGCGACGCGCACACCGAGTGCCTTCAACAACATCAAACGTGACAGCGTTGATCCGGAGTCGTGCATCAGCGCGGTCTCAGTGAGTTCCAGGATGAGCTCACTGGAGTCGAATCCGCTCATCGAGATTGCTTCGCGCACGTCGGTGACGAGTTGGTCACGTTCGAGTTGTTTCGCCGAGATGTTGACCGAGATCGTGAATCGGTGACCACGGCCCTGCCACAGAGCGCCTTGTCGACACGCCTCGTGCAGGACCCACGCACCGACGGGGATGATGAGACCCGATGACTCGAGCGCGGGGATGAAGTCGTCGGGCATGACGACGCCGCGGTCGGGGTGCTTCCAGCGAAGTAGCGCCTCGACGCCGGTGAAGCCACCGGTCGCCAGGTCAACCGTCGGCTGGTACATCAAGAAGAACTGGTCGCCCTCGAGAGCGCCCTGCAGGTCGACTTCCAGGCGTCGATGGTGGTCGACCGATTCCTGCATCGACGGAATGAACTTTACGGCCCTCTGTTTCCCGGCCGCCTTGGCCTGGTAGAGCGCGATATCGGCATCTTGAAGCAAGGCCTCGGGCGTGGCACGATCTCCTTCGGCGATACCGATACTGGCCGAGACGTGGAGCGGTACTTTGCTCGCCGAAATGATGAACGGCGTCGCCATGACGTCGAGCAGACGCTCGGCCACCACGTCCACGCCGGCCTCCAAGGAGACACCGTCGGCGAGGACGACGAACTCGTCGCCCCCGAGTCGACCGACCGTGTCATTCGCGCGAACTGCGCTATTCAGACGAATGCCGACGCTGACGAGCAGCTCATCACCGGCGCGGTGGCCCAGGGTGTCGTTGATGTCCTTGAAGTTGTCGAGGTCGAGAAAGAGCGCGGCAACTTCCGTGCGCTCGCGTCTTGAGCGTGCGAGCATGCGGTCGATGCGGTCGAGGATCAGCGCGCGATTGGGAAGACCGGTGAGTGAATCGTGGAGTGCTTGATGTTGCAGCTGATCGGTTCGTTCCTTGACGAGCTGCATGGCGCTTGATCGACTCGTACCGAGTACGTAGATCAACAGTGCGAGCAGGAGGCTGAGGAGCGCACCACCGAGGAAGAGCTCCGAGGAATCGCCTTGAGCGAAAATGCTGGCGTTAACGGCGGCCTTATAGACCTGGACGTGCCAACCGTTGTGAAGGTCCACCGACGCGAAGATTGCGTCCTTCGGATGACTTCCGGCCATGAAGGTTTCATTGGTGCGGGTTTGGCTGTAACGAAACGCGACCCCCGTGTTTGGGTGACCCAGCAGAGCAGTCTTCAAAATGGTCTTCGGCAGAATTTCGGTGCCAGTGAATCCAATGAGGTTCGCACGGCGAGCGGCCACCGTGTCGGGGTGGCTGCCCTTGCGATACAGCGGCGTGCCCACCGCCAAAACGGCGGGGCCGCTCAGACTGTCGGGGATGTAGACGGCCTGCCCGGAACCGGCCGCCTGAAGTAATTGCGGGCCGAGAGATGAATCACACAGGTCCAGGCCTATTGGAATCTCCGGCAATCCGGTCCGAGCGTGCTCGAGGTCCACGAGGCAGTAGAAGGGCCGCTTGCCCGGGGGTGTCAAAGTAAATGTCTGACCCGGAGCCTTGGATTCCCGCTCATTGACCGCGGCCCGTGCGGCGAAGGCCACCAACTGAGATGGACGAACGATTTCGACTTCGGCGACGGCGAGGATCTCGGGATAACGCCGGAAGGCGTCGACGTCGTTGACCCAACGAAGGAAGCTCGACTCCGACGCGTTCGGGTTCTCGACGTTGAACGCACCCGCACTGATCGCCAGATCTTGTTCGTGTTGAATCGCGAGGTTGAGTGCGGACGCGATCTCGACGGACGACGTCTGGAGATTTTGATGATCCCGCTGAACGTCGTCCTTGGCGAGATTTTTGGCGCCGAAGAAGGACCCTAGGAAACCAATTGCTACGACGCCTACGGCAATAGCGATCCAAAAACTCCGTCGCGGACTCTTGCGGCCAGGTCCCGGTGTCGTAGATTCACTCACCCGATGCGCCGAGAGAATTCGAGGCCGTGAGCTCGCATTTTTGAAAAGGAAAGTTCTTGACTCGTGTCATCTACACAACGACATGAGGAATCCACAACGGACAGCGTCGGCAAATCCTGAGGCACGTCAATATTTTACTGTTGCCGATTCAAAAGATTGGCTCAACACAGTGATAATTCTGTGTCGTTGCAAGCAGTCGCTGAAATTTCAATATGGCCTTCGCCTCTATGAGCTCGTCGCGATTCACGCGTAGAGGGACCCTGGAGTCTCGAGCACGAGATCCCAGGGACTTGCGGACTACTACGAATTCCGTAGTAGTGGCATTTTTGCGGAGAGGTGGTGACGATGGAATCGAAGCGACTGGGTCGTACCCAGGATCCGACGATTCTCGTGCTGACGAGTCTCACCGGTGGCCCGAAGCACGGCTACGCCATCAATAAAGACATCGAAGAGATGACCGGTACGGTCTTCGGTCCGGGCACTCTCTACGGCGTGCTGGTGCGACTCGAAGAAGAGGGACTTGTCGCGGCGTTGCCGTCGAAAGACCGTCGCCGACCGTACCGCATCACCGGTGAAGGATCAGCCGTATTGACTGAACGACTGCAGAGCGCGATGAAGGTCGCGGCGATAGGCCTACGACGTCTCGGAGAGATTGGCTGAGCGTGGGAAGTTCATTCGTCGGTCTCGTCGCCGCGCCGTTATCCGAAATGGTGGCATGAGCGCTACGGCGATGAGATGAGCGCGGTCGTAGAAGATCTGAAGGGTGAAGGTCGCTCAGAAACAAGAATCGCATTCGGGTTGCTTCGAGACGCCCTCCGTTCACGTTTTTAGGCCCGAGACATGCCGCGAACCTATGGACTCCTCGCGGGCCGAACCCGAACGTCAGTCGCGACAGGTACGTTGCCGTGGATGGCGATTGTGCCATTCGTGTTATTCATTGGTCTCTGGGACACGTAGTCCGTTAGACGCGGTGTACGTCGGCGCTCATCGTCGCTGGCGCCGTTCGCGTAAGGGCGACGACGCCGGCGCACATGACGGCAAAGGCGAAGATGCCGATCGTGAGGTGCAGCGCACCGTGATGCAGTCGTTCGCGGTACAGCCAAATACCGAGGGCGACGCTCACGACCGGGTCAACGATGACGATGAAGGTCTGAGAGACGCTCAGCGGACCGACGTGTAGCGCCGCCTGCTCACACAGCAGTCCGACGATGCCGCCGACGATCAGGGCGTATATTGGCCATCGCGTGAACGCGCCACCGAAGCCCAGGGCGCTGATCGTGTCGGTCGTCGCCTTGATGAACGTTGCTTCCAGGGCCCACATGACCGCCGTGGCACTCGCGAAGAGCGCGGCTCGACGCGCCGGCGATCCCCGTTGGGCGAGAAGGACGAGTAGCGCGACTGCGGCGACACAGACAATCGATGGCACTGCCCACGCTGACGTCGTTGGAAGAAATAATCCTCCGTGCGGCGACGTCATCACGAGAAAGATGACGAGTCCCGCTGCGGTGACAAATGCGGCCAACCACGTGACGCCACGGATTGATTGATGGAGCCACAGCTGTCGAAGCACCAACGCGAGAATCAACTCGGTGACGAGAATCGGTTGCACCAATGACAGTGGTCCGAAGTGAAGTGCCAACGCTTGGAAAATGAGTGATCCGCAAAGTGCAACCCATCCCAGTAACCACAGAGGATGTCGCAGTAAGTACTTCACGAACTTCCAACCCTTGGACTTTTCAACGTCACTCGTGCTCGCAATGTGTTGCAACGTGACGGCGAGTGCGTTGGTGAGTGACGTGAGGAGCGCGAAGAGGATCGTCATCTATCGAACGCAACGATCGAGTTCGCGTATTCCAGTTCGTAGTTGTAACGCACGCAACACCATTCGTTCGCGTCGAGATATTGATCGATTCGTGACGGCCTTGGTGCGCGCATCGGGCATACGTCGGAGGTTAAGGCACCACTTCGTGCGCGTCTGTTTTCGAAGGAGTTGGCTGACTCGCGGCCGTACGCCAATTCTCGGTGACCAATGGGTCAATTCGGAGTCAGAAGAAGGGCCAGCGAGGCCTTCGGGCTGTGGAAAACATGAGTCTAAATAGTTGGAAGTTGTGCTCTGTGTGAACAAACCGGTGGATAACGTGACAACTTTTGGGCAAAAGTTCCTGATATCACCATTTGACCCGATGTCAGCTTGCAAGGTCTGGCACAGTATCACTCGTAGTTCACGTAGCACCTGTCGAATGAGACGGAGAACCGAAAGGGGATTCGAATCAGGAGGGGAGAGGGGCCTCGCAAGAGGAACAGAACTCCTCCAACGGGCAGCGGAGTTCGGTCCGCGGTCAGTAACGACAAATGACGTGAAGTGCCAGCCGTCAAGCGGTGACCTGTCCGACACGGGTCAGCGAGTGATGTGCCTTCGGGAACCCCGAGGGGCGGGTGAGCTTTGGCTCACTGGTCACTCGGGGTTTTCGGCTTTTCTGAATTTAATTTTGATGTTGTGATTGTTCGAGCGAGGCAGTGTGATGACCGTTCATTCAAATTCAAAACAGCGGCGAAGACTCCATCGACTCGATCAGCTCCGGTCCGTCATTCTTCACTGATCCCACCGCCTTGCTGACTCCGTGGTGCACGAGTGTGCCACTACGGGCCGGTGCGAGCAGCTGCAGTCGCTCCTCGGGCTCGTGCTTTCGCACGTTGATCCAGGTCTCGACGTCGTCGAGTTCGAGGACGACGGGCATGCGGTCATGGATTTCGTCCATGTCCTCATTCGGTGTGGTGGTGATGATCGTGCAGGTCTTGGTCATCTCGGCGTCGGCCGGTTCCTCGGGACTGCGCCAGTACTCGTAGAGTCCGGCGAAGAGCATTGGTTGTCCGTCGGAGCGCGTGAAGAAGTGGGCCTGCTTGACGCGGCTCGGACGGTGATCCCACTCGTAGAAGCCGTCGACGGGAATGACGCACGGTCGCTTGGCGAAGGCGCTGCGAAAGGAGGGCTTCTCGGCGACGGTCTCGCCGCGGGCGTTGAAGAGTCGATTGCCAATTTTCGGATCCTTGGACCAACTCGGGATAAGGCCCCAGCGGTAGCGGTCCATGAGGCGCTCCTCGTCGCGTTCGCTCACGGCGAAGAGTCGCCGCTGCGGCCCGATGTTCCAACTGGGCTGGACGTCAGGGTCGAGGCCTGCGGCCAGGGTGGCGTTGAGTAGCCGGGCCAGGCGAACCGGCGGGGTGAACAGGGCGACACGACCACACACGGGTCCATTCTTGCGTGAGATTGGGGCCATTGGCGCGTGTGACGACAACTGGCTACTC
>PKYQ01000002.1 GCA_003133685.1 Acidimicrobiaceae bacterium
GATTCCATTCGACGTTCGCGCGACATTGGACGGCGTACCTCAGCGTGATCTTGCTCATCGGTCTCACCGGTGGCCTAGCCATGGCCTCAGTTGCGGCTGCGCGACGTACGCAGTCGTCGTATCCCACGTTTCTCCGGAGCACCAGTCCGTCGACCCTGACAATGGCGGTCTTCGGGGCCACCAACGGGGGCAAGGGCGGAGCGTCCCTCGTCAAGGAGATCAAACAACTTAGTGACGTGGTCGAGGTTCGGACGCTTAATTCTGGCGCTGCTGTGCCACTGAGTGCCGCGGGGGCGCCCCGTCTCAACACGCTCAATAGTGTTGTCACGGGCGGAAGTCTCGACGGCGATTTCGCGCGAGAAGACCGGCTCTCGGTCGTGCAAGGACACCTCTCAGATCCCAAAAGTCTCGATCAGGTCGAAGTAACGCCTGGCGCCGCACGCATTTGGAACGTCCACGTGGGCCAGAAGCTACCCATCGGTTTCTACGCACCCCGTCAACAAAATCTGCCGGGGTTTGGCACGCCGAGAGTTAAACCCATTCTCACGGTGCACGCAACCGTCACCGCAATCGTGACGATGAACAGTGAGATAGTCCAAGATGACGTGGACCGGTCCTACGGGTTCGCGTTCTTGACGCCCGCTATGACGCTACGAGCCACGGCCATCGATCCCGATTGGAAACTTCCGGTCTACTACGCCATTCAGTTGCGTCACGGTGACGAAGGCCTTTCCAGCGTCGAAGCGCAGTTAGTAGGAATCGTGCCCCCTCATCTCACCTATGCCTTCCACGTGTCCTCAACGGTTACCGCAACAGTTGAACTGGCAGTGAAGCCCGAGTCGGTCGCTCTAGGCGTATTCGGCATCATTGCCGCACTCGTGTGCTTGATCCTCTCGGTCCAGGCAATTTCGCGCCAGTTACGACAAGGCAACGAAGACCGTCGAATTCTGCAATCACTCGGAGCGAGCCATTGGGACACGTTCGCCGAGAGCTTGATTGGTACGTTCGCAAGTTTGATTCTCGGTGTCGTACTCGCCGTGATCGCCGCCGTGGCGCTCTCGCCGATCGCACCTCTGGGCCCAGTGCGATCGGTTTATCCCCATCGCGGCATCTCGTGGGACTGGACCGTGCTCGGTCTTGGGGCGATGATTCTGCTCATCGTGCTCGGAGGTTCGGCGTTGCTCATCGCTNNCATCGCGCAGGCGAACTCACCGCAACGCATCAGGTCGGCGCAGGCCAAGGGCCCTCGGCGCTCGACGGCCGTGCGCCGACTCCAACTCCTCGGACTTCCACTCGCTCCGATAATCGGCGCCCACTTCGCTCTCGAATCACCGCGCGGTCGAGGGGAGGTGCCCGTGCGTTCGATTCTCGTGGGAGCGGTCCTGGCGGTGACCCTTATGACGACGACGCTCACCTTCTCCAGTGGACTCCACACGCTCGTCTCGCGCCCGGCACTCTACGGCTGGAACTGGGATTACATGTTCAATCCCAGCAGCAGCCTGCCGCCCATCGCACTACGAGAATTGAAGCACGATCCGGACGTGGCGCAGTGGAGCGGCGCCGACTACGACGACTTAATGGTCGACGGACAGACCGTGCCGATGCTCTTGAGCTCCCTCCACGCTAAAGTCGTGCCCCCAATCCTCTCGGGCCACGGACTACGCAACAACAGTGAGATCGTCTTGGGTAATCAGACGCTGTCGCTCTTGCACAAACAGATCGGTGACACGGTGTTGGTCGGTTACGGCTCTCCGGCGAGCGCGCCGCTCTACATTCCGCCAACCAGTATGACGATTGTGGGAACGGCAACATTCCCGGCCGTCGGCTACGCCACCGCCGTGGCCGAACATACGTCAATGGGTACTGGAGCATTGCTCTCTTCGGGATTCGAACCGCCTGCCTTTGCTCAAGCAATTTTAAGCAACGATTCGAACCTCAACGGCCCCGAACTCGTCTTCGTGCGACTACGCCCCGGCGTGAGTGCGTCGGCCGGAAAACGAAATCTCCTACGAATTGCGCACGACGCCAATGTCGTCTTCAAGAAGGACCCGCAAGGCTACGGCAATCTCGTCACAGTCCTCGGCGTACAGCGACCGGCTCAGATCGTCGACTACCGCTCCATCGGGGCCACGCCCGAACTTCTCGCGACNNCGCGGTCATCGCGTTGGCTCTCACACTCTTCGCGTCGGTTCGTCGCCGACGGCGCGACCTCGCCATCATGAAAACGCTCGGTTTCACGAAACGAATGCTCGCCGCGGCGGTGACGTGGCAGGCGACGGTCGATGGACTCATCGGCGCGGTCGTTGGGATACCACTCGGCATCCTCCTGGGTCGAGAACTCTGGACTCTTTTCGCCAGCGACATCAACGCCGTGCCCCAGCCCACCGTGCCCGCGACCGCCCNNGTAGTTATTCGGCGCGCAGGGCAATCGCGGCCGCCGTGCGCGCCGCCACCCTCCCGGGAATGAACGCGACGACGTTGGCCAAGAGAATCGCACTCACGCCTAATACGAACATTGAGAGTGTTGGCACCGATGCGAATGGCACCGTGTCAATCTGACGCGCGAACGCCAGCCATAGCCAACGTCCACAGACGATGCCGAGCGGGATGCCGATGATCAGTCCGGTCAGTACTGATACGCTCGACTGCCACGCGATACATGCACTGAGCTGACGGCGCGTAAATCCAAGAGTCTTCAAGAGAGCGAGGTCGCGGCGGCGGCGGCGCACCGACGCGACGACGGTGAAGGCGAAGGCACCCGAGACACCGACGGCGAATCCCATGGCGAGCAGTACCGGCGTGTCACCGATGGATCGGTAGTTGATGATTTCCGAGGGGTATTGAACCGACAAGACTTCCGTCGAAACGCCTTCGCCCAACCCGTTCGGCAGCGACGCGTACGTGCGGTTGCCGGCCTTCGCCGCTTGGTGCATGGCCGCGAGGCCCTGAGCGCGAGTCACGCCCGGTCGGATACGCACAAGAACGATATCGACATCACTGATCACCAGATTCTGGAGCACGACCGCCTGCAGCCCCTTGGTGATGACACCAGCGGAGATGATCGCGCCCGACCCCAACGACGTGTGCAACTCCTGTGCACTACCGATGGCGGGAAGCGTCGCGGCGCCCACAATCGTCACTTGACGAGCTGGCAAATAGGCCGGCGCCTGCGCCTTGGATCCGTAACTGAGGGTGACGCTCTGGCCGACGTGCTTGTGTAACGCCGCCAGCGTCGCCTCGCCCAACACGATCTGGTCTTTCGCGCGCACTTCGTGACCCGAGAGAATTGGAGGAGTGACGCGAGCATTCGAGTTTTGCAGGATTGCGGGAACCGTCTGGCCGTT
>PKYQ01000003.1 GCA_003133685.1 Acidimicrobiaceae bacterium
CACTTCGACTTCCTCGAGGACCAGTTCCACGCGGACTGGAAGAAGGCGCACCTCGAGATCGCCAAGCACATGGACAAGTACAACCTCGAGGACACGCCCGAGAACTTCCTTCGCGCGAGCCAAGAGACCGCGTGGTTGGAGATCTACCGTCGCGCGCGTCCCGGTGAAGTGCAGACCATCGAAGCGGCCCGTCAGTACTTCGAGGGCGCGTTCTTCTCCGAGAAGCGCTACGACCTCAGCCGCGTCGGTCGCTACAAGCTCGACCGCAAGCTCGGTGACGAAGTCGCCAAGAACGTCGAACTGTTCGGCGACCTCTTGGAGCGCCCGAACGTCACGATGCACGTGCTCTCCAAGGCTGAAGTGTTGGCGACCGCCACGTACCTGTTGAACCTGGCGCGCGACCGCACCGCCAAGGAAACCACGTACCACATCGACGACCAGGACCACTTCGCGAACCGCCGCATCCGCAGCGTGGGCGAACTGATCCAGAACGCGCTGCGCACCGGCCTTTCACGTATGGAGCGCGTCGTGCGCGAGCGCATGAACACCCAGGACGTTGAAGCGATCGCGCCCCAGACGTTGATCAATATCCGTCCGGTGATGTCGGCGATCAAGGAGTTCTTCGCGACCTCACAGCTCAGTCAGTTCATGGACCAGAACAACCCCTTGTCCGGTCTGACGCACAAGCGTCGTCTCTCGGCACTGGGACCAGGTGGTCTATCGCGTGAGCGTGCCGGTCTCGAAGTTCGAGACGTCCACTCCTCGCACTACGGACGCATGTGCCCGATCGAGACGCCGGAAGGCCCGAACGTCGGACTCATTGGCTACTTGGCGAACTACGCGCGCATCAACGAGTACGGGTTCATTGAGACGCCGTACCGCGTCGTCACCTCGGGCAAGGTCACCGGTGAGATCAAGTACTTCACCGCCGACGAAGAAGAGCGTTTCGTCATCGCCCAGGCCAACACCGAAATCGATGAGAAGGGCGTCATCCGCGCCGAGCGTGTGCTCGTGCGTCGTGGCCCCGTCGGCACCGGTCTTCGCGTCGGTTCGTCGAACAAGTCGTCGTCCACCACCTCCGAGATCGACTTCGTCAAGCCCGACGAAGTCGAGTTGATGGACGTGTCGACCAAGCAGATCATTTCGGTCGCCACCTCACTCATCCCCTTCGTTGAGCACGACGACGCCCAGCGCGCACTCATGGGCGCCAACATGCAAAAGCAGGCCGTGCCGCTCATCATGCCCGAGGCGCCGTTCGTCGGCACCGGCATGGAGGCGCGCGCCGCGCTCGACTCCGGCGACGTCCTGATCGCCGAAGGCGACGGCGTCGTGAAGCTCGTCTCCGGTGACCGCATCGTCGTCGAGTACGACAAGGACGTCACCGACCGCTACGGCAAGGCCCTCGGCAAGAAGCAGTACAACCTCAACAAGTTCCGTCGCTCGAACCAGGACACGTCGATCAACCAGAAGCCGTTGGTCTTCGGTGGTGAGACCGTGAAGGACGGCGACCTCTTGGCCGACGGCACCAGCACGGTCAACGGCGAGCTCGCGCTCGGCAAGAACCTGCTCGTCGCCTACATGCCGTGGGAGGGCTACAACTACGAAGACGCCATCATCTTGAACGAGCGTCTCGTTCGTGACGACGTGCTCACGTCGATCCACGTGAAGGAGTACGAGATCGACGCTCGCGACACCAAGCTCGGTGCCGAAGAGATCACTCGTGACATCCCGAACCTGCCCGACGACATCCTCGCGGACTTGGACGACCTCGGCATCGTGCGCATCGGCGCCGAAGTCGAGCCCGGCGACATCCTCGTCGGCAAGGTCACGCCGAAGGGTGAGACCGAGCAGTCGCCCGAAGAACGACTGCTGCGCGCGATCTTCGGTGAGAAGGCGCGCGAAGTGCGCGACACCTCCTTGAAGGTTCCCCACGGTGAGTCCGGCAAGGTCATCGACGTCAAGGTCTACAGCCGTGACGAAGACCACGAGATGCAGCCCGGCGTGAATCAGTTGGTGAAGGTCTACGTCGCTCAGAAGCGCAAGATCTCCGAGGGCGACAAGCTCGCCGGACGTCACGGCAACAAGGGCGTCATCTCGAAGATCCTGCCCGAAGAGGACATGCCCTTCATGTCCGACGGCACGCCCGTCGACATCATCTTGAGCCCGCTCGGTGTACCGAGTCGAATGAACGTCGGCCAGGTCCTCGAGAGTCACCTGGGCTACGCCGCGCGTCATGGTTGGGCCGGCATCGAGGTCAACCCGACCGTGGGCACCTCGGGTCACGCCGACCAGGCCGACCCCGCCACCCGTCCGTATCGCAAGACCCGTCCGCGCACTGAGCCGGCCGTCTACGTCGCGACCCCGTCCTTCGACGGCGCGCACTGGGACGAGACCGAGCGCGCGAAGGACAAGCCGACGATCCAACAGACCTTCGCGACACTCAACGTCGACGGTCAAAACGGCAAGCGTCTGCTCGCCGGGGACAACGACGGCAAGGTCACGCTCTACAACGGTCGCACCGGTGAGGTCTACGACAGTCCGATCTCGGTGGGCTACGCCTACATCTTGAAACTCGCCCACATGGTCGACGACAAGATTCACGCCCGCTCCACGGGCCCGTACTCGATGATCACCGCCCAGCCACTCGGTGGCAAGGCGCAGTTCGGTGGCCAGCGATTCGGTGAGATGGAGGTCTGGGCCCTCGAGGCCTACGGTGCCGCGTACGCGCTGCAGGAACTTCTGACCGTCAAGTCCGACGACATGAAGGGCCGCGAGCGCGCCTACGAGGCGATCGTGAAGGGCCAGAACCTGCCGGAGCCGGGGATTCCCGAGTCCTTCAAGGTTCTCATCAAGGAAATGCAATCACTCTGTTTGAACGTAGAAGTGCGCGACAAGGTCGGGGCCCACGTGGACCTGGCCGACACCGAAGAGGACTTCTTCTCAGTCACCCGCGAGCTCGGTATCGACATCAGTCGACCGGAGCGCGGATCTGACGAAGAGGACGCTCGACGCGCCGCCGAAAGGAAGTTGTCATGAGCCCGTTAGACGTCAACCAGTTCGACGAACTGAGCATTGGACTGGCCACGGCCCAGAACATCCGCAGCTGGTCCTCGGGAGAAGTGAAGAAGCCCGAGACCATCAACTACCGCACGCTGCGTCCCGAAAAGGACGGTCTCTTCTGCGAGAAGATCTTCGGGCCCCAAAAGGCCTGGGAGTGCGCGTGTGGCAAGTACAAGCGTGTCCGTTTCAAGGGCATCGTCTGTGAGCGCTGTGGCGTTGAAGTCACCAGCGACAAGGTCCGTCGCGACCGCATGGGCCACATCGCCCTGTCGGCGCCGGTCGTGCACATCTGGTACCTGCGCGGAACCCGTTCGTGGTTGGCCTACCTGCTCATGGGGACCGCGCCCAAAGAGGAGCTGAAGGCCAAGCAGCTCGAGAAGGTCATCTACTTCGCCGCCCACATGGTCACCTTCGTCGACGTCGACAAGCGTCACGACGACTTGGCCGAACTGCGACAGGGTCTCGCTGAAGAGACCCTCGAAATTGCGGAGCGCGAAGTGAAGGCGCTCGACAACAAGTTGAAGGAGATCGAGGCTCGCGCCGTCAAGCTCGAGTCCGACGGCGCCAAGGAATCCGAGCTTCGCGCACTGCAGCGCGGGACCGAGAAGGAACTCGACGGCGTGCGTTCGCGCTTCGCCGAAGAGCGAGAACTCGCGAAGCAGGCCTTCGACACCTTCGAGGGACTGCACTCGCGTCAGATCATCGAAGACGAAGTGCTCTACCGCGAGATGGACTTCCGTTACGGCGAGTACTTCGAAGGCGGCATGGGCGCGGACGCGATCCTGCAGCTGATCGACCGCATGGACCTCGACCAAGAGGAGAAGGTCATGCGCGAGATGATTGACGCGAAGGACGGCCGCAAGCCGCTCAGCGCGCAACGTCACGCCAAGTTCTTGAAGCGTCTCGCCATCGTGCAGTCCTTCAACCGACGTGACGACCAGGGTCGTCGTTTGAACGACCCGCGGGCCATGATCCTCGAAGCCGTGCCCGTCATCCCGCCGGACCTGCGCCCCATGGTGCAGCTCGACGGTGGACGTTTTGCGACCTCGGACTTGAACGACCTCTACCGTCGCGTCATCAACCGCAACAACCGACTCAAGCGCCTGCTCGACCTGGGCGCGCCGGACATCATCGTCAACAACGAGAAGCGCATGCTCCAAGAGGCCGTCGACGCACTGTTCGACAACGGCCGTCGTGGACGCCCGGTGGCGGGCCAGTCTGGTCGACCACTGAAGAGTCTCTCGGACATGTTGAAGGGTAAGCAGGGCCGGTTCCGTCAGAACCTGCTCGGTAAGCGCGTCGACTACTCGGGCCGCTCGGTCATCGTGGTTGGTCCGCAGTTGAAGCTGCACCAGTGCGGTCTGCCCAAGATGATGGCGCTGGAACTCTTCAAGCCCTTCGTGATGAAGCGCCTCATCGAGACCCAGATGGCGCAGAACATCAAGAGCGCCAAGCGCATGGTCGAACGCCGCAAGACCGTCGTGTGGGACGTCCTCGAAGAGGTCATCCGCGAACACCCGGTGTTGCTCAACCGCGCCCCGACGTTGCACCGTCTCGGTATCCAGGCCTTCGAGCCGGTACTCGTCGACGGTAAAGCCATCCAGATCCACCCGTTGGTCTGTAAGGCGTTCAACGCCGACTTCGACGGCGACCAGATGGCCGTGCACGTGCCGCTGTCGGCCGAAGCCCAGGCCGAAGCTCGCATCTTGATGCTCTCGACGAACAACATCTTCACGCCCGCCACCGGCCGCCCGATCACCGAGCCGGCCCAGGACATGGTCTTCGGTGCGTACTATTTGACGTTGCCGGCCGACGAGGAACTCAAGAACCCGCCGGTCTTTCGTCACGTGTACGAGATCGAGAACGCCTTGGCCGACAAGACCATTGGTGTGCGCACGCAGATCCAGATTCGCCCGAGCGAGGGTTCCTCACTTGACACGCGCCTAGAGGCGGCCGGCATTGAAGTGATTGGCGCGAGCCGTTCACTGATCACCACGGCCGGACGGGTCTTCTTCAACGAGGCCCTGCCGTTCTCTTTCCGCTACGTGAACGAATTGATCGGCAAGAACGCCACGCCGATCGGGACGATTGTGGAAGAGATCTCCGGTAGCTTCAGCCGCCAAGAGGTCGCCGAGTCACTCGACGCCATCAAGTCGTTGGGCTTTCGTTACGCGACGCGTTCGGGTCTCACGATCTCGATCGACGACGTCGTCACGACGTCGGAGAAGGCCGCGATCTTGAACAAGTACGAGGAGCAGGCCGCCAAGGTCGAGACCAACTACCGCCGCGGTGTCATCGTCGACGACGAGCGCCGTCAGCAGGAGATCGAGATCTGGACGAACGCGAACAAGGAGGTCGGTGACGCCACCGACCGCGCCATGAACGCGATGTTCGACAACCCGATCCGCATGATGGTCGACTCCGGAGCTCGTGGTAACAGCCAGCAGATCCGTCAGATCGCCGCCATGAAGGGCCTCGTGTCCAACCCGCGCGGTGAGATGATCCCTCGTCCGATCAAGTCGTCCTTCCGTGAGGGCCTCTCGGTCCTCGAGTACTTCATCTCGACCCACGGCACCCGCAAGGGCCTCGGTGACACGGCGCTTCGCACCGCTGACTCCGGCTACCTGACCCGTCGACTCGTCGACGTCGCGCAGGAATTGATCGTCAAGGAGTTCGACTGCGGCACGCAACGCGGCATGTGGATCGAGCACGTCACGCCCGACACCCGTGGTCAGCGCGCGCACCTCGAGACCAAACTCTGGGGCCGGGTACTCGCGGAGGACGTCACGCTCTCCAACGGCACGACGATTGCGACGGGCACCATGTTGATGGTCGACGACGTCGAACTGCTTCGTGAAGACAAAGCGGTCGAGCGCGTTCGTGTTCGAACGACGTTGACGTGTGACGCCGTCCAAGGGGTCTGCGCCTACTGCTACGGACTGTCGCTCGCGACGCACCAGTTGGTCGAGCTCGGTGAGGCCGTCGGCGTCATTGCCGCGCAGTCCATCGGCGAGCCCGGCACGCAGCTCACCATGCGTACCTTCCACTCCGGTGGAGTGACCGAGAGCGACATCACGCACGGCCTGCCGCGCGTCGTCGAGCTCTTCGAGGCCCGTACGCCCAAGGGCGCCGCGAAGGTCGCCGAGTTCTCCGGCGCCGTGCGCGTCGAGTTGATTGGTCGCGAACGAAAGGTCACGGTCGTCGGCAACGACGGCGAGGTCCAGGAGGAGTCGATCTCGATCGCGCGCCACCTGCTCATCGAAGACGGCCAAGAGGTCGAGGTCGGCACGCCGCTGCACGACGGACCGCTCGACCCGAAGTTGATGATGAAGTTCCGCGGAACTCGTGAGACCCAGCAGTACCTGGTCGAAGAGGTCCAGAACGTCTACCGCGACCAGGGTGTGTCGATCCACGACAAGCACATCGAACTGATCGTGCGTCAGATGACGCGACGCGTCCAGATCGTTGACGCCGGTGAGTCCCCGTGGCTACCCGGCGCGATGGTCGACGTGAAGCTCTTCAACGACACCAACGACGACATCGAGGCCAACGGCAAGGAAGCGGCCGACGGTCGGGCCCAGCTGATGGGTATCACCAAGGCCTCACTCGCCACCGACTCGTGGCTCTCGGCCGCCTCCTTCCAGGAGACGACCAGGGTCCTCACCGAAGCGGCCATCGAGGGCAAGCGCGACCACCTGGTCGGGCTGAAAGAGAACATCATCATCGGCAAGCTCATCCCGGCCGGTTCGGGACTCGAGTACTACAACCAGCGCGAACTGCGTCTGGACATGCCCGACGCCGAACTGCTGCCCGCCTGGGCGCAGGTCAGCGACGATGACCTCGACCTCGCGAGCCTGCTCGGCGAACTCTCCGGCGACGACTCCACGTTCAGTGCCGACCTGTCGGCGTTCCAGAACATCGGGACCGCCACCTACGACGAGTCGGCCCTACCGGAGAACGACCAGTCCAACCCGGAAGACGAGTTGGGCGGTCGCGCGATCTAGTGACACGCCCGTCGCGGGCCTTCGGGCTCGGGCGGGCTTGCCGTTAGTGGGTGTTTTGTCCTAGGATTGATAGTCCGCGTGCCGAGTCTCTGGCACGCTCCAGCAACGAAGTTCAACTAGAAGAGGTTCCGCGTGCCCACAATCGCACAGTTGGTCCGAAAGGGTCGACAGGACAAGGTATCCAAGACCAAGACGCCGGCCCTGAAGGGGGCCCCGCAGCGTCGTGGTGTGTGCACCCGCGTCCACACCGTAACCCCGAAGAAGCCGAACTCGGCCCTTCGCAAGGTCGCGCGTGTACGTCTCACGTCGGGCGTTGAGGTCACGGCCTACATCCCGGGTGTCGGCCACAACCTCCAGGAGCACTCGATCGTCCTCGTGCGAGGTGGGCGTGTGAAGGACCTGCCGGGCGTTCGCTACAAGATCATCCGCGGCGCCCTCGACACCTCGGGTGTGCGTGACCGCAAGCAGGCCCGTAGCCGCTACGGCGCCAAGAGGGAGAAGTAAACAATGCCTCGTAAAGGCCCCGCCCTTCGACGTGAAGTGCCCGTCGACCCGATCTACAAGTCGGTCCTGGTCACCCAGTTGACCAACAAGATCCTCGAGCGCGGCAAGCGCACCATCGCCGAGCGCATTGTCTACACCGCCCTCGAGCAAGTCGAGCAGAAGACCGGCACCGACCCCGTCGCGACCTTGAAGCGCGCTCTGGAGAACGTGCGACCCGAGTTGGAAGTAAAGAGCCGCCGCGTTGGTGGCACCACGTACCAGGTGCCGATGGAGGTTCGTCCTCGTCGCGCCACTACACTGGCTATCCGCTGGTTGACGGATTTCGCGAAGAAGCGCCGCGAAAAGACCATGGCCGAGCGGCTCGCCAATGAGATCATTGACGCGAGTAACGGTGTTGGTGCTGCAGTGAAGCGTCGTGAGGACGTGGCCAAGATGGCCGAGTCCAACAAGGCCTTCGCGCACTACCGCTGGTAATCAAAGAAAGTTCTCGAAATGACCGCTCGCGATATCGCCCTGGACAAGGTCCGCAATATTGGCATCATGGCGCACATTGACGCCGGCAAGACCACGACGACCGAGCGCATCCTCTTTTACACCGGCAAGAACTACAAGATCGGTGAGGTCCACGACGGCGGCGCCACGATGGACTGGATGGAGCAGGAACAAGAGCGCGGCATCACCATCACCTCGGCCGCCACGACCACCTACTGGAACGGGCATCGCATCAACATCATCGACACCCCGGGCCACGTCGACTTCACGGTCGAGGTCGAGCGCTCGCTGCGCGTGCTCGACGGCGCGGTCGCGGTCTTTGACGCGGTCGCCGGCGTCGAGCCCCAGACCGAGACGGTCTGGCGCCAAGCCAACAAGTACAACGTCCCGCGCATCTGCTTCGTCAACAAGATGGACCGCATCGGTGCGGACTTCTTTCACTGCGTCGAGATGATCGAAGACCGCCTCGACTGCACCCCGGCCGTCATCCAACTGCCGATCGGCTCCGAGGGAGGATATCTCGGCATCATCGACATCTGCTCGATGACCGCCACGATCCACCACGACGAGCACGGCGAGCGCGTCGAAGTCATCGAGATTCCCGACGAGTACAAGGCCCAGGCCGCCGAGTACCACGAAAAGCTGCTCGACATCCTCACCACGTTCGACGACAACCTGATGGAGAAGGTCCTCGAGGGTCACGAGATTTCCGTCGAGGACCTCCACGCCGCCCTTCGTCGCGGAACCCTCGAGGGTCTGTGCGTGCCGATCCTCAACGGTTCGGCCTTCAAGAACAAGGGTGTCCAGCCGATGCTCGACGCCGTCGTCGACTTTCTGCCCTCGCCAATCGACCTCCCGCCGACCCAGGGCACCAAGCCCGGTAAGGACGAGGTCATCGAGCGAAAGCCCTCGGACGACGAGCCCTTCGCCGCCTTGGCCTTCAAGGTCCAGACCGACCCGTACGTCGGGAAACTCACCTACCTGCGCGTCTATTCCGGCACCCTGGAAAAGGGCGACACCGTCGTCAACACCACCAAGGGCATGAAGAAGGAGCGTCTCGGACGACTGCTGCTCATGCACGCCAACAACCGCGAAGACTTGGACACCATCCGCACCGGCGACATCGTCGCCGCGGTCGGTCTGAAGCAAGTGACGACCGGTGACACGCTGTCCTCGATCGACCAGCCCATCCAACTCGAGACGCTGGTCTTCCCCGAGCCGGTCATCCACGTCGCCGTCGAGCCCAAGACCAAGGCCGANNGCGTTGTACTCACTGTCCGAAGAGGACCCGACGTTCCGTGTTCGCACCGACGAAGAGACCGGCCAGACGGTCATCTCGGGAATGGGCGAATTGCACCTCGAGGTGCTGGTGGATCGTATGCGGCGCGAGTTCGCCGTCGACGCCAACGTCGGTAAGCCGCAGGTCGCCTACCGCGAGACCGTTCGCAAGACCGTCACCAAGGTCGAAGAGAAGTACGTGCGCCAGACCGGTGGTAAGGGTCAGTACGGCCACGTCGTCATCACCCTGGAGCCCACGGGCCCCGGCGGGGGATACGAGTTCGTCGATGAGATCACGGGCGGGGCCATCCCCAAGGAGTACATCCAGCCGGTCAACCAGGGCATCACGGAGGCGTTGACCTCGGGCGTGCTCGCGGGTTACCCGGTCGTCGACGTACGCGTTCGCCTCACCTACGGTTCGTACCACGACGTCGACTCCTCGGAGATGGCCTTCAAGATCGCGGGTTCGATCGCGGTGAAGAAGGCCGCGCGCCTCGCCAGCCCCGTGTTGCTCGAGCCGATCATGGCCGTTGAGGTCGTGACGCCCGAGGATTACATGGGCGACGTCATCGGCGACTTGTCCTCTCGTCGCGGTCGCGTCGAGGGCATGGAGCAGAAGGGCAATAGTCAAGCGATTCGGGCACTTGTGCCACTGGCCGATATGTTCGGCTACGCTACTGACCTGCGTTCTCGCACCCAAGGGCGCGCGACGTACACCATGCAGTTCAGTAATTACGCTGAAGTACCTGACGCGATTTCGAAGGAGATCGTGGCCAAGGCCACTGGCGCGTAAGAAGCTGGGCAACCAGCGAAAACAAGGTCCAAACCGTAGTCGGGGCGGGCCGAAACAAACAAGACGGATTCGAGAGAACCCGTCGCTAGACAGAAAGATAGTCCCCGACAATGGCAAAGAAGAAGTTCGAGCGCACTAAGCCGCACGTAAACGTGGGCACAATGGGCCACATCGACCACGGCAAGACCACCCTCACCGCGGCGATCACCAAGGTTCTCTCCACCCGCCTGCCGGGCACCGCCTTCACGCCCTTCGACCAGATCGACAAGGCGCCCGAGGAGAAGGCGCGCGGCATCACGATCTCCATCGCCCACGTTGAGTACGAGACGGCCAAACGCCACTACGCCCACGTGGACATGCCCGGTCACGCCGACTACGTCAAGAACATGATCACCGGCGCCGCCCAGGTCGACGGGGCCATCCTCGTCGTCGCGGCGACCGACGGTCCCATGCCCCAGACCCGCGAGCACGTGTTGCTCGCGCGCCAGGTCGGCGTGCCCTACATCGTGGTCGCCCTCAACAAGGTCGACCAGGTGGACGACGAAGAACTCCTCGAACTCGTCGAGATGGAAATCCGCGAACTGTTGACCAGTTACGGCTTCCCCGGCGATGACACTCCGATTATCCGCGTTTCCGCGCTCAAGGCCCTCGAGGGCGACGAAGCAGCCGGCGACCAGATCATGGAGCTCATGGACGCCGTGGACTCGTGGATCCCCGAGCCCGTGCGAGCGACCGAGAAGCCGTTCCTCATGTCGATCGAGGACGTCATGTCCATCACCGGTCGTGGCACCGTCGTCACCGGCAAGGTCGAGCAGGGCGTCGTGAAGGTCGGCGACGAAGTCGAGATCGTGGGCCTACGCCCGACGACCAAGACCGTCGTGACCGGCATCGAGATGTTCCGCAAGCTCCTCGACCAGGGTCAGGCCGGCGACAACCTCGGCGCCCTGCTGCGAGGAACCAAGAAGGAAGACGTCGAGCGCGGCCAGGTGCTGTGCAAGCCCGGCACCATCACGCCCCACACGAACTTCGAGGCCTCGGTCTACGTGCTCACCAAGGAAGAGGGCGGCCGTCACAAGCCGTTCTTCGCGAACTACCGTCCGCAGTTCTACTTCCGCACGACCGACGTCACCGGCACCATCGAGCTGCCCTCGGGCACCGAGATGGTCATGCCCGGTGACAACACCGAGATGACCGTGACCCTGGGTAAGCCGATCGCCATGGAAGAGGGTCTCACCTTCTCCATCCGCGAGGGTGGGCGTACCGTGGGTTCCGGTCGCGTCGTCAAGATCCTGAAGTAGATAGGTCATGGCCGACAACCGACAAATGATTCGCATCCGGCTGAAGGCCTTCGACCACGGCGTCTTAGACCAGTCCACCGCGAAGATCGTCCAGACAGTCGAGCGCACGAACGCGAGGGTGCAGGGGCCCGTGCCCCTGCCCACCGAGAAGCACCGTTACACGGTCGTTCGTGGACCCCACAAGCACAAAGACAGTCGCGAGCACTTTGAAATGCGCGTGCATAAGCGCCTTTTGGACATCGTGGACCACACTGCCAAGACCGTCGACTCGCTCCAGCGACTCGACCTCCCGGCCGGCGTGGACATCGAGATCAAGATTCGCCAAGTTTGAGACACTTCGGACCCGCGCGCCTTTGCGCACGCGGGGCCCGGTGGTGTACGGTTAATAGCCCCCGTAAAGCGGTTGGGGCGTAAAAAAGAAGTGTTCAGTTGCCCTTTGGGGAACGCTGGACCAAACCAGTCGAGCGCTCCGTTCGGGTTTAGTGACCCGGCGGAGCGTCTGTGTGTCGGCAACCGACGCTCAGAGGAAGAGAAGAGGCATACGTGGCGACCAAAGCGATCGTCGGCGAGAAGGTGGGCATGACCCAGGTCTGGGACGCCCAGAACCGGGCCATCCCGGTGACGGTGGTTCGCGTCAGCCCCGCTCGCGTCGTCCAGGTAAAGACACCTGAGAAGGAGGGCTACTCGGCCGTCCAGGTGACGTGGGGAACCCGTCGCCTCTCGACCCTCTCCAAGCCCGAGCTCGGCCACTTCGAAAAGGCCGGCGTCACGCCCGGCAAGAAACTCGTCGAGCTTCGTCTCGATGACGTCTCCGGTTACAGCGTCGGCCAGGAGATCCTCGCCGACGCCTTCGAAAAGGGCGAGATGATCGACGCCACTGCCGTCGCCAAGGGCAAGGGCTTCGCTGGTGCCATGAAGCGTCACAACTTCCACGGTCAAGGCGCCGCGCACGGTAACCACAAGCACCACCGCGCGCCTGGTTCCATTGGCGCGTGTGCCACACCAGGTCGCGTCTTCAAGGGAACCAAGATGGCCGGTCGCATGGGTGGCGGCCAAGTGACCACGACCAATCTCGAAGTGATCTCCGTCGACGTCGAGCGCCACCTGGTGCTCGTCAAGGGTGCCGTACCGGGACCGCGCGGCGGCACCGTCGTGCTGCGCACCTCGGTGAAGAACCCGATGAAGGCCGGAGGTGCCAGGTGAGCGATGTCTTTACCCTTCGTGGTCCGATCAAGAAGGACCGACCCGAGCCCGCGAAGCGCTCGGTGACACGCAAGTCCCTCGACGGCACCGCTCTCGGCAGCGTCGAGCTCGAGCCGACGTTCTTCGGCATCGAGCCCAACATGGCCGTGCTGCACCAGGTGATCAAGGCGCAACTCGCCGCGAAGCGCTCGGGTACGCAGTCGACCAAGACCCGCCGAGAAGTTCGCGGTGGCGGCAGGAAGCCCTTCAACCAGAAGGGCACCGGTGGAGCCCGTCAAGGAACCATTCGCGCGCCGCACTACCCGGGTGGTGGCATTGCCCTCGGGCCCAAGCCGCGCAAGTACGACCAGAAGACGCCTAAGAAGATGATTCGACTGGCGCTCTATTCGGCGCTGTCGGACCGCGCCTCGATGGAGCGCGTGGCGATCGTCGACAGTTTCGCCAAGTGGGAGTCGCCCAAGACCAAAGTGGCGATCACCGCACTCGGGGCCCTCGGTCTCGACGGCAAGATCCTGGTTGTCTTGGGAAGCGACGACGCGACGGCGTCTCGTTCGTTCCGCAACCTGATGAACGTGAAGACCATCGACGCCGGCGAAGTCAACGCCTACGACGTCCTGGACTGTGACTGGATCCTCTTCACCGACGCGACGTTGCCGAGTCTCAAGGAGAACAGCTGATGCGCGATGCCATGAGCGTCTTGATTCGCCCCGTGATCTCGGAGAAGACCTACGCCCTGATGGATAAGGGCACCTACGTCTTCGTCGTGGACCCGCGTTCGACCAAGGTCGACGTGCGTAATGCCGTCGAGCGGACCTTCAACGTGAAGGTCACCAACGTCAACACTCTCAACCGCAAGGGTAAGTCGACGCGCAACCGTCGCACCGGTGTCACGGGCATGCGCCCCGGCACGAAGCGGGCCATCGTCACGCTGCGAGCCGGTGACACGATCAACCTCTTCGAGAACTAAGGACCGCCATGGCGCTACGTCAACGCAAACCCACGAGCCCCGGTCGCCGCTTCCAGACGGTCTCGGACTTCGCCGACATCACGAAGACCCTGCCCGAGAAATCCTTGCTCGACTCCAAGCCCAAGACCGGTGGCCGCAACAACTACGGCCGCAAGACCTCGCGTCACCGCGGTGGTGGTCACAAGCAGCAGTACCGCATCATTGACTTCAAGCGCAACAAGGACGCCATTCCGGCGCGCGTCGCGGCTATTGAGTACGACCCGAACCGCACGTGTCGCATCGCGTTGTTGCACTACTTGGATGGTGAGAAGCGCTACATCCTCGCGCCGAACGGGCTCAAGGTCGATGACATGGTCGAGTCCGGTCCCAAGGCCGACATCCGCACCGGCAACTCGTTGCCGATGCGCTTCATCCCGACCGGTTCCACGGTGCACAACGTCGAGCTTCGCCCCGGCGGCGGTGGCAAGATGGCGCGCAGCGCCGGCATGGGTGTGCAGATTGTCGCCAAAGAGGGCGCCTACGCCACGCTTCGTTTGCCCTCGACCGAGATGCGCCGCGTCCCGATCGACTGTCGCGCGACGCTCGGCACGGTCGGCAACTCCGAGCACGAACTCACCTCGATCGGTAAGGCCGGACGCAACCGCTGGAAGGGCATCCGCCCCCAGACGCGTGGTGTCGCCATGAACCCGGTCGACCACCCACTCGGTGGTGGCGAAGGCAAGACGTCCGGTGGACGTCACCCGGTCTCCCCGTGGGGCCAGCCCGAAGGTCGTACACGCTTGCCGAAGGCCTCGGACAAGTTGATTATTCGTCGTCGCCGTGGACGCGGCGCGCGAAGGTAGGTAGAGAATGTCACGAAGTCTCAAAAAGGGTCCCTTCATCGATGCCCACCTCTTGAAGAAGGTGGACGCGATGAACGCGGCGAATGAGAAGAAGGTCATCAAGACCTGGAGCCGTCGTTCGACGGTGATCCCCGACATGGTCGGGCACACGTTCGCCGTGCACGACGGACGTCGTCACGTGCCGGTGTTCGTGAACGAGTCCATGGTCGGTCACAAGCTCGGCGAGTTCGCTCCCACGCGCACGTTCAAGTTTCACGCGGGCCAGGAAAAGACGGGTAGGCGCTAATGACCGCTTCGAAGACCAACGAGCGCCCCGGGACGCGCGCGACGCTGCGCGGATTTCCGATGTCCGCCAGCAAGGCGCGCGTGGTACTCAACATCGTGCGTGGCGAAGACGTCAACACGGCTCGTGAGATCTTGGCCGGCACGACGCGCGAGGCCGCGGACGTGATCGGCAAAGTCCTCGCCTCGGCGGTCGCCAACGCGGTCAACAACGACGCCATGCTGGTCGAGGAGCTCTACATCTCGGCGGCCTTCGCCGACGAGGGCATCACCATGAAGCGATTCTCACCTCGCGCGCGTGGTCGCGCGGGCAAGATCTTTAAGCGTTCCACGCACATCACGGTCATCGTGTCGCGGATGGACGAAGAGCGCCTCGAGCGAATGCGCAGTGCCCGCAGCGAGCAGGCGGCCGCGAGCCGTTCGCGCCGAGTGGCCTCGTCGCGTCGTCGAGCCGACCAGACCGCGAGTCTCAACAAGCGCGAAGCGGCCCACGAAGCGCAGGCCGAACTCGACGCCGCCGCCGAGATCGAAGCGAACAACGCGGCCCTTGAGGCCACCGAGACCGACGTGGTGGCCAACGACGCCAGTGACGCCGAGCCCGACGAGACCGCGGTCGTGTCAATCAGCGACTACGACGACGAGACGCCCGCGCCAGAGGTTGGCGACGAGAACAACGAGACGGTGTCCGAGGACACCACGGAGGAGACCAACTAATGGGCCAGAAGGTAAACCCCTACGGTTTCCGTCTCGGCATAACGACGGACTGGAAGTCGCGCTGGTTCAAAGAGCGCGGCTACCGGGACCTCGTCATCGAGGACTGGAAGATTCGCGACTACCTGACCAAGCAGCTCGAGAGCGCGGCCGTGAGTCGCATCGAGATTGAGCGCAACTCGGATCGTATCCGCGTCGATATTCACACCGCGCGCCCCGGCATCGTCATCGGTCGTCGCGGCGCCGAGGCCGAGCGTTTGAAGAAGGACCTCGAAAAGATCACCGGCCAGAAGAACAAGATCTCTCTCAACATCCAAGAGATCAAGCAGCCCGAGCTCGACGCCGCGCTCATTGCCCAAGGCATCTGTGACCAGTTGCTTCGCCGCGTGGCCTTTCGCCGCGCTATGAAGCGCGGTATCCAAACGGTCCAAAAGGCCGGCGCCATGGGCGTAAAGATTCAAGCCTCCGGTCGTCTCGGCGGCGCGGAGATGTCGCGTCGTGAGTCCTACCGCGAAGGTCGCGTGCCCCTGCACACCCTTCGCGCCGACATTGACTACGGATTCCGTGAAGCGCGCACGTCAACGGGTCGCGTCGGCGTAAAGGTCTGGATCTACAAGGGCGACATCTTGCCGTACCAGTTGACCAACGACGAGAAGATTGTTCGCGAGGCCGCGATGGCGGCCGGCGACGCGATGCCCGTCGGTTCTTCGCCCACCACGCCCAAGGGTGTCGTTCGTGCCGGCGGCGGCCGTCGTCGCGTGGAAGCCGAGGCCGTCGTGGAAGACGCCGTGATCGAAGAGATGCAGGGCAGCGTCGCGGACAAAATCGCTGACGCTGAACTGAACGAGACGACCAACGAGATCATGGAAGAAGTCCAAGACGACGCCGTCACTGATGCTCCCGTGGTGGACCTCTTGGCCTCGACGCCCGAGGTCGAAGCTCAATTGACCGTCGAAGAAGAGATCGAGCGTCGTACCGCGTCGGATCACACCGACACGCCTCACTTTCGAAAGGACGCCGAGTAACTATGTTGATGCCCCGCAAAGTAAAACACCGCAAGCAGATGCGCGGTCGTCGGGCCGGTATGGCCAAGGGTGGCGTCGATCTCAACTTCGGTGACTTCGGTATTCAGGCGCTCGAGTCCGGATGGGTCACGGCTCGTCAGATTGAAGCCGCGCGTATTGCGATGACCCGCCACGTCAAGCGTGGTGGCAAGGTCTGGATTCGCGTCTTTCCCGATAAGCCCGTCACGCAAAAGCCCGCGGAGACGCGCATGGGATCGGGCAAGGGGAACCCCGAGTTCTGGGTGGCCGTCGTGAAGCCGGGTCGAATGTTGTTCGAACTCGGTGGTGTCGACGAGACCCTGGCGCGCGCCGCTATGGAGCGTGCCATTCAAAAGCTCCCCATCAAGGCGAAGTTCGTTATTCGTCCCGGGACCCACGGTGCGCCGGAGGTGACGATCTAATGGCCAAGACCAAAGAACACGTCGCGGAGTTGCGTCGCCTGGGCGACAGCGAACTGCTCGGACGACTGGGCGAGGCCCGACGTGAACTCTTCAACCTTCGCTTCCAACTGGCGACGGGCCAACTCGACAACTCGGCGCGTCTCGGTGCGGTGCGCAAGGATATCGCGCGCCTCTCAACGTTCCAGCGTGAGCGCGAGATCGCGGCCGCCGAAGCCCTAGAAGAAGGTGAACAGTCATGAGTGACGAAACCACGAACGAAACCGCGTTGGAAACCGTGAATGAAACCACGGACGAAACCAAAGTCGAAACCAAAGTCGAAACCAAAACCGGGGCCAAGGTCGAAACCACGGACGAAGCGCGCACCAACCCGCGCAAGGTTCGTGAAGGCATCGTCGTCTCGGACAAGATGGACTCGACGCTGGTCGTCGCGGTGAACGAGCGCGTGCGTCACGCCCGCTACGGCAAGACTGTCCAGCGCACGAAAAAGCTCTACGTCCACGACGAGAAGAACGAAGCCAAAGTGGGCGACAAGGTTCGCGTCCAAGAGACTCGTCCACTTTCGAAACTCAAGCGCTGGCGCTTGACCGAGATCGTGGAGCGTGCTCGATGATTCAACAAGAGAGTCGTCTCAAGGTCGCCGACAACTCGGGCGCGAAGGAAGTTCTGTGCATCCGCGTGCTTGGTGGATCGCGTCGCCGCTACGCCTCGATCGGTGACATGTTTATCGCCACCGTGAAGGACGCCATCCCGGGCGCCGCGGTGAAGAAGGGTGACGTGGTTCGCTGCGTCGTCGTGCGCACCGCCAAGGAGAGACGTCGACCCGACGGTTCCTACATCAAGTTCGACGAGAACGCTGCGGTGTTGATCAACGATCAACTCCAACCGCGCGGGACCCGCATCTTTGGCCCCGTCGGTCGCGAGCTTCGCGACAAGAAGTTCATGCGCATTATTTCACTCGCGCCGGAGGTTTTGTAATGAAAATTCATAAGGGAGACGACGTGCTTGTTCTCACGGGCAAGTTCCGCGGCGAGCGGGCCCACGTCGAAGAGGCGCTGCCGAGCGTGGACAAGGTCATCCTCGATGGCCTCAACGTGGCCAAGCGCGCGACGAAGCAGTCAGGGTCGACCATGCAGGCCGGCATCATCGACAAGTTGATGCCCCTGAGTGCCTCGAACGTCGCCGTGTGGTGCCCGAAGCACAAGGGCCCCGCGAAGATCGGCTACCAGATCGTCGACGAAAAGAAGGTTCGCGCCTGTCGCAAGTGTGGAGAGGTTCTATGACAACGACTACTCGTCCACGTCTCAAGGTCCGCTACGACGAAGAGATTCGTCCGGCTCTGAAAGAGGAGTTGGGACTCACCAACATCATGCAGGTACCACGTCTCGAGAAGATCGTTCTTAACTCGGGCGTGGGCCGGGCGACCCAGCAGGCCTCGTTGCTCGAGGGCGCTCAGCGCGACCTCGAGCTCATCACCGGCCAGAAGCCGATCGTGACGCGCGCGAAGAAGTCGATCGCGAGCTTTAAGTTGCGCGAGGAGCAGCCCATTGGCGTCAAGGTCACCCTGCGAGGGGACCGGGCGTGGGAGTTCTTCGACCGACTGCTGAGCATGGCTATTCCGCGTATTCGTGACTTTCGCGGACTCTCGGCGAAGTCCTTTGACGGACACGGCAACTACACCTTTGGTGTGAACGACCAGTTGATCTTTCCCGAGATCGACTACGACAAGATCGACGCGCCGCGTGGCTTTGACATCACCATTGTCACCACGGCCGCGAACGACGAGCAGGGGCGCGCGTTTTTGCGCGCCTACGGCTTCCCCTTCAAGCAGGAGAATCGATAAGCATGGCCAAGAAAGCTCTTCGAATCAAGCAGAAGCAGACTCCGAAGTTCTCGACGCGTGCCTACACGCGTTGCGAGCGCTGTGGACGTCCGCGTTCGGTGTACCGCAAGTTCGGCCTGTGTCGAATCTGCCTGCGCATGATGGTTCACGCCGGTGAGATCCCCGGCGTCACGAAAGCAAGTTGGTAGGAGGACAGCTATGACAATGACTGACCCGATTGCCGACATGCTCACGCGTATTCGTAACGCGAACGCCGCGATGTTTGACAGCGTCAAGATGCCCAGTTCCAAGCTGAAGGAGAACTTGGCCAAGGTCTTGCAGAGGGAGGGCTTCATCTCGGGATACACCGTGACGAAGTTGGACCGCAAGCCCGGCGCCCAGCTCGAGATCAACCTGAAGTACTCCGAAGATCGCAAGAAGACCATCATTGGTATCAAGCGCGTCTCGAAGCCGGGACTACGCATCTACAAGAAGTCCGACCAGATGCCCAAGGTCCTCGGTGGCGTGGGCGTGGCCGTCGTGTCGACGAGTCACGGCCTCATGACCGACCGCGAAGCGCGCAAGGCCAAGTTGGGTGGCGAGGTGCTCTGTTATGTGTGGTAACTCGTCGAAACAAAAAGTGGAGGTTCACTAATGTCGCGAATTGGACGTAACCCCATCACCGTGCCGGCCAACGTCACGGTGAGCGTGGCGGGTGACGTGGTGACGGTGAAGGGTCCCCAAGCCACCATGACGCGTAACATTCCCGACGGCATCACCATGGCCCAAGAGGGTGACACCTTGGTCCTCGACCGTCGAAACGACGAAACGGCCTACAAGGCGCTGCACGGTTTGACGCGCACGCTGGTTTCGAACATGGTGACCGGCGTCACCGACGGCTGGAGCAAGGAGCTTGAGATCATAGGCGTTGGTTACCGCGCCACGGCGGCCGGTCCCGGCGCCCTGAACCTGGCGCTCGGCTTCAGCCACGTCGTGCACTTCACCGCGCCCGAGGGCGTGACCTTCGAAGTGCCGACGCCCACGCGCGTCATTATCAAGGGCGCGGACAAAGAGGTCGTCGGACAGGTCGCGGCCAACATTCGAAAGCTTCGTAAACCCGAGCCCTACAAGGGCAAGGGCGTGCGCTACCTCGGTGAGCGAGTGGCGCGCAAGGCCGGAAAGGCCGCAAAGTAATGGCACGCACTACACGTGAACTTCGCCAGCGTCGTCACCGTCGACTGCGCAAGACCCTTTCGGGCACCGCGACGCGTCCGCGCGTCGCGGTGAGCCGCACCAACAAACACATCTCGGCGCAGATCATCGACGACGTCGCGGGCCGCACTTTGGTGTCGGCCTCGTCGGTCGAGGGCGCCCTGAAGGGCGCCACCGGCGGCAACGTCGAAGGGGCCAAGGCCGTCGCGCAACTCCTCGCCAGTCGCGCGAAAGAAGCCAACATCGCCACGGTGGTCTTTGACCGCGGTGGCTTCGACTACCACGGCCGAGTGGCGGCGTTCGCCGACGCCCTTCGTGCCGGTGGACTGGAGTTTTAATGAGCGAAGTAGAGCAGTACGAAGAGCGCACCATCAAGGTGAATCGCGTGTCCAAGGTCGTCAAGGGTGGACGNNACCGCCCTCATGGTGATCGGTGACGGCAAGGGCAAGGTCGGACTCGGTTACGGCAAGGCGAAAGAGGCCGGACTCGCCGTGCAAAAGGGCATCGAAGAAGCTCGCAAGAACCTCTTCGACGTGCCCCTGGCCGGCTCGACCATCGTCTATCCCGTCATTGGCACGTCGGGCGCGGGACGAGTTCTCATGAAGCCCGCGGCTCCGGGCACTGGCGTCATCGCCGGCGGCGCCGCGCGCGCGATTCTGGAAATGGCCGGCGTGAAGGACATCATCGCGAAGTCGCTCGGCTCGTCGAACGGCATCAACGTCGCGCACGCGACGATCGAGGGGCTGAAGCAGCTGCGTCGCCCCGAAGAGCTCGCCGCGCTAAGGGACAAGCCCGCCGACGAAATCATTCCTTCGGGGACGCTGCGCGCGTACCGCGAACGTCAGCGCGAGAGCGACCTCTTCAAGGTCACGGAAGGCTAACCATGCAGTTGAAAGTCACCCAGATTCGTTCGGCCATCGCCACCAAGCCCAAGCACCGCGGCACACTGCGCGCGCTCGGTCTACGGGGCATTGGCCAGTCCAACGTGCTGCCCGATCGTCCCGAGATTCACGGAATGATCGCTCGCGTGCCGCACCTGATCAAAGTGGAAGAGGTCAACGAATGAAGTTGCACGATCTCAAATCACCCGAAGGCTCGACGCACCGTCGCAAGATCGTCGGACGCGGTATCGCCGGTCGGGGTGGCAAGACCGCCGGACGCGGCACCAAGGGACAGAAGGCTCGTCGCCAGATTCCCGCGGGCTTCGAAGGTGGACAGCTGCCACTGCTGCAGCGCATCCCCAAGCTGAAGGGCTTCACGAACCCCTTTCGCGTGGCGTACACGCCGGTGAACGTGGACGCTCTCGTGGCGCTGGGCGTTACCGATATCAATCCCGACGTCCTCGTCGCGAGGGGTCTCATGCGCAAGAAGGACCTCGTGAAGGTTCTCGGGCGTGGTGAGATTTCGGGCGCACTGAACGTCTCGGCGCACGGGTTTTCGGCTTCGGCGAAGGCCGCCATCGAAGGAGCCGGCGGCACCGTCACCGTGCTCGACCTGCCGTTCTCCGTTCGGCCGGCCGCGTCGGGTAACCAACACCAGAACCGTTAGGGTCGAAGAGTGTTTAGGCGACTTGGGAACATCTTTCGCGTACCGGACCTTCGCAACAAGGTTCTCTTTACGATCTCAATCATCTGCCTCTACCAGTTAGGCGCGAACCTACCGATCCCGGGCGTGAGTTGGCACGAGGTCCAGTTGCTCCAAAGTAAGGCCGGCGCCAGCGGCGTGCTCGGCTTCTTGAACCTCTTCTCGGGTGGCGCGTTGACGCGTCTCGCGGTCTTTGGTCTGGGGGTCATGCCCTACATCACGAGCTCCATCGTGATCCAGTTGCTCACGACCGTTATTCCCAAACTCACCGAGTGGCGAGACCAGGGCGCCGTCGGCCAAAAGAAGATCACCCAGACCACTCGTTATCTCACCATTGGCCTGGCGCTGTTGCAGTCGACGGGGCTCATCTACGCCTTTCACGGCCACGACGAAGCGTTGCTCGGCTTTAACATCGACTTGATCCCGAGGTTCACCCTGTGGCTGGGCCTCTTCATGGTGTTGGTCCTCACCGCCGGCACGGCCTTCGTGATGTGGCTCGCGGAGCTCATCACCCAGCGCGGTATCGGCCAGGGCATGTCGCTGCTCATCTTCGCGAACGTGGTCTCGGGGCTTCCCTCGGGCGGCAAGGCCGTCTGGGAAGAGGGCGGACCGTTCAAGTTCTTGATCATCTTCCTGGTCTCGATCGCTCTGCTGATACTGATCGTCTTTATGGATAACGGCCAACGTCGCATTCCCGTCACGTTCGCGAGACGAGTCGTCGGGCGACGCGAGATGGGTGGCAACTCCACCTACAT
>PKYQ01000017.1 GCA_003133685.1 Acidimicrobiaceae bacterium
ACAGTCTCGGACGCGCAGAGGACCAGTTCCTCAGCGACGTGGGCGTCAGGAAGGCACACGCCGAAAGGCTTCGGTACGAGGCGTCCAAAACGGAGATTGACAGACCGCGAGGTCGTCAACTCCGATTAGATGGATAGCCCCAACTCCTCTTATTTTGGGACTTTGGTCCCGCCTTGGAGATCATTCGTCAAACAACGAGCCTTCAAAAATCGGGCCATCAGAGTCGAAGAGTGTTCGCCCTTGACCCGTCAGCGCACGAGGATTTCATGCCAGTATGAGTGGACCAAATCGAAAGGAACTCCATGACCGAAGAAGTTGATGGCGTACTGCCCGCATTCGCCGACAGCGATGGCACCGGGGTCGCCCATCGGGTGATCGGCGACACGCTGCCGGTGCTCGAAGTACAACTCAAATCCGGTCAGTCGGTGATCTCCCAAGGCGGCGAGCTTTCGTGGATGTCACCCACGGTGGTGATGACGACGCAGACCGCCGGTGCCGGTGGTTCAGGGTTCGTGGGCGTCTTGAAGCGTGCCGTCGCGGGCGGCACGATCTTCATGTCGCAGTACACCGCGTCCGCTGATGACGCGACGGTCGCCTTCGCTACGAAGTTGCCCGGTCGGATCATGCCAATCCACGTGGACGCCGCTAACGAGTACATGGTCTCTCGACACGGCTACTTGGCGAGTACCGACGGCGTGACGCTCAATATCGGCTTCCAACAAAAACTCGGTGTCGGCGTCTTCTCCGGCAACGGCTTCATTCTCCAGCGCATCGCGGGTGCGGGCACGGCCTGGATTGAACTGTCGGGCGAACTCGTCACCTACGAACTCGGCGCTGGCGAATCGATCCTGGTTCACCCGGGACACATCGGGCTCTTCGAGGCGAAGGTCTCGCTCGACATTCAGATGGTGAAGGGCATCAAGAACATGTTCTTCGGCGCCGAGGCCCTCTTTCTCGCGAAGCTCACCGGACCGGGCAAGGTCCACTTACAGACTATGACGTTGCCGGGACTCGCCCACGCGTTGAGTCCGTACATACCTCAACAAGGCAACAGCAGTGGTGGCGGCCTCGGGAACCTGGCCAACCTCCCCTTCAAGTTCGGTTAAATATCTCGGCGTCGGTCCGTCCGGCAGATGTAGGCCCACGTCACTACGGGTTATGGCCATATTTAGCGTATCGTAGATAAATTACCGGTACGCTGTTATCGGTAACTTATTCGGGGAGATTCAGTGGAACCGGCCGGGTCGGAAGTTGAGATCATCTGGAATGGACGAAGGACGCTCGCCTTCGTACCGACACTCCTCGCGGACCGCGAGCTCGTGCTTGACGCGTCAACCGCCGCGAGGTCCGGTGCAGCGGCCGCGGAAGTCGCTCACGCCGCTGAGGCCATGGACGCCGACTACGAACCCCTCGCGCGGCTTCTGCTTCGCTCGGAGGGCGTTGCCTCTTCTTATATCGAAGGCGTCGGCGCGCCCGTGGTTGACGTCGTTCTCGCCGAGGAAGAACTTGGCGGACCTCCATCCGGGGCCGCCGCATGGGTGGCGGGCAACCTGGCGGCCGTCTCACAAGCCGTAGCGAGCGCCAAAGGGGGTGTCCCGCTCGGAGTCGAGACGCTGTGCGAATGGCACCACACCCTCATGAGGGGAAGTCCGACTCCCGAGCGCTACGTCGGAGTGATCAGGAATGAACAGGGCTGGATCGGGGGGACCAGTCCGCTCGACGCGCACCTGGTGACGCCCCCTCCCAGTGCGCTCTCGGTGCTACTCGAGGACCTCGTCGCCTACGTGAACCGTGAGGACGTTGACCCTGTCGCTCAAGCCGCGATCAGCCACGCGCAATTCGAGATCATTCATCCCTTCGGTGATGGCAATGGTCGAGTCGGTCGTGTGCTCGTGGCCTGGCTGTTGACTCGACGGCTGGCGCTGCTCGTTCCACCGCCCGTGAGCGTGGCGATTGCTGCCGATGTCGCGGGTTACGCCTCGGGCCTTGTCCTCTTTCGCTTGGGCGATCATCGGAGTTGGATCAGGTGGTTCGCTGATGCGGTGGCCAGTGGAGGTAGAGCCCAGCGCGCGTTGATCTCAAACGTCGAGACGATCAAGCAGCAGTGGCGCGATCTGCTGGTAGGTGAGGGACGCAAACTCCGCAGCGACGCGGCGGTTTTTGCGGCGCTCGATCTGGTGCCTCGGCATCTGGTCCTCACCTCTCGGATACTCTCCGACGAGCTTGTGATTTCTCGCAAAGCCGCATTGGCGACCCTCCATCGTCTGGTTCAAGCTGGGATCCTCACTGAACAGGGGAAGGCCGTGCGTCAGTCCTGCGGTCAGCCTGCGTCGCTTTTCGTGTCCCGGGACCTGCTCGGACTCGCCGGTTCGAGTCCATTGCGTTAGGTCCGCCAAGCCGCGTACGTCCGACCTGTACCAAGGTGACAATCGGTGCATGCAAAATTCTGAGTGTTCCAGAAGTACTTCGTCTCCGATGGTTAAGAAACGGCACGCATCAACGAATATCTCCACTGATCGCCGAATCCTACGGTGCGTCCTCAACCGGATCGGAACTGTAATGAACTGACGTCCGGCGAGACTGAAACAGCCGTACGCTCAAAAGTGAGGCGAAGGAGGCCAACGTAGACTACGGATCTGCTGATTCCTCTCAAGATATTGCCATGCCCTTTTCCGACGAGGAGTTGAGTGCACTCGCGTTGGCGGCCGAGCCGATTACCGCTCTCGCCGACGACGCCGTGGCGTGGGGCGGTGGAGACTCTCGCACGCCGTCACTGTTGCCGAATTGGTATATGCCATCGCCGTCGTATCAACTACGCGGTCGATGGACACGCACCATCGTCATCACCCTCATCGTTGGATTTCTGGTAATTGACGCGTTCGGTCTTTGCATTACGTCGGGCTTCCTCTCCTTCGCGTAAGGCGACGTCGAAAGTCCTTTCCTCGATCAACTCCTTCGAACGGCTGTTTCGTTCTCGGCCGATTCGAAGTCAATGCCCCTTAGATTGGGGTGAACTCCACAATCGGGATGGCGAACTTGGCCGAGCACCCACATGACCACGGCACGTCCGGTTTTGCCGACGGCGAGCGCTACCAGAACGCGCGACCGAACTACCCCCACGATGCGATCGCGTTCCTCGTCGACTCGTTGGGCATTGAGCACGACGCGCACGTCCTCGACCTGGGTGCGGGCACGGGAATCTTCACCGGACAGTTGGTTCCGTATTGCTCGAACATCACGGCCGTCGAGCCGACACCGGGCATGCGAGATGTACTGAGCCAACGACTCCCAAAAGTGAACGTCCTCGACGGTCGTGACGTCGCCATTCCACTCGAGGACGCGACCGTTGACTGCGTCATCGTCGCTCAGGCGTTTCACTGGTTCGACGCGCCGGTGGCGTTGGAGGAGATTCATCGGGTGCTCGTTGACGGTGGTCGCCTCGGTGTCTTGTGGAACGAACGTGACGAGTCAGTTGCGTGGGTCGCCGATCTCGGTGAGGCCATGCGCTGGCCGACGCACCAGCCGTACAAAGTTGGCCAAGATTTCACGCCGGTCTTGGCGTCGGGGCCCTTCGTCAACATCGAGCGCAGGAAGTTCAGCCATCGCCAGGTCCTCGATCGCGAAGGACTCCTCCAAAGAGTTCTTACGACCAGTTACATCGCGGTCATGGACGACGAAGAACAGCGCAAGGTGATGCGTGACGTCGAAAAGGTGGTGGACCAATTACCCGAGACGATCGAGTTACCCTACGTCACTGACGTGTACCGCGCGACCGCGATGCTGCGATAGTCGCGACGCGGGCTGGCGCCTAGGAACCGGTTGAGTGAAGTTGGGCGTGCGAGAGAGGGAAGCCGAGTGAGTCCATCGCCATTCCTTCGAGTATCGATCGCGTCGTCTCGGTGTCGCGATTCGATGCGCTGTGCGGCGTCGAATTGAGAAGGCCGAAGATTGCTTGGATCTTCGTGCGCGCAACGCTTTCCGTCAGTGAAGGATTGATCTGTCGCAGTACGTGGACCCAGACGTCGAGATAGGCGCGTTGAAGGCGGCTCACGGTCCGAGCGTCTTCGAGTGCGAGGTTGGCGAAATCGTGATCCTGAATCCGAATCAAGTCACGATCGCGCAAAGCGAAATCAGTGTGGAACGCAATGAGTAACTTCAGTGATTCGATTGGCGACGCAGCCTTGGCCCGTTGCGATCCTTGCTCGAGTAGCTGTTGACTGACGTCGATGAGGAGGTCGGCGAGCAAGGCTTCTTTGCTGGCGAAGTGACGGTAGACCGCCGGGCCGCTGACGCCGGCTTCCGCGGCGAGGTCCTCCATGGACACCGCTCGAAAGCCTCGCTCGGCGAAGAGTCGTGAGGCGGCTCGAATGAGCTGTTGGCGCCGCTCAGCTTTCATACGACTACGCCGGGTCACCTCCTTCATTTCACCTACCTCTCTCTGGACGCAACGACACTTCGTTGGTACACTATTTCAGTTAATCATAACTAACTGAAATAGGGGGATCACGTGGAGCGACTTTCCAGCGCCGTCGACCGTCACGGTGAATCCTTTGCGCGCAACCAAGTGACGCAATTGGTTCTCGTTGAAGAGCTCAAGGCGCGCCTGGACCACTACTCTCGCGGTCCCGAAGCGTCGCGCGAAAGACACCTCCTGCGGGGCAAACTCCTGCCACGAGATCGAGTCGATACCCTCCTGGATCGAGGTAGCCCTTTTCTCGAACTTTCACCGCTCGCCGCGTTTGAGCTCTACGACGACGAAGCGCCCGGCGCGGGCATCATCACCGGCGTCGGTCGCGTCAGCGGTCGCGAGTGCGTCATCGTCGCCAACGACGCGACCGTAAAGGGTGGCACCTATTACCCGATGACCGTGAAGAAGCACTTGCGCGCCCAAGAAGTGGCGCTGGCGAACCACTTGCCGTGTCTCTATCTCGTTGACTCGGGTGGCGCATTTCTTCCACGCCAGGACGAGGTCTTTCCCGACCGCGATCACTTCGGTCGCATCTTCTACAACCAGGCGCGCATGAGCTCACTGGGCATCGCGCAGATCGCGGCGGTCCTCGGCTCGTGCACCGCCGGCGGCGCGTACGTCCCCGCAATGTCGGACGAATCCGTCATCGTTCGGGGTCAAGGGACCATTTTCTTGGGTGGACCGCCGCTCGTGAAGGCCGCGACCGGAGAGATCGTGACCGACGAGGACCTGGGCGGGGGACTGGTCCACGCGCGTACGTCCGGCGTCGTCGACCACCTCGCTGAGGACGACGCGCACGCGCTATCGATCGTGCGCTCGATCGTCTCGACGCTCGCGCCGAAGAGCGCTACCCCCTGGAGTGTCCAGGCGAGCGAAGAGCCGGCGGTCGATCCGAATGACCTCTACGGTGTCGTGCCCTGCGATACTCGCACGGCCTACGACGTGCGCGAAGTCATTGCGCGACTGGTGGACGCAAGTCTCTTCCACGAGTTCAAGGCCGAGTACGGCACGACGCTGGTGACCGGATTCGCCCACCTCTGGGGGCACCCGGTTGGGATCGTCGCCAACAATGGCGTGCTGTTCTCAGAGTCGGCGTTAAAGGGCGCGCACTTCATCGAACTGTGCGACCAGCGCAAGATCCCGCTGCTTTTCTTGCAAAACATCACCGGGTTCATGGTCGGACGTGAGTACGAAGCCGGCGGCATCGCCAAACACGGCGCGAAGATGGTCAACGCGGTCGCGTGCGCGCGAGTTCCCAAGCTGACGGTCATCATCGGCGGGTCCTTCGGGGCCGGGAACTACTCGATGTGCGGACGGGCCTACTCGCCGCGGTTCTTGTGGATGTGGCCGAACGCGCGGATCTCGGTCATGGGCGGCGATCAAGCGGCGGCCGTACTGGCGACGGTGAAGCGAACGCAGATCGAAGGCTCCGGGGGCACGTGGAGCGCCGACGAGGAAGAGGAGTTCCGTGCCCCGATTCGCGAGCGCTACGAAGCCGAAGGTAACGCGTACTACTCGACCGCTCGACTTTGGGACGACGGCATCATCGACCCCCTCGAGACGCGCAACGTCCTCGGTCTCGCGCTCTCGGTGTGTGCGAACGCGCCTCTCGAGGACGTTGCCTACGGCGTCTTTCGAATGTGAGCACCATGTTCGAAACGGTGCTCGTCGCCAACCGAGGCGAGATAGCGGTACGGGTGATTCGTACGTTGCGTCGCCTCGGTATCAAGTCCGTCGCGGTCTTCAGTGACGCCGACCGAGGCGCTCGCCACGTCCTCGAAGCCGATGACGCCTTGTACCTCGGCGCGACGCCCGCGCGCGAGAGCTACTTGAACATCGAGCGAGTCCTGGACGCGTGCTCTCGCTCGGGCGCGAATGCCGTTCACCCGGGATACGGCTTTCTCTCGGAGAACCCAAATTTCGCCGATGCCTGCGTCGCGAGCGGCGTGGTCTTCATCGGCCCTTCGCCGTCGGCCATTCGCTTGATGGGCGACAAGATCCAGGCGAAACTTCGCGTCGCGGCATCGGGAGTGTCCGTCGTTCCCGGTCGCGTCGAAGCGGGGATGACCGACGACGATCTTCAAGGGGCGGCGGCGGAAATCGGTTTCCCGATCCTCGTGAAACCGTCGGCCGGCGGCGGCGGGAAAGGCATGCAACTCGTGGAACGCGAATCGGACCTCGCTGAAGCGCTCGTCAGTGCCCGCCGTGCGGCGACGTCGTCCTTTGGCGACGACTCGTTGTTCGTAGAGCGATTCGTGGAGCGGCCGCGTCACATAGAAGTGCAGGTCCTGGCCGATCAACACGGCGCGGTGGTCCACTTGGGTGAGCGCGAATGCTCGCTCCAACGTCGCCACCAAAAGGTGATCGAAGAGTCGCCGTCGCCACTCATCGACGACGCCACTCGAGAGCGTCTCGGTGCGGCCGCCATCAGCGCTGCGCGCAGTGTCGACTACAGCGGCGTGGGAACGGTCGAGTTCATCGTCGCCTCGGCGCGTCCCGACCAGTTCTTCTTCATGGAGATGAACACGCGACTGCAGGTCGAACATCCAGTGACTGAAATGGTGACCGGACTCGACCTCGTCGAACAACAGTTGCGGGTGGCCTGTGGCGAGCATCTCGGGCATGACGTGCTGACGGCTCGAATGCACGGTCACAGTGTCGAAGCGCGAATATACGCCGAGAGCCCGTCGCGGGGCTTTTTACCGACCAGTGGGCGAGTGTTGGAAGTGCACGAGCCGACGGGCGAGGGTGTTCGAGTGGACAGCGCGTTACTCGACGGCCTCGAGGTGGTAACCGACTACGACCCGATGCTGGCGAAAATTGTGACGTGGGGTCCCGATCGGGCCTCCGCGCTCGCCCGGCTCGCCCAGGCTCTCGACGACACCGTGATCTTCGGGGTGGTGACCAACGTTGGCTTCCTGGGTCGTCTTGTCGCCAATACCGACGTCGCCGCTGGCCACCTCGACACGGGACTTATCGAGCGAGAGGTCGCCGCGCTCGTAACGAGCGAACCATCGACCACGGCACTCGCTCTTTTCGCGATGTCGTGGTTGTCACGATTGACACCGATGGGGCGACTCACCGATCCCTGGGGTGCGCTGCGCGGTTGGCGGAACGGGGGACGGATTCTTCCGATGACGATTCGCGCCGTATGCGGTGACGCCGTACGTGTCGTGAAGGTCTTGGGGACGCTCGATTCGGCGACGGTCGCGATCAACGGTGGCGTCGAGGTGGCCGCAAGTCTCGCCGAGCGTGACGGCGACGCGTTCATCACTATCGGTGGTGAATCCCATCGCGCCTGGAGTCTGATCGACGGACCTGTGACCTGGATCTGCGTCGACGGAGAGACGTGGCCATTCGTCGAAGAAGACGTCGCGAACCGCGTTGGTGGCGCGGCCGCACTCTCGAATGACGTGCGTAGTCCAATGCCGGGCACGGTAGTGAGCGCGCGTGCGCAGTCGGGTCACGAGGTCCACGCCGGCGAGGCTCTGGTCGTCGTGTCGGCGATGAAGATGGAGCACGTCCTCGTGGCCCCTCACGACGGCACCGTGGATATCCTTGTGCGAGAAGGCGATTCGGTGGTCGTCGATGAGGTCGTGGCCCGGGTGCATCCGATTAACACGTTGACGGAGATCAGTTCGTGAGGCGCTTCAGTCCCCCGAGCCAATGTCGTCCTGACGGTTCAAGGAGGCGGTGAAGATGGACAAGGTAGTCGCCAACGCGGCCGACGCCGTCGCCGAGATCACCAGCGGCTCGTCGTTGGCCGTCGGCGGATTTGGACTTTGCGGCCTGCCATCGGTACTGATTGAAGCAGTACTGGCCTCCGGCGTCAGTGATCTCGTGACCGTGAGCAATAACTGCGGCGTCGACGAGTTCGGACTTGGCATGTTATTGACCGAGAAGCGCATACGACGAACGACCGGTTCGTACGTGGGTGAGAATCGCGAATTCGCTCGACAGTACCTTTCCGGTGAACTCGAGGTTGAGCTCGTTCCTCAGGGCACGCTGGCGGAGCGTTTGCGCGCCGGCGGTGCGGGCATCGCCGCCTTCTATACGCGCGCGGGCGTCGGCACGCAGGTGGTCGACGGGGGATTGCCGCTTCGCTACGGCCCTGACGGTTCAATCGCGTTGGCGTCGGAACCCAAGGAGGTCCGGTTCTTCGACGGCGTCGAGTTCGTGTTGGAGCGAGCGATCACCTGTGACTTCGCTCTCGTGCACGCTCGCGTCGGGGATCGCCACGGCAATCTCATCTACGAAAAGGCTGCTCAGAACTTCAATCCGTTGTGCGCTCAGGCCGGTCGCGTCACGATCGCCGAGGTTGAAGAACTCGTCGAGCCGGGGGAGATCAATCCGGCGAGCGTGCACACGCCGGGCATCTTCGTCCAACGAGTCGTCGTCGCGGCGAATCCCGAGAAGCGCATCGAGCGACGTACCGTTCGCGCCGTCACCGAGAGTGGAGCCGGACACTGATGGCGCTCTCACGTGAAGAACTCGCCGCACGAGTGGCCGCCGAATTGAGAGACGGCGATTACGTGAACCTGGGCATCGGCATGCCGACGCTCGTGCCGAACTACTTGGGCGAGGACATCACCGTCGTGTTGCACTCGGAGAACGGAATCCTTGGCGTCGGGCCGTACCCCGACGACGAACACGTGGACCCCGATCTGATCAACGCCGGCAAGGAGACCGTCACCACGTTGGCGGGCGCGTCGTTCTTCGATTCTGCGACGTCGTTCGCGATGATCCGCGGCGGGCACATCGACGTGGCTGTCCTCGGCGCGATGGAAGTCTCTGAGTACGGTGACCTCGCGAACTGGATTGTTCCGGGAAAGACGGTCAAGGGAATGGGTGGCGCGATGGACCTCGTTCACGGCGCCAAGCGAGTGATCGTGATGATGGAACACCTCACCAAAGAAGGCGAACACAAAATCGTTCGGGAGTGTTCGCTGCCCCTCACGGGAAAACGGTGCGTGCAGCGCATCATCACCGATCTCGCGGTCATCGACATCGACGACGACGGGTTGGTTCTTCGTGAGACGGCACCGGGCGTGAGCATCGACGAGGTGTGCGCGGCGACCGGACCAGAAATGAGGTTGGCACTATGAGTAACGACCATCGGCCCGTTTATGAGCAGCGCGGACTCTGGTACGAAGAGTTGGAAGTGGGCGCGCTCTATCGCCACTCTCCGGGACGCACGGTGAGTGAGGCGGACAACATCTTGTTCTCGGCCCTGACGATGAATCCGCAGGCGCTGCACCTCGACGGCGCGTGGGCCGCGCAACAACCCTTTGGTCAGCGCCTCGTCAACAGCCTCTTTACGCTCTCGACACTCGTGGGTCTCTCGGTCGCGCAGTTGACCCAGGGCACCATCGTCGCCAACCTCGGCTTCTCCGACGTCACCTTCCCGAAGCCGGTCTTCCATGGCGACACCCTCTACGCCCAGACCGTCGTGCTCGAAAAGCGACTCTCGGCGAGTCGTCCCGGCGCGGGCATCGTGACCTTCGAGCACACGGCGCGCAATCAAGACGACGAAATCGTGGCCGTGGCGAAGCGCTCGACCATGGTCCTTACGAGGCCCGCGTGAGTTGGACGCCGCTCGGTCCGGCGTTGCTTTTCTGTCCGGCCGATCGGCCCGACCGTTTCGCCAAGGCCGCGGCGGCGGCCGACATGGTCATCCTCGACCTCGAAGACGGTGTCAACGCCAGCGACCGCGCCGTCGCTCGACGCGCGGTCATCGACAATCTGCTCGATCCGGTGCGAACGATTCTGCGAGTGAACCCCGTCGACTCAGCGGACTTCGCCCTCGACCTCGTGACCCTCGATCAGACTCCGTACTCCTTGGTCATGCTCGCCAAGACCGAGTCCCGTGAACATGTCGACGCTCTCGCGGGCCGGGGCGTCATCGCGCTCTGTGAGACCGCCAAGGGTGTCCTCGAGTCGACGTCCATTGCCGCGGCCGAATCGACCATTGCGCTGATGTGGGGCGCCGAGGATCTTCTGGTCTCGCTCGGCGGGCGCTCGAGTCGTAACGAGAGTGGCCACTACCGTGACTACGCCCGTCACGCCAGGTCCCAGGTGCTGCTCAGCGCGCGAGCACACGGTAGGGCCGCGATCGACGCCATTCACCTTGAAATCGCCGACGTCGAGGGACTGCGCGAAGAAGCTCACGACGCGGCGGCGTCGGGATTTTGCGCCACCGCGTGCATTCATCCATCACAAGTCGGCGTCGTGCGTGCGGCCTATCGACCAACGGACGAAGAGATCGCGTGGGCGTCAGGTGTCATCCGAGCCGCCAAGAACGAGCGAGGTGTGTTTCGTTACGAAGGTCGAATGATCGACGCGCCACTATTGCGCCACGCCGAGCAGATCCTCTCCGGCGTCGGGCGCCTCGAAGACTAGAGACCGAGCTAAACGCCGCTGGGACTGAGCGACGCGGACTGCGTGTGCATGCTCTTGGTAACCGTGCAGACCGTGGTGCGCAACACAACCGCCCCGATGAGTGAGTGATTCCCGGCTAGAGCGACGCGAATGGCGTTCACGCTGGCCGCCCGGCACAACGATGTTGGCCAGTTCGCGGTCTCTCCGATGCCGAGTGGCACGTACGCCGCGCGACCCGTCGTTAGGACGGTTTTGGTTTTGCTCGCCACGTAGTATCGCGACCACGGCCCCGCATAACTGGAACTCGTGGTATTAAATCCCCGCGCCACGACCGGCGCGACCGTGCACTCGGGCCCGTTGTTCAAGAGCTTCAAGGTGTAATAAATCGTGCCGGCCGCGCCCTGGGCTTGGCCGGACAGTGATACGTGCAGGTGACTCGCCAGGCAGATTGGAAAGGCCGTCAGGGAGACGGGCTGACCGGTGATGGGACGAGGTCGCGGGCTCGTTGCTCCGTCCGCCACGGCCCACGCGACGCCCGCGGCAGCGATGATCGATGAGACAACCGCGGCGATGGCGCGCTGTCGTCGACGTTGGCGACGACGCGCCTCTTCGATGAGGAGTTGCTCGGCTTCGCGGTGCTCGAATGAACTTGCGGTCGGTTCGGGCGCAATTTCAGGTGCAACTGCAGTAAGGACTTGGCTCATGGTCAATCTCCGGGCTAATAATGAACTCCGCTTTGGTGCTACTCTATCTAGCACCATGCTGAGTGTCAAGTTGACTCCCGAGGAATCTGTCGCGCTGCATGATCAGGTCGCGGCCGAACTACGTCGAGCAATCGTTGACGGCGAAGCGCGTCGCGGCGAACGCCTCCCGCCGGCCAGAGACTTGGCCGCGATATTGAACGTCAACTCCAATACCGTCCTTCGAGCGCTTCGCATGCTCCGTGACGAGGGACTGTTGGAATTCCGTCGCGGGCGAGGCATCACCGTCTCGGGCACACCCGAGGTTGGAGCAGTGGTGACGCGAGCACGCGAGTTGATCGACTTCGCGAGGAGTCACGGCTACCGACGAGACGAACTCGCCCGCCTCATCGAGTCATTGCCGTAGAGTCTCACGGACTACAGAGCTTCCGACGATACCGTCGTAATGCCGGCATCCGTCATTTCCGAGATCGCCGCCTGCGTCGTCTCTGGTGCGACACCGGCGCAGAGGTCGAGCATCACGGTGACCTCGAAACCCAAATTGCGCGCGTCGAGGGCCGTGGCCCTCACGCAGTGATCAGTCGCGAAGCCGACCACGACCAGGCTGCGGACGCCCGCATTCGTTAGCTCGTCGGCCAACGTCGAACCCTGCTCGCTCACGCCGTCAAAGCCCGAATAGGCGCCCTCGTGGAGACCCTTTCGAATGACGACGTCCCACGATTGGTTGGCGAGCGAGGAATGGATCTGCGCGCCGCTCGTACCGGCGGCACAGTGCACCGGCCAGCTCGTGACGAAGTTCGGGTCGTTCGACCAATGATCACCGGGATCGAGGTGCCAGTCCTGGGTGACGATCTTCATGGAGTAGTCGTCACCGTGAGCGAGTAAATATTGTGCGATTCTCTCCACGGTCCGAGTGGCACCCGTGACGGGAAGCGCCCCGCCTTCGAAGAAATCGGGCTGAGGGTCAACCACGACGAAGGCTCGACGATCCTGCAAGTCTTCAGTCACGCTCACCCTGCCTCACTGATTCGAAAGGGTCGACGAAGAAGAGATGACTTCGGTCACAAGAATCGGTTCGCCCGAGCTGAGCGCGAAGGCGGATCGCGGAAGTTCAGCGGTCGCTGCTTTCGCGTTGGCGCGGGCGTGCTCTAGCGTCGAATCGACGACCGTGACGCCGTTTTCGACGAGGAGGTGTGAAAGGGAACGGCTTTCTCCAAGCGGTTCTGGAACACCGGAGTCGCGCGCCACGACCAATTCAGTCACCGCGACGTCGTCCACAAAGAGTCGGTAGGCGTTTTTGGCACCGCCGCTCGACAACTTGCCGATCGATCGCTTGGCGACGGCACGCATCGTCACTCCGTCTTCGATCGCGACCAACTTGAAGACGAAGCCCGGAGGCATGTAGCCGGTGACGAGTTTCGTGCCAATGCCGAAGGCGTCGACCGGTGCGTCATTCGCCAGCAATTCGGCGATCGCAAACTCGTCGAGGTCACCCGTCACCGTGATCTTCACGTTCGTCGCACCGCGTTGATCGAGCAGTTTGCGTGAGCGTCGAGTCGAGTCGGTCAAGTCGCCGGAGTCGATACGAATGGCGCCGAGACCGGGCCCGGCGACGTCCAGGGCCAGTTCAGTCCCCGCCTCGGTGTCGAAGGTGTCGACGAGCAACGTCGTGCCCGGGCCCTGGGCGTTGACCTGTGCTTCGAACGCCTCTCGTTCACTCCGGTGAGCCAAAATGAACGCGTGCGCGACGGTCCCGGCGGTGGGCACGCCGTACAACTTGCCGGCGGCCAAATTACTCGTCGCGTCGAACCCAGCGACGAAGGCCGCGCGCGCGGCCGCCACGGCAGCGGCCTCATTGGTACGGCGTGATCCCATCTCTATGAGACGTCGTCCCTGCGCGGCGTGGACGACGCGCGCGGCCTTGGTCGCCACGCCGGAGTCGTAGTTGAGAATCGAGAGCGCGAAAGTCTCAAGGACCAGATCGCAGAATCGACCTTCGATCCTGAGAATTGGCGAAAGTGTTGTGAACACTTCACCCTCGGAGTAGCCGTAGATATTCCCCTTGAACCGGTAGGACGAGAGGAACGTCGCCAGTTCATGGCTGACGATCTTCTCGTTGACGAGCCAGGAGATCGTTTCTTCGTCAAAGGAGAACTCCGAAAGCGCCTCGAGGAGCCGTCCGGTGCCGCCCACGACGCCGTAGCGATAACCGTTCGGAAGAGAACGCGTGAAGACTTCGAACGACGCCTTCGCGTTGATCACGCCCGAGAGAAGTGCGCCGTCGAGCATGCTCAACTCGTATCGATCGGTGTAGAGCGACTCCTGTGCCTTCATCTCGGTCGAGCTTCGGACTTTCTCTCTGGTAGACGCTGCGGTCTCGTTACGGCGAGAGTACCGCAAGATTCGACATTCTCGGTCGTGGCGTCGGACGTCCCGTGGCCCCGGCTGAGCGAGCGTCGCGGTACGGTTGGTACCGAACTCAGTTGGGCCGACGACGGGCCCAAGTACGATTGGTCCAGACGATGGAGGTTCATTGACGAGTGAGTTCGACGAACCGGCGGAAGTTCCGGACACGTCGATTTCGCCGGACATCCGACGACGGCTCGTCAGTGGGCTCGCCCTCGCGCCTGCCGGTGCCAACGTCATCATGCAGTTGTCGCGGCTGCCGATCGGCCACGCCATTGTCGAGAGCAAAGTCGACAGCGGATCACTTCGACATCATCCGTTGAAACGAACGAGGACGACGCTCGCGTTCATCATGGTGGCTCTCTTCGGCACCGACGACGAACGAGCAGTGATGCGACGCGAAATAAATCGGCAACATCGGCTCGTTCATTCCGATCACGAGAGCACCGTCACCTATGACGCGCTTGATCCCGAACTTCAACTCTGGGTCGCCGCGTGCATGTTCCGGGGCGTCATCGATACCGTGACGCTTCTCTACGGTCCCGTGAACGACGAGGGTTTCGTGGCGCTGCTCAGGCGCTGCGCTCCATTCGCCACCATGCTCCAAGTGAGTGCGTCGCGCTGGCCGACGGACCGCGCGAGCTTCGAGGAGTACTGGGCGAGCGCGTTACTTGACGTGCACATGGACGACGTCACGCGCACCTATCTTCAAGGTCTCGCGTCGTTGGATTTCCTACCTGCACCGCTCGCTCGATTCTTGGGACCGAGTCATCGATTCCTCACCGTCGGTTTTCTCCCGTCGCCCTTCCGCGAGGAACTCGGATTACCGTGGTCATCGAGACAACAAGAGCGTTTTGAGCGTCTTACTGCTCGTGCGGCGGCCTTCAACCGTCAGCTGCCGAGGGTGATTCGCGAATTCCCGTGGAACATTGTTGAGTACGATACGCATCGCCGAATTGCCCAGGGCCGCACCGTTCTCTGATCGGACTCGAGTCTGGATTTTCGCGCCTCTGAATGGAAGGGACTGGCGCTGCAATGGTCCAATCACCGAGGGCGTAGCCTTCGAGAAACACGAAAGATGATGATGTCACTAGGCACTGGACCCGATCCAAATCGATTTGCCACCAAGTTGTTCAATGGTCTCCCGCTGCGCTACGACCGCCTCGGTTATCTCTTGTCAATGGCGCAGGATCGCCGTTGGCGCTCGGCGGTGGTGGACAAGGTGAAGGCCAAACCGGGCGAGTTGGTCCTCGACGTGGCGACGGGCACGGCCGGCGTCGCGCTGGCGTTGCGCGCGGCCACCGGCGCCGAAATTACTGGCATCGACCTCAACGCCAACATGCTCGAGAACGCGCGCCAGAAATTGTCGCAACGAGGCGAATCAGGCGTTCGCCTCGTGCAGGGTCGCGCCGAAGACCTCCCCTTCGCCGACGACACGTTCGATGACGTGACGTTCACCTATCTCCTTCGGTACGTCAGCGACCCCGCGGCGACGGTGGCCGAGCTCGCCAGAGTGCTCAAGCCGGGTGGCGTGCTCGCGGGCATGGACTTCTTCGTCCCACCCTCACGCCTCTGGCGTCCTTTGTGGTGGTGCTACACCCGATGGGTCTTGCCAGTAGGGGGACTCCTTACTGGTGGGCGAGAGTGGTACGACGTCGGACGTTTTCTCGGTCCCAACATCGAAGGACACTACGAACTTCACCCACTCGCGGTTATCGTCGAATACTGGAAAGCGGCCGGGATGGTGAACGTTCAGGCAAAGCCGATGTCGCTCGGAGGCGGCCTCGTCATGTGGGCCACCAAGGGGAGCGGTGACTAAGAGCGTCGAAGGACCGGCGTTCTACGCGACGGGTCAGCGCAGCACGTGGCGCGACGTGCGCGCCGTGCTCCACCCGCCCTACACCGCGTGGCATCTCTCCTACGTCGTACTTGGCGCCATGATCGCGCCGCACGTGAACTGGACGACTCTGATTGCGACGTTGTTGGCATTCTTTCTCGCGGTCGGGATCGCGGCGCACGCCCTGGATGAGCTGCGCGGTCGACCGCTCGGCACCGCGCTGCCCGCGTGGCTCTTGAGTGGCGCCGCCGCCGTCGGCCTCGGCGGTGCGGTCGCCCTTGGCGCCATCGGGATCACGCGTGTCGGTTTCGGACTTCTGGCCTTCATGGTCGTGGGCGCCTTCTTCGTCCTCGCCTATGACCTAGAACTCTTTGGCGGATTGGTCCATACCGATTTAGGTTTCGCGCTGTCCTGGGGCGCGTTCCCGGTCCTGACCTCGGCCTACGCCCAGACCTCGACGATCTCGTGGTCGGCCGTCGTGCTCGCCGTCGCCGCGGCCTTGTTGTCGGCCGCGCAGCGCAATCTTTCGAATCCCGTTCGCATGATTCGTCGTCGCGTCACGTCCGTTGAAGGCGAGATCCGCTTCGCGGACGGCACCGTTCGTCCAATCGATCGCGACTTCTTGCTCGTGCCGTCAGAACGCGCCCTTCGCTCGCTCTCGATTGCAATGATTGCGCTGTCGGTGGCCTTCGTCCTCGTGCGCCGCGTTCACTAGCGACGTCGCACTCGCGCGCTGACGTCAATCGACCGAGCGAATGAAGTCCTTAATTACGGCAGCCGCTTCGCGCGGCGCTTCGAGGGCCCACCAGTGCCCCACTCCCGACAAGGTCTCTTCTCGGGCACCGAAAGTCTGAGCGACTTCCTTGGACATCGCTTCGTTCCCGAATCTATCGAGTTCCGCGAAGATGATCAGTCCCGGTGCCGACGTTGGTCCAAACTCGGCGCCCCACGAGGCGAAGACGTTCGGCGTCGCCGATCGATAGAGATCGAGGATGCAGGTGCCCATGGTGTCGTCGGACCACTTGGCCAAAGTGAGCGCGTCGTCAGGACTGAGATGAAAGCTCTCGTAGGCCTCGGCCATCGTCTCGATTGGTGTCTCGTGGATGGCCTTGAAGTAGGACTCACCCTCACCAGGTGTCTGCCAAATGCGCGCGTACTGGTGCCACTGGACGTTGGGGTGGGTGCCATTGGCGATATCGGCGGTCCAGGACCGGAGTAGGTCCCCGCGCATCGTCGCGATTCGGTAGGTGAGCAGCGCTCCCCAGTCATGTCCGACGAGGTCGACCGGAGCGTCGAACTTCTCGAGTTCACCGACGAGCCAGTCGGCGTAGTCGTCCTTGGTGGCTCCGAACCCCTCGGGACGCGCACAACCGAATCCCGGGAGCGAGAGCGCGACGGTCCCTTCATCGAACTCAGCGCGGACTTTGTCCCAGAGTGCGGACGTCTCGGGGACGCCGTGAAGGAAAACGATCACTTCCGAACAGTACTCAGGCCGCCCGGACCTTACCGAGTCAGTCAGTATTACGGACTATTTCTTCAGACTTAGGGGACTCAATTGCCTGGGCCATTGCCCGGGCCGTTCCCGTTCCCGTTCCCGTTGCCGTTCCCGTTATTCGCGAACGTGGTCGTCGTGGTCGTCGCGGTCGTCGTGGTCGTCGATGACGATGGCGTGGCTGCGGCACTGAGGCCCAGAGCACTGGCAAGATTCTTCAGGTTGGCCTGAAGGAGGGCCCCGTAGGCGGGCGTTATGTACCCGTTGGCGAGGCCGTTCACGATCGCCGTGGCGACTCCTTGGAGGTCGCTGGCGGCGGCTTGTGCGTTGCCGGACGCGAGGTCGGTCACGGCCTGCTGCGCGCCGCTCGAGATGGACTGAGCGACTTGGGGGCCTATCGCGTGCGCGCCCTGGCCGGCGACGACGTCATTCACCATCTTGGTGAGGGAGTGCGATATCGAGGGCAACGTCGTGGTCGTCGTCGGCGTCGTGGTCGTCGTGGGAGCGACGGTCGTCGTCGTGACCGAAGGACTCTTCGATCCCAGTGCGAAGGCGAGCCCAACGCCTGCGAGGATGACCACGAGAACGAGGACGGCGATCACTCGAGCATTACGAACGCCATTCGGGTTTTTCGGTGACGTTCGAGGGGACAACGGAGCTGCTCGCGGAGCCACAATCGACGTTTCGCCGTCCTGTCCCCCTCGCAGTTTTCCAGCGTCCCCGATGATCGTCGTGACGTCGCTCGACGGGACTGGTCGAACCCAGGGGGACCGGAAGGCCGGTGTGGCGATCATTGTCGACACGTCGAGGGCGCTCAGTCGGTCCTCGGGTGTCGACGCGAGCATCCCGGTGAGGAGCAGTTTCCAGGGAACCGGAAGTCCGTCGGGCAACGTCACGGGACCGGCCATTCGACGCGCGAGAACCTCGCTCGGGGTGCCGGCGTAGACGCGCTCTCCCGTGAGGCATTCGAGCAGGACGATGCCGAGGGACCAGACGTCGGCGCTGGGGCCCACCGCGTGGTTCTCCAGTTGCTCGGGTGCCATGTACGTGGCGGTCCCGAGCATGGTGCCCGTCAACGTCAGTGTCGACGTGTCCACGAGTCGCGCGATGCCGAAGTCCGTGAGTCGGGCCAATCCGTCGGCGCCAATGAGAATGTTGGCCGGCTTGACATCACGATGTACGACGCCTTGGGCGTGGGCGTACGCGAGCGCGTCGGCCAGCGAAGATCCGATGGACGCGGTTTCGGCGGTCGAGAGCGGACCCTGACGGAGCACCTGATCGAGGCTCGGGCCGTCGACGAATTCCATCACGAGGTACGCCATGTCGCCGTTGACGCCGGTCTCGAAGAGCTGGACCAGTCCGGGATGTGAGAAGCGTCGGAGCGCCTGCGCCTCTTGGGCCAGGCGTTGCGCGTATTCGCGGTCCGGTGAGCGAACGATCTTGATAGCAACGTCGGTGCTGTTCACTTCGTCGACGGCTCGAAAGACGTCCGACATTCCACCGCGACCGAGCAGCGTACCGAGTCGGTACCGTCCATCCAGTAGCTCGCCGGTCGTACTCATGTCGTCAACGCCGAACCTTCCGTGGGACTTCGCGTCCCAATTGACTCCGTCACGAGGCATTCGAAATCAAGAGACCTGATCGCGAGTGCTAGTGCCTTGTTCGTCAAGGCGACGTGGGAATGCACTGAATTGATGACATCAATCTATCGAACGACGTTCATTTGATCGCCGGGTCACGCCAATCTACGCTCGAAACTCGAGACGGGATCGCAAGGTTCCGAGCCGACCGTTTTTTCGCTGAAGGCTCGAATACGTTGGTGTCACGCGATCAACACGTGATTGATGGGTGAATTCGTGTGTTGCGCGAGAGGACGTGGGGACCGAGAGTCGGGATGAAAAAAATTGTCAAAGATCTCGGCCCAGCAAAAGCGTTGTAAACGCTTACTTTTTGGAGTTTGTGAAGAATTTCCCTACAAAATAAGGACTTCGCTGACTTGACAGGGTAGGTGCCTCTGTGTATTTTGTAAGCGGTTACATCGACAACGGTGCGTTGTCGATGTTGGGGGAACTGAGAGGAAATACGTGGTCGATTCGCAGCCGACGATTTACGACGTTGCCCAAAGGGCGGGCGTTTCTATCGCCACCGTTAGCCGAGCTCTCAACTCAGTTTCTTCCGTTCGCCCCGCGACTCGCGACAAAGTACTGGCGGCCATGCGCGAGTTGGAATTCATCCCGAACTCCGTGGCGCGAGGTCTTTCAAGTGGCAAACACTGGATTCTCGGACTCGTTTTCATGCAGACCGCGCTGGACAATAACGTCCTCGCGGTCGAAGAGGCGAGCCTGCTCTACACCGACATCGTCATTCGTGGTGCCGAAGCGCGGGCGGCGGCGCACGGTTACTCGTTGCTCCTCTGCGGCGCGGGCGAGAATCACCCGGCCGGCATGACACCGCTGCTCAATCTGACCGGCACGGTCGACGGGCTCATCGTCCTCGATCGAGTCATGACCGAGGACGACGTCGCTGACCTCTCACGTCGGATCCCCGTCGTGCTGCTCGCCGGTGCCGGTGACTCGTCATCGGCCATAACCGTGCGCGTCGATAACGAGCAGGCGATGCGCAGCCTCGCCGAACACTTCATCAACGTCCACCGGGTGAAGCGCGTGGGCTTCGTCTCGGGACACGAAGGAAGCCCCGACAGCGTGGCGCGCGAGTCGTCATTCAAGACGACAATCTCCGAGGGCGGCGCGACGCTGGCGGACGTCGACATCCTCAAGTCCGACTGGACGTCGGCCGGTGGCGAAGCGGCCATGCGAGCCCGACTCCTGATTGACCATCCTCTGCCCGAAGTGTTCGCGTGCGCCAATGACCAAACCGCCGTCGGCGTCATCTACGCACTGCACGCCGCCGGACTTCGCGTACCCGAAGACGTCCTCGTTACGGGTTTCGATGACATCACCTTGACGCGGTACTTCAAGCCGCCGCTTACGACGATTCGCCAATCGGGCAGTCTCTTGGGTGAGGTTGCAGTTGACGCGTTGGTCGCCACACTCGACAATTCCGAACTCGCTCAACGCACGGTCGTGTTGCCGACCGAACTCGTCGTACGTGAGAGTTGTGGCTGCGCGCCAGAGTCCGAATCACCCACCGAGATGTACAAGATGGTCGCCGCACCGACGATGGCGGTGAGTTGAGCATGCGAGTGATCCGCCGCCGACTGGCGCTCTACGCAATCACATTTTGGGTCGCCATCACGGTCAATTTCTTGTTGCCGCACTTCATGCCCGGCGATCCGATCCAGACCATGATCGGAAAGTTGACTGGGCAGGTCACCCCCGCAGAGATAAGGGCCATTCGACTCTCGTTCGGTGGTGGACTCAACCAGAGCCTGCTCTCGCAGTACTTCACGTACCTCGGGCAACTCGCCCACGGCAACCTCGGCGTCTCGATCACGCAGTCGGCAACGGTGAGTTCAATTCTCAGGTCCCACGTGCCGTGGACCATCGGTTTGATCGGCATCTCCACGATCATCAGTTTCTTCGTGGGCACGCTCTGTGGAGCGCTCCTCGGTTGGACGCGCGGGTCGCGAATGGACTCACTGATCCCCACGGCGACGTTTTTCCAGGCCGTCCCTTATTTCTTCTTGGGCACCGTGATGCTCTTGGTCTTCGCCAGCAACCTTCACTGGTTCCCCGTATTGGGCCCCTACAATCAGAGTCAGGGCCTCCAACCCGGCTGGACCTGGGCCTACGTGGCCAGTGTCGTGCGCTACGCCGAACTCCCGGTGATCTCGATCGTGTTGAGTTCGGTCGCCGGCTGGATGCTCGGCATGCGCAACATGATGATCACGATGGTGGCCGAGGACTTCGTCCTCATGTCGATCGCCATGGGACTGCCCAAGCGCAAGGTGATCTGGGCGGCGGCGCGAAACGCGGTGTTGCCCAGTATCGCGAACCTGTCGCTGGCGATTGGTCTCGTCGTCTCCGGTGCGTTACTCGTCGAACTGGTCTTTAACTATCCCGGCGTCGGCGACCTCCTCTTGAACGCCGTTCAGAGTCAGGACTATCCGCTGATCCAAGGGATCTTCCTCTGCATCACGTTGGCGGTGTTGGCGGCAAACCTACTGGCCGACCTCTTCTATCTATTGCTCGACCCTCGAACGAGAACCGAGGTGGCGCCGTGAAGCGACTTCGGATACCTCGTTCTCCCAAGGTCATCATCGGTCTGGTCATTCTCGGCTTCTTCGTGCTGCTGATGATCTTCGGTCCGTACCTCGCGCCGTACAGTCCCGACAACACATCGTTTGCCCCACTCCTCACGCCTTCGAGTCACCACTGGTTCGGCACCACCAGCCTCGGTCAAGACATTTTTTCCCAGACGCTCGTAGGAGCAAGGGCGACGATGGTCGTGGCGCTGATTGCGGGGCTCGTGGCCACGATGCTGTCGATCGTCATCGGCGTCTCGGCCGGTTACCTCGGCGGATTCAGCGACGACGGTCTTTCGCTGTTGTCGAACGTCTTTCTCGCGTTGCCGGGACTGCCGTTGCTGATCGTGATCGACAGTTACCTGCCGGTGGACAGTCGTTCAAACACGCTCCTCATCGGATTAATTATTTCCTTGACCGGCTGGGCCTGGGGCGCGAGGGTCCTGCGCGCGCAGACGATGTCGCTGCGCAACCGTGACTTCGTCGAATCCTCAAGGATCATTGGCGAGAAGAGAATCCGGATCATGTTCTCTGAGGTGGCGCCGAATCTTCTACCGATCTTGGCCTCGTCACTACTGTTCACGATCCTCTATTCCATCGGCGCCTACGTCACCTTGGCCTACATCGGCCTGACGAGCTCGTCGGTGTGGAACTGGGGCACAATGCTCTTCTGGGCGCAGTCGAACAACGCGCCGCTTTCCGGAGAGTGGTACTGGTTCGTGCCGCCGGGCATTTGCATCGCGCTCGTCGGCACGAGCCTGGCGCTGCTCAACTTCGGCATTGATGAGTTCATCAATCCGCGCCTCCGTGCCGGTGGTCTGAGCAGCCGTCAGCGTCGACGACTGGGCCTTCCGCGCCGCCAACGCCTAGGTTTCACGCCGGTCGTGCGTTCCGTGACGACCGCACCGCGAATTACGGCATCAGCACAGAATCCGGCGACGCCATGACGACCGAATCGATGGGCGTTGACGACGTGGTAGCGACCGAAGTGCCGCCGTTGGTACCACCAGCGACGACCTATGGTCCGATCGCGGCGACCACGCATAGTCACGCTGCGATGGGAGAACGCATTCTCGACGTGCGCAACTTCAGCGTTGACTACGGATGGGGCGAGAATGCGGTGCGCGCCGTCGACGATGTCGACGTCCATCTCGATCGTTCCAAGGTCCTCGGTATCGCGGGCGAGAGCGGGAGTGGGAAGTCGACCCTGGTCTACGCGATCACTCGACTCCTTCGCGCCCCGGGCGTGATCAAGGGTGGAGAGGCGCGCTTCAATCTCGGAACTGACGATGAAGGCGAGCGCGTGATCGATCTCGTGAACGCGAGTGAGCGCGAACTGCGCAGTGTTCGGTGGTCCAGCATTTCTATCGTGCTCCAGAGCGCGCTGAGCGCTCTGAATCCCGTCATCCGTGTGGGCGCACAGTTCGAACAGGTCCTCAAGACCCATCGTAAAAAGATGTCGAAGGACCAACGTCGCGCCCGCGCGGCGGAGCTTTTGGCAATGGTCGGACTCAGCGAAGACCGTCTCAATCGATTTCCCCACGAACTCTCGGGTGGACAACGCCAGCGCATCATGATCGCCCTCGCCCTGACGCTCGACCCCCAGCTCGTCATCATGGACGAGCCGACGACGGCGCTCGACGTCGTCACCCAGCGCGAGATCATCAGCGAACTGTTCGAATTGCGCGCGCGCTTCGGCTTCGCGATGATCTTCATCACGCACGACCTCTCGCTGCTGACCGAGTTGGCCGACGAGATCGTCGTCATGTACGCCGGCGCGTTGGTGGAGCGAGCCACGGCGAGAGAGCTGTACGAGGCGCCACGACACCCCTACACGTTGGGACTCCTCAACTCCTTCCCTCCCCTGCACGGCGAGCGAACGGAGCTGTTGGGCATACCGGGCTCGCCGCCCGACTTGGCGCACCTGCCGACCGGCTGCCGTTTCCACCCCCGGTGCCCATTCGCCTGGGCGCGATGTGCGAACGAGTCGCCGCCGCTGGTCGAGATCGAAGGGTCCGGCCGATCGGTGGCCTGCTGGTTACACGTGAGTGGTGCCGAACGAGCCGTCCCGGTCGAGCTCCGTCGCACCATGAAGTCTGAACCAATCGCGAAGGTGTCGTCGTGAGTGAGGTGACCAAGACCACAGCGCAACTGTCGGCTCGACACCTCACGCGCCACTTCTCGGTGCGTACACCCGGTCGACTCCTCAACGCGAAGCGAATCGTGCGCGCGGTCGAAGATGTCAGTCTCGACCTGGACGCGGGCAAGGTCGTGGCCGTCGTAGGCGAGAGTGGTTCGGGCAAGTCGGTTTTGGCGCGCATGCTGGCGCGCATCGTGACGCCGACCTCCGGTGACTTGGTGCTGCAAGGAACGCCGATCGCGATCAAGTCGAAGCGAACTCTCGAGTACGCCTCACAGGTCCAGCTCGTCTTGCAAGACCCCTTCGCGTCGATGAATCCCGTCCACCGCATGAGTCACAACTTGCTGCGCCCCTTGCTCATTCACGGCGCCTCGAAGCACGACGCGCCCGCGATGGCCGAGGCGGCGTTGCGACGCGTCTCACTCGAACCACCGAGTCGCTTCCTCGAGAGTTATCCGCACGAACTCTCCGGTGGTCAGTTGCAGCGGGTCTCTATCGCCCGGGCGCTCTGCATCGAGCCCAAAGTGTTGCTGGCCGACGAGCCGATCTCGATGTTGGACGTCTCGGTGCGTTTGGGCGTTCTCAATCTCCTGCGCGGCCTTTGTGACAACGACCGGCTCGCCATCCTCTACATCACCCACGACATCGCGTCGGCGCGCTACATCGCCGATTCGATCATCGTCATGTACGCCGGACAGATCGTGGAACAGTCGAAGGGCACGAGCCTGGTCGACGAACCGACGCATCCGTACACGCAACTTTTGATCGCGTCGGTACCGGACCCGTCGGATCCAACCAGGGACACGCCACCCACGGGCGAGCACGCCCAGATTGAGATCGCAGAAACGGGGTGCCGATTCAGTCCGCGGTGCCCCCACGTGATGGACCGGTGCCGCGAAGAAGAGCCGCCCGCGTTCATCGTTGGCGAAAACCACACCTCCAAGTGTTGGCTCTACGCCGACCACGATGCCGCAGTCGAAGTGGCGCTACCGACGCGCCGGAAGGAGGGGGAGACCGCGACGACATGACCCACTTCGAATAGAGAACCGCGAGAACGCCCGTTAGGACGTTTTCGCGGCTGGAAATATCGCGAAGGTCCAACCGGCCTCGCGTTTGTTAAGTAGGGACCCACACGGTTCAAACAAAACGTCGGCGGAAGCCGGCTGGACACTATCAATATAAAGGAAAAAATATGTTTAAAAGAGCTGCTGTTGTCTTCACGGCGATGTCGTGTTTGACACTTGGCATTGTCATGAGCGTGGGCCTAACGGCCGCCTCGGGGGCGAGTTCTACTTTGACATTGGAGAACAACACCGGTGTGACTTTCACCGATAACTTCAATCCATTGGACTCGAACTCGTTCGCGACTCAAATGAGCGTGCGCTCGCTCATCTATGAACCACTGTTCGAGTTCGACTCGCTCAAAGCGGGCGTTTCGTACCCGTGGCTCGCGACGAAGTACGCGTGGTCCAACAGTGGAAAGACCCTGACGTTCACGATTAAAACCGGTGTCAAGTGGAGTGACGGATCGGCATTCGGCCCCGCCGACGTGGCCGCGACGTTCAACCTCGTGAACACCACACCGGCGGCGAACGTCTTTGGACTTCCCGCGTTGGCAAGCCCGGCGACGGTGTCGGGTAATACGGTGGTGCTGAATTACGCGGTGGCGGAGTACTCGAACATCGTGGGCATTGCTGGAACTCAGTTGATGCTTCCCGCGAACTTCGGGACGGTGAACTCACCCGCGGCGACGGCAGCAGTGACCGCACCTATTGGCACTGGTCCGTACGTCTTGAACAATTACACCTCCACGCAGGTGAGCTACAAGGCCAACCCGAACTATTGGGGTGGCCCCCCCGCAGCGAGTGCGATCAACGTTCCTTCGTACGCGTCGAACACCGACGCCGCGACCGCGTTGGCCGCTGGACAACTGGATTGGGCTGGCAACGACATTGCGAACGTCAACAAGATCTTTGTCGACGCGAACAAGTCAACCAACCACATCTACTTTGCGCCGGGTTCTACGGTGACACTGGAGTTCAACGTCACCAAGTGGCCATTCACCAACCTGGCTGTTCGCCAGGCCGTCAGCGCCGGCGTGAACCGCAGTGCGTTGAGTATCAAGGGTGAGACTGGATACGAAGCGCCGGCAACGTCGCTGAGTGCACTCATTTTGCCCAGCCAGGCGTCGTACCTTGGTTCGCAGTACAAGAACGACATCAAGGCAACGAATCAGCCCAAGACGGTGAAGTCCATCATGACCAAGGCCGGGTTCAAGAAGAACAAGCAGGGTTTCTACGCGTTGAAGGGCAAAGTGGTCAAGTTCTCAATGGAGGACCCGATCGCCTACTCCGACTACTACGCCGACATCCAACTCATGTCTTCTGAACTGAAGTCCGAAGGCATCGACGCGACGGTTGATGGCGTCGAGGCGTCGCAGTGGTACAGCGACTCCGCCGACGGCAACTTCTCCTCCATCGAGCACTGGGGCAATGGTGGCACCGACCCGTACACGCAGTTCGACAACTGGCTCGACTACAACAACTCAGCGCCGATCGGCAAGTCCGCCAACGCTGACTACGGCCGTTACCACAACGGTTCCGTACAGTCCTTGTTGGCGAAGCTGTCGGCCACGGACCCGTCGAACACGGCTGCCGTAAAGGCTGCAACGTTGCCCCTCGAGAAGATCGAGGCGACCACGTTGCCGGTCGTGCCACTGTTGTATGGCGCGGACTGGGACGAGTACAGCACGGCGAACTTCACCGGTTTCGTGACCGCGGCAAACCCGTACATGGACCCGTCGCCGAGCGACCCTGAGCTGCCGTACATCTTGATGCAACTCAAGGCGTCGTAATTGATCACCTCCGCGTGCGGGCTAGGAGTTCTCCAACCCTGCTAGCCCGCGCGCGGAGGGAACATCAGATTACGCGTGACCGCGCCGGAAGTGCTGTCGGCGCGGTCGCGCGGGGTCACCCTTCGCTGAAACTCGCCAAATTACTATCAGGAGACATCCACATCATGAGTACGACAAGCCCCCGCAACCAGAACCCACCACGCTCGTTTCCATCTGGTTTCCTCTGGGGAACCGCCACAGCCGCGTATCAAATCGAAGGCGCCGTCGACGTTGACGGGCGCGGTCCATCCATCTGGGACACCTTTTGCAAGCGTCCCGGAGAGGTGTGGAACGGCGACACCGGGGACATCGCCTGTGACCACTATCACCGGATGGACGAAGACCTCGACCTCATGAAGAAGCTCGGCGTCGGCTCGTACCGATTCTCGGTCGCGTGGCCCCGCGTACAGCCCGACGGCAAAGGTCCGGCCAATCAGGCCGGACTGGACTTCTATCGTCGACTCGTCGACGGACTTTTGGCACGCAATATTGAGCCAACGTTGACGCTGTATCACTGGGACCTCCCACAGGCCATTGAAGACGAAGGCGGCTGGTGCGTGCGCGACACGTCCGAACGATTCGGCGAGTACGTGGACATCGTGGCGCGCGCCCTCGGTGACTCCGTCGAACGGTGGATCACCTTGAATGAACCCTGGTGCTCGGCGTGGCTCGGCTACGGTGCCGGACGACACGCGCCCGGCGTGAAGGACATTGGTAAGGCGGTCGCCGCGACGCACCACCTGCTGCTCGCGCACGGCGCCGCGGTGCCGATCCTGCGTTCGGCGATTCCTGACGCCAAAGTCGGCATCACGCTGAACCTAGGCGTCTCGCGTCCCGGCACGACGCACGAACTTGACCTCGCGGCCGCACATCGGGCCGACGGCAACCTCAATCGGATCTTCCTGGACCCCGTCTTTCGCGGCCACTATCCCGAGGACATGCTCGATCACTACAAGGACAATCTGCCCGGTTTCACGGTCGTGCAAGACGGTGACATGGACGTCATCTCCCAACCGCTGGACTTCCTGGGCGTCAACTACTACTTCCCGGGCACGATCATGGACTCGACCCGCGTCAAAGAGGCGCGCGCCGCGGGCTACGGCGTGCCGCTCGGCGAGCAGTTCCCCGACCTTCGGGTGCTCTCACTCGAGACGCCCGGCACCGACACCACGTCGATGGGCTGGGAAGTCGACGCGTCCGGTCTCACCGAACTGCTCGTGCGAGTAAAGAGTGATTACACCGAGCTGCCCATCTACATAACGGAGAATGGCGCCGCCTTTGATGACTACGTCGATCCCAACGGTCACGTCCTCGACCACGACCGCGTCTCGTACCTCGAAGAGCACATCTCCGCGGTCCACGACGCGATCGCGGCCGACGTGAACGTACAGGGCTACTTCGTGTGGAGCCTGCTCGACAACTTCGAATGGGCCTACGGCTACTCGCGGCGTTTCGGGATCGTGTGGGTGGACTTTCCCACCGGCACCCGTCTGCCCAAGGCGAGTTTCTCGTGGTACGCCGACACGGTTCGCAACAACGGCTTGGTGTACTCCACCAGCGGCGGGGATTCCTAAATACTTCGCGGTTGAGCGGAGACACCGTCAAGAAACGGTGTTGGTTCTCGTCACGCTCCGGCCCAGGATTCCGAGGGTCGCGCGAAGAGCAGCTTCGGAGATCACGGGAAAGATGCCGGCCTCTTTCCACTCTGGGCTGATACTCGACCAGTCGTAGTACGAGGTCACCAGCGTGGCGTCTTCAACCGGTTCGAGCAGATAACCGTAGACGTGACCAATTGACGGGCGAACCACGCCCGCGACCGTCCACGCAATTTCACGATCTTCTACGAACTTCGTGATCGTCACGATCACGTCGTAGAGGCCCAGGGGATAGTCGTTCAGCGCTTCGCGGTCCATGTGAACGATGAAGGTGTCGCCCACGCCCGTGACCACGTCACCATCCGCGCCCATCAGCATCCCTGAACTGTCGATCGTGACGTGACCATTCGGGTCACTGAGAAATCGGAAAATTGACGAAGGCGTGGCGTGAATCGTTCGCTGTACTTCAAGGCGTTCAGTGACCATCAGGTAACCCTAAGTCTGATCGACGAGGATGCGGTGTTGACCGGCCGGTTGGGATGAGCGCGCACCCGCGACCTACGGTGGGGCGATGTGTCGAAACATCACCATGCTGCGGGGACTTGAGCCACCCGTCACTGACGAGGAGATTCACGCCGCCGCGCTGCAGTACGCGAGAAAGGTCGCCGCGGTCTCTTCCGGACCGCTGTTATCCGTGGTCGCATTTACCGAGGCGGTCGATCAGATCGCCGATGCAACCGAACGGCTGTTGAGGGCGTTGCCACCTCGGCGTTCGCCACCAACGACAGTTCCACCGAATCGACGACGGGCGTTGCCCACCGCACAAGACCAGTGACCTCAATCAGACATTTCCGGCGGTGCTTTACGAAGCCTTGTCCAGTTGGCGGCGCTCGTTAGCCGCGGCCACCAGTGCTTCGGCAAGCATTGACTGTTGGGACCCGCTCATCTGACCGAAGGCAGCGAGTGACGTTGGCTCTAGCAGGCTGGTATTTTGTGCTTTCGGTGTTGACAGACCCAGCAATTTCCTGATGACTCTCATTCATCCTCCTTCGAAGAAGTCCGACACGATGACGAGTTCGACGCAACAAGTATCACTCGACTTGACCTCAAAGAGGTGGATAGAGAGGGCGGTTTCAAGTGTCAATCGTCGTAAATTGGCGGAGACAAGTACGACGCAGTGTCGCGTGGTGAATTGACTACGTGAATAAATCTGTTGTGATTTGATCCACTGGTCGCGAACGTCACTTCGGCAAGATGAACTGCTCAACCGCGCGCGCGAACCCTTCCTCTTTGTTGGACCACGTGACTTCGTGCGCTGAACTTTTTACTTCGTCTTCGGCGTTGCCCATCGCGATGGAGAGCCCAGAGCGCTCAAACATAGCGACGTCGTTTTGCGCGTCTCCGATCGTGGCGATGTCACTCGTGGGTACGCCGTACTTTGTTGAGAGATAGTCGACCACGGCTCCCTTGTTGGCCTGGGGATTCGTGATGTCCAGGTAATACGAAGAAGAATTTGTCGCCGAGACGCTTCCACCGAACGTGGTGCGCAGATCACGTTGGGCCCGCGCGAGCGCGTCCCGGTCGTTGCTCACGCCAACGATCTTGGCGACGCCGTCGCTCACCGCCGCGAAGTTGGCCACCGACAAGGGCTCGAATCCACAGACCTCCGCTTCATGTTCAACGTAAGGTTCGTTCGGGTCACGGACGTACCATTCTTGGCCACGGTAGATCCACGCATTCACGTCGTGTTCGTCGAGGAATCCAATGGTCGTCGAGGCGATTCCGTCATCGATCGTCAGTTCCTCGAACACGTGTTCATCTGGGTCGATGATCATCCCCCCGTTGAAGCCAGCGATTGGCGTGGTCAAATTCAGGGGCTTGATGTACATGCTGAGACCCCTCGGAGGGCGGCTGCTCGTGATCGCAAAGATAATGCCGGCGTCGCGCAAGTCATTGACCGCGCGAATCGATCGCTCAGTGAGGACCTTGTCCGGTGGCACGAGCGTGCCGTCGATGTCGGACAGCAGTAGTCGGATCTTCGAGTTCATCGAGGTAGGGACCATCGGTCCGGTGCGACGATTCGGTCAATCGAGACCGGACCCCACGATCCGGGCTCGTAAATCTCCACTTCCGGTGGATTGGCCAACACTGGCGCAGCGATCTCCCACTGTCGTTCGATGCCGTCGGAGCGGGTGAAGAATGCTTGGTTGCCGAGCATCGCTTCGAGAAACAAGTATTCGTACGCCTCGAGATTGTTGGCCGTTTGAAATGAGTCGGCGTAGCGAAACGTCATGACCGCGGGCGCGAGGCGCATCCGCGGCCCGGGCTGCTTGGCCAGGAAATGCGTCTGGATCGATCCGGGGTCCGCGAAGTCGGCGACCAATTCGTTGCCGTGACGCTGGCCCTCCATGTGGTCGACGGGAAACATTCGCATGACCGGCTCCTTGAACCCGATGGTGACGACCTGTCGGCTTTGCGCCATTGATTTGCCCGTCCGCAGGAAGAAGGGCACGCCCTTCCAGCGCGTGTTCTCGACGTCGGCGCGCAGCGCCACGAACGTTTCGGTCTGGGAGTTTGGCGCGACACCGGGCTCGTCGCGGTACCCGTCGTATTGACCGCGTATGACGTGGGCGGTGTTGAGCGGCGCCGTTGAATCGAAGACCTTGCTGATCTCGTCGCGTAACGGCTTGGCGTCGAGTGAAATAGGTTGTTCCATCGCAACGAAGGCCAGCACTTGCAGAAGGTGCGTGACGACCATGTCGCGGAACGTTCCGGTTTCTTCGAAGAATGCACCGCGCCCTTCGATCGAGATGGACTCCGGTACGTCAATTTGGACGTAGTTGACGTAATGACGGTTCCAGATCGGCTCGTAGAGCCCATTGGCGAATCTCAGAGCGAGAATGTTGTCGATCGACTCCTTGCCGAGGAAGTGGTCAATGCGAAAGACGTGGGACTCGTCGAAACACTTGGCGATAGTGGCGTTGAGGCGACGCGCCGACGCGAGATCGGTTCCGAAGGGCTTCTCACAGATGATCTTCGTGTTCTCGTTGAGTCCGGTTTTCCCCAACATCTGAATGATGCCGAGAAGTGCGCCCGGCGGTACTGCCAGATGGAAGAGCCGCTGCACGTGACCGCCGATCTCCTCGTCGGCACGCGCGACCGCGCCGACGAGTTCGCCGGTGCCGTCTTCTTCGGCGGAGGCGAAAGAGAGGTTCTTCTCGAACTTCTCCCAGTCGGCCCCTTCGGGTTTGTTCGACCCGAATTGGCATACCGCGTCATACGCGCGCTTTCGAAAATCTTCGTCGGACATCGCCGATGCCTTGCGCGAGCAGCCGATGATCCGGTAGTTCTTGGGCAGCAGTCCTGCGACGGCGAGATGGAAGAGACCCGGTAGGACTTTGCGCTTGGCGAGGTCGCCCGTGGCGCCGAACATCACGAAAATGTGATCCGGCGGCACTTTGGCGTGCATACCAGTGTGGGTCTTTGTCATCGAGGACCTCCCGGGGTCGTTGTAGTCACCGTTTTACCGGTGGCGACAATGATGTCGCTCACGTATTCGGGCGCGAAGAGGCCGTGAGCGCTGATTCCAGGCGTCGAGGCCAGGCGCTCGGAGAGTTCTCGGGGGTCCCCGACGTCGCCGTGGTAGTCGGCGAGAACACCGCCGTCGGGGCTACGGGCTCCGTCGCGCACGCTGACGGCTCCGAGTTCGCGCAGCGTGGCGCGCAGGCCGAATTTTTGAAGCTCCAACGGCACCGGGGGATGCAACGTCGTGACTGGTTTCGAGGAGTCGGCAATGACCACGAAGCGTTTCGCTGACGCCGCCACAACCTTCTCTCGCAGGTGCGCGCCGCCGCGACCTTTGACGAGCCAACCGTCGGGCGCGATCTGATCGGCCCCGTCAATCGCCAGGTCCAGTTCATCGAACGCGTCGAATGACTCGACGACAATGCCGAGCTCACGCGCGGCGTCGGCGGTCGCCGCTGACGTCGCCACGTAGCGGGCCGTGACACCACGCCGCGCAATAGCTTCGAGTAGGTACGCCACGGTCGTCCCCGTGCCGAGACCGACACGGGTGCCTGGCTCGATGAGTTCCGCGGCCGTTTCGGCGGCGAGCCGCTTCTCCTCTTCGACGCTCATACTGCACTCGCCGCGCGGTCGGCCATCACGAGCGACGCCGCCGCCTCGACGCCGGCGGCCGGGATCGTGGTGTCACCGCGCATCAGGGCCGAGAGCGCTGTTCGCTTGTCGTCGCCGGTGACCAGCCAGAGCAGTTGGTCGGCGCGCGCGAGGGCTTCGTACGTGAGTGTCATCCGCTGCTCACCTTGATAGACGCCGGTGACCGCGACAAGACGATCACGCACGCCGAGCACTGGGTCACCGGGAATCAGCGATGCCGTGTGGCCGTCGGGTCCGAGGCCGAGGTGCACGAGGTCGAATCGAGGGGGCAACTCCTGGGCGTAGGTCGCCGCGGCGGCGTCGAGGTCGTCGTCGTTGACCGGCATAGCCACGATCGTCGGTCGGCACGCGCCGAGGCTGCGTTCGAGATTCGTGAGATTACGCGTCGGGTCACCGACGGGCGCGATCCGTTCGTCGACCTGAAAGATGACGACGTCGGGCCACGCGACGTCCATCTGTGCCAAATTCTCGAACATCGTCCACGGCGTCCTCCCGCCGCTCATCGCGAACGTGAAGTGACCGTTCGCCTCAATCGAGCGCCGTGAACACGCCGTCACGTAGTCGGCTGCCGCGGACGCGACGGCTGACGCGTCCGCAAAGTCGCGCAGCTCGTGGTGCACGCTACGAACTCTTCTCGACGTGACCGCCGAATTCCGCCCGCATTGCCGAGAGCACTTTGGCGGTGAACTCACCTTGATTGCGTGACTCGAATCGCTGCCATAACGCGGCACTGATGACGGGCGTCGGCACGGACTCGTCGATGGCGGCTTCGACGGTCCAGCGACCCTCACCGGAGTCCGACACTCGTCCACTGAACTCCGAGAGTTCCGGAGAGCGCGCGAGAGCGTCGGCGGTCAAGTCCACGAGCCACGAGCCCACGACCGAGCCATGGCGCCACACCTCAGCCACTTCGGCGAGATCGAAGTCGAAGGAGTAGTACTGCGGATCTCGCAGTGGCGTTGTTTCGGCGTCCGCTTCAACCTTCGTCGTGCCGACGTTCGCGTGTTTCAGGATGCTGAGGCCCTCGGCGATCGCCGCCATCATCCCGTACTCGATGCCGTTGTGCACCATTTTGACGAAATGTCCCGCACCGTTGGGACCGCAGTGCAGGTAGCCCCGCGGGGCCGTGCCGTCGGTGCGCGTGCGTCCCGGCGTCTTCACCGTGCCGTCCTCGCCGGGTGCGATCGTTCGAAATATCGGGTCGAGGCGCGTGACGACGTCGTCCTCGCCGCCGATCATGAGGCTGTAGCCCCGCTCCAGACCCCAGACCCCGCCGCTCGTACCGCAGTCGACGTAGTGAACGCCCCGCTCGGTCAGTTGGGTGGCCCTCGCCATGTCGTCGCGGTAGTAGGAGTTGCCGCCGTCGATGACGACGTCGTCGCTATCGAGGTACTGCACCAGTTCATCGAGCGTGTCCTGGGTGATCGCGGCCGGCAACATGAGCCAGATCGCACGCGGTCCGTCGAGTTTGCTGACGAGGTCTTCGAGTGACGACGCGCCCACCACGCGGTCCCCGACGAGCTTCTCCACGGCAGCGAGGTTGACGTCGTAGACGACGCAACTGTGTCCGTCGCGCTCGAGACGCTGGACGAGGTTCGCACCCATCCGTCCGAGTCCCACCATCCCCAATTGCATTGGTCGGTCAGTTGCCATGGGTGTCCTCATTCCTCTTCAGTCGTCGATACAGCGTGATGAGTTCATTCGTCGATGAGTCGTGGGCGAGTGTCGGCTCTGACTCTGATTCCAACTCGGGAATGATGGCGACGGCTAATTGTTTGCCGAGTTCCACCCCCCACTGGTCGAAGGAGTCGATGCCCCAGATCGTTCCTTGGGTGAAGACCGAGTGCTCGTAGAGCGCGATGAGTGAACCGAGGATTCGCGGTGTGAGGATCTCGGCCAACAACACGTTGGTCGGACGGTTACCTTCCATGACACGATGGGCGACGACGTGTTCGGGCGTCCCCTCGGCGCGCACTTCGTCGGCGGTCTTGCCGAAGGCGAGCGCCTGGGCTTGGGCGAAGACGTTCGAGGAGAGGATGTCGTGGTGCTCACCGAGTGGGTTGAGGCTCTTGGCGAATCCGATGAGATCGACCGGGATGATCGACGTGCCTTGATGGATCAGTTGATAGAAACTGTGTTGTCCGTTCGTGCCCGGCTCGCCCCAGTAGAGCGCGCCGGTGTCGTAGTCGACGGTCGTACCGTCGAGCGTCACGTGCTTGCCGTTGGACTCCATGGTGAGTTGTTGCAGATAGGCCGCCAGTCGCTTCAAGTACTGGTCGTACGGCATCACGCCGACGCTCGCGCATCCGAGGAAGTCGCGATTCCACAACGCCAGCAGACCCATCAGAACAGGAAGGTTCTCCTCGAAGGGCGCCGTGCGAAAGTGCTCGTCCATCGCGTGGAACCCGTCGAGCAGTTCGTAGTAACGCTCCGGACCGATGGCGATCATCGTGGAAAGGCCGATGGCCGATTCCATGGAATAGCGACCGCCGACCCAGTCCCAGAACACGAACATGTTCTCGGTGTCGATGCCGAAGGCCGCGACCTTCTCGGCGTTCGTGGACACCGCAACGAAGTGCTTCGCGACGGCGGTTTCGTCGCCGAGCTTCTCGACGAGCCATTCGCGCGCCGACGTCGCGTTCGTGAGCGTCTCGAGGGTCCCGAAAGTCTTCGAGGAGATGATGAAAAGCGTCTCGTCGGCCTCGAGACCGCGAAGCGCCTCGACCAAGTCGGTCGAGTCGACGTTGGACACGAAGCGCAAGGTGAGATCGCGTCGCGAGTAGTAGCGCAGCGCTTCGTAGGCCATCACCGGTCCGAGGTCGGAACCGCCGATGCCAATGTTGACGACGTTCTTGATTACCTTGCCGGTGTGGCCCTTCCACGCACCGGAACGAACACGCGAGGCGAATGAAGTCATCTGGTCGAGGACCGCGTGGACCTCGACGACGACGTCGACCCCGTCGACGATCAGCGACACGTCCTTGGGCATCCGCAGGGCGACGTGGAGAGCGGCACGATCTTCTGAGACGTTGATGTGTTCCCCCCGGAACATCTGATCTCGGCGCTCGGCCAATCCAGATTCGTTCGCCAGACCGATGAGCAGGCGCACGGTCTCCTCGGTGATTCGCTGTTTGGAATAGTCGAGGTGCAGGCCTTCGGCCTCGACGCGAAAGAGCTCCCCGCGTTTCGGGTCCTTCGCGAACAGGCTGCGCAAATTCGTGGCATCGATTGAACGCTCGTGAGTCTCGAGCGCCAACCAGGTGCTTCGTTGGCGAAGGGGGAGAACGGTCATGGAATCTTCCTTGGCGTTAGTTCAGTGGAGATGGCATCTCTCCGTCTTCTTAGTTTGACAACTTTCTGGAACACGCACGAATCTCCAGCGATGGTGCACGAAGTTTGTATCCGTCAAATGATCGTTCGTTTACGGGTCTAGTCCTCGGGCGGGTCGGCTTCGCCGGCGTGGGGAAGGGTCGCCGGGATATCGAGACGGGCGACGGCGATCTGGTAGTCGTTGATTCCGTAATAGACGTCGAGTCGGTCGGGCTCGCCGATGTCATCACGACGGTCAACGCCGGTCGGGAAGACGACATTGGACGGCGTGCCCCGGAGCCCGACGTACGCAGCGGGTGCGAGCGCTGGATGAGTTGAGCGATAGAGCAATTCCTGGGGATGATCCCTGGAGAGGATCATCACTCCTGCCGAATACGAAAGGTGGTGCACGTCCGTGTTGGGCGAGGCGAGATCAGAGACCCCGTGGTAGATGAACAGCCACCCGTGCTTGGTCATGATCGGTGGTGCGCCACTGCCAATCTTGAGCAACTCCCAATCAGAGACCGGCGACGCGAGGCGGTGGTGCGAGGTGAACTGGCGCAACTGGTACGCCGGGTCACTCGCACTCGCCGACGTGTAGGAGATCCAGATACTCTCGCGATGCAGGTCGACGTCGCGGTCCTCTTCCATCAACATCGTTTCCTCGGGCAACGTGCCCGGGAAGAGTGGTCGGTGAAGGATGGCGAGTTCATGACGACCGGATGGGTTCGGCACGGCGAGCGGAAACGTGGCCGCGTCCTTGTTGTCCACGCCATCGAAATGGATCCCCTCGTAGGGTTCGAACGTTGCCAGACCCAGCCGCTCCCAGTTCATGAGATCTTTGGAAATAGCCAAGGCGATGCGTGGTCCGCTGGGAGAAAAGGCCGTGTAGGTCATGACGTAGTGCTTAAGAGGTTCTACGAACGTGACGCGAGGATCTTCGCAGCCGCCTCCGTCTGGTCGTAGTTCGTAGGGCATCTCGGGTTCGAGGGCGATGCCGAGTCGTTCGATGCCACACGGTTCGCCGCTCGAATCGAACTCCACTCGGGCGATGCCGATGCGAGAAAAGTTGTCCTTCGCCACGAGCCGTGGGAAGAGATACAGATGTCCGTCCGGTCCTCGAGCGGCCGCGGGATTTAAAATACCCCCAACCTCGTTGGCGTTTCCCGGCTCTGGATTGATCACCAGGTCCAATGGACGCATGTTGAATCCGCTCACGACTGCTTTCCTGGCGATTCGATTTGCACCTTGCCGTCGCCCAGGCAGGCGATCACCGTTTGGATCACCCGAGCGGTCTCCCAAGGGTCACGCACGAGGATGCTGTCCACGCCGGCTTCTTGGGCCGGATAGTCGTTGCCGCCGGGAAAGATGGCGTCACCGCCAAAGAGCATCTCGGCAACGGGGATGCCGAGTTGATCGCGCAGTTTCGCGATGCCGTAGGCCTTATCGATGCCCGGTTTGGTCACGTCGATCGACGTCGTGCCGCCCATGTGGATCGCGAACTCCGGCAGCATTGGCTGGAGGATCGCGATGATCTTCTTGCGCTTGGCGAAGTCAGGGTCCCACTTCTCCTTCGCCTCGAGCGGCGCCTCTTGACCGAGCACCGAAAGTGTGATCTGGCTGCCGCGGTCTTCGATCGCCTGGCCCCAGATCTTGTCGACTTTCGTGCCCGACTGGTCGTAGGCATCTTGGAGTGCCCTAATGATTCGTGCGCGCTCGTCGTCGCTGAGATCCTCGGAATAGACCTTCGACCAATGGCCGAGGTATTCATAGAACTGCGTGCCACACGTCGGCAGGAGATAGAGATCTTTCAGTCGTTCGTCATCGGGGAGATTAGCGAGGAGTTGCTTTTGAAACTGCGACCAGTCCCCACCGGAAATGACCGCTACCTTCATAACGCCCAACAGGTCGTGCAGGAGAACGGCGACGTCGGAGCCGAGGGGAGATTTACTGGGCGCGAGAGTCCCGTCAAGGTCGAAAACAAAGAGTTTCTTGATGGCGCTCCTCCAGGATGGGGCTGATCGTGAGGCCAAAGTTCATCGGCCATCCACCACCCTAAGCGAGTGACAAATTCGTGGGTCGTGGACCTTAGGAATGATTTAACTCGCTCCATCGGCCAACTTCAAGGTCGAAACGGCTGACCGAAACATTTGTATGGCTGCGGACAGGATTAAGTATGAGGCAATTCGCGAGATCGAAATTCGGCGCTTCGAGAATCCTGGGCTCGAGGGCACGCTTGTCTCATGGCGGGCACGCAACGAGCCGGGTCGCGCTCGTAGTCGTCGCGCTCGGTGTTGCGTGCCTCGGCCTTTCGTCGACGAGTGCAGTCGCTGCACCTACGACCACCACGTCGACGACGCTGCCGCCGACCATCGTTCTCGCCGGAAACGCCTACACGAGACACTTTCTGGACGCGCAACCCCTTCCTCCTGACGCTCGAAGAGTCGCCACGTTGCCAACGCCGTTGTCTCCTAACGGCGACTTCGGGGATTCGCCGTTGATTCGTCAAGATCACCACCTGTACCTGCTGCCCATGTCAGTTTCGGTCGATCAGTACGTGCGCGCGCATTTACTCCAAGGAGAAAGGATTACTGAAACCGGCTCCGGTACCGCACCGAACGCCTACCCCACTTACAACCTCGGCGTCTCGCTCTCGTGCGTGAGCCCCCACATCACCTTCTGCGGCGTCTATTACCAGACGACCGAAGCGAAGAACGGTGAGCAGGAGTTACGGGTCGATGTGCAAGTGATTTACCTGCCAATCCTTCACGTCAAGATGCCCACGGACGGCGTCGTCACTGTTACGGGATATGGAAAGACTTCACCCATGGAGTTTTCCAGCGATCCCACCTCGGTCGTGCTTTCGCACCATCAAGCACTGACGCTGCGCACGGTCATCGCCAAAATGAAGGACTTGGGATTCGAAGACACGTGTATGGAGGATTCGCTATTGCTGAAGATCAAAGTCCTGAAGCACGGGAAGGTGGTGTGGAGCGCCACGGCCGATGAGTGCCCGGGCGCGCTGGCGATCACGACGGCGAAGTCGAATCCGATACTTGATGGTCGTTCGTGCCCGTTCTGGCACGTCGTCAACACGTTCTTCGTATCCGGCACCGCGAATGCGACGAAGTCACAAATCAAAGGCTGCGCCGACTCGCAGTACAGCTAATTCAATTCGTCGTAGGTCTCGTCAGCACTCAGTCGCCAGTGGCGACGTCAAGCTCCTCAATCGCAACAAGCGGACCGAAGTTCGGTTCACCCACAATACGATTGACCGATTAGCTCGGAACGATGGATTGCGTTGACGATCAAACCGCACGGTTAATGGAGATTCATAACGGAGCATCTCTGTTGCGTAAATCAGAATCACCGTCCCAGCATCTAACGGAACACTTATGTATCGTTAAATACGTGACCGTCGCCGATTCACCTACGTCCAAGATTGGACGACCGAGAAGCACTCGGATGTACACCGTCATTTGCGATGCAGTCTTGGACCTCGTAAGCGGCGGGGCAACATTGTCCTCGCTCTCGTTAGTCAGAATCTCAAGGGATACAGGCATCTCGAGAAACTCCATCTATCGCCGCTGGAAGTCCAAGGAGCAGCTCTATTCAGATGTGGTGAAGTCGATTGAGCGTCAGTTGCCCGATCTCACGGAACTAAGCGCCCGCGAAAATCTCTTCGTGATGATGAAGACATTTGACGGCGCCGTTGAACGAAGCAAAGGTCGAATGGAACAAGCCATCGTGGCCGAAGCACAGAACTTCCCAGATCTCCACGAGCAGTACCTCATCGAGATCGTCGCACCTTTTGATCACGCGATGAAGTTGGCCATCCGACGTGGGAAGGAAACGAGAGAGATTCGTGCTGACGTCGACGAAAATCTTCTCGCCGAAGTACTCGTCTCGTCTGTCTCCGCCGGGATGTCATCGAACCATCGGGAAGGTCAGGATTTCGAATCAGCGAGTCGTCGAATAATTGACCTCGTATTTGACGGCGTCTCGCCGAAGTAGACCGGAAATCATTTTCTCGTTGCGCCGTGAGTGAGTTCGCAAGAGTTTCGGTGAAAGAGATTAAGAGAACGACCTATAACGTCGAAAGGGCACTCGTTCGTGTCGCGAATGCGATGAAATTCGAGTGCGTCGTTCTGGTCAACGAAAGGAAGCAACGTGGAGAAACGATTGGTGACGCGTTACGCGACAAAGTCCCAAGCGGCCGCCGACGAGAATCAAACGCGTATCGAAGGAGTCTTCGAAGAGTTGGCGCAAAAGCAGCCAGACAACGTCAGCTACCTCGTGCTGCGACTCGCCGATGATTCGTTCATCCACGTGTCGTTCCACAATCACCGAGATGATCAGCCGAACCCCATCTCATCGACCGCCGCCTTCGCTCATTTTCAAGAGGGACACGAAAGTCGTCGTGACGGCGCCGTTGACCAACAGACGGCGACACTCGTCGGTTCGTACATCACCGAGATTGCGTAGGTCGGGCCAGCATCGATACTGATCGACCAGAGTTGAAACGGTCTCCTTCGTGATCCCTCTTTCAGTCCTCGATCTCGCGACCGTGGCGACCGGTTCTTCGCCCGCGCGCGCCTTCGCCGAAACGACCGCGTTATCAATCGAAGTAGAGCGACTGGGCTACAAGCGACTCTGGGTCGCCGAGCACCACGGGATGCCCGCCGTGGCCAGTTCGGCGCCGGCGGTACTAATTGCGCACCTGGCGGATGCGACGACCACGCTGCGCGTGGGTTCCGGCGGTGTCATGTTGCCGAATCACGCGCCACTGGTCGTGGCCGAACAGTTCGCGACGCTCGAAGCGTTACACCCCGGCCGCATCGACCTCGGTCTCGGGCGCGCGCCCGGTACCGACCACGTCACGGCTCGAGCACTGCGCCGCACTCTCGACCTTGGCGCCGACAGTTTTCCCAATGACGTGGTGGAACTCATCAAGTACCTGTTGCCTTCTGATGAGGCCCCCGCACACCCCTTCGCGAATCCCGGTAGCGGCTATCTGCCCGAGATGTGGCTGCTCGGATCCTCCACGTTCAGCGCGCAACTGGCGGGTATCCTCGGCCTGTCCTTCTCCTTTGCGTATCACTTCGCTCCGCGTGAATTGGACGCGGCCCTCGCGGCGTATCGAGCGAACTTCCAGCCGTCGATCGTGCTGCGCGAACCGCGCGTGATGGTGGCGGTCTCTGTGATCTGCGCCCCCAGTACCCAAGAAGCGCGGTGGCTGTCTGGTTCGACCGCGCTCAGCATCGTGCAGATGAGAACCGGTCGCCCCGGACAGTTGCCGTCACCGGAGGAGGCCGCCGCGTACGCGTTCACACCAATCGAAGAAGAGATTGCCGCCGAGGCCATGGCGACACACTTGATTGGCGATCAAGAGGCGGTCGCGAACGGACTTTCTCTCTTGGAACAGCGCACGCAGGCCGATGAGTTCATGATCTCCACGCGACTGCATTCACTCGATGCTCGAATCAAGTCGTACGCCCTCGTCGCCGAAGTGTGGGGGACGCCCGAACTACCCGGCTCTGAGGTCGCTGACTGAACTCGTCGCGACGACTTACGATCGCTGCTCGGCGCGACGTTCCTCGAGCACGAAGTCACGAGCGACGAAACCAAATCGAGTTCGGTCGTACACGGTCAGCCCACTGAGCGGCGGTGAATAGGCGTGGATGCTGACGGCCGGCTTGCCAGCTTCGAAGATCACGTCGTGCACGTGCTCGGGACCGAACGAGCCGTTGTCGCCGGCGACGTAATGACGATCGCGGACACTGAAGTGGTCCTCAGCTCGATACGTCTCGTAGAGCGCACCGGCGGTGACGGTCCAGGCGCCCGATGAGCCGCCGTGATCGTGCCAATCGGAGGACTGCTCACGTTCCCACGTCAGGAGTCGGACTTCGTAACTTTCGGTGACCCACAATTGCAGCCACCATCGATTCACTTCGTCATCGACCAGAAGGTCCTCGAACAGTTCTGGTCGTGCCGCGAGTGCGTCGGTGATCCTCACGAGCGTGTCGGCGTCGAGTCGGCCCTCGGGCAACTGCAGCGACTCGAAGAACGTGCGCAGTTCGGTAGTTCGGACCGCTGGCGCTTCACTGAAAATTGCTTCAACGTTGAGTGACATACTGCCTCCTTGACTGGTTTCGTTCAATGTACCACTATTCCTAGTGAAATAATAGTAAATAGAAATCCATTGGTATCGACGGATCGTTCGAGGTTATGAAACTAGGCGTGACCTGAGATTATCGATGTTGCAAAATCCCTCCGCCGACGTTGCGTACTCGTTCTGAGTTTCGGAGGGGACGCGAATCGCTAGGGCAAAGGTGCGTTCGCAACGCTCCGGAATATCGCCTTCACGAGCGAAGTGCCGTGCGCACGATTTCACCCACCAGCTCGGTTTCGAGCAAGAAGCCGTCGTGCCCGAACTCCGAGTGAATCACGTGCACCTCTTCGTCACCTGGTAACAGGCGCGCGATTTCCAGTTGTTGTTCGAGGGGGTAGAGACGATCACGGGCGATGCCGGCGACGGTGACGCGAGCGCGAACCGTGCGGAGCGCTTCCGCGACGCCACCTCGTGCGCGACCGAGGTCGTGGTGATTCATCGCTTCGCTCAGTACGATGTAGCTGTTCGCGTCGAAGCGTCGAGTGAGCTTCTCTCCCTGGTACTCGAGGTACGACTCGACGGCGTAGCGACCCCCGTGGAGCGGCGCCTCCTCGTCTTGGACTTCGCGCGCGAAGCGGACGTCGAACTCGTGCTCGGTCCGGTAACTGAGCTGACCGAGTCCTCTCGCGATTGAGAGACCGGTGGACGGACTCTTGCCGGTGGAGTAATAGTCACCGTTCACGAAGGCGGGATCGGATTTGATTGCCCGAATCTGGAGCGAACAGAGCGCGATCTGTTCGGCCGACGCCGCCGCCGATACGGCCAAGACGACGGCGCGCTCCACTCGATCGGGGTAGCCCACGCTCCACTCGAGCGCGCGCATCGCCCCCATCGATCCACCGATCATCGCCGCCCACTGTTCGATGCCGAGCTCGTCGGCGAGTGCGGCTTCGACCGCAACTTGGTCGCGAATCGTGATGACCGGAAACCTCGAGCCGTACGGGGAGTTCTCGGCGTCGGGCGACGACGGTCCGGTCGTCCCCTGACAACCTCCCAGCACATTGGGACACACTACGAAGTACCGTTCGGTGTCGATCGGCGCTCCCGGTCCGATGAGCCCGTCCCACCAACCGGGCGAGACGTGACCGGGACCCGAGGGACCTTCGGCGTGAGAATCACCGGATAGGGCGTGCAGGACAAGGACGGCATTGGTAGCGCCGTGGTTCAGTTGGCCCCATGTTTCGAAGGCCACCGTCACGTTCGCCAGTGCCTCGCCGCTCTCGAGTGCGAAACCCTGATCGCCGCCCTTCAGTTCAACGAATTGACGATGACCGGGATCATCGCCGATCTGCCACGTGCCCGGGATCGGAGTTGGGCTCACGCGTCCTTCGCCGCAGCGAATCCGGCGTCGAGGTCCGCGAGGATGTCCTCGATCGATTCGAGCCCCACCGAGAGGCGCACGAGGTCCGGGCCCACTCCGGTGGTCGTCTGCTCTGCTTCAGTGAGTTGCGAGTGCGTGGTCGAGGCCGGGTGAATCGCGAGGCTCCGCACGTCACCGACGTTCGCCAGGTGACTGAACAGTTCCAGGCCCTCGATGAACTTCTGACCGGCGATCAGTCCCCCTTTGATGCCGAAGGCGATGATTGATCCGCCGCCTCGCGGTAAGTAGTGGAGCTGGCGTTCGTGCCATGGACTCGAAGTGAGTCCCGGGTAGGCCACCCACGAGACTTCGTCGCGGGCTTCGAGCCAGTTCGCGACCACCACGGCATTCTGCACGTGACGCTCCATGCGATAGCTCAAGGTCTCGAGGCCCTGAATGAAGAGGAATGAATTCAACGGCGCGATCGCCGCGCCCATGTCGCGCAAGTACTGGAGACGGGCTTTGAGCACGTAGCGCGCGGGGAAGAGCGGGGCCGGGAGTTCGGCGAAGACGAGTCCGTGGTAGCTCGGATCGGGTTCGGTGAAGCCGGGGAAGCGACCGCTCGCTTCGTAGTTGAACGTACCGCCGTCCACGATGACGCCGCCAATAGAAGTTCCGTGTCCCCCGATGAACTTCGTGGCCGAGTGCACCACGATGTCGGCGCCGTGCGCGAGCGGTTGAGCCAGGAAGGGTGTTGCGAGGGTGTTGTCGACCACGAGGGGGATCCCGTTGTCGTGCGCCACCTTGGCAACGCCCTCGAAGTCGAGGACGTCACCTTTCGGATTGCCCAGGGTTTCGGCGTAGAACGCCTTCGTGTTGGGTCGGATGGCGCCTCGCCACGCTTCGAGATCGTCGGGATCGTTCACGAACGAGACCTCGATGCCGAGCTTGGGCAACGTGTAGTGGAAGAGGTTGTAGGTGCCGCCATACAGCGACGCCGACGAAACGATGTGGCCCCCGTTCTCGGCCAAATTAAGCAGCGCGATCGTCTCGGCGGCCTGACCACTCGCCACGGCGAGTGCCGCGACACCGCCTTCGAGTGAGGCGATGCGGTCCTCGAAGGCCGCTTGGGTGGGATTCATGATGCGGGTGTAGATGTTGCCGAGCTCTTGGAGGCCGAAGAGCGCGGCCGCGTGGGCGGTGTCACGAAAGACGTAACTGCTCGTCTGATAGATCGGGACGGCCCTCGCGTTAGTGGTGGGATCAGGTGAGGTGCCGGCGTGAATCTGACGAGTTTCGAATCCCCATTCGGACATGTGCGCTCCTTCTTATTCGCCGACGGGGATGGTTCCGCCAACGAGACGTGAAGTCGTATTTTATAACAAAGACGATCGATTTAGTCAAGTATTGGCGGATTTTGACTTTCTGCGGACTTGGGGCATTGACGTGAACAGAGAACTCGCGGCGCGACCAATGTTGATTCCCGCGGTACTTAGGCGTTGTCGCGAAGTCCGTAACTGACGATGTGCTCACTCGCTCGGCGCTCGAGGTGCAGCCCGATCTCGTGGATTGACACGTCGAGACTCTCGGCGCAACGAATTAGTCGCTCCTTGAAGACCGTCTGTGCCCGCGCCCGGACCTCCTCATCACAAGCGCGCGCGAGCTCATCTTCCATTTGGTGAATGTGGCGCTCAATGGCGGAGAAGAGTTGTTCCGCGATGTCGAGAAGTCGTTCGACGTCGACTTGAAGTCTGCCCGATGCCGTCGTCGGCTGACGTTCCGACACATCGTGTAGATAGCCGACCTCTTCGACGGACGGCGATTCAAAGCTCCTCGATAGCATCTTTCACTTTTTCTCCGACCTGCTTGAGATGGCCCTTGTGTTGATCGTTTGCGCCGTCGCTTTCGAGATCGCGGTTGCCCGTGATCTCGCCGGTGACCTCCTTGGTCTTGCCCTTCGAGATCTGCAACATATTCCCGGCTCTGTTCAGTAGTTTCATGTCCCTCCATCATCTCCAGAAGACATCTGTCCCGCGGAATCATTATTTAGCACTGATTCGATAGAAAATGTGGTCACTCGCGGCGTATACGAGCCGGAACAACGGTGACCACACGAGCAAAAACGCACGACGCAAGCGTCAATTGATGACGATTGTGACGAGACGGAATACGAAGGCGTCGGTCCAGACGGATCGACGAAGTGCACGGCTCGCGCGCCGATGGCGGCCGCACGTTCAGTAGCTGATCCGTCGACGTCGCGTTCTTCCAAGATGGTCAGGTCCACGATGACGCCAAGCGCCGCCGCGATGTCGCTGGGGACCAGTCCAGGCATTCTCACCACTCGATCCTTCGAACGGGCCCGACACAGTCAGGCACGAAGGAAGCGGGATCTGGACTTCTGCGAGCATCGTACCAGATGCCACCTCAATTCACGCTGGCCCAAACGTCGGCGCGACACTATTTCGCGCCGTGAGAAAAGCGACCGATTGAGTCCCCGACGAGGAGTCAGTGCGTCGGCGAATCTGGCGTGGCGCTCGCTGTCGAAAGTGTCACGTTCGAATTCTTATTCCGGGATCGTCATCACCCATAAGTCGAGATCGTTCGGAGCGATCGACGTAGCAACGACGCGCGTGGCGAGGGTCGTGAGTCCTTCGTTGTGGTTCCTCGCGTGCGCTCGCAATCGATTGAAAGCTTCGTCCATATCGCAGCTCGTCGATTGGCAGATCATCCCCTTTGCCTGTTCAATGATGACGCGACTATTGAGCGCGTTATTCAACTGGAAATTCAACGCGCTCGCGTCGAGGGTGGAACGGTGTTGAAGTATCGCGATCGTCGCGACGTCCGCGAGACCTTGGGCCACGATCACGTCGTCCTCGGAGAGCGTTCCTTGGTGCGTCCGAAAGAGGTTCAGCGCTCCGATCGTTCTCCCGCGTAGACGCATCGGCAAACTGTGAACTGCGCGAAAGCCCAACGCGAGCGCTCGCGGCGTGAACAACGGCCAGCGTCCATCGGATTCGCTCAGCGCATGATTGGTGATTGCGAGGCCGTCATGAAAGCAGTCGACGCAGGGGCCCTCGTTGGTCTGAATTTGGAACAGCTCAAGTATTGTCATTGACTCACTTGAGGACGCCACGAATTGCAGTTCCCCTGTCGGTGACGCGAGCATGACGCCCGCAGCGTCGACGTCGACCGCATCGACACAGCGATGGGTCAATACTGTGAGCACGTCGATGACGTCGTAGTCGTCGACCAAGTTGTCCGCCAACTCTACGAGCGTCGCAATCAAGAGCGATTCTCTATTCATTGATGCCACCCTGCCCAATAACGGAACGCAATCATGCAATGGCCCCACTTCGCCGGTCCGGCTGTCCCGTGGATCCTACCGCTTATAATGCCCAACCGCCGTTTCGTCAATCCACTCTCTCGTTGTCGAATCGAATCGCGTCGCACCGGTCACCACGCGATCAGCAAGGACCGAGAGTTGACTCCCCACTCCTATCGCGTGCGCTCGCAAGAACACCAGCGCGTCCTTGACCGACATCGAGCCCTGAACCGCCAGCATCCCCGCTGCCTGATGGACCCAAAACTCGAGCATCGATTCACCGTTCAATTCCCCCGCCAGACCCACGAGGGAACCTTCGGCCTGTTCGGCCAGGATCGCTCGGCCGATTACCGACGCCATGAGGTAGGCGTCGGATGATTGTTGCGCATTGAGTGGTCCCGGCCTCGTGCGAAAAAGGCTCAGAGCTCCGAATCGAATCGCCCCGAGTCGAACGGGGTAGGCAAAGATCGCTCTCGCGCCGAGAGCCACGGCTTCGGATCTATAGACGGTCCACTCGGAGGACGTCGTCTCGCGTAGGTCGGTGTCCTCGAAAGCGTCACCGCGGCTGGCGTCGACCATCGGCCCCTCACCCAGGGTCAGTTCGAGATCCATCAGGGCGCCCGCTGCGAAGTTGCTGGTACAGAGCGACGTCAGTGCATCGCTCTCACTCATCAGAGCGATGCCGGCGCCGTCGAGCGCCGTGAACTCGGCCGCAACCGCGCAGAGCGCGAATCCTTCGGCGCTCTCACGTTCAAGTCGTTCCATGATCGCGTAGATATCAAGCAGACGGTGAACATTCACGTTGACTTCTCGCTCATGTAGGCGAAGGTGATACTCGCAAAGCCAATTCCGCCATTGTTCTGATCTCCTCGATCTGCGTCGACGCCGGACGCTTTGATGATTGATCTTCGGTCGTCGACAAGGATCAAGGGGGGCTTGATCCTTGTCGACGAGAACTCAGCAGCACTCGCTCAGTGTCATTCGGATTTACTCCTTGAGCGCATCCTTCACTTTCTCGCCAGCCTGCTTGACATTGCCCTTGGCCTGATCGACGTTCCCTTCAGCTTCAAGTTGACTGTCGCCAGTTGTCCTCCCGGCCGTCTCTTTGATCTTGCCTTTGGCTATTTGGGCCATATTCTTGGCCTTGTCCTTCTTGCCCATCGTCACTCCGTTTCTCGTAGGGAGAGATCTCTCTCGCCTTCGTTGTTGCGTTTACGTCGAACCGACCTGGTCGAGCGCGAATCCATTCCACTTGTCGCCAACTCTTTATCGCCGAACCAGAAAAACGATGAGGACGATGATGAGGATGAAAACGACTGTTCCGCCACCTATATACATTGCGCGTACTCCTTCCCTCGCGAGTTGGACCTTTCGCGACACGATGCCAGTCGCGAAAGAGTCCTCACGTTGAATTCTTCGTTATCGTCGATGACGGGCATTGGTCGGGCGCTGTTATTTCGTGTCTTCGTGAACCGAACTCGTGTTTCCCGACGTGTCAACGACTTGACGGTCGAGCGAGTGCCGGGAAGTTCGCTCTGGACCTCTCGACACCGCGAAGATGATGGCGGACACGACGAACCCAAACGCTCCGGCAATCATGAGGATGACACCCACGGTAGAGAAGCGAAAGCCTGTACCTTGATACGTAATGGCCCAATACATAATGGCGCCCGCCGCGGCGGCGATTGCGCTGAGTACCATTCCGGGAAGACCCATGTCACACCTTCTTCTACTGGCCTGACCAAATGTCAAGCGAGAAGGATGCGGGGTCTCGACGTCCTAGGGGCAGAGTAACACCAATGGTGACATCACCATTCAAATAACTTGACGCGCTCTCAGAGTGGTTGGGGCACCGGAATCTTTTGTGGATCGATCGAAAAGCGCACACTGATCTCGTTGAATTCGCTGGAGGTCGTCACCGGGAATCCCGAGTGACGGAATACCGACATCATGTCGAGATTGGACGACATTGTCTCGGCACTGAAGTTCGTGATCCCCCTCTCCCAGGCTGCCGCGGCGAGGGCGTCGAGCAGTCGGTGACCGAGACCAAGGTGCTGATAGTCGTCGCGCACCACGAAGGCAACCTCGGCGGTGGTGGATTCGGGATAGCGGTCGTAGCGCCCCACGGCAACGAGTTCGTCACCGTCTTCAACCACGAGGGCCAATCGGTTGACGTAGTCAACCTGCGTGAAATGTTTCACTTCGTTCGCCGAGAGCACAGGGTGCAGCGAGAAATAGCGACAATAGATGGAGTCGAATGAGAGTCGAGCGTGGAACTCCACGAGTTTCTCGGCGTCGTCACTTCGGATCGGCCGCAGACGCAGCGTGGCGCCGTTGGCGACTTCCACGTCGGCTTGCAACTCCTCCGGGAACTGCCCCGGCAGCAATCGTTCGCGCTTCGCTGGCTGGAGTGATGTCACGTCACCAGTTTCTTCGACCTCCATATGCTTGCCGTAGGGACGAAGGTCACTTTCGCGCACTCCACGCCAATCCCGGTCATCGGCATTCGACTCGCTGCAGCGCTAAGTAAGTGACGTTCGACCCTGAAGTCTCCGGAGAATGTTTCCGTACGGTGGAAACGTGTCCGCAGGCTTCGAGACGCATTTCCAACCATAAGGAGTTGCCACCATGAAAGCACTTGTCTACAAGGGTCCCGGCCAAAAGAGTTGGGAAGAAGTACCCGATCCGGTGATCCAGAAGCCGACGGACGTCATCGTAAAAATGGTCGCCACCACGATTTGCGGCACCGACCTACACATTCTCAAGGGCGACGTGCCCGAAGTCGAAGTCGGTCGAATTCTTGGACACGAGGGCATCGGCGTCATCACCGAGATTGGCGCTGGCGTCACTCAACTGGCTGTTGGTGACAAGGTGATCTTGTCCTGTGTCAGTTCGTGCGGTCGATGTTCGAACTGTCGAGAGGGTCTCTACGGACACTGCCTCGACCCCGAAGGCATCGCCGGGATCGGTTGGATTTTTGGATACATGATTGATGGGACGCAGGCCGAATTCGTTCGCGTCCCATTCGCCGAGAATTCGGTCTACAAAATGCCGGAAAGTCTGTCGGAGTCCGAAGGCATCCTCTTGTCGGACATCTTGCCGACCGGTTTCGAGATCGGCGTGCAGTACGGGGACGTGAATCCGGGCGACGTGGTCGCGGTCATTGGCTCAGGCCCAGTCGGACTCGCGGCGGTGACGACGGCTCGACTGTACGGTCCGTCGAAGATCATCGCGATCGACCTCGATGACAGTCGTCTGAAGCGCGCGTCGGACTTTGGCGCTACGAACACCGTCAACTCTGGCGACGCGGACTGGAAAGAGCAGGTCCTCGCGCTCACCGACGGCCAAGGTGTCGACGTGGCAATCGAGGCGGTGGGTATCCCGCAGACGTTCACCATGGCGACCGAGATAGTGCGCCCCGGCGGAAGTGTCGCCAACATCGGCGTGCACGGAAAGCCAGTGGAGTTGGCGCTGAACGAGCTTTGGATCAAGAACATCGACATCTCGATGGGACTCGTGAACACGAACACGCTCGCGATGCTGTTGAAGCTCGTCACACAGAAGCAGCTGCCCGTCGAGAGTTTCGTTACTCACGAATTCTCGTTCGATCAGATTCTTCAAGCGTACGACGTCTTCGGCAACGCCGCGCAGCACGACGCGCTGAAGGTTCTCATTCACTAAGTGGACACCGGCACATGACGACCAACTGTTGTCATGTGCCGGTGGTCGCGAGCGCAGTGTCTTCGTCAAGGAACGCGTTGTCGCGGAGTCATTCACAATCGGGCGGCTGCGCTGAAGTACCAATGAATGCAAACGCCCTTTGACGTGGTAGACCTGCGAATAGGACGTCCAGAACCCTGCTTCCGCGCCGGTCCGACAATTCGTCGGCGGGTAGGAAAGTAGGCGGTTCTATGGAGAACGTCATCGGACTCATCGGGGATCCCTCAAAGATTGAAACGCCACGAAGCCTGTATTGGCTTCAACGCTCGAAGTCAGCGGCACTCATCTGGAACGCGATGCGAATCTGGCTCGGCGTGATGTGGCTTCAGGCAGGAATTGCCAAGGTGTGGGGAGCTGAAAATCCGTCATTTCTGCACAACCACGGAGCCGGCGTCGCGGGTTTTGCCGCGCACGCCGTCCCCGCGTATTCCTGGTGGGGGAGTTTCCTCCATAGTTTCGTCGTCCCCAACTCGGGATGGATCGCCCTCCTTGTTGCCTTCGCCGAACTCGCAATTGGCGCGGCGCTCGCTCTTGGTTTTCTGACGCCACTCGCGTGCCTCGGAAGTCTTCTCCTGCTCTTCACCTACGTGATGTCGGGCACGGCGAGTGTCTGTGCGTTTTACGCGCTCTTCGCCATCGTGATTCTCGCGACGTGGCGCACGTCCGGATGGATCGGCGTTGACGGATTGCTTTCGGGGCGACGTCAACGGCACGTCGCGTTGAAGCACATCACGGAGACGTCCGACGAAGGGATCGCGGTTCCGGTAGTTGAAGAGAACGTCGTCGTCGATCCGGTGTAGGACGCGTAATCAATGGCCTGGAGTTGCAGTTCGCAACAATTCGTCGTCCGGGCACCTAAGAACGGCAACGAGAGCCAGGGCGCGGAAAGCAAACTGGTATCTACCAGCCATGGAATCGCCGAGAGACTACCGAAATATTGATCGGCGCCGCCGAATCCAGCGCCAGCGATAGCGGCGAGGAAGAGCACCATACGAGAGATACGGGCACACTTCTTTTTCATTGGGGGAGCGCTGCAGATCGGCATAATCCATCGAGTTACGACTGGTGCCGCCCTCGGGTACGTTGAATGAGGATTCGCACGAGTGTGCGGTCACCGACGTCCCTCGGGCGTCTGTGATACTGGATTTCGTGACCCGCGAGGTGAACGCATCGCAACTCCCGGGTGAGGGCGAGACCGGATCGAAGACCAACGTCTTGGCACTTGATGTGCCCGAGGCACTCGTTGCGCTGGGTACGTCGAGTACCGGGCTCGATGCCGCCGAAGCGGCTCGAAGGCTGTCCTTAAATGGACTCAACGCGTTCCCGCCGCCCCAAAGGACGTCGCTCCTACGAGAATTCGCCGCTCAATTTTCCAACATGTTCGCCATCTTGCTGATTGTGGCGTCGGGACTTACCTTCGCCACGTATTTCCTCACGACATCGCGCAACGCCGCCAATCTCGATCTGGCTTTTGGAATTCTCGGCGTCGTCTTCCTCAACGCATTCATTGGGTTCTTCCAAGAGCACGCCGCCGAACGAACCGCTGAGGCGCTTCAAGCGATGGTGCCCCATTCCGCGCGACTGGTACGTGGCGGAGAGTTGGTCGAGATTCCAGCGGAGCAACTCGTGGTCGGCGACGTCGTGGTGCTCGAGGCGGGGGACACGATCTCGGCTGATTGTCGGGTGATCGAGGCGTACGGACTCTCGGTCGAGATGGCGGCGCTGACGGGTGAGAGTCAGCCGGTCTCTCGCAGTCCGGCACCAATCGATCGCGACTGCCCTCTGCTCGAAGCGACGAACTGTGTCTTTACGGGAACCTCCGTGACCAACGGGACCGGGAAGGCGGTCGTGTTCGCCACCGGTCTTCGCTCTGAGTTTGGTCGCATCTATCGCCTGACGGCCAACGTCTCACGCGAGACGAGTCCGTTGCAGCGTCAGGTGAGTCATATGGCGCGTCGCGTCGCGGTCGTCGCGATCGTTGCCGGGGCGCTCTTGTTCGCGGTGCGCGTCATGACCGGTAACGCTGCGTCACTTTCTTTTGTGTTCGCGCTCGGGGTGATGGTTGCGTTGGTGCCCGAGGGTCTGCCCGCCACCTTGTCGGTCTCGCTCGCGATCGGGGTGCGTCGCATGGCCCGTCGACACGCACTCATAAAGCGGCTCGTGGTGATTGAGACGCTCGGATCGACCACGGTGATCTGCACTGATAAGACCGGAACGCTCACTAAAGGGGAGATGACCCTCCAGGAGATCTATGAGTCGGGCCGCGTCCATGCCGTCTCCGGGATTGGCTACACGCCCGAGGGCGACGTCGAAGACGTGGAGAAGGTGCGCGACCTGCTCAGAATGGCCGCCCTGTGTTCGGACACTCGACTGCTGGCGCCCACGCAAGATCAAGGGTGGCGGATCATTGGCGATACCACCGAAGGTGCCATCGTCGTGGCCGCCACGAAGGCCGGTATCGATCTCGCGGGCGAGGCCGCGCGCACGCCGCGAGTCGGTGACTTCCCCTTTGACGCCGACCGAAAAATCATGACCACGCTGCATCAGGTTGACGGCGGCGTTCAGGCATTCGTCAAAGGTTCGCCACAGGCACTGCTGGAGCGTTGCAGCGACATTCGATGGAACGCGCGGACGGTCCCATTGGGATCCGAGCTCCGACAAAAAGTGGAAGAGGCGAATGACACCATGGCGAACGCGGCGTTACGCGTGCTCGCCATCGCGACGAAGAATGTCGCGTCGGCGCAGGTCGGTCAAGACGATGCCGAGCACGGACTCACACTGCTCGGCCTGGTGGGCATGGTTGATCCACCGAGATCGGAAGTCGCGCAGGCGGTGGCGGACTGTCATCGCGCCGGCATCGCCATCTTCATGGTGACCGGTGACTACGGACTGACCGCCGAAGCCATCGCTCGAAGTGTGGGCATCGTGAAATCGAGCGATGTACGGGTGGTCACCGGGTCTGACCTCGATGCCATGAGTGAGGATCAACTCGTGCTGGCGTTGCGTGCTCGCGGTGAGCTGATCTTTGCGAGGGTGCGACCGGAGCACAAGCTTCGCGTCGTGCTCGCCCTGAAGAACCTGGGTGAGATCGTGGTCGTCACCGGCGACGGAGCCAATGACGCACCGGCCCTCAAGAGCGCCAGCGTGGGCGTCGCGATGAGCGAGGGTGGCACGGACGTCGCGCGGGCCGCGGCCGAGATGCTCCTGATCGACGATTCTTTCGCTTCGATCGTGGCGTCCATTGAGATGGGTCGTGCCGTCTATCAAAACATTCGTCGCTTCCTCGTGTACCTCTTTAGCCACAACATCGCCGAACTCGCTCCAATCCTGGTCGCGACCTTCGTCGGCTTCCCACTCGTTCCCTTGTCGGCCCTCCAGGTGCTCGCCATCGACCTGGGCTCGGACGTCTTGCCGGCCTTGGCGCTCGGCGCCGAAACGCCGGAAGGTGACACGATGAGCCGACCGCCGCGACCGTCCAAAGAGCATCTGTTCTCTTCGGAGGTCGTCCGTCGATTCATCTTTCTCGGAACGGTCGAATCCGTGGGCGTCGTGTTCGCCTTCTTTTGGCGCATTCACTCGGCCCATATTCCCTTCTCCGCATTCACGAGCAACAATCCCACGTATCGCGAGGCGCTCACAATGACCCAAGTCGGCATCGTGGTGAGCCAATTCTTCAACAGCTTCGCGGTGCGCACCGACCGCCAAAGCGTGTTGCGGGTCGGTCTCTTCTCCAACCGTTCACTCATCGGGGCCGGCGTCATCGGACTGGCGTTCGTATCGTGCGTGAGCTACCTGCCAATCCTGCAGAGGATATTCAATACCGCACCTCTGCGGCTATCCGATTGGCTCATTCTCATTGCATTCGGGTCGTTGGTGCTTGTGGCGGACGAGACTCGAAAGGCCGTACATCGAAGATTTGAGAGGTCTAGGGACGTGCATTCGCCGTGATCGAGCAAATCCGGGCACCGACGTGGTCGCGCCCACTCGGTGATATCGATCACTACGACGCCCACGCCGATCACGTCGATTCCGATCTTCACCGGGTAGAGGTTGGTCAACCATGAATGTTCAACACCGGGTTCAGTTGGAATGTTTCCCGATACTTCGTGATTGGCAACGGGCAACTTCGTGGCGACGTATGCGGAACTGGCGAGTTCAGTTCTCGACGTAGCTCGAGGGAACCACAACCACGGGAACCGACGCGTGTTCGGCGACTTCGAGGCTCGTACTACCCAAGAGCAGTCCCTCACGCTTTCCCTCACCTCGAGAACCGACGACGAGCATGTCGGCGTTGATCGGTGGCGACGCCATGCGTAGGAGTACCGAACACGCGTCGCCGTTCGCGACGAGCCAGTGCAGTCCGCTCTCATCGAACGCGCACTCTTGGGCGAGAGCGATTAGTTCCGGCGGGGTCACGTCGGCCACGAACTGCTGGTGTAGGTGCTCGCGCAAGCCCGTGGCGTGCACGATCGTGACGACGGCGCCGAAATCCTTGGCCGCCTCCATCGCCCAGCGCGCGGCAACTGTGGCGTCGTGCGAACCGTCGTAACCCACGGCGATGCTCTGGAACGGTTTCATCGTGTCGACTCCTCATCATCACTCGTGTGCAGCAGTTCGATCGTCGAACGGCGGGCTTGTCGCATTCGCTCAATCTGCTCCGTGCCGGGGCCCCCGTTGGAAGGGGACTCGCCGTCATAAGTTTGTCCCAGGGCCGCGCTCAATGACGCGTGAATCGACGAGCGCAACGCGTCGAGATCGTAGCCACCTTCGAGAAACATGACGAGCCGACCGGGTTGTGGCGCGTAGTCGCTGACACCGCGCGCCATCAAGGCGAAGTCCCCGCTCGTGAGGCGAAGGTCGGCCATCGGGTCCTCGCGGTGGGCGTCGAAGCCCGCCGACACCAACACCCACGTTGGATCGAACGCGTCGATGACGGGTCCTGCCATCTCATCGATTCCTCGACGAACGATGTCACCGGTGGCGCCCGGGGGCAACGGGATGTTGACCGTGCGGTCCGTCGCGTGGCGACCGCCCACTTCGTTCACCGAACCGGTGCCGGGAAAGAGGGGCCATTGATGCGTCGAGACGTAGAGGACCTCGGGGACGTCCCAGAAGATTTGTTGAGTGCCGTTGCCGTGGTGCACGTCCCAATCGACGATGAGCACCCGCTCGCCTTGGCTTCGCAGCGCGGCCGCCGCGACCGCGACATTGTTCAACAGGCAGAAACCCATCGCACGGTCAGCCAGGGCGTGATGCCCGGGCGGACGGGCCGCGACGAAGCCGACGCCGTCGTTTCTGCGTTGTAACTCGTCGATCACGGCCAGTCCGGAGCCAGCGGCGTACTTGGCGATCGTGAATGAGTTCAGCGTGGCGTAGGTATCTTGATCAATGTCGCCCCCGCCGGAGTAGCAGTACGCGCTGAGCTCGTCCAGATAGTTCCCGATATGAACCCGAACGAGCTCCTCGCGCGTGGCGGAGTGGGCCGGAACGACAACGAGGTCCTCGTCGAGGTGCAAGTCGTCGATGGCCGTTCGAGCCGCGACCAGGCGATCGGGACGCTCGGGATGCCCCGCGTCTTCGTGACTCGAGTCATCGAACGTCTCATTGACAACGAGCACCATTAGGAAGATTCTCTGGTCTCGCCGCCGAGTTGCGCTGTGTCGCCGCGAGTCGTCGGGTCGATTGAAAAGCGAACGCTGATCTCACCTCGCGAAACCGACGTCGTCAACGGGTAACCCGAGTGACGAAAGATCGCCATCATGTCATGATTGGTGAACAGGGTTTCGGCGCTGAACGTCAAGATCCCTCGGGCCCAGGCGGCTTTGGCGAGTGCCTCTAACAGCCGATGTCCGAGTCCCATGTGCTGGTAATCGTCGCGCACGACGAAGGCGACTTCGGCGGTGGTGGTATCCGGGCCTCGGTCGTAGCGACCCACGGCGACGAGGTCATCTCCGTCTTCTATTACGAGGGCTAAGCGGTCCACGTAATCGACCTGTGTGAGGCGTCGCACCTCATCGGCGGAGAGCTGTGGATGCTCGTAGAAATACCGCCGATAAATTGAGTCGAAGGAGAGGTGCGCGTGGAACGCCTCCAATTTGTTCGCGTCCTCACCTCCGATGGGTCGCATACGCAACGTCGCACCGGAGGCCACCTCGAATTCCGCTTCCAACTCGCCGGGGTAGCGCCCGTGTTCAGATTCACCGTGCTTCATTGATTCGGTCGGCGACGTCATGGTCATCCAGGGACGCGAAGCAACGTGTCGCGACGCGCGGTGTCCTCTTCGAATTTGATGGGGATGCAGATCTTGCACCACTGCGACGGGTGTTGCGCCACACCGTCGTGTTCCAGGCGCAATGGGTGCGTACAACTCGTCGACGACATGAATCTATCGTCCTCCCACCCGTTGGTCGGCGCTAGGGACGAACGTCACAATCGCGTCCTGGCGTCGCACTGCGTGGTGGTGAGGGAATCGCCTGGTGGCGACTAGTGACCTTTTACCCTTTCTGAACAGGGTGATTGATCATACGGTGGGAGCGTGACCATTTTTGTCGCCCAGAACGGTGTGCTGACGCCAGCGCCGAGCAAGCGTCGATGGGCGACGCTGTCGGTGCTTTGCATCACCTTGTTACTCATCAGTTTGGACAACACGGTCCTGAACGTGGCGTTGCCGTCGATCGCGCATTCCCTCAACGCCAGTCCCAGCCAACTTCAGTGGATGGTCGACGCGTACGCCGTGGTCTTCGCGGGACTCCTCTTGTCGCTCGGCGCGTTGGGCGACCGCGTCGGACGAAAGTGGGTGTTCATGGGCGGCCTGGCCATGTTCGGTGGTGGTTCGGCGTTCGCCGCGTGGTCCGCCAGCCCGGACGTCCTCACCGTTGCCCGCGCGACCATGGGAATCGGCGCGGCCGCGCTGATGCCGTGCACGTTGTCAATTTTGACCAACGTCTTCACGACCGAGCGCGACCGCGTTCGCGCCATCGGCATATGGTCGGGCACGACAGGTATCGGCGTGGCGCTCGGGCCAATCCTAGGAGGAGTCCTCCTTTCTCATTTTTGGTGGGGGTCGGTGTTTCTTGTCAACGTGCCCATCGCCGTCGTGGGCTTCTTCGCGACGATATGGCTCGTGCCGAATTCCAAGAACGTGCGATCGGCGCGCCCGGATGCACTCGGTGCCGGCCTGTCGATGCTCGGCCTCGGCCTTCTCCTATGGGGCATCATCGAGGCGCCGAGCCGCGGGTGGAGTTCCCTGACCATCGTTGGCTCGCTGGTGGGCTCATTGGTGGTCATCATCGCGTTCATCACCTGGGAGCGTCGGATCGACCACCCGATGTTGCCCCTTCGCTTCTTCGCCAGTCGCCGCTACAGCGTGGCGATCTCCGCTCTGTCGCTCGTACTCTTCGCACTGTTGGGCATGTTCTTTCTCATGACCCAGTACCTCCAGTTCGATCTCGGCTACAGCCCCCTCGAGGCCGGGGTGCGCATCATTCCGGTGGCGGCGGCCCTCTTAGTCGTCGCGCCGCTCTCGGTGTGGGTGGCTCGCGCGCTCGGAACCAAATACGTGGTCGCGACCGGGCTCGTGCTGGTGGCCATCGCCTTCGCCATGCTCTCGCGCACGACCGTTGCCGGAACCTATCAAGACAGTCTCGTGCCGTTAATTATGGCGGGCGTGGGCGTTGCCCTCGCGCTGGCGCCGTGCACCGAATCGGTGATGGGCTCGCTGCCCAAGTCCCAGGCCGGGGTCGGCTCCGCCACCAGCGACACCGCCATGCAGGTTGGTGGCGCCATCGGCGTCGGCGTTCTAGGAACCGTGCTCAACTTGCGTTATCAGCACCTCATGGTGTCGGCTGTCGCACGAGCGCACGTTCCCGTCGCGGTGCAGAAGGTCATCGACGGCTCGCTGGGCGGTGCACTGGCCGTCGCTCGGCTCGCGCCGTCGAAGTCGGGAATTGAGCTCGCGACGTTGGCGCGACGTTCCTTCGTCTCGGGAATGGACGAGGCGCTCTTGATTGCGACCGCGGTCGTGGGCGTGGCGGCATTGGTCATCATGCTCTCGTTGCCTAACCGAGGGATCGAGTCGTCGGAAGAAAGCGACTCGAGCGACGACGTCGAGTGAGAAAGCGGTGTTTCATTCGTGCTTGACGTCGCGCCGATCAAACACGGCAACGCCGAAATCGGCGGGCCCCGAGGCGATCGCGATCATCACGGCATTGGCTCCAGTTGACCGCGCCGCCGCGCGCCGCGGCCGTTTGGCGATTTCCCGAGAGGTCGAGAATCCAACGGTTCGCAGTGACGACGCTGCCAGAATCTCCACCAACAAGAACAACACCAACAAGGCTCACCGTCTTCGGAGCATCGCCTCGCTCATCGCCGATTCGTATTCGTTTGAGATTCATGCGCACCGGGATACGTCAGTACTCAATAGTCGAGTGGACCGTATGGTCAACACGCCTCGCAGCACGTCGAACAATCTCGGCGTTCGGTGGATGTCAAGAAGTACCTCAGTACTAATGTCGGAATGGCACGAGGTACTTGGACAGAGACCGAAAAGATGAGATATGACTTCCCAGAATGAGACCAAGAACAGCGCAAGTANNCTGGAATGGGCCGCTCGCCAGGCCGAGTACACGGACTCTTCGTTGGAAGTCGTCGCAACCTGGGAGTGGCCCACCAGTTTTGGTTGGTCGTTCATTCCCGATGGCTACGATCCCGCGCGTGATATGGCCCAAACGCTCGAGCCGGTACTGGCGACGCTGCGCGCTGCTCATCCCGACGTGGTGGTGAGTTCGAAAATCGTCGAGGGTCATCCAGCGCCAGTTCTCATTCAGGAGTCAGCTGGCGCGGATCTCCTTGTCGTGGGCAGTCGAGGGCACGGCGAATTCGTGGGGATGTTGATTGGCTCAACGAGCGAGCACTGCGTTGCCAATGCGGCGTGCCCTGTCGTGGTGATTCGTTCGCACGCGTAAGGTCCGAATGGCGGCCATTCCCGACATTCTTGAGTTCCTCCAGAGGTATCCACCTTTCGCTGACCTCGACCTCGCAGCACTGGAGTTGCTGGGCGACGTCGTGGAAGTCGAATATCACCGGGCCGGACAGATCATCTTCTCCGAGGGTGTAGAGCCGGTCGAGTTTCTACGCGTAATTCGCTCCGGCTCCGTCGAGGTCGTCAACGACGGACAGGTGCTCGACCTGATGGACGTGGGCGAGATGTTCGGCCACGCGTCAATGTTGTCGGGTCTGCCGACTGGCTTCGAGGCTCGCGCTGCCGAGGACACGCTCACGTACCGGTTTCCCGCGGCGACCGCTTCTCAGATACTGGCCGGTCCACGAGCGTTGCGCTACGTGACGCGGCTCATCCTCCAGGATCGCCACCACCTGCGTTCAGGTCCCTCGCGCGAAGCGACACGGGACTATCTTCGCCAACCGGTTCGCGACGTCATTCGCAACACCCCCATCATTTGCATCCCTTCGACTCCCATTCGCGAGGCGGCCCAACTGATGACCGCGAACGGCGCGAGTGCCCTCATTGTGGATCTCGGGAGTTCGCTCGGAATTGTGACCGACAGCGATCTTCGTTCGAGGGTGGTGGCCGAGGGGCTGTCGGGCGACGCACCCGTGTCGTCGGTGATGACGGCACCCGCGTTCACCGTGACCGATGAGCGCCCGGGTAGTGAAGTTCTGTTGGACATGCTCGATCGAGGAGTCAAGCACTTTCCCGTAACCTCTGCCACCGGACGCGTTCTGGGCATTGTCGAGGACCACGACCTCATCGCGATTGAAACCACGTCGTCGTTCCATCTTCGCCACGCCATTGCCGGTGCGATCACCGTCGACGAGCTCGTCGAGGCGGCGACGAAATTGCGACCGACTGTGATCAGTCTGCACCGCGGGGGCATGACCGCGCTCGACGTCATGTCGGTTTTTTCCGTTGTGGCTGACGCGCTGACGCGACGGGCGCTCGACCTCGCCGTGGCTGAGATGCGCGACGCGCCGAGGCGCTTCACCTGGCTCGCGCTCGGAAGCCAGGCGCGTCGAGAGGCGATGCCGAGTTCGGATTTCGACAGTGCAATCGCGTGGTTCGGTCGTGATGACGACGATGAGCCGTCGGTTCGCACGTATTTCGACGAGGTCGCGGCCGCCGCCACCGACACCCTCACGCGGTGCGGATTTCGTCCCGATGAACACCGGGTCAACGCCTCGGATCCGCTCTTCGTCCGTTCGCTGTCATCGTGGACGCAAGAGGCACACTCGTTTCTCGACGACCCCACCCAAAAGAAAGCCCTCGTGCTCGTCTCAGTGCTCGTCGATAGTCGTCCGGTGTGGGGGATTGAATCCGAGCCGCTGATCGCTGAAACGTTTCGTGTTGCTCGGTCGTACCCACAGTTGTTGCGCCTCCTCGCACAGTTCGCGCTTTCGCACAAGCCGCCCGTCGGTTTCATTCGGGGACACGCCATCGACGTAGCGGGCGGGCGCAGCCGATTGGATCTCAAACGAGGCGCCGTCGTGCCCATCACCGATCTCGCCCGGTGGGCTGGCATGACCGCCGGGGTCACGTGTGCGTCGACGAGCGCGCGACTAAACGCGGCGAGCGACTACGGCACGCTCACGACCTCTGACGCCCTCACGCTGCGAGACGCGTTCGAGCTCACGAGCCAGTTGAGGCTCGATCACCAAGTCGCACAACTCGTCGCCGGAGTCGAACCGAACGACGTCGTCGAACTCGGTGAGTTGAGCCCGTTGCAGCGCAACTACTTAAAAGAGACCTTCCGCGCCGTCGTCTCAGTGCAGCGGCGCGTTTCGAACGATCTCTCGTGGAATCCCTGACGTGCGGCGTCCAACACTTTTCCGAACGCCGACGTCACCAGCGGCGAAACTGTACGCCCGCGCGCCCGTGGAAGCGGGCAAGACGCCGTGGCGAAAGGCGCACTACTGCGTCGTGGACCTCGAGCTCAGCGGGCTCGATCAACGAAACGACGAGATCATCTCATTTGCCGCGGTGCCGATCGACGCCGGTCGCGTGGTCGCCGGCAGCGCGCTGTACGGACTGTGCCGACCGACTCGACCGCTCACGGAGCAGTCCGTACTCATTCACGGGATTCGCACGGTCGACCTCGCCGACGCGCCGCCCTTTGATGAAGCAATACGGCCCCTCATCACCGCGATGGCCGGAAGGGTTTTGGTTGTGCACGTGGCCTGGGTCGAACGATCGTTCCTTGGCCGGGCCTTCGCGAGTCAGGGACTACACCTGCGCGGGCCCATCCTCGACACGTGCGAACTCGGCAAGCTATTGGCCCTTACGCGACACCAACCTCCTGCACCGCGTGCGCTCGACGAGCTCGCCCGGAGTCTGTATCTTCCCGTTCACCGGCCTCATCACGCGCTTGGCGATGCACTCACGACGGCCCAGGTGTTCCTGGCGCTCGCCACCCATCTCGAAGAGTTCATCCCCGAAACGGTGCAGTCACTCGCGCGCGCGAATCAGCGTCTTAGTTCTTATCGCGTGTGAAGCGCATCCGAGACGGCGTTCTGATCGTCGCTTTCGCGATTCGGCCGAACTTCGATGACCTCATTCGTTGAGGGATCGTCAATCGTCACGTCGGTCATGGGGATGATTTGACGGGTTGGTGAGAGCGACGATCGCTCAACCCGAAGACTGTGACTTTGTACTCTGAAAACTCGCCGCGCGCGTCGCTATTCTGAAATTTGGAAGAGATTTGCGGACTCATCCGGAGCCTGCAGGCTCTCCAGGAAGAGGGTGAGGTCATGCTTTCAAAGACTTCATTGAAAGAACTTGATTTGCCGACGCGATTCGGTCCCACATGGGCGTGGGTTGATGAGTTATTCCGCGATGGCGATTGGCGTCGGTCATTCAAGCTCGAAGAAACCCATGACGACGACACGATTATCGTGCGCGCCGAATTGCCAGGGGTCAATCCCGAGAAGGACGTGGTGGTCGAGGTCGTTGACAACGAGTTGGTGATCAGGGCTCAAAGGTCCGAGTCACACCGGAGTCACGGCGACCACGTGTATCGAAGCGAGATTCGATACGGCTCGTTCATTCGAAGCGTTCCGATCCCATCCGACGTCGACGAATCGAAGATTGAAGCGACGTACAAGGACGGCATGCTCGAAATACGGATGCACTCGACAGCTGAGGTTCCTGAAAAGGAACCACACCGCGTGGCAATCACGCGCCAGTAGTTGCTGTCGGCAGTATGTTCACTTGAACGCCGGGGGCGCACGGGTAAAACCTCCCAGTTGCTCGTGCGCCCTCCATTCAACCTTCACGGGCAACGAGCGGGGCGAACATAATGTCGACAATGATTGACGTGAAGTGTTCGCCGGGCGCGCAGTGGCGTGCCCGACTGGTTCGTTGCCCAAAGGGTCAATTCAAATCGCTTCCACCAGGTTTACGCGCCGCACACCACGGCCGGCCCCGGTTGAGTGAGACAGTTCACGGCGTGGAGGTTCGTCCGAGTACAGTTCTGGAGCCATCTGAGCGACGCGTCGGACAACCGGTCGCACACCCAGTCCCAGTGCATGGAAACGGCGTCGCCCGGAGTCAGGTCGCCAACGAAACCAACACCACCGAGCGCGCGACGCACCACTTCGAGTCCTTCTGCACCGAGACGCAGGCGTGAACCCTCGAACCCGAGCGAACGGGATTTCACGGTGACGAAGTCGCCGTCAACGCTGATGACCTGACCCCACCTGATTCGACACCGATCGAGGATCTCGAGTGGCGCACCTTCTTTCCCGGCGCGCAGCATCCCGAGCCACGGATAGACCGCGAACACGTGAAAGCTGTGTTGGATTACTCCGCCGGTGAACGCCGCCGATACCAGCGGTTCGAAGTTTCGAGCGGTGCGACGGGCGAAGCGGTCATCGAGCGACGCCGCCAGCGACATTGCTGGCACGCGACGTGCCAAATCGTTACCCACCCAGTACGCCTCGACGACCCGTCGGTCGAGCGGATCAGATATTCCGTTACAGCTCGCGATGAGTTCGAGGTACGGCCACGCGCCCTCGAACAGCTGGGCCAAGTGCCCCAGCACACTTTCCCCACCAGCCTCGGTCGCTGAATCGATGAGCGCGCCCGAGTCACTCGGTCCGCAGTAGCCCAACTCGTTCGGTGGATAGGCGTAACGGGCAAAGAGCAGTGGTCCCGAGAGTGGTATCTCGCGCAGCACGGCCGATTCGACGTTCGTCATCCGAGCGCCGTTTGTCGACGAGACGTGCGCCGGGCCCTCGTCGCGCCCGCCCAGATCACCAGCCCCACTCCGACCGCGATCAACGCGAGCCCGATGGTCGAGGTCACCGGCGTGACGGTGCCCGCGACGAGTTGGAGGAGCCACGTTATGACGGCGCTCGCCACCAACACGGACGTCACGTCGAGGGCACGGGCTCGAGCGAGCGCCGTCATCCAAGTGGCGACGTAACCACTAAGGAGGAGTCCCGTTGCCAGCACCCACCAGACTTGGTGGGCGTCGAGCGACAGAAGATTCGATAACGCACCGGTCACGGACAGGTACACGGTGAGGGCGAGGGCGCCCACTCCCATGCGGACGAGTGCCAATGCGGCCGGCGACATCTCGCGCAGTAGCCGCCGGGCGATCACGACTTCAATGGCCCACAGGGCGGTCGAAGCGAGGACGTCACACTCGCCTCGCGTGAACGCCAATTGCCCGACGCCACCGGCGACGACGATCTCGCCCGCGACGAGCAGGGCGATCGCCACGACATTCCACCACTCCACTCTCTCCCTGAGGATGGGCACCGCGAGCGCCGCGACCCACAGCACCATCGTGTCGCGCCAGAACGCGGCCGAAGCCGGGGTACTCACGGCCAGCCCGTTGAAGAATAAAACGAACGCAAGTCCGCCACCGATGACGCCGACGTACGCCAGTGCGAGCCAGTAGCCGACGCCGTGGTGCAGTGCGTTCGAGCGTTCCGGCGTGACGAAGTGTGCGCTGAGGGTTGATGAGTTTCCTCGGCGCGCCCACAAGCCCCCGGAGGCGGCCAGGGCCAGGAACAAGACCGCGGCCATGTTCTTGGCCGTCGTGTAGAGCGCCGGTGAGCTGAATGAATGCACGCCGTAACTGTTGACGAATACCGAGACACCACTGATGAGCGCGGTGACGCCGGCCACGAGCATTCCGGGCATGCGTTGAACGCTTCGCGATTTCATCGGTGGGCTCGCTCCATCAACGTGTGGGCGAGATCTCGCTCGCCGCGACGGATCTCCGCGACGGCCCGCTTCGCGTCGGCCGCGTCGAGCCGATCGATGACGTAACCGCTGTGGACGACGACCCATTCCCCCGGTTCCGGGGGAGGCCCGTCAAGGGCGAGAAGTGACGCCCTCGTAATGAGTCCGTTGACGTGCTCGACCAAGACTCTCTTCGGTCCGTCACTCTCAAGGACATGGGCCAGGCAACTCACGCACATGACTGCGCCTCCTCTATTAATTTCACGACCCGCTGCACTGCTTCGGGCACGGCCGCCGCGACCAAATCGCTCAGACCTTCGCCGAGGTCGAATCGTTCGCCCTCGATGCCGACGACGACGAGCCGTCGGGGAGCCTGATTGATCGCGCGCGCGAGTCGCAGTACGGCGACGAGGCCCAGACCGTGCGTACTCGACTCACCGGCTCCTGACTCGGCGTCGACCGCGAGGCGCGAGAGGTTCTCCACGTCTATCTCGATCGTTTGCAGTGTGCCCACCGGCGCGCCCGAGTGGACGGCGTCGACCACGATGACCAAATCCGCTCCGTTCCACTCTCCCAAGAGATCGAGTGGGTCGCTCAATGGTCCGACGAAGTGCGACGTCGATACTTGGGCGACCGCGCGCTCGGCGACGAGTGTTCCGACACCGTCGTCGCGGCGGTACTCGCTACCGAACCCGGCCACGACGACCTTGGCGGTCCTCGTGGCACTCATGACGTTTCCACCGTGAGATCGAGGAAGTGCGCGGCGCACGAGATGCAGGGGTCGTGATTGCGAACCGCCTGTTCACAGCGCCACTGCAGCTCCTCATCGTCGAGGGAGAGTCCGTTCTCAACGACTCGACGCAGGTCGTCTTCGATGCTGAGTTGGTTCTGGGACGTGGGCGGCATGATTCGGGCCCGGCGGATGATGCCCTCATCGTCGATGTCGTATTGGTGGAGCAAGAGTCCTCGAGGTGCCTCCGTGGCGGCCGTGCCGGTCGCCGCTCGCGCCACGACTTCCATGGCGGGCTGAACCGGAGGCTCGTAACGCTCGACGAGACGAAGCGCCTCGTCGCAGGCGAAGACCAGTTCAACCGCGCGTACCACGATGCTTCGAAACGGATTCACGCACGGTGCGTACAGTCCGGCCGCCGCGGCGGCGTCGCGAGCCACCTCGGGCAGGTATGACGCGTTCAGCGCGAATCGCGCCAGGGGACCGGTGAGGTATCGATCGCGCCCTCCGAGCGTCGCCTGCAACGCGGTCGAGCGCGCGACGTGTTCCTCGACGGCGATTTCGGCGAACTGCGCCGCGCTGAGCGTGAGTCCGTCCGATGACGGGCTGCCGCCATCGATGGCGTAGCGATCAGACTGGTCGAGCGCCACGAATCGGTACTCGTTCGTCACGTCAGGAAACTCGAATCCGGCGACCCATTCGACCGTCTTCAAGGCGGCGTCGCGAGCGCGGCGCAACGGCTCAGCCAAGGCTCGTATCGATTCGAGCTCGGGGGCCCGGTAGAAGCCGCCGACGCGCACGTTGACCGGGTGCACGGCTCGCCCCCCCACGGTCTGCATGACCATGTTGCCCGTTCGCTTTATATCGAGACCGCGCGTCACGCTGATTGGATCGAGATCGGCTAATTCCACCGCGTCGGCGCAGCCCAGAAAGTCCGGGGCGTGCAGCAGATAGATGTGCAGCGCGTGGCTCTGGATCCACTCCCCGCAGTACAACAATCGCCGCAGGGCCGCGATTCGTTCGTCCACGACAACGCCGCACGCGTCTTCCATGGCGAGGCAGGCGGACATCTGATAGGCGACCGGGCAGATTCCGCAGATTCGCGCGGTGATGTCCGGCGCCTCGGTGAAGTGCCGTCCCACCAAGAGCGCCTCGAAGTAGCGCGGAGGTTCGAAGATGTCGAGCGCGACGTCGACGACCCGTCCGTCCTTGACACGCACACGCAGCGAGCCCTCTCCTTCCACGCGAGAGATTCCCTCGGCGCTGATGGTGCGATTCGATCGGGCACCGTGGGTCATGATCGCGGCTCCTCTGGCGTGCGACGCCGGGTGTCCGATACGGCCACGTTGACCCGGAGAGCCTGGGCCTGCTCGGCGAAACCGGGCGCGGCGGTGTTGAAAGTCCCAAAGAGACGAGCCACCGAGGACTCAGTCGTTCCGAGCCCCTTCAGACGTGTCGCGAGCGCGTCACAGTTGGCGTCGTCACTCGGCCCGAAGCAGCCGAAACACCCCCGGTCAATCGACGGACACAGTGCTCCGCATCCGGCCCTCGTCACCGGGCCGAGACACGGTACCGCGCGAGAGACCAACAGGCACACCGTGCCGCGGGCTTTGCACTCTTGGCACACCGAATATGAGGCAATGACCGGACGGCGGCCGGCGAGAAAGGCGAGGAGCACCTCGAGCAACTGGCCGCGGTCGATCGGACACCCCTGCAATTCGTAGTCGACGCGCACGTGCGACGAGATCGGCGTGGAAGTGTTGAGTGAATCGAGATACTCGGGATGGGCGTAGACGATGGCCGCGAACTCACCGGGAGCGGCGAAATTTCGTAGTGCCTGCACGCCGCCGGTGGCGGCGCACGCGCCGATGGTCACCAGATAACGCGAGTTGGCTCTCACGACCTTGATCCGCTCGACGTCCTCGGCCGTCGTGATCGAACCTTCGACCAGGGAGATGTCGTAGGGACCGAGGGTGCTGGCGCGCGTCATCTCGGTGAAGTGGGCGATGCGAATTGCCTTGGCGAGCGTCAAGAGCTCGTCTTCGCAGTCCAGCAGGCTCAACTGACAGCCGTCGCACGAGGCGAACTTCCATACCGCCAAGGTGGGCCGGTTGATGGGAACGTTCGAGTCGCTCATCGTTCACGCTGCGTGAGTAGTTGTGAGACGAGACCGGCGTAGGGAACGACCGGACCGTCACGACAGAGGAGCAGCGGTCCCAGTTGGCAGTGACCGCACCAACCGACACCACATTGCATATTTCGTTCCAGCGAGACGAGGATGCCCTCGGGATCCATCCCCAGATCGATCAAAGCACGCGCCGTGAAACGCATCATTACCTCGGGCCCGCAGAGCATTGCCCTGGAATTCGTAGCGTCAAAACCCGCGTCGGCGAGCAGCGTGGTGACGAGCCCGACCCTCCCGTCCCACTCCGACGTTGCGAGGTCGACGGTCAGCGAGACCTTGGCACCGCGGGCTTTCCACGATTCGAGGTCGGCCCTGAAGACGATTTGGGAAGGCTCGCGCGCACCGACGAGTATGAAGATTCGGCCGCCGCCTCGTTGAGTATCTCGAACTAATTCCTCGACGGCGCCACGAAGTGGGGCAAGTCCGATTCCCCCGGCGACCACCACGGTGTCACGCTGGTCGACGTCGCCGCGGGCGCTCTCCACGCGCCAGTCGCTGCCGAACGGGCCACGAACGCCGACGAGGTCGCCGACACTGCTCTGGCAGAGCGCGTGCGACACGGCGCCGACGTCTCGAATGCTGTGGCGCAACATTCTCTCGTGGGGGGCGCTGCTCATCGATATCGCTATCTCGCCCACACCGAGCGCGCTCAGCATATTGAACTGGCCGCATCGGAAATTCATCGACGGAGGCTCGAGCGGTTCGAGGGCCAGTGTCGTGATGTCGTTGGTTTCGCCGATGCGCTCGACAACCCGGTGCAGGATCGGTGTCAAGGCACTGAGGCTCTCGCGCGCGGCGGGCGATGGTCTCATCAAGAGCGTTCGGTCACTTGACACGATGATCTCCGTAGAGGTCCAGTAAACGCATCCGCGTGGCCTGGAGACGCTCGAGAAGTGTCATCGAGACCTTCGAAAGCAACGCGAAGCCCAAAGACGGATTGGTCAGGGCCTTGACGCGCAAGCAGGCGCCGTCAATCGCAATGCACCCGACGGCGTCCATGGCTCGGGCGTCGAAGGTCCACCGGTAGGGAGGTACTAACCAGCTCCACCCGACGACGTCACCGGCCCCCACGGTCTCGATGACGACCGAACCACGACCGGGAACGTGGGCACTGATTGATACCTGACCTCGTCGCAACAAGTAGAAGGTGTCGGCGTCCCCGCCCTCAGCACAGAGCAGGCTGCCCGGCGCGAAGACGACGTTGCGCGCACATCCAGAGACGAGTTCGATCGACTCTTCGTTCATGCTCGTCATGAAGGGGTGGGCTTCCACGAGGTCCTTCATGGCCGTACTCATGACGCGCCTCGTCGTGACGGGACCCCGACTCGAACTTCGTCGCGCGCGGCGATTGCCGCCACCTCTTCGGTGATGTCGATTCCCACTGGACACCAGACGATGCAGCGCCCGCATCCGACACAGCCGGTGGAATCGAACTGATCCCACCACGTGGAGAGTTTGTGTGTCATCCACTGTCGATAGCGCGACGCCGATGATTCGTGTACCGAACCACCGTGAAGATACGAGTGTTCGAGGTCAAAGCATGACGACCAGGTCCGGCGACGTTCGATCGCACCGCCGACGTCGGTGGTGTCATGAACGTCGCTGCAAAAACAGGTGGGACAGACCGAAGTGCAGTTACCACACGAGAGGCATCGCTCGGCCACTTCGGTCCACCTCGGGTGGTCCACGTTTCGCGCGAGCAGGTTCGCGACTTCGCCATATGGGAGGCTTCGACTCATCGCGCGCGACGCCGTCTCGAGGAGCAGCGTGCGCGCCTCGAGGTCTAGTTCGTTGGCGGGGCGCGTGGGAACTGATGAGAGGACGTCGGCGCCCCGCGGTGAACCGCTCCGCGCGATGAATCGGTGACCGTGTTCGTCATTGAGTTCGGTCAGGGCTACGTCGAAGCCTTGGTCGATCCCGGGGCCGCTTTGCATCGAGGCACAAAAACACGTATCAGCCGGGCTCGCGCATTCAACGACCGCGATGAAACTCGAGTCGCGTCGGTCCGAATATCGCGCGTCGCGATGGACCCCCTCTTCCAGGACGCGGTCCAGTATGCGCAGCGCCACAACCTCACAAGGCCGTGCGCCGACGATTGCCAGGGGCGTGTGCGAACGATCGGGTTGACGAAAGACCACGGTGTCGCCAACTACCTCGCCGCGCCACATGACCTGGCTGGAGGGGAAGTACTCCTTCTTCCACGATTCCGGGCCAACGGCCCACCCGAACAGCTCTTCGTCGTCATCGTTATGCACGATGCGGTAGGACCCCGGTGACTGAACGTCGTGCACACCCCGAGGCAGGTCGTCGCTGGATTTGACCGATCCCGGAACGATGGCACTCTCGCCACGCGTCGGTCCTTTCACCTCGTAGCCCAACGCACTCAACCGAGTCACCAGTTCGTCGAGTCCTTGGACGGTCAGAACGACGACGGAGTCCCCGAGGTCCGGCGGAAGGTCAGCCGCCATAGAACAGCCCGCATTTTCTTGCGTTGGTTCGATCGAATGCGGTGTTGACGAGGCGTGATTCAGTCATTGAATCGACGTGACGCGCTACCGGAGTGCAGGTGCGCGTCACGTTGTTCGCTTGGTCGTGATCCAAATGCCTCGTCGGCTTCGACATCCCTACTCCGATCAGCGTTTTCGGCGTTATCGGTAGTTTGCATCGCGCCACTGATTCTTCACTAGGGCAAAACGTCACGAATCGGTGCCAGCGAAGGCGTGTATTCGGTGATCCAGCGATCACACCCGGATAATTCGATTGCGTGGCAGTCCCGATGTCCGAAGTGATCCGGGCCTATTGAAATGAGACTTCTCGCCCTGGTGGCCCTCACTGCAACCGTAAGGTGACGAAGAATGCGAACAACTGTTGCACGGCGGTCGAAGTGACGTCAAGTTTTTTTAATTTCATGACGTTAAAAACTTCACCATGCAAACCAATCACCACACCATAAATTCGCTTCGCTTGCCCTTCGCCGCAGTGCTCGCGACGGTGTTGATCGCGACTCTGGTCTCGTTCACGAGACCCGCCCACGCGTCTTCGAATCCGGGCTTCGTCCTCTATTCGGCTCAGGGTTACGATCACGCTTCGGTCACGGCGTTTAACGCGACGAAGCCCGGATTCACGGTCACGTTGAACGACAATTCGACGGGTCCGCTGCTCGAACAGATTCAAGCCGAAGGGAACAATCCGAAGTGGGGTGTTCTCTGGGTCGACGGCGCGACCGCCTTTGCCCAATTGGACAACGAAGGGAAGTTGCTGAAGCACAGCGTGCCCAAGGTCTCCTTCAATTCACTCGGCAAGGCGAACGTACCGGCTGACGGTAGTTACACTCCGACGGGCCTGACCGTTACAGGCGCTCTCTGTTACAACTCGGCCGCCGTGAAGGCGAACCAATTGCCGACGACGTGGGCCCAGCTTTCGGAGCCGAAATACGCGAGCGTTCTGGGAATGAATGACCCTTCGCAGTCCGGTCCCACGTTTCCGCTCATTGCCGGCGTGATGAACGAATTGGGAGCCTACAAGAGTGGTGCGACAGCAGCGGGCGTGGCCGACGGAAAGAAGTTCTTTAGCACCTTGGCGAAAGGTGGCCTCCTCGTGAGTTCCACGAACGGTCCGACGTTGGGCGCGATGGAACAAGGCTCGATCAACATGGCCATCGTCCAGAGTTCGGCCTGTTACGGCGACGAGTTGAACGGGACATTCCCGGCGATTCGCGTGAAGTACTTGAATTACTCGATAGCGCTCCCGAGCGCCATCGGTATTGACGCCAAGCAGCCGACGATCGTGCGTGGAGACGCGCAGAAGTTCGTGGACTGGGTCATGTCATCGGCTGGTCAAAAGGTGATGCAGACGGGCGATCCCCAGGGCGACTCCCTCTTCTGGCCGGTGCTGAATAACGAGAATCCGGCGAACAAAGTCATTCCGCCCCTCTCCACAACGAATGCGGTCACCATCAGCCCCTACGTGTGGGGACCGGTCGAGTCAACGGTGAACACTTGGTTCGACAAGACCGTTGTACCGAGTTAATTCCCCCGACTTCATCACTCCCTGTGCAGTCAGCGCGTCGTCGCCGAGTGTCGAATAAGAACTCGGCGACGTCGCACGAGGGGAGACGGCGTGGCCGACGTAACAATTAGCACCACCACGACGGCGGTCCCCGATCCCGCCCGGCGTCAACGTTGGCCCGCGAAGAGTCGGTTTTCACTTGGCGGTATCGCCATATGGATCGTGCTCCTTCTCCTTATCGTCGCGCCCGTCGGCTGTTTCCTCATCCTGGCGGTCAGCCCGCACATGTTTCAACAAGGGTCACAGTGGTTCACGCTGAAGTTCATTCGTCAAGCATTTGAGGGTTACACCGGACGGGGCATTTTCAACTCCCTTTGGGTCTCGACGTTAGTGTCGTTCCTTGCGGTGTCCACGGCCACGACCATCGCGTGGCTGGTCCATCGCACCAATATTGGCGCGCGACGACTTTGGTCCGTGTCCATGTGGTTGTTGTTGCTCATGCCGACGTGGATGATGACGCTCGGTTGGACGGACCTCCTTCAGCCCTATGGTGCCGCGCACGCCATGGGTCTCAACACGAGTTGGCTCTACGGTGAGTTTTTCGGTCCACTGGGAATCATCATCGTGTTGACATCGTCCGCGCTACCCTTCGCGTACTTCATCGTCTCGGCCGGTTTGCAAGGACTCGGCCCGGAGTTCGAAGACGCGGCGCGGATACATGGTGCCGGTCGCACTCGAACGTTCGCGACCGTGCTGCCGATCATTGCACCGGCCTTGTTGAGCGCCGTCGCGATCAGTTTCGCCGAGACCATGAGTGACTTCGGCGTGGCCTTCACCCTTGGGTACCACGCTCATTTTCCGTTGGCGACCTACACTTTGTTCTCGGCGATATCGAACTTTCCGGCGAATTTCTCCGTGGCCGCGGTCATCGCCGCTGTCTTGATCCTCTTGACGATTCCACCGATCGCCTTGCAGTCCGTCGTGATGCGACGCAGCAAGTCCTACGCGGTGCTTTCGGGCAGAACGCGCGCACCCCGGCGTCGTGAGTTCGGGCGGCGGTCGCGATATCTCGCGTCGGCGGGGGTTGGTCTAGTCGTCTTCGTGGCCCTCGGTGTGCCGATCATCGGCGCCCTTATCGGATCGTTCGTTCAGAACCTCGGCGACGCCTCGGGCGCCGGTGTGCACTTCACGCTGACGTACTACGCCCAGGTCATTCATCCTTCCATCATCGGCAACGGTCTGGGTTCGCCACTCTTGCTCTCCAATCAATTAGGACTCGTGGTCGCCTCCGGCACGGGCGTAGTGGCGATCATCTTGGCGAGACGACTCGTCGCGGCCCACGGCGGCTGGAGTCAACGGATTACCGACATCTTCTTATTGGGCTCGGTGGCGGTGCCCGGTGTCGTCTTAGGCGTCGGCTACATCTTCTTCTACAACCTGAGCTTTATAACCAACCACGTCGTCGACATCTACAAGACGCTGCCGCTCTTGATGCTCGGTCTTGTGGCGTCAGCGTTGCCGGGCCAGACACGCTTCATGGCCGGTCCGGTAAGTCAGTTACAGCCGTCGCTGAGTGAGGCAGCGCGCGTGCACGGCGCGACTCGTTTTCGTACGTGGCGAACCACCAACATGCCGCTCATGTCGCGGGTCCTCGTCTGGGGTTGGCTGTTGACGTTCACGAAGACCATTTCGGAACTCGCGATCTCACAGATCCTCTATCCGCCGAGTCAGGAACCGGCCTCGGTGACGATTCAGTCCTATCTCGCGAATTTTCAATCCGGCACGGGCACGGCGATGACGGTCCTCACCCTGGTGGAGATGTTCGGCGTCATCGTGTTGGCCCTCGGTATCTATCGCCTGGTGACACCTGAGGGTTGGCGACGAACGGGCTGGAGCGTGGTGAACTGATGGACGACTCCCGACGGCCCCAGCCGGTCGGCGTCGAGCTCGACGGACTTCGCAAGGAGTTCGGCGAGAAAGTGGCGCTGGACGGCGTCGACCTCACGATCGAACCGGGATCGTTCGTCGTGCTGCTCGGTCCTTCGGGTTCGGGCAAGACGACACTGCTTCGTTGCGTCGCCGGTATCGAACGACCTTCGAGCGGCGTCATCACGATCAATAAGGTCTGCGTCGCGGGGCCGAGGACCTTCGTGCAGCCAGAAAAACGCAAAACCGCGATGGTGTTTCAGGATTATGCCCTTTGGCCGCACCTCACGGTGAGAAAGAACATTGCCTTTCCGCTCGGGTCGTCCTCACGTTTGAAGGAGAAGAGGGACCAGCGCGTGGACGATCTCCTTGATCGCGTCGGGATCGCGCACCTGGCGTCGCGTTACCCCAATGAACTCTCGGGCGGTGAACAACAGCGTGTCGCGCTCGCCCGCGCGCTCGCGGCGGACGTCGGACTGATTCTCTTCGACGAGCCGCTCTCGAATCTCGACGCCGACCGACGTGAGCAGTTGCGAATCGAGATTGCGACCCTGACACGAGAAGCGGGCGCGACGGCGATCTATATCACGCATGATCAGAGTGAAGCCTTCGCCTTGGCCGATCGTGTCGGCGTATTGAATCACGGGTCACTGGTTCAATTTGATACGCCCGAGAACATCTACCGACACCCGAAGAACGCGTTCGTGACACGCTTCACCGGCGTTGCCGGTGAGTATCCCGTCGTGGCAGCCAAAGCGCTGGACGACGACTACTTCGAAGTGACGTTGCCGTTCGCCCCTTCGCACTCCTTCAAAGCACTCGGCGTCGATTGTCAGGGGGATAGTCCGGTACTCCACTTCTTCGTCCGCGCCTCAGGAGTCTTACTCGACGCACCCGGCCGTGACGAGGGCGTGTGCGCCGAGGTGATCGACGTCGCGTTCAACGGACGCGGCTACGAGCACGTCGTAAAGGTGGATGACCATTTTTCACTCACGAAAGTCTTCTCCGTCCGACGCTTCGAACGCAACGCCAACGTGAAGGTTTCCTTCGACCCCTCGGCGTGTTTTCTCATGCCCGCCCCAGGAAAAGGAATGTCGTGATCGCGACGTTAAGCGCCTCTTCGACCACCGTCGTGCTCGTCGGCGCCGTGTTTCTGGCGAGTGCCGTCGAGATGGTCGAGGCGCTCACGATTGTGCTGGCCGTGGGCTACGTGCGCGGATGGAAATCGGCGCTCGAAGGCGTGGGCCTCGCTCTCCTGGCGCTCGCTACCTTGGTGGGCGCGTTTGGTCCCGCGCTCGTTCACGTTCCACTGAGTGCACTACGGATCGTGGTCGGTTCCATCCTCTTGATCTTTGGGATGCAATGGCTGCGCAAGGCGATGCTCCGTTCGAGTGGTCGCAAGGCCAAGCACGATGAGGACGCGATCTACCGAGCGACGGTCGCCGAACTCGAGGCTCTGGGCGAATCGGCCAGGCGCGATCAGGTGGCTTTCGTCGTCGCCTTCAAAGGAGTGTTCTTGGAGGGAATGGAAATCGTCATCACGGTGTTGACCCTGGGCACGTCCGCGCACCGACTCGCGTTGGCGGTCATCGTTTCGGCGATCGCGGTCGTGGTCGTGGGCGTCGTCGGTCTGATTGTCGCGAAGCAACTGTCCAATGTGCCGGAGAACGCCATGAAGATGACCGTCGGGGTAATGCTCGTCAGTTACGGTACGTTCTGGACCGGCGAAGGCCTGCACGTGCATTGGCCGGGTGGCGACACCGCGTTGCTCGCGCTGGTCGTGCTCTACGGGCTCGTTGCCGGCGTGACGGTCAGGGTACTGCGCGTCGCGTACGACGTTGCACAGGATATGGCTCTTGAGTGACAGCCGTTCTCTCCCGTTACGCCTGGTGAAGGCCTTCGGCCGCTTCTGGTGGGACTTTCTCGTAGGTGACACGCCTGAGATTACGGTTGCGGTCGTGATCATCGTGGGCGCGGTGGCCCTCGTCGCCGACGTCATCCACGTGAACGTGCTGGCGTACGTGGCGTTGCCGGTGCTCGTCATCGTGACCCTCGCACTGTCCATGCGAGTGGCCGCAAAGCCGCGGTAGCAACTCAATTCACATCGAATTGCGGCTTCAGTGAGACGGTCCGGATGTCAGCGAAGGTCGAGCCGCGAAGTCGGGCGCGCGGTGTGTGTGTTCGACCAAAGGTGAATGCGAGTCGACACGGTTACGTTGACTTCCCATCTACGCGTCGGTGTCGAAGGTCATGCGCGCATCGACTGAAATGGGTCGTCTATCACGCGCGAATGGTTGAAAGGACGAAAGGCCCTAGTGTTTCGATCGATAACGCGATCGTCGCTCAGTACTTTTTGGCCATGGCAATTATTGCGGGCATTACGACGCTGACGTTGGCGCGTTGGCAATTCGGCGTGACGACGGTATTCCACTTCTTGTTCGTACCGCTCACGATTGGTCTGGGTTTTCTGGTGGCCTGTCTGCAGACGGCGGCGTATCGCACGAAGGACGAGCATTACGACCGTATGGCCCGTTTCTTCGGCAAGTTGTTCCTCATCAACTTCGCTATCGGCGTCGTCACGGGAATTGTCCAGGAGTTCCAGTTCGGCATGGACTGGTCCAGTTATTCGGTCTTCGTCGGCAATATCTTCGGGGCGCCCTTGGCCATCGAAGGTCTACTGGCCTTCTTCATGGAGTCGACGTTCCTCGGTATCTGGATCTTCGGTCGCGGTCGCGTGAGCAAGCGCGTGCACCTGGCGTCGATCTGGCTCGCCAGTGTGGGCACCATGCTCTCGGCGGTGTTCATTCTCGCGGCGAATGCGTGGATGCAACACCCCGTCGGCTTCAAGATCGATAAGGCCACCGGACAGGCCGTGATGACCAACTTCTGGGCGGTGATCACGAACTCGACGTTCTTCGGTGCGTACTTTCACGTCCTCTTCGCCGCACTCCTCACCGGCGCCGTCTTCATGCTCGCCATCGCGGCCTGGCACATTCGTCGCGATCAGCAAAGGGACACCTTCTTGAAAGTGGCCAAGATTGCCATCGTCGTGACGTTGCTCTCCGCGCTCGGTACCTGCTTCATGGGGGACACCCAAGCTCGCCAAATGGACAGCCAACAGCCGATGAAGATGGCCGCCGCGGAGGCGCTCTACAACACCCAGGACGGCGCGAGCTTTTCGTTATTGACGATTGGCGACCTCACCGGCAATCCGATCTTTCAGATTCGATTACCGCACTTACTCAGTCTGATCGCCGACAACTCGTGGAACGGACAGGTCAAGGGCATCAAGCAACTCCAGGCGGCCGACGTGAAGAAGTTCGGTCCCGGCAACTACGTGCCCATCCTTTGGATCACCTACTGGTCCTTCCGATTGATGGTGGGGCTCGGTCTCTTGATGATCGCTCTCGGCGGCGTAGGGCTCTGGCTGGTACGCAAGCGCCGCCTTGAGAAGTCCGCGTGGTTCCTGCGTTTCGCCACTTTGATGCTGCTCGCACCCTTCCTCGCCAACAGCCTTGGTTGGATATTCACCGAAGAGGGTCGCCAGCCCTGGGTGGTGTTCGGACTCCTCAAGACAAGTCAGGCGGTATCCAACGTCTCGGTCGGTTACGTCGCCACCAGTCTCGTCGGCTTCACCGCGATCTACTCGTTCCTCGCGGTCCTGGAAATCGGCCTGATGGTCAAGGTCGCCCGAAAAGCACCCGAGGCGTTGTCCGCGGCCGACGACGAACGCCCGCTCGAACTGGTCTATTAGGAGAATCACGTGCTACATCTACACGTCTTAGCGTCGACATCGCCCAGCGGACTGCAACAACTCTGGTTCGTCCTCATCGCAGTGCTCTGGCTGGGCTACTTCTTCTTGGAGGGCTTCGACTTCGGCGTCGGCATTTTGCTGCCGTTCCTGAGCCGGGACGACATGGACCGCAGGGTGATGATCAACACCATCGGGCCGGTGTGGGACGGCAATGAGGTCTGGCTGATCACCGCGGGTGGCGCCACCTTCGCCGCTTTCCCCTTGTGGTACGCGACGGTCTTCAGCGGCTTCTACCTCGCCCTCTTCTTGGTGCTGGCCGCTCTCATTTTCCGCGGCATGGCCTTTGAACTACGCGGGAAGAGGGACGACCTCTCGTGGCGTGCGTGGTGGGACCGCGCCATCTTCTGGGGTTCGGCGCTGCCCGCACTGTTGTGGGGCGTGGCCTTCGCCGACTTTCTTCACGGCGTACCGATCGCGTCGGGCGCGGCGTGGACGGGTAACTTCTTTGACCTGGTCAAGCCCTACGCGTTGCTCGGGGGATTGACGACGCTCTCTTTGTTCACCCTGCACGGCGCGACGTTCCTCGGATTGAAAGCTGACGGCGAGGTGCGCGAACGCGCCCGCCACTCGGGACTGATCCTCGCGCCAGCCACCTTCGCGCTGATGCTGGGATTCCTCTCGTGGACCTACGTGACGGCGCACACGACGCATCACAACGGTCTCGTGCCCCCGTTCCTGCCCATCTTGGGACTCGTCGTGTTGGCTGGCGTCGGCTGGTTGATGCGCGAACACCTCGAAGGCTGGGCCTTCGTCGCGACGGCACTGGTCATCGTGATCCTGTTCGTCACCCTCTTCTTGAATCTCTACCCGCGCGTGCTGGTCTCCTCGGTGAGCCCGAAGTTCAGTTTGACCCTCTCCCAAGCGGCCTCGCAGCCCTACACACTGAAGGTCATGAGCTGGGTGGCGCTGATCTTCACCCCCTTCGTCCTCCTCTACCAGAGTTGGACGTACTGGATCTTTCGAAAGCGGGTCCGTCGCGCCGAACCGCTGCCCACCTCATCGGGCATCGGTTCCTAGAGGAGTCCCTTGGCCCGCCCCGACAGCCCGAGTACGTTGCTACGACGTCTCTGGCGAACAACACCTCTCGTGCGAGGCTCATTGGCGTTTTCCGTGGTGCTCGGGATCTGCAACGTAGTGCTCACGATCGCGCAGGCCGTGGTCCTCGCTCACGCCCTCGGAAGCCTGTTTTCCCACTCCGGCGACCCGATTCGTGGCGATCTCATCCTCCTCGCCATCCTCGCGGTCACGCGGGGACTCGTGTCGTTGGCGAGTGAGCCGATCACGTCACGACTCGCGCGCCCCGTACGCCACTTGCTACGAATTCGGACCCTTGACGCGATGTTGGGTCGGGGCCGTCACTCGCCGCCCGACGCCTTTGTGCAACTTGGCACACGTGGCGTCGACGCCATCGAGACCTACCTCGCGACGTACCTTCCGGCGCTAGTGCTCAGCGTCGGTGCGCCAATGGCCCTACTGGCGTGGATGATGTTCACCGACCCGTGGAGCGCCCTCATCGTCGCGTTCACCCTGGCGCTGCTCCCTATATTTATGGTCCTGCTGGGACTTGAGGCTAAGGATCGAATGGACCATTCGTGGGCCCAACAGCAAGTCCTCGCGAATTACTTCGGTGACGTTGTGCGCGGGATGGCGTCGCTGAAGGCGCACAATCGTTCATCGACGGTGACCGAGAACTTGGGCGACGTCGGAAATGAACTTCGCCTCAGCACGATGAAGACCTTGCGCGTCGCGTTCCTGTCCGGATTCTCTTTGGAACTTCTCTCCTCACTGGCGACCGCGCTGGTGGCACTCGTGCTCGGCGTACGACTCATCGATGGCGACGTGCGACTCACGACCGCGCTCGCCGTCTTACTCATCACCCCTGAGGTGTACATTCCACTGCGTCGGGCGTCGGCTCGGTTCCACGCTTCCACGGACGCCGTGGGAGCGGCCGGCGCAATATTGGACCTGCTCGAGACGACGCCTGCGACGGACGCCAGCGTGAGCGCACCCACTTCGCCACCGCGACTTGAACTGTGCGACGTACGTGTGGGTGTCGACGGGCGCGACCACCAGTCGCTCCTCGCGCTCAGCGCCGTGATTGAACCAGGAATGGTCGTGGCGCTCGAGGGGCCGTCGGGCGTGGGAAAGTCGACGCTGCTTCGCGTCCTCGCGGGCTTGGAGGGCTTGGCCCAGGGCGAAGTGCTCGTCAATGCGTCGCGCCTGACAAGTATCGCGCCATCGTCGTGGCATGCCACGTGCGCCTGGCTCGCTCAGGATCCAATGTTGCCGGGTGCCACGGTACGCGACGTCTTGAAGATGGGAGGCGACTACGGCGACGAACGACTGCGCGAGGCGCTCGATGAACTCGACCTCGACGTCAGTCTCGATCTGGCTCTCGGTGAAGGCGCGCAGGGCCTCTCGGCGGGGCAGCGACGCCGGTTGGCCGTGGCCCGTACTCTGTTGCGTCCCGCGACGGTCCTTTTGCTCGACGAGCCGACGGCGCACCTCGATGAACGCAATGCCGCGAGAGTCATGCGCGCGGTACGTCGTCGTGGCGCGACCACGATCGTGGCGACCCATCGGCCGCTCGACGTTGACGTCGCGTTCATGATGTCAGCTCCGGAGCGCTTCAATGTCTGAGCTTCGCCAGCGCTCGGTGTTTCGTGAATCACTGATCTTGGAACGTCGTAGCGTGGTGGTCGCGCTCGCCGCGAGCGTCAGCGTGAGTATTGCGACGGTCGCGCTGTCGGGAAGCGCCGCGTGGCTCATCGTACGTAGTGCGCAGCGCCCGGCACTCTTGAGTCTCACGTTCCTGATGGGCGTCGTCCAGTTGCTGGCCCTGGGCAAGGCCGCCGGCCGCTACGGCGAACGGATCAGCACGCACCAGGCGGCGCTTCGAATAATGGCGCGGGTGCGGGCGATGACGGCGCTGCGGCTCGAGCCTCTCGTGCCGGCCGGTCTCGGCCCGCGCAGTGCCGACGTCGTCGAGACGATCATCGGTGACGTGGACAAAGTCCAGGATCTGCTCGTGAGCATCGCCGGTCCGGTCAGCGCCAACTTGATCGCCGGTTTGTGCGCCGTCGCGGTGGGCGAATTCATCGCTCCGTCCACGGCCCTCGTCTTCGCGGTCGGGATCGTATTGGTGGGCGTTGTCCTACCGCTTGGGGCGGCGAGCGCGGGCGCTCGGCCACAGATTGAACTCGATGCGTCGCGCGCGCGTTTACGTCACGCCCTTGATGACGCCGCACGGTCGGGTGACGAATACGTGGCCCTTGGTGCCAGCGGCGCGCTCTACCGACGTTTGGAAAGTGCCGAGATCGCCTACGACCGCGCGACGGGCCGAGTGGCACGCCGGGCTGGATTCTTCAGTGCCGTGAACGTCCTCGTCGTCGGACTCACGATCGTCGTCATCGTTGCCAGTACCCAAGGGGCCCTTGTGCACCACTCGCTGACCGTGTCGTTGCTCGCGGTGCCGGCGCTCATGGCCCTCAGTGCTTTAGAACTCGTGAGCGCTTCGTCGGGTTCGCTCCTGGGTATTCAAAGCGGTCGAGCGGCGCTCCAGCGCCTGGACGCCCTGGTTGCAAGGCCGTGGCCAGTGCACGACCCGACGGAACTGGCCGCGCTCGAACCCGGAAGCGACGTGGTGCTGAGGAACGTTTCCATCTGGCGTGACGATCGACCGGTGCTCGAGCAGGTCGATTCGACGTGGGCGGAGGGCGGGGTCGTCGCGATAAGCGGGCCGAGTGGATCGGGCAAGACGACGTTGGCCCTTCTCGTGGCCCGCTTCATCGAAGCTCGCGGCGGTTCAGCGACGCTCGGCGGCGTCGAGCTGCAGTGTCTCACCGGCACGCAGGTGCGAACACGAGTTGGTTACGTCGACGATGACCCCCACGTCTTTGCCGCCACCCTGGGGGCCAATATGCGACTCGCTCGCCCGACGGCCTCGGATGAAGAAGTCTTGGACTCACTGATCGCGGCGGGCCTGGGACCATTGTTCTCAACGCTGCCCTACGGGCTCGACACGCAGCTCGGTGGCGGGGTGACCGGGCTGAGTGGAGGTGAGCGACGGCGCCTGGGAGTTGCACGGGTGCTCTTGGCGAATCGTCCGGTGGTGGTGCTGGATGAACCCACGGAAGGACTCGATGAGTCCGATGCACGACTGTTGATGCAAGAGGTTCGTAAACATCTCAGCGACGGCATTGTGGTGGTGATCTCTCATCAGGCTCACGATCACGTTGGGGCCACGATTCACCTCGAAGTGAACGACGGCGTTGTTCGCGAGGTCACGCCGAAATAAGTGACTGAACGATCGAATGTGTCGGATCTCGCTTCCCTGGTTCAATCGCGAAATCGCTCGACTCGAAGCTGATAATCCGCCGACCGTTCGTCGCACGAAGTGAACTGGTTAGAACTCCTGGTGCGGACGGCCATCGGCGCGAGCGAGCGTCCCAATCTGATCCATGTTGTCCTCAGTCAGAGAGACGTCGAAGATATTGAGGTTCTGCCTCTGGCGGTCAAGTGACTTTGACTTTGGAATCGGAATGGACCCGAGGGAAATGCCATGCCAGGATTCTCTGGGCAGGAGTGATTCCATGTTCGACGGCGACAGACGCGATGACCGGGTTGGCGAGGAGATCACTGCCGCGACCCAACGGGCTCCACGATTCGGTGATGATGCCGTTCTCGCGGTGGTACGCCAGCGCTTTGACTTGAGGGAAGTAAGGATGCAGTTCGATCTGATTGACCGCCGGTAGTTCGCCGGTTTCGACGCGGAGCCGGTCGAGATGCTCTGGGGTGGGATTGAGCGCACATTTGATGAGTGTGCTCTCCTGTATCGGCGAGCGTGACCGATGGATTCGAGCGACATGCTCGCGGGTTACAGTGCCAAAAGAGGGGTTGTTTTTCAGGGTAACGCCGTTGCTCTGTTAGAGGCAGAAGAGAGCACGAATGGCTGAATTGATCATGTTGAAATTTGACAGTCCCTACGGCGCACAAGGCGCCCTGTCGGACGTGCGCGCGCTCGAGGAGTTGCACTACGCGTGGTTGGACGACGTTTCGACAGTCGAGAAACACAAGGGCGGTTTCGTGGCGCTTCACACGCCGAACGGTTCAGCTCTTCGAGGCGCTTTCTACGGCAGTCTGATTGGCCTCCTCCTCTTCTGGTGGTTCCCGCCGGCGTGGTTCCTTGGTGGGTGGCTTGGCGGCATAGGCGGCGGTGCTCTCATTGGCGAAGCGATGAAACGATCGGGGATTGACGAGACATTCGTTGACCAGGTCAAGTCCGAACTAACTCCAGGCACCTCGGCCCTGTTCCTCATTGGCGCCAGGAGCGACACTGACGAGATGGTGAGGGCCTTCGAAGAGCATCATCCCACCAACGTGATGCGTCACACCCTTCCCGAACCGACTCTCGAGAATCTAAACCTCAATCCACCGCGACGGTGA
>PKYQ01000011.1 GCA_003133685.1 Acidimicrobiaceae bacterium
GTTCCAGATCGACAACGCACATCACATCCGACGAGCTCCAGAAAAACTGCTCGAAGCTGACGGTGCTGACGTCGCGGTTACTCATTCGTCATTGAGGTGGGCTCGTGACCGGCCCAAGCGAAGAGAGGTGGAATACGGCACTCTGGAGAGTATTGCACTTTTTGTATGACAAGAAGGTGCACAATCCGAACCTCGTTCTGTGGAGCGAAATCTGACGTCCGTACGGCAAGGACCCGTCGAATTCTTGGCGTTTCACGACGTCGGCGCGATCGAATCCACGTTGCGAGGATGATGGCAGGCCACGAATCGGCCCGGACGAAGTTCCACGAACGCTGGCTTTTCGCTCGTGCAAATATCAGTCGCCGCTGGGCAACGGGGATGAAACGAACAGCCCGTCGGTCGATCGGCCGGATCGGGCACGTCGCCGCTGATGATGATCCGCTCTCGCCGGGGCGCGTCGGTGTCGTTCAGTTCGGGCACGACCGACAACAGCGCCTCGGTGTAGGGGTGCAGCGGCTTCTCGTAGAGCAACTCGGCCTCGCCGAGCTCGACGATCTCGCCGAGGTACATCACGCCGACGCGGTCTGACACGTGGCGAACGACGCCGAGGTCGTGAGCGATGAAGAGATACGTAAGTTTGAACTCGTCCTGTAAGTCGGTCATGAGGTTCAACACCTGGGCCTGGACCGAGACGTCTAGGGCCGAGACCGGTTCGTCGGCCACGACGAGCGACGGGTTCAGCGAGAGCGAACGCGCGATGCCGATGCGCTGACGCTGGCCACCGGAGAACTCGTGGGGGTAACGCCGCAGCGCCGACGGGTCGAGTCCGACCGTCTCAAACAGTTCGCGCACCCGAGCGTTGATCTCGGCGTCGGAACCGATTTTGTTGATCCGCATGGGATCGGCCACGATGTCCCCCACCGTTCGGCGAGGGTTGAGTGACGCGTAGGGGTCTTGGAAGACGAGTTGCATTTGACGACGGTGCGGTCGCAGTTGACGCCGCGACAGCGTCGTCAGCTCCACGCCGTTGAACTCGACGTGGCCGGACGTGACGGGTAGCAGTTGCACGAGGCACCGCGCGAGCGTGGACTTCCCGCACCCGGACTCACCGACGATGCCGAGCGTCTCGCCGCGCTTCACTTCGAGCGACACGCCGTTCACCGCCGTATTGAGCGAGCGAAGTCCCTTGACCCGGCGTCTCGACGAGTAGCTCTTGACGACGTCGGTCGCGCGCAGCAGGACGTCGTCGCTCACGACTCTCCTCGTACGGTCGCGCTCGATCGGATGACGAGGCGTTGTTCGTCACTCAGCCAGCAGGCGTCGAGATGATCGTCGGCGCCCCGTAGTGGCGGGCGTTGCGCGCAGATCTCCATGCGGTACTGACACCGCGGCGCGAAGGCACAGCCCGTCGGGACTTCCAGTGGCGAGACGGCGTTGCCGGGAATGGTGACGAGTCGGCGAGTCTTGATGTCCGCGCGTGGTACCGCACCCAGCAGCCCCCAGGTGTACGGGTGGCGCGCCGAGCGAACGACGTCCAGTTCCGGTCCGATCTCCGCCGGACGGCCCGCGTACATGACGACCACGCGATGCGCGATCTCGGCGATCACGCCCATGTCGTGCGTGATGATCACGATCGAGGATCCGTGGGTCGCCTGCAAACGACCCATCAGATCGAGGATCTGCGCCTGGGTCGTGACGTCCAGGGCCGTCGTCGGCTCATCGGCAATAAGGAGCTTCGGATTGCACGAGAGGGCCATGGCGATGACGACGCGCTGGCGCATGCCCCCGGAGAACTCGTGGGGGTAGTGATTCACCCGACTCTTGGGATCGGGGATGCCGACCTCGGCGAGGAGTTCCGTCGCGCGCTCGTACGCCGCCTTCTTCGTCATGTCGCTGTGGGCGCGCAGCTGTTCGACGATCTGCCAGCCGACGGTGTAGACCGGCGTCAGTGCCGTCATCGGGTCTTGGAAGATCATGCCGACTTCGCCGCCACGCATCGACTGCATCTCGGTATCGGAGAGTCCGAGGATCTCGCGGCCCTCGAAGCGGACGCTGCCCGAGATCGAGACGTTGGCGTCGCGCACGAGTCCGAGCATCGAGTACATGGCGACGCTTTTCCCCGATCCGGACTCGCCGACGATGCCGAGTACTTCTTTCGCTCCGACGTCGAAGGAGAGTCCGTCGACCGCTCGAACGACGCCCTGGCGCGTGGCGAACGAGACCGACAGGTCCCGCACGCTCAGGACCGCGTTGGTGGGGGGATCTTCACGCGACAACGCGGATCCTTGGGTCGATATAGGCGTAGAGGACGTCGACGACGGCGCTCGCGAGCACGACGAAGAACGCGCCGTACATCACACAACCCATGATGAGGGGTAGGTCGAGGTTCTGCAGTCCCTGGTACGTGAGCCACCCGACGCCCTGTAGACCGAAGACGACTTCGGTCAACAGCGCCGCGCCGCCGACCAAGACGCCGACGTCGAGGCCGAAGAGTGAGACGATCGAGATCAGCGAGCAGCGCAGAGCGTGGCGATAGAGGATGCGACGCTCTGACAGGCCCTTGGCTCGGGCGGTGCGAATGTAATCCTCGTTCATATTGTTGATGAGTTCGCCGCGCAAGACTCTCGCGTAGATACCGGCGTAAAGACTCGCCAACGTGAGCCACGGAAAGAGCAGATGCAACGCCCACTGCCACGGGTTTTGTGTCAAGGACACGTAACCGCCGTTGGGAATCCACGCGAAGATCGAACTATGCAAACCGCCTTGGGTGACGAGTAAGACCATCTGACCGAGCCAGTAGACCGGAATCGAAATCGCGGCGATGCCGAAGAACATGACCAGTGGATCGATGAACTTGCCCTTGTTCTTTGCGGCGATAACGCCGCCCGAGATGCCCACGAAGAGCCAGATCACGACCGCGCCGAAGATGAGTGACAACGTGATTGGAGCCGCGGCGGTGATCTGCGGGATGATCTTGTCGCCAATGTTGACGTACGACGTCAGGTCCTGCTTAATAAAGAGGTGGAACATCATCAGGCCGTAGCGAATCGGCAGCGGTCGATTGAGGCCGAACTCCTTCGCGACGTGGCGAAGCACCGCTGGTGAGGCGCTGCGCCCCGCGATCCGTGAGGCGGGATTCACGCCGGGCGTGGCGAAGAAGATCAGGAATACCAGCACGCTGATGGTGAACATCACCAATACCGCCGACGAAAATCGTTTCACTATGAAGCGCAGCATCTATATCGATCCGCGCAATTTGGCTCGAGGATCAAACGCGTCACGAACACCGTCGCCGAGGATGTTGAGCGCCACGCACACGATCACGATGCAGATGCCAGGGGCTATCGCGACCCACGGCCGGGTGTAGAGGAGCTGCAGTCCGTCGTTGATGATCGTTCCCCAACTCGCCTGCGGCGGTTGCACGCCAATACCGAGGATTGAGAGCGCCGACTCGGTCAAGATATTGAGCGCCACCATCAACGGGAAGAACACGATCACGCTGGGCGCGACGTTCGGCCATATTTCCTTTCGCAAGATGTGCCAGTCCGAGGCGCCCGACGCGATGGCCGCCTGGATGAAGTCGCGTTCCTTCAAAGAGAAGACGATCCCGCGAACCGGCCGCGCCACGTAGGGGACGTAGACCGACGCGATGATCAGGATCGGCAAGAGCAGCGATCCGGCGCCGATGTGGATGATGCCGAGGTCCAGTCCACTGGTCACCAAGATGACGGATAACGAGATCGCCAGCAGGTAGATCGGAAAGGCCCAGACGATGTCGAGGGCCCGAGAGATAATCCAGTCCGTCGCGCGTCCGAAATAGCCGGCCAACATCCCGAGCACCGTCGCCACGGTGATGCAGATCAAGCCTGACGAGAATCCGATCAATAAGGTGACCCGACCGCCGTAGAGAATGCGAGCGAACACGTCACGTCCGAGTTCATCAGCGCCCAAGAGATACTTGGAGAAATGCCACGTCGGACCGATTGGCGTGACACCCAACCCGAGACCTTGCGTGTTCGACTGCATGACACTGCGAAAATGGTTACCGATCTTGATACGACCCTGAAGATTCGACGCAAAGGGGTTGTCGTGCGCGATGTCGTGGGCGTAGATCGGCGCCAACAGGGTGACGATCACCATGAAGAGCAGGACACCGAGGGCGATCATCGCCGCTCGGTTTCGACGCAACTGATGCAGTGATGACCGCCATGGACTGTCGGAGTCCATGGCGGTTTCCACCGCATTCAATGTGATGGCCTCCACGGCCAAAATAGATTCTTCTATTTCACCCACAGCTGGTCCACGTACATGTAGAACTGCAGCGAGAACTGGTAGTTGCCAACTCGCTTACCGACGAAGTCGACCAACTTCGGGTTGAACAGCGGGACCCACGGCGCTTCGGTCGTCATGATTGTCTGGTCGATCTGACCCCAGAGCTTGTTGGCCGCCGTCTGGTTCGTCAACTCCAATTTCTCGGCCGTGGCCATCTTCGCGTCGATGGACGGCACGCACAGACCCGCGATGTTGATGCTGTTGTCACTGCCCTTGTGGAAGTTGCTGCAGCTGAGCAGAACCTTGAGGAAGTCCGACGCGGCCGGGTAGTCCTGAAACCACTGCGTCACGCTGATCTGAACCTTGTTGTTCGTGTTCTGGATGTAGTTGAACTCAATGTTCTGCGAGAGCGGCTTCAACGTGGCCTTATAGCCAATCTGGTTGAGCACGCCCTGGATGTACTCGCCGACCGACTCATCGACCGGGTCGTTCTGCGCCACGACCGCGACCTTGTCGCCGAAGGTGCCCGAGGCCTTCACGAGCGCCTTGGCCTTCTTGATATCCGGACCGGCATACTTCGAACTGCTCTTGGAGTTGTACGCGCAGTACTTCAGGTACCCGGGGAAAGCCGGCGGCAGGATCGTGCACGTCGGCACCGCGAGTTCTGAGCCGCCGTAGAGCTTCACGAGCGAGTTCTTGTTCAGGGCGTAGTTGACGGCCTGACGGGCCTTGAGGTTGTTGAACGGCGCGATATTCACGTTCATCGGCGCGTACCAGTCGGCAGTCAACGTGTGCACGTGAACCTGACTGGCGTACCTGGTCGAGATCTCCGAAAGTCGGTCGGCCGGGATCGGGTCGAAGATCCAGTCGGCCTGGCCGTTCTCGACGGCGGTCACTTCGGACTCGACCGGGAGACCGAAGGTCATCTCGATCTCGTTCGGGTAACCCTTGGGCTGGGCCGCGGCGCTCCAAACCTTGAAGTAGGGATTGCGCTTCATGATGAGCGCGGAGTTCGGGTTGTACGACGTGAACGCATAGGCGCCGGTTCCGGGGATCGGCGTGTCGCCCTGGTCCTTCGCTGGCGTGTTGGCCGGAATGATCGAACCGAACGGCACCGCCAACTGGTCGAGGAACTCAGCGTCGGGAGCGATGAGGTTGAACACGACCGAATTCGTCGCCGCGTTCACCACGACGCCACCCGTCAGCTTGCAGGTGGCCGGTGTCGTCACGCACGCCGGACCACCGACGATGTCGTTGTACCACGAGCCGGCGTTGGGGTTCGAGACCTTGAAGAGTCGTTGGAACGTTCCGAGGACGTCCGCGACCGTGACGGTCTTGCCGTTGGAGAACTTGATGCCCTTGCGCAAAGTGAACGTATAGGTCTTGCCACTGTTGGTCACCTTGGGCATCGCGGTCGCGAGATCGGGCACTACGTCAAAGGACGGATCGCCGTCGACCTTCTGGAACGAGACCAGGCCGTCGTAGGTCGCCTGGTAGAGCTGCCAGTACTGCAGCGTGTAGTTGATCTGCGGGTCGAGCGTGCCACCGGCCGCCGTGGCGTCGAGGTGCAACGTTCCTCCGGCGTGCTGAGACTGATATCCCGAGGACGCCCCCGCGGGCGCACTGGACGAGACGGCGATGATGCCGAATGAGCACACGGCCAGAGAGGACAAGATCACTCCCATCCGCTTCATGGACTTGAGACGTGACATGCGATTCTCCCCTATTCAGCTCAGATTGTTGTTACCTCTTTACTACAAGTTCACTGGTCGTACTTCGCCAGGAAACCCTCCACGACGTCGAGATAGCGTTCGGGCTCCTCGATGAACGGCATGTGACTGGAGTTCTCGAAGATCTCCCAGCGCACGTCCGCAATGTTGTCGAAGAATGGCTGCACCGTGGCGGGCGTGGCCTCGTCGAATCGTCCCGAAGCGAGCAGTGTCGGCGCTGTGATTTTGTGAACATCGTCCACGACGCTCCAGTCGCGCAACGTCCCAATGCAGAAGAACTCGTTGGGGCCGTTCATGACGTTGTAGACCGTCGGGTCCTCATTCATCATCTCGAAGGTCGCTACCACCTCGGGGGGATTGGGCACGACGCGACAGACGTGGAGGTCGTAGTACACCTGCTGGGCCGCAAGGTACTCCGGGTCCGCGGTCGTACCGGCCGCCTCGTGGCGATCGAGCGCCGCTTCGACATCGGGATCGAGCTCTGCGCGAAGGACCTTGGCCTCACTCGCCCAGAGGGCCATCGAGGCCGGCGAGTTACTGATGACGAGGGCCTTCAGGCCCGCCGGCCGGCGAATTCCGTGCTCGGCGCCGAGCATCCCACCCCAAGACTGTCCGAGCAAGAAGTAGCGATCGTTGATGCCGAGGTGCACGAGCAGATTCTCGAGTTCCTCCAAGAAGAGGTCAACGGTCCAGAAGTCTCCACCCTTCTCGGGCATGTGGGTCGAGCGTCCGCCGCCGAGCTGGTCGTAGTGCACGACGGGGCGACCTCGATCAGCGAGTTGAGCTAACGCGAGCACGTAATCGTGCGTGCAGCCCGGTCCACCGTGAGCCACGACTAAGGGCGTAGGACCAGAATTGAGGTCGCCAGTGACTCGGTACCACGTCTGCCATTCACGGAATGGTGCGAAGCCTTCAACCACATTTGTCATTTCCATGGAATGAGAGTAGAGGACGACATGGTGTCGCGCAAAATCAATTCTCATGATCTCTTCGGCGGACTCCTCAATGAGATTGGCGAGCGTCGCCCGACTAGCGTTGAACGTCCATGGCACTCTCAATCGGGATCGTCGGACTTCCGAACGTCGGCAAATCAACGGTATTCAACGCCCTGACGCATAACAACGTGCTCGCCGCCAACTACCCCTTCGCGACGATCGAGCCCAACGTCGGTGTCGTCGCGGTACCCGACCCGCGACTCGCCCGACTCGCCGCGATGTTCGCCTCCGCGAAGATCCTCCCGGCGGCGGTCACCTTCGTGGATATCGCGGGCATCGTGAAAGGCGCGTCCGAAGGTGAGGGGCTCGGCAATCAGTTCCTGGCCGCGATCCGAGAATGCGACGCGATCTGTGAGGTCGTGCGCGTCTTCGTCGACGATGACGTCATTCACGTCGACGGTCGTATCGACCCGGCGAATGACGTCGCCACGATCGAAACAGAACTCATTCTCGCGGACCTGCAAACGGTGGAAAAGGTGGTCACCCGTCTCGAACGAGAATCCAAACGCGGTGGGGGCGACGCGCAGTCGCGTCTCGCCCAAGTCAAGAAGGCTCAAGCCGCGCTCGATCAGGGTCTGGTCATCTCCAAGGTGAAGGACCTGGACCGCGACGTGCTCGCCGACCTGCATCTCTTGACCGACAAGCCCTTCATCTACGTCTTCAACGTTGACGAAGCGACTTTGGGTGACGAGGCGCGCCGCGCAGCACTCGCGACGTCGGTCGCGCCGTCGCCTTCGGTCATCCTCTGCGCCAAAGTCGAAGCGGAACTGTCGGATCTCGATGAGGACGAGGCGCTCGAACTCCTCCAGTCCTACGGACAAGAGGAGTCCGGCCTGGCGCTGCTGTCGCGCGTCGGCTTCGCGACCCTTGGCCTTCAAACCTTCCTCACCGCGGGCCCCAAGGAGACTCGCGCGTGGACGATTCACCAGGGGGCCACGGCGCCCGAAGCGGCCGGCGAGATTCACACCGACTTTCAAAAGCACTTCATCAAAGCCGAGGTCGTCTCCTTCGATGACCTCATGTCACTCGGCTCGATGGCGCAGGTAAAGGCCGCGGGCAAGGCGCGCATCGAAGGCAAGGAGTACGTCATGCGCGACGGCGACGTCGTAGAGTTTCGTGTCGGCGTGTGACGCGATACGATATTTCTAGGCGTACGCGACAGAGGTCGGCGCCTGGAAATCGCTAACTCCTAGGAGAACCATGACCTCTGCCACCTTCAACTTCAAAGTTGCCGACCTTTCGCTGGCCGATTTCGGTCGCGCCGAAATCACCCTCGCCGAACACGAGATGCCCGGCCTCATGGCCATGCGCGCCGAGTTCGGCGGCACGAAGCCGCTCAAGGGATCTCGCATCGCGGGATCACTGCACATGACGATCCAGACCGCGGTGCTGATCGAGACCCTCGTCGCGCTCGGTGCCGACGTCCGATGGGTCAGTTGCAACATCTTCTCGACCCAGGACCACGCCGCCGCCGCGGTCGTCGTCGGACCCAACGGTACGACCGATAGTCCCCAGGGCGTCCCGGTCTTCGCCTGGAAGGGTGAGTCGCTGGAGGAGTACTGGTGGTGCACGGAGCAGATGCTGCGCTGGCCCGATCACGCCGGAGCGACGATGATCCTCGACGACGGCGGTGACGCCACGCTGCTCGTGCACAAGGGACTCGAGTTCGAGCGCGCCGGATTCGTGCCGGCCCCCGAGAGCGCCGACTCCGAGGAGTACCGCGTCATCTTGGCGTTGCTCGACAACATCATCTCCAGTGGCGAGAAGCTCTTCGAGCCCATGGCCGAAGGACTCATCGGCGTCTCGGAGGAGACCACGACGGGCGTGCACCGCCTGTACGAGATGGAGCGCGACGGCACGTTGTTGTTCCCCGCGATCAACGTGAATGACGCCGTCACCAAGTCCAAGTTCGACAACAAGTACGGCTGTCGCCACTCGCTAATCGACGGCATCAACCGCGCCACCGACACGTTGATCGGCGGCAAGGTCGCCGTCGTCTGCGGCTACGGCGACGTCGGCAAGGGTTCGGCCGAGTCGCTGCGCGGCCAGGGCGGGCGCGTCATCATCACCGAGGTCGATCCGATCTGCGCCCTGCAAGCGGCGATGGACGGCTTCCAGGTGACGACGCTCGAAGAGGCCCTCCCCTACGCCGACATCATCATCACGGCGACCGGCAACCGCGACATCGTGTCCGTCGACCACATGCTGATGATGAAGCACCAAGCGATCCTCGGCAACATCGGTCACTTCGACAACGAGATCGACATCGCGGGTCTGGCGAATCTTCCGGGCGTGCGGCGAGAGAACATCAAGCCCCAAGTCGACAAGTGGATTATGCCCAATGGCCGCGCCATCATCTTGTTGTCCGAGGGACGACTTCTCAATCTCGGCAACGCGACGGGACACCCGAGCTTCGTGATGAGCAACTCCTTCACGAACCAAACGATGGCCCAAATTGAGCTCTACGTGAACAACGCGAACTACGAGAAGAAGGTCTACGTGCTGCCCAAGCACCTCGACGAGAAGGTCGCGCGACTACACCTCGACGCGCTCGGCGTGAAACTCACCACACTCACCAAAAAGCAAGCCGACTACATCGGCGTGGCGGTCGAGGGTCCCTTTAAGCCGGATTCCTATCGCTACTAGTCACGAAAATGCTGTCGAGTTGTACGGTGCAGCAATGACGTGTACTGCATTCCCGGCGAGGTGTGATGACAGCGCCTGGTAACGAAGTTACGTGCGCTAAATGCGGTGAGGTTCAGTCCAGTGACTACTTTCTCTGCGCTCGATGCGGCGCGTCATTGGAGACCAAGGAGCAGCGCAAGGAGGGACTCGCGGTCATCGAGCAATCCCGACGCGAGGCGGAACGTGACTCGGTGGCGATTCAGAGGCTGCCGGGCTTTGGGACCAACGGCACCAAGGGAGAGTCGTTCGGAACCCGGCAGTACTTCGCTTCGATGTCGAACCAGCGACGACGTCGCTTCGTGATTGTTCTCGTGGTGTTCGTGGTCGGCTTCGCCTTTTTCTGGAGTCACTGAGGTTGGCCGATCTTCAACCGGACGTGGGAGCTCCCTCCGAGGGGGCTCTGAGCTGGGTCGCGCAGTCGATCGCCCCGGGAGCGAGCGTGACCTCCGTTCGACGATTGACCGGGGGCGTCTCGTCGGCGATGCACGCAGTCTCGGTCGTTGATGCGAAGGGCCGTCACCATCGTTGTGTGCTGCGTCGTTGGGTAAATGATCTCGCGAAGGAAGGACCCGAGTACGTGCTGCGTGAAGCGCGCATCCTCGAATCGCTCGAACGAACGGACATCCCCGCTCCACGGTTGATCGGTATAGATGCCAACGGCGACGAGTGTGATGACTCCGCGCTTCTAATGTCGTACCTCGACGGTCACGTCGAACTGACACCGAGAAATCCCCAGGACTGGCTGCACCAGATCACCTCAATGTTGGTTCGAATTCACAGCACTGAGATCGAGGCTCCTACGGTCGAGTCGTGGCTCGACCGAGACAATCTCATCGTGCCCGAATGGTCAACGCGACCAGATCTCTGGCGAGAGGCGTTCTCGATGGTTGAAGAGAGTCCCCCGGTCTCCAATCCGTGCTTCATTCACCACGACTACCGACAGTTCAATCTGCTGTGGCGACAAGGGAACCTCACGAGCGTCGTTGATTGGGTCTGGGGGTCGATGGGATCTCCGAGTATCGACGTCGCACACGTTCGACTTAATTTCAGCGTGCTCTATTCGAGCGAACTGGCTGAACAGTTCTTTGATCTCTATGAATCAATGGCGGGAAGGGCAATCGATCGCTGGTGGGATGTCGAAGGCTTACTCAAATACCTCCCGGGTTGGGGCGGATTTCTGCAACAACAAGCTGGCCGACGATTGACGGTGGATTTCGATGGAATGCACGAGAGAGTTGAAGCGACGCTCCATTCAGCGTTACACCGCGACTAACAGTCCTCCGACATGATTTCCGACCCCGAAGGCAACGAGTTCTGTGTACTTCGACCCTTCACCGAAGAAGAGATGGCGTCCTTCCGCTAGCCGCAGAGAGCAACGATCCTGGCGCTACCGGTAGCCGGCGAAGATGTCGTCGACGTTGCCTTGGACGTTCTTCGGGTTCGTCACACGCACGAACCATTCGGTGCGCATCGTCTCGATGAAACGCTCGCGACCCATCTTCATCCAGAAGGAGTCGCCGATCTGCGAGACGTGCGCCTCGAGGGCGTCAAACTTCGCGCCGTTCACCGCGCTGATATCAATGGTCGCCGAGATCTGATCGTCCGGCGTACCCATCTCGAACTCTTCTTCGTCAGGGTCCGGCACGTCGGGTTCGCGAACGATCCCCTTGGCCGCATCGGCCTCAGCGCGTTCGCGGTCCTCTTGTTCCCAACGTTCGCGCCACAGCACCATGACCGAGTCAGGAATCGCGTTGAAGTACAGTGTCGGTTCGTAGTCGATCATCTTGACTGCCGCCAGTGTGATGCGGTGCGCCTGGATGTGATCGGGGTGTCCGTAGAAGCCGTGCTCGTTGTAGGTCATGATGACCTGCGGCCGCTCTTCCATCAAGGTCTCGGCCAATTTCGCCGCCGCCACTTCGACCGGCGTCGCCCAGAACGACTCGGGGTCGTTGTTCTGCGGCCAGCCCTTCATGCCCGAGTCCCGGTAGCCGAGTCGCACGAGTCGATCGATCCCGAGAATCTTCACCGCGTTGTTGAGTTCGACCGCACGAATCGCGGCGACTTCGTCGCCGTCGTGATGATCGGCGTCTGGCTTGGCGCCATCGGGCGCGTCGCCGCACTCGCCGTTGGTGCACGTGACGAGCACCGTGCGTGCGCCCTGGTCGGCGAGCAGCCGGTAGAGGCCGCCCGAAGAACTGGCCTCGTCGTCCGGATGGGCGTGTACCGCGAGAAATGTCAGCTGTTCCATTTACAGTCCTCCAAAGAGATCAGTTTCGTCGCCGGATGTCACATCACGGCTCCACGCGCGTTGGTAGTACTCAATACCAAAGAGCAGCGTAAAGAGTTCTTCGTCCATCGTGACGAGGTCGGCGTTGTCCACTTGTGAAGCGTGCGTCACAATCGCCTGATGCTTGCGCTTTGCAAAGTCGCGCACGTCCATCGTCGTCGAAACAGTGTTGTCCGACACCGTGTGACCGGCGTCAAGGATCCAGGCCGGGAGGAACACACCCTTGGCCCGAGCTCCGGCGACGAACGCCTCGAGGACCCCTTTGGGGGCCACCGGGTAGTAGAGGCGTTTCGGACTCGTGGCGAGTTCAATCGCGGCGCGCGTCACGACGTTGGCCATGATGTGATCGGGGTGGCCGTAGAAACCATTCTCGTCGTAGGTGACGGCGACCGAGGCGTGCTCTTCGTCCATGATCGCGGCCAGCGTGCGCGCGACGGCGTTCACGTCGGCGTTCATGAACGCGTTCGGTCGGTCGTTCTGCGCCCAACCATTCATGCCGGAGTCGTCGTAGCCCAATGTGACCACCCGGGAGAAGCCGGCGACGATCGCTGCACGCTGCAGCTCACCGGCGCGCGTGGCGCGCGTGAACTCGACGTCGTGCAGCGGGTCCGATCCCGGTCGACCTTGGTCGTCAAAGCCAAGTTGACCGTTCGTGCAGGTGATCAATACGACGCGGTAGCCGAGGTCGGCGTAGTGCGACGTGATGCCGGCCGTGAAGAGCGCTTCGTCATCGGGGTGCGCGTGGACGCACACAAGTGTGGGGGCGAACGTCATCAAAAGAGACTACGAGGTCGCCAGTTGGATGATTCGCACGAGCAGTAGCGTTCCCGCCACGGTCAAATAAGTTCCAATGGCCGTCAAGAGCCAACGACGCGCACGTGAACGCTTCGGTCGCTCCAACAGGGCCAGTCGCGGCATGCGCCAGTCGAGGCGATCGACGTCGTATCGAGGGCGTGATCCCTGCCGGTGTAGCCCGATGGGGAGCCCAATGATGACGCCCAATCCCACGATGGCGCCTATCCATTCGAGCATCGCCACCACGTCAACCGACGTGAACAGAGTCGAGACCATCATCGTCACCGACAGCACGACGAGGATCGCGATGATCACTACGGCGACAGCGTTCAACCAGCGCGCGTTGACCCATGGACCGAGGGCCTCGCGGTCATTCGCCATCAACAAGACGAAGATCGACGTACTCGGCAACATGAGTCCACACATTGCCTGCACCGCCAAAGTGATCAGCCCGAGCGGCGCGTGGGGAATGAGCACCACGATTCCGGCGACGACCAACAGTCCCCCGAAAACACTGTAGAAACCCTTGGCGTCGCGCAGTCGAACGTTCAGGCCCTGATTGAAGCGATTGGAGAGGTCGCCCACGGCATAACTACTCGCCAGCGTGACCGCGGCGGCGCCAATGATCGAGGCGTTCAACAAGACGATGGCGAAGAGGTCGCCGGTGCTATGTCCCACGAATTTCGTGAGACTGTGGGCGACGCTGAGGGCGTTGACGTAGCCGTTCGTGCCCCCGTGACGCGACAATCCGGCCGCGGTGATACCCATCAACAACGCCGCGGTGATCACTACGATGAAGGAACCGAGGATTGTGTCGATGCGCTCGTAGTTCATCCAGCGCGGTGAGATCTTCTTGTCGACGATGTTGCTCTGCTGGAAGTACAGCTGCCAGGGTGCGACGGTGGTTCCGATGATCGAGATGATGAGCAATACCGCGGCCGAGGACGTGCCACCGCGAATGCCGGGCACCGCCATGTCGTGAAAGAGCGGGTGCGTGGCGACGTGGGCGCGCAGCACCAGTGGGATCATCACCAGGTTGACCGCGACGAAAAGCATCATGAAGCGCTCCCAGCGTTGAAACGATCCCGTCGCGGTGACGCCGAACAGGGCTACGACCGCGATGGGCACCGACACGTAGGCTGACACTCCGAAATACTCCATCGACAACGAGATGCCGATGAACTCGGTGATGATGATCAAGAAATTGAGTAGCAGGATCGAGCTAATAGAGACGTTGCCCCAGCGACGACCAATGCGCTCACGGATCAATCGCCCGTGGCCGATACCAGTGACCGCACCGAGACGGACGACCATCTCCTGATTCACGATGAGGACCGGGATCAACAGAGGCAGCGTCCAGAGCAGCGTGTAGCCAAAGTTCTGGCCGGCTTGGGCGTAGGTCGAGACGCCGCCGGCGTCGTTGTCGCCCACCATGACGATGAGTCCCGGTCCGATGATCGCCAGCAGCGTGAGGAGGCGTGCGCGGGCACCGCGGCGCGTTCCCGGCTCGTACTCCTTGACGGTGCCGAAGGCACCCTTGATCTGATCCTTCGTTGCTTCGCTCACGCTTCCTCCTTTCTGTTCTCGTAGTGGTACGCCACGCCCACGACGGGTTTCGAAGGAGGGCTAGGGGCCTACCAAAGAGTTCGTGTGCAATCGTGCCGGGACGCAATGAATGAAGGTTGTACTAGGGGGTTTCAGTGAGCCCCCTTTGAACGTGACCCCACGGGACACGGCGCGTCACTCTTCGACCGCCGTCATACCGAACTCGCGTCGCCAACCGTGCGGCAGCAACTCTTCGAGTAGGTCATCCACTGTTACAACACCGATCATCCTCGAATGGTCCTCATCGAGCACCGGCAATACCGTCAAGTTGAAGTCACTCATCTTGCGCGACATCTGGTGAATGTCCCAGTGTGGGTGCACGTGGGCGAGGTGCGTACGTGAGACGCTCAAGGCGAGCTCGTGTCCCGGTGCGCGCACGAGTGGCGCGATCGAGGCCGCGCCGATCGGTTGACCGCTCTCGTCCATGACGAAGACCGCGTGCAACGCTTCGGCCGGCACCCGCGACGTGCGAATAGCCTCGAGTGCCTCGGCGACCGTCGCGGTCGCCGGGACCGACACGAAATCGGTGTTCATGAGGCCGCCCGCGGTATCGGCGCTGTAGGAGAGCAGTCGACGAACCTTCGTCTTTTGGACGTCGGGTAGGCGCTCGAGGATTGGGAGACGACGATCCTGGTCAATCTCGTTGATGAGGTCGGCCGCGTTGTCGGGTTCCATACGGGCGAGAAGGCGTGCGGCGTCGGCGTCGCTGCGGGCCTCGAGGAATTCGAGCTGGTGGGTCGTGTCGAGTTCTTCGAAGACGTCGGCTTCGAGTTCGCGATCGGCGCCCACGGCCTCTATGATTTCCTCGCCCTCTTCGTGACTGGCCTGCTCGACCAAATCGGCGATTTGTGCCGGGTGGAGTTTCGAGAGCTTGCGGTAGGGGATGCGCAGGCGCGCCGTCGGCACGTGCGCGACGAACGGCTCGATGGAAGCGAAGTCCACGATGGCCTCGGACTTGACACGCTGACCGACGTTCTTGCCGAGGATTCGACGAAGGAGCGGCCGCTTACCCGGGTCGACACCGACGACTTCCCACTTGTTATCGACCTGGGCTATTTCAATCTCATTCGCGGTGATCAGTCGACCGCGTACCAGGTTGATTAGGTGTCTCGCCAACAGGTCTTCGGCCAGCAGGAGTTCACCGGGGCGGCGCTCGAATCGACGCAGGTCGACGCGCTTGCCTTCGAAGGTCATGCGCCCTTCGCTGAGGCCGCCGATCTTGCGAATTGGCACGAAGAGGTCTCGGCCCTCGATGCGGATGACGGCGCCCACGACCGGAGGGTGTGAGTTGTCGCCGAGCCGCGCGACCAAGTCTTGGACGCGACCGATCCGGTCGCCGTCCGAATCAAAGATCGGTCGGTGCAAGAACGTGGAGAGGTGGAGAATCTCAGTCATGTGATGCCTTTACAAGTCCTCCAAGGTTAACCCCTGTGCACCGACACTCCCACGAGAGCATCGGTGACATCTGGGTGAACGAAGCACGAACCAAAGCAGATTCAGTGCAACGTGGGCTTGAAGCGCGCCAGGACTTCAGCAACGAAGGAGACGTCATCGTCGCTCACGCCAGCGTGCGTGACGAAGCGAGCGCGACGTGGTCCGACGGTGCCCCCGTCTACGCCGAGGACCGCGAGTTCTTCGACCAGTTGGCGCGCTTGGGGGTGATTGAAGGCCACGATGTTCGTGCGACACGTCGAGGGGTCGTAGTCGGCCTCGGGAAACGTCGTGGCGAAGAGTCCGGCGAGGATACGTGCACGCGCGTGATCCTCCGCCAGCCGCTCGACCATCTCATCGAGCGCGACTATTCCGGCCGCCGCGAGGAATCCCGCTTGGCGCATCGCGCCGCCGAGTCGCTTGCGCTCAATACGGGCGCGCGCCATTAAGCCCGCGGGTCCGGCCAACAGCGAGCCGGCGGGCGCGCAGAGTCCCTTCGAGAGACACGTCATCACCGTGGTCGCCGATGCGGCGTACTGCGCCGCGGTCGTCCCCGTTGCGACGACTGCGTTGAACAGTCGAGCACCGTCGAGATGCAAAGGTCGCTCCCCTATCGCGCGCGCGAGCGCCTCGATGTCGGCGACGTTCAAAGGCGTGCCGCCGGAAGGCATGTGCGTGTTCTCGAGCGACACCATCGCCACGTGCGGCTGATGGTCATCCTCGGCGTCAATGATGTCGAGGATGTCGCGCAACGCCAACACGCCGTTCGCGTCATCCACGGTGGCGAATTGAATTGAGGAGTTGCGTGCCGCCGCGCCCATTTCGAAGCTGACCACGTGCTGGCCCCGTCCCGCGATGACGAGATCGCCGGGACTCGTGAGAATGCGAACCGCGATCTGATTGCCCATCACGCCCGAGGGCACGAAGAGCGCGGCTTCCTTTCCCACGAGTGCCGCGAAGCGATCCTCCAGCGCTCGAATCGTCGGGTCTTCGTTGTAGCCGTCGTCGCCGACCACGGCGACCGCCATGGCGTCACGCATCGCCTGGGTCGGTTGCGTCACCGTGTCACTGCGCAGGTCCACTCGTCGAGTCATGGACAGAGGTTATCGGCCGACTTCTACACTGTCGAAATGAATGAAGACCGGATGAAGCGAATGAACGAAGGTAACGACGTCAACAAGGAACTCGGCATCGAAGTCGTGCTCCTCACGCCAGAGAAGGTTGTCTTGCAAGTCGAGGTCGGACCTAAGGTTCATCAGCCGTACGGCATCTTGCACGGCGGAGTGTCGGCCTTAATGGCCGAAGGTGCCGCGTCGTTGGGCGGTGCGGTGAGCGTCGGGCCGGGCGAGATCGTGGTGGGCACCGAGCTGAATTGTTCCCATCTGCGTTCGATGAGCAGTGGAACCTTGACCGCGACCGCGACCCCGGTGCGCAAAGGACGCAACGTCCACGTCTGGGCGATCGACCTCACCGACGAAACGGGCCGCATGATTTGCATTGCGCGTTGCACCCTGCAGGTGCTGAAGGCACTCCCGGTCCCGGGCGCCTGAGACCTAGACTTGCCGGAGGCATTCCAGCGAAGGAGTTGACCAATGGGCGTTCGTTTTAAGGGTTGGGGCATCGCCCTGCCGGACCGAGTTGTCACGAACGACGAGCTCTCCCAGACGCTCGACACCTCCGACGAATGGATCGCCGAGCGCACCGGCATCCGCGAACGACGAATTGGCGGCTCGGCCGTCTCTCTCGGCGTCATCGCCGGACGAAACGCAATCGAAGACGCCGGACTGACCGTGGGCGACATCGACTTTTTAGTACTCGCGACCACGACACCCGACCGGCTGTGTCCGGCGTCGGCACCAATGATCGCCAATGAACTTGGTCTGAACTGCGCGGCGATGGACGTGAACGCCGCCTGCAGCGGATTCATGTACGCCGTTCGCGTAGCCCAGGGTCTCCTCGAGACCGGCAATCGACGGATCCTCGTCATCGGCTCGGAGAACCTCTCGCGCTGGGTCGACTGGAGCGACCGCAACATGGCGGTCTTGCTTGGGGACGGTGCGGGTGCCGCGGTGCTCGAGTACGACGAAGAAGGTTCCGATGTTTTGTCCTTCGTCCTGGGCGCCGACGGTTCGGCCGCCGATCTGCTCACGTGTGAACACGGCGGATTCTTCTCGATGGACGGCAAAGAAGTCTTTCGACGCGCCGTTCGAGTCGTCGTCGATTCGGCCGAAGAGGCCATGAAGATCGCCAACGTCAGTCCCGATGACATCAGTGTCGTCATCCCCCACCAAGCGAACGTGCGAATCATCAAGGCCGCCACGCAGCGCCTCGGCATTCCGATGGAACGGACCATCGTCACTCTGGACCGCTACGGCAACACGTCGAGCTCGTCGATTCCGCTCGCCTTCTTTGACGCGCGTCAGAACGGACGGGTGAAGGTCGGCGAGTACGCCCTCATGACGGGCTTCGGCGCCGGCATGACCTGGGCCTCGGCGGTCGTTCGGTGGTCACGTTGAGCGGACCCTCGCTGGTCATCCTCGCCGCCGGTCGCGCCCGGCGTTACGGCGGGGTGAAGCAGTTAGCACCCATTGGCAAGCACGGCGAGGGCGTTATCGACCTCTTGGCGTCCGACGCCTGGGCCTCGGGCTTTGAAGACATCGTTATCGTGGTCAACGCCGACACGGGCCCGCAGATCCAAGAGCACGTCGCCGCGCGCTGGCCCACCGACCACAAGGTGAGCTTCGCCGAACAGGTTCATCAACGCGGCACCGTTGATGCGGTGCTCGCCGCCGAAAGTAGTTTGGATCTGTCCAAACCCTTCGGCGTCTCCAATGCCGACGACCTCTACGGTCGCGCCGCCTTTCTCCTGCTCGGCGAACGACTCTCCGTGAGTCCTAACAACTGTCTCGTCGGCTTCGAGCTCGATCGCGCGCTCGTCGGTGACCTACCGGTATCGCGCGGAACCTGCATGGTCAAAGACGGACGACTCACCGAGATCGTCGAGCGACGAGACGTCCATTCGACCCTCGAGGGCTACGACGCCGACGACGGACTCGAACCGGTCTCGCTCTCACCGCTCGCGACGGTGTCGATGAATCTCTGGGGTTTCCAGCCGGAGGTCATTGCGCTTATGCACGAATCAATCGCGCGCCACGACTTCGATGCCGACTCCGAACTGCAACTGTCGACGTTCGTTGGTCACGTTCTCGAGAACACCTCACTCGTCTTCGAAGTTCTGCCGACGCGATCTCGCTGCATCGGCATCACGCACGCCAAGGACCTGCCGGTCGCGCAACTCCTCGTTCGCCTGGAGATTGAATCAGGACACCGGCCCGAACACGCATTCGTCTAAACGAGTCGGCGTCCAACACGACTGCTCGAATTCCTTCTCGCAGGGCCACGGTTTACACACTACGAACAATTATGCGGCCGTCACAGTGCCGTCGTCGTATCCGAAGCAATGGACCCGTCACGAATGCGAACTCGGCGCCCAGTGTGCGAGGCGACGTCCTCGTCGTGCGTCGCGATGATGATCGTCACGCCGAACTGCTGCTGGAGGTCGTCGAGCAGGGCCAGAAACTCGCCCGCGTTCGTGGAGTCGAGGTTCCCGGTCGGCTCATCGGCAATGATCACTTCTGGCGAATTGGCCAGTGCTCGAGCGATGGCGACTCGCTGCTGCTCCCCCCCGGACAGTCGCGAGGGTAGGTGCCCGAGCCGATGGGCGAGGCCGACCTGGCCCAGCAGATCGCTGGCGCGCGCCATGCGCTTCACGTGCGACGACTCGCGAGGCACCATGGCGATAGCCACGTTCTCTGCGGCGCTCAACGTCGGAATCAGGTTGAACTGCTGGAACACGAAACCGATTTCTCGAGATCGAATGTCGGTGAGCACACTGTCCGATTCGTCTTCGAGAGATCGTCCGGCGAAGCGGATCTGACCCGATGTCGGCGTATCGAGCGCACCAAGCAGTTGGAGAAGCGTCGTCTTGCCCGAGCCACTCGGGCCTTCGAGCGAGACCGTCTCTCCGCGCGCGATCTCCAAGTCGATGCCGCGCAGAGCGTTCACGGTGACGCCCCCTTTTGTGAAGCTGCGGGTCACACCCTTCAATGCATAAAGAGGTTCCCCGGGCGAGGGCTCTCGGTTATCGTCAATCAGAACCTGAGTCATATTTCGTGCCTTTCGATGGAAGTGGATTTCATCCGAGGTCTCGCAGAGCGGATGCTGGTGAGAGTCGTGCCGCTCGCCAACCACCCGCGGCACCCGCGATGAGACCGCCGAGAAGAGCGCCGGCGAACGCGATGACGATGGTGAGGGGGTGAATCGGTGCGGTGAGATGGACGGTCCGGGCCACGGTTGCCGACGTCGTTTGGCCCAACAGGCCACTCACCTTTGAAGCGCCGACGGCGAGACCCGTGCTCGTGACGCTGAGCCCGGGACCGACCGCCCCGATGACGAGACAGATCACGGATCCGACCGCGATGCCGATGACTCCGCCGACGACGCCAATGCCCAACGTCTCGGCCATGATCTGACGGACCACGCGGCCGCGCGACCAGCCGATGGCCCGCAATGACCCAATCTCGCGCACTCGCTTGGAGACGCTCGAAAGCGTCAACAAACCGGCAATGAGAAATGCGGCCAACAGGACCACCAACGCCAACGCCCCACCGAGGTCGTTAGCGAGCTTGCGAGCATTCGAGAGGCTCCCCGTCACCTGATCGGCGAGCGACGCCGACGTGAGGACCGTCGCTCCGGGAAGGGCCTTCTTGATGGCTTTGGCGACAGCGTTCACGTCCTTCGCGTTGGCGACTGACACGAGCACTTCGTTGATCCGACCCGCGTTGGTCGACAGCGACTGGAGGTTAGAGATGCTGAAATAGACATCCGAAACGTCACCGGTCAGCGTGGGGTTTACCAAACCTACGATTTTGTAATTTACCTTGTTGATCGTGAGCGTGTCACCGACCTTCAGCCCCTTCTGCGACGCGTAGGCAGTCGTGACGAGAACTTGCGACTTTGCGACCGACGGCGTCGACGAGAGCCACGCACCCTTCACTAATTGTGCTTTGGTGACGAGTCCCGAGGTCGTGTCCGAAGTATTCACTCCGGCGACGGTGTACGTCGAGGTGCTGGTGTTCGTGGTCGGCGGATTAAGGACTTCGTTGACTGTTTGCTCCGGGATGGTCACGTTCTGTTCGTAGGCCTTCTGGGCGGGCGAGAGGCACTTGGCAAACGCGCTGCTCGCGCCGGTCCTGAAGCGAAAACCTCCGCCGCCGCCGCCGAATCCGCCGCCGCCAGGCGATCCCGAACTTCCGGATCCGGGAATCGTCGTGGTGGTGGAGCCCAATTGTCTGGTGATGAGTCCTTGAATACACGTCCGTTCGGCCGCTTGCTCGGCTGCCGATAGGACCGGAGGCTTGACGCTCGCCGAGATCGTTTGTCCGCCGGTCTTGATCGACGCGGTGATTTTTGGAACTGTGCCGGATTCGTGAAGGGCGTCGAGCGATAAGGCACCGACGGCACTCTTCACACCCTTCACATTCGCGACGGTGCTCACTGCCTGGGAGGGAAAGGTGATCAATGTTCCAGGAACGAAGAAATCATGCGTGAACTTGGTACCGGCCGGTCCGAGTTTCGCCAGGTCGGTGATCACCGAGGAGTTGGCCGCGGCGAGCGCAGCGTCATCAGAGGAGTTGAGGGAGGATCCTCCGCGGCCGGCGAAGAATCCGCCACCGCCGCCGCCACCGCCGCCGAATCCGTTGGAAGGAGTTGTCGTCGTTGTCGTTGCCGTAGAGAGCGTCGGCGCGACGGTTCGGGTCACGATGATGTCGGTACCCACCGAGTTGAGGGGCGACAGGGCCTTGTTCTGGGCGTCACTCAGTCCCTGCGATACGCCGATGATCCCCATGACTAAACCGACGCCCGCGGCGAGGCCAATCGCGGTGACCACCGTTCGACCGAGTCGCCGTCGCAACTCATTCCATGCGTAACTTAGGGAGAACAAGGTGACCTACCGAGGATGGAGGCGGTCAAACGTTTTGACCACACCGCGAACAGTAGTAACCCGATTTCTGTTTCATAAACGATTCTTATGGCCACAAGCGCATTTTTATAGTGACCTTACGGATGAATTATTTTGCGCGCAGTCCTCGTCTCTCCGAGGGATCACGCCGACGACTTCACGACGGCGACGGAGAAATGACATTGCGTTTTTGACCCGCAAGAGCGTTCAAGCGTTCCGAGATTTCTCTGAGTGATGGCTTGTCTCTTCTACGCTGCCTAGTGGTCAGCCGGTAAGGCTCATTTCGGCAACGCAGAACTCTCTGCCCTGCGCAATTGTTTCTATCCAATCTTGTCGCAGGGTGAAGTTGTAGCGCCCGTTTTCCTCGGATCTACCAAGGTGATTGATGACGACGAATCGCATCAATCAATGACCCACGTGCCACTTGTCACACGTGCCGCATTTGTACGCACTCATCGGCGCAGTGTCTCGCTGGGACGACGCACGGGCCTGCGCCACGGCCTCATCGCGAGTCGCGTACGCCTTCTTGGGCCGACCGTTGCGCGTGGTGTGCGCGCTGGCGCCTCGGTGAAGCGACGTGCCGGAGCTTCTTTTCGTGTCGCCGTATCGACCAGACCAATAGAAAACGAAGACCAGTACGGCAACGACAGCGACGAGCACAGCGACGGTAACCATTGCCGTTCAGCCTAGGACTGGGGTATCGCGGCTCAATTCGTGCGAGTCAGCCCCGCATGTCCACGGCGTTGATTTTTTGCGGGACGATGCGAACCACGACGCGCTCATCGCCCGGCTGGTCGTACGCGCGCAAGTCGGTTGAGTATTTCTCGCCAACTTTTTCAGCGAATGAACCGTCGTCGGGTGTCACTTCGGCGTCGCCGCGTAGCTCGACGTAACGCTGAGGAACGGCGAGATCAAGAATGAGAAGAGAACACTGAGGACGCGCGATGAGATTCTTAGTCTTCTGTCGACTCGAATTGAGCGAAAGCGATATTGAACCGTCTTCGTAGAGAAACCACACTTCCGTGAGTTGAGGTCGTCCGTCTGGACCAATCGTCGCCAACGAGGCCACGGAACTCTGCAGAAGATCTCGATGAGATTCAGGTATGTCGAACATCGAAGCCACCTCTCTTTCATAAATACTTGTGATTGATTTGGATGCCGTGCGCAACTAATTCAAAGGCACTCTATTGGCGCTTATGAACGATCTGGTCTTCACGTATCAATGCGGCAAATTTCATTCGTAAAAAGGAGCGCAGCTAGTTACGGTGACCACCGTGAATTCAGCGGAGTTCTGGGACGGCGAAGCCGGTGCATTCGATCAGCAGCCCGACCATGGCTTGGACGACCCGTCCGTCCGGGCCGCGTGGTCTGGACTCCTCCTGCCACTACTGCCCGCACTCCCCGCGCGTATCGCCGATATCGGCTGTGGCACGGCGTCCGTCAGCCTGCTGCTCGCCGAGGCCGGTCATCGAGTGTTCGGGCTGGACATTTCGCCAGCGATGGTGGCTAGGGCCAGGGAGAAGTTCGCGACATCGGGCTACTCGGCGGACATCCTCGTGGGGGATGCGGCAGCGCCGCCGTGGACGCCTGGGTCGTTCGAAGTGGTCATCACCCGTCACGTCCTTTGGGCTATGCCCGACCCGGATGCGGCACTGATCCGATGGCTTGACCTGCTCGCGCCGGGCGGAATTCTCATACTCGTGGAAGGACTCTGGTGGACGGGTGCGGGGATCAGTGCTGCCCAAGTTAGCGAACTCGTTCTGCGTCATCGAGTGGCGGCCGAGGTCACGATGCTCGACGACGCGTCATTCTGGGGCGGCCCCATCCGAGACGAGCGCTTCATCACCGTGAGCCGGCGCTGAACCGTCACGAGTTCTAAGCGTTTGCTTGTAGGCCCGACCGTCGCAAAGAGCGACACCGTAGGGCGAGCTCCCGCCGTGTGCCGCTGATCAGAGGCGTTCGCGTGGCAGATGGTTCCGGCTGTTGCAAAGACGCGTCGCCGGCCCCCACTACAGGAACGTCTACCGATTGTCGGGTCAGTGCCAGTCACGCGACGGCGTGGTCGCGCCGAGACGCAGTGGCTCGACGGACTCGGCCGTTAGGGCCAAGGTCCCCTGGCCGCGTTGCAGCGTGCCGCGGATCATCAACGCCGGTGACTTTCGCGCGACGAGTGACCAGCGGGCCCACGCGCCCTTGGAGAAGATCACGTTGACGTGGCCCGTCTCGTCCTCCAGGTTGATGAAGACGGCACCGTTCGCGGTCTCAGGGTGCTGACGGTGCGTCACGACGCCGGCGACGAGCACCCGCGAACCCTCGGCACCGATCAGGGCGTCGGCACGCGTCACCCCTCGCTCGTTGAGATAGTCGCGTACCAACGCGATCGCCGTCGCCTCGGGCGTCAGTCCCATCGACCACATGTCATCGGCCACTCGTTCCATCTCGCTCGTCGCCGGTAAGACCGGCGCCTCGAGACCGGTCACCACGCCGGGCAGTCGATCAAGCGTGCCCTGGGCGGCCGCGCTGGCCGACCACGCGAGCGCGCGGCGAGTGGCACCAAAAGAATCAAGCGCGCCGGCGGCCGCGAGCACTTCGAGATGGTGTTGTTGAAGACCGGCGCGGCGCACCAGGTCCGAGGAGTCGCGCCACGGGGCGCCCTCCACGACGCGCGTCGCGAGTTCTTCACCGATGGTGCGCAGGTCCCCCAGGCCGAGTCGCACGTCGGGATCATCGAGGTCGCCCTCGAGCGAAGCCCCGACACCCGAGCGATTCACGTCCGGTCGCCGCACGCGCACGCCGTGACGCTGCGCGTCGGCGACCAGGCTCTGGGAGGACCAGAAGCCGAGCGGTTGGGCGTTCAGCATCGACACGAGGAACGCCGCCGGGTAGTGGACCTTCAACCACGCCGAGCAGTAGACGAGGTGCGCGAAAGAGACCGCGTGCGACTCGGGGAATCCGAAATTGGAGAACGCGGCCAGCGCGTCGAAGAGTTGATCGGCCGCGGGACCGGTGATGCCGTTCTCGGCCATGCCGGAGTAGAAGCGGCTCTTCAGTTTCATCATGCGCAACTCCGAGCGCTTGGCCGCCATGGCCTGGCGCAGTTCGTCGGCCTCGGCCGGCGAGAAGCCGGCGACCGCGACGGCCATCTCCATCAACTGCTCCTGGAAAAGTGGGACGCCGAGCGTGCGACGAAGGATCGGCTCGAGCCGCGGGTGCAGGTACGTGACCGGCTCGTCGCCGCGACGACGTCGGATGTAGGGGTTGACGGCGTTGCCCTGGATCGGACCGGGGCGAATGATCGCCACCTCGATCACGATGTCGTAGAACGTGCGCGGCTGGATACGCGGCAGCGTCGCCATCTGGGCGCGCGACTCCACCTGGAAGACGCCGACGGTGTCGGCTTCGCACAACAGGTCGTAGACCGCGTCCTCCTGGGGCAGCGCCCCGAGGTCGATCGTGACGTCGTAGAAGGACTCCACCTGCTTGACGCAGCGGTGCAACGCGTCGAGCATCCCGAGGCCCAGCAGGTCGAACTTCACGAGACCGATCGCCGCGCAGTCGTCCTTATCCCACTGCAGGACCGTTCGCCCGGGCATGCGACCCCACTCGACCGGGCAGACCTCGATCACCGGTCGATCGCACAGCACCATGCCGGCCGAGTGGATGCCTAGGTGCCGGGGACGATTGAGCATCTGGGTCGCCATGGTCGTGACGAGCTCGGGCACGTCGGGACCCGCGGTCATGGTGTGGCGATCGACGCTGTCGCGCAGCGCGTTGGCCTGTTCTTCGTTGTAGCCGAAGGCGCGCGCCACGTCGCGCAGCGCCGAGCGCGGTCGGTACGTGATGACCGCGGCCACCTGGGCCGCGTGGCGCCGGTCGTAACGCTCGTAGACGTACTGGATCACCTCTTCGCGCCGACCGGACTCGATGTCAACGTCGATGTCCGGGGGGCCATCGCGCGCCGGTGACAAGAAGCGCTCGAAGAACAGGTTCAACTTCACCGCGTCGGCGTTGGTGATGCCCAACGAGAAACAGACCGCGGAGTTCGCGGCCGAGCCGCGGCCCTGGCAGTAGATGTCGTTACGACGACAGAACTCGGTGATGTCCCAGACCGTGAGGAAGTAGCCGGCGAAGCCGAGGGTCTTGATGACGCCGAGCTCGTGGTCGATCTGTCGCCACGCGCCCACAACACGCTCGTCTTCGCGGGTGCCGTAGCGCTTCGTCGCGCCCACAGCGACGATCTCTTCCAAATAGGACTGCTCGTCCATCCCCGCGGGCGTCGCGAAAGGAGGGAGGTTGGGCGCGACGAGGCGAAGGTCGAAGGCCAGCGCGGTTGCGAGTTCACCGGCCTGGTCGACGACCCCGGGCCAGCGCGCGAAGCGTCGACGCTGTTCGGCGTCGCTGCGCAAGTGCGCGAGCGGACTCGCGTTGAGCCACCCCTCCATCTCTTCGAGGCTCTGGCGCGCACGAAGGGCCGAGAGCACGTTGGCGCGCGCGAAGGCGTCGGGCGTGGCGTAGTGCACGTTGTTCGTCGCCACGAGTAGTACGTCGTGACGAACGGCCAGCTCGGCCAGGACGTCGTTGCGCGCGACGTCGTCGGGCGCGCCGTGGTCCCAAATCTCGACCGCGACGTTGTCACGACCGAAGGCGGCGCGGAGACGCTCGAGTTCACGCTGGGCCGCGCGAGGACCCTTCTCCATAAGTGCGCGCGTCATGGCGCCCTTGCGACAACCGCTCAAGACGAGCCACTCGCGCGCGCAGCCCGCGACCTCGTCGAGAGTGAATCGCGGCGCGCCTTTTTCTCCGCGTCGCAGATGGGCCTCGCCGAGCATCGTCGAGAGCGCGCGGTACCCCTCGGGCGAACGCGCGAGCACGACGAGGTGCGCGCCCGAGGGATCGTGGACCCCGACGCGGTCGTCGTTGGCGTCGATCGAGATCTCGGTCCCGAAGACCGTGGGCAGACCGAAGGCCCGGGCCGCTTCGGCGAAACGCACGACGCCGTAGAACCCGTGGTGATCGGTGAGCGCCAGTCCCGAGAGGCCGAGGCGAGCGCCCTCGGCGGCGAGCTCTTCGGGGTCACTCGCCCCATCGAGGAAGCTGAAACCCGAATGGGCGTGGAGCTCTCCGTAGAGCGCCATCAGTCGTAGATTCCCGCGAGCCACCACCGGCTCGACTCGGCCGTGAGTAACAGCGCCTCGCCCGACACGAGCAGGATCTGCACGTGGGCGCGGCGGCGATTGAGCGACCACCAGCGCTCGACCAGCGGCCACGGTCCCGCGTACCAGGTGACCTCGCGACGCAACTGGTGCGAGAACAGCAGCGTCGTGGGCGCCTCACTGAGAAATCCCCGCGCGCCCATGACGACCAGGTGGTCGTTTCCGTCGCGCAGTTGCACCGCCACCGGACGGGTGAGCGTCGTGGCCGGCGACGGCGCGCGCATCTGGCCCGGCCACGGCGCGACGTCACGGATGGGACTCTTCGGTGAGCCCCACGGCACCAGTGTGGCCCGGTCCTCGGGGACCCGACCGCCGCGCAGTGACGCCACGACCACGGCGTCGGCGCCGAGACGACGGCGCACGCGGTGCGCGGCCGCCTCGGCGCGGTCATCGCCGGCCCCGCGTTGACCGAAGAAGCCCAACTGCTCGTCGTGTGTGTCGTCCTCGCCGCGCAGCTGGCGCAGGCGCGTGGCGAGTTTGAGGTCGCGCTGGCCGTCGAGTTCAAAGAGTTCGCCGCGCGCTACGCGCTGCAAGACCAACGCGTGCTTGTTGAAGCGTTCGGCGACGCGCGCGCCGTCGAGGTCAGCGAACGAACCGACCGTGTGCAGACCGAGTCGCTGACAGGTCGTCGCGACGTCCTTTCGACCGAGCACCGAGAGCGGAAGCGAACGCCGGAACGACTCGGTCGCACCGGGCTCGAGTACCAGAGCGCGTCGCGCGCACACCTCGGCGCAGAACAGTCCGTCGGCGATGCCGAGCGAGGGCTCGTGACCCGTGAGTTCCACGACCGTGGCGCGAACGTTCTCCATCACCGCGACCTCGCCACCGAAGAACCGACTCGGTCCTCGAATGGGCAGTACGAACAGACCGAGGCGCACCGACTCGGTGAAGGGGCACAGCACGCTCAGCGCGTCGAAGAGCGCCAGGTGATCACGCAGCGTCGAGCCGTCCGGCGCCTCTTCGCACAGGGCCTCGATCCATATCGCGAGGAGGCGCTCCACTAGTTCGCCTCGCAGCGTCCTCTTCGATTCGGGAGGACCACCACGTGCTCGCCCGCGCGAATGGCCTCGCCGCGACCGCCGATGCGCACGGTGAGATAGCGCGCGTCGAGTCGCGACGACGTCGCCCACTGCGCGTTGGTGATGTCGAAGGAGAGGTCGGCCGGTAACGGCCACAGCGCGGCCGGCTCGACGAGCACGATCAGCACCGTCCCTCGTTCGCGCACCCGGTCGACCAGTCGGCGCGCCGCACCGTGGGACGCGCGCGACGGTGGTCGCACGATCAAGAGGTCCACCCCGTCGAGCAGGTCGGCCGCGGACTCGGCCCACGCACCGCGCGGACGCGGCACGAAGAGCACGCGACGAAGGTCCACGCCGAGGTCGGCGATGGCGACGACGCCCGGGTCGTCCACACCCACGACCGCACTCCAGTGACCGCGCGCACTCGACTCGGTGAGGAGACTGAGGGCGAGGCTCAGTCCGCCGAGCCCCGGCTGGGCCTGCACGACGACGGTCGAACCACGGCGCAGTCCCCCATTGGGTACCAGCGATCCCCACGGCTCGCCCAGGGGCAGCATCCGGCTCTTGGCGAGAGCGATCGGGCGAAGTGTCGCCACGAGATCTTCAGGCAGCGTAGGACGATTGGAGGAAAAAGCGAACATATGTTCGTAAGAGTAGCCGGTGACGTGTAACTTGACAAACCCAAATGCAGGCACGATTGGCGGATGGCCCAAAGGTGGCAATCCAAGGTTGACCACAACGTCCTCATTGCGGGATGGCTACCCTCGGCAGTTGTGTGGCTTGTGAGTCCGCACCACCTTCATTGGAATGGTGGCGACATTGCGGCGCTGGTCCTGATTGTCGCCTACGTCGTGTATCTCGTCGTATCCGTCGCGCGAAGTAGGAAGTCGCCTCCGGCCGGCCATCCCACCAAGATTCCTGACTTCACCTCCGAATGGGCTGAACGCAAGCGGCTCCTACAGCGTTGCGCGGGAGATGTAGAGGAACCGGAAGCGGTTTGGGCATGGGTCAATGCTGTCTACGACAAACTCATGGCGTGGAAACCAAAGAGAGCGATGGAATTCAGGCCGGACCCGCCATCTGTCACGGGAGGTTACCGTTCAGGCCCTCTGTTGCCCGCCGTAGTTCACGAACTCATGCGAGACATAAAGGTAAATAATTCGCGCCGGAGTCTCCAAGAGTACGGCGACCGACTGGCGAAGATTATCGAGGAAGAGAGTTAGTCGCACTCTTCGGTGTCGTCGTCGGGGGGCTCAACCTGAAGCACGAGTTTTAGCGCCTCTTCGGGGTCCATGTCGATGTTGACCGGTTCGTCGTAGCCTTCAAATGCTTTGCGTACCATTCGCCCATTGTAATTACGGTTTATGACAATGGTGACCTTACGTGACTAGGGGTTATTACACTTAATTACATGGCAGAAGATACGACATCGGTTTATGACATATCTGCTGCCATAGTGGAGCGTCATCAACCAATTGACAAACTCAAACTCCAAAAGATCATCTTCTATGCTGCGGGCGAGTATGCAGCTCTAACTGGAAGCGCGATGTTCCCGGAGCCCATAGAGGCGTGGGATTGGGGTCCAGTCGTCTACGACCTCTGGCAAGAATGTCGGAAATGTGAAGATGATCTAGCAATCGTTGAATTGCTCAATGGCGATTCTTCTAACTTGAACGAACTAGCAATCGGTTGTGTTGAATCTGCGCTAGGAAAATACGGCGAACGATCCGGTGCGAATCTCATTGATTTGACTCACAAAGAACGCGCATGGAAGGACGCCTACGTTCCCGGACAATGGCGGACACCAATCCCGCTTGAATCGCTGATTGAGTCTTTTAGAGCGAAATATGAGGAACGGACAATCTCCCCCGAAGTGCTCGACCACATATTTGCTAGATCCGCTGGTGCCTAACCAGGGAAAAGGTCGCAGCAATTATCGGGTCGATCCTCGCGGGGTGATTCGTGCGCACGGCTACGGCACTGGCAAATATAGCCTGGTACGCGTACTTTGGGATTCCACGAGGGATGGAGACCCCGGATTCGTAGAGATTCCGGGCGATGAAATTCCAATCGACATTGAAGATGTCAACGCCCTTATTTTGAAACTCAACAACGGGTCCCAAGAGGACCGGTGGGCTTAAGCAGTGAGTGGCCGATACGTAAGTCGCACGCCCTGAACTTGACCCATCAAACGCACCATGCGCTCAGTGTCGCTCAGGTTGTGAGTTGAGTGGCGAAAGGCAAATTCCGTGAGGTACCGCTGCAAGTGAATTTGGCTGATGCAGTGGTGCGTACCGTCAATCGAACGTTTGAGTTGGCTAAAGAAATTCTCGGCCTTGTTGGTTCCGTTTGAAAGCTCCGTGACGTACTGTCCGGCGTGGTGGTTAACGACGTGGTGCGCCTTCAACTCTTTGGCGATCGTGCGGTAAAGCGGCGCTGAGTCCGAGTGAAGGACTGTCTCACCAGTGTTCACGTTCTCGCGCACCATGACCTGAATCACGGTTCCTGTCACGTTCGTGACGGCCTTCGTGCGAATCTCGCCGGTCTCTTCTGAGATCAGGGCAATAGCCGCCATCTTGCGAGCCGTGTTGTTGCCAGTCTTTGACCTGCGGGGGTCATTCTTGTGCCAGTTCTCAGGCTTGCCGCCTATGTAGGTTTCGTCCATCACGATGTTGCCGGACAACTTGCCAGAGTCATCGTTCGCCATCGCCTCACGAATCCGCTGGGTCATAAACCACGCCGTCTTAGGGGCGACGCCGTACTTACGAGCGATCTCACGGGCGGCAATTCCGTTCTTGTTGGAGCACATCTCAAAGAACACAAAGAGCCAGGTTTGAAGGGGCACGCGAGAGCCGTGAAAAACCGTGCCGGTGGTGGCTGAGAACTGTTTGCGGCAGTCCTTGCACTTCCACACCCGGCGCTGGGATTCTGAGCCTCGCGTGGTGGTGCGGCTGATCCCGTTGGTGGGGTTCAGGAAATAGTGCTTGCCGACGACGCCACAGTGAGGGCACACGACCTCGCCACCGGGCCAGCGCAGGGTTTCCAAGTACTCGTAGGCGTCAGCCTCGCTCTGAATCATTCGGGACAAATTGCCAATGGTGACTTTTTCCATGCTCTAATTATCCCACGGAAATGTGGGTTTGTTAAGTTACACGTCACCGAGTAGCCAGTTGTCGTCACAC
>PKYQ01000007.1 GCA_003133685.1 Acidimicrobiaceae bacterium
CCCGACGGTGGATGCAGGCTAAAGAAGGAATTGGGCGAACAGGAGAAAACTTGACGTTCTCGAACGTTGTACTTACCAGCGTTCGATCGGATACACCACGTGTTGGGAGAGTGGGCAGTACAAAAGGTGGTTCAATAGTCTGACCTCTCGCCGTGTGCGGTTTACGTCAATAGAATTTTTGCGGAACCTGGAGATGCGGGCTCAACCAGTTTGAGCGCCTTGGAGAGTCGACCTCCGTCGGCCGGCAAGTCGATCAGTCAAGACCATGCAGTCTCGCACCAGAGCCCTAACCGACGAACTCAAGTTTCGAATAGGTCATAGACCCGCGTTGACCCATTCGCGCCAACAGTGGTGATCGTAAGTGCCGCGTACTCCTCCCAGCCGCACGGTAAACGCGGCAACATGGCTGGCGTGTACGGCGTTCACTCACCACTTTCACCGAGTCTTTGAACCCTATTGACTGGTAATGCATCTTCCGCCGCGTTGTAGTGGCGCCAGGGTGGAAGCTGGAGACGTTGAGTGCCGCTTTCTTCGGTGAATGCATTGGTCGCTTCCAGTTGTGCACGGACGGAGGCGATATCGGTGAAATCGATGCGGGCCGTCCAGTCGTTCGCGAATCGAAGCGCGTCAATCAATACGGAAGGATCATTGGCGCGATCCAAACGGCGGAGGGCGCCGATGTAGTCATCGCGGAAGACTGTCGGAATAATCGTCCGAGACTGTCCACCGGCGTCGAGCTCGGCGCTCATCATGATGCGAGAGAGGCGTCCATTGCCGTCGTCGAATGGATGGACCGCCGCTACGAGGAACTTCACGTAGACCGATCGCTCCCATGCGCTGTCTAGGTCATCGAGACGGCTGAATCCTTCGATCAAGGTGCCACGAACTAAATCGGGGTCAACGAACACGGTCGCCCCGGCTTGATTGACTCGCTCCTTGAACAATCCTGGGCGTTTATCGGGACGCGCACCCATGATCCGGGCATGGCGCTGTTGGAGAAGTTCGAGGAAGTCCATCGGAGTGTCAGTGAGTTGCCTCATTTCTTCGAGGTCACTCACGAGCCAAAATGTGGCGAGGACGTCGTGGGCGTCTTGAGGACGTCCGGCTGGCTCGATCCCTTCGTAGACGATCCCTTCGGCCTCCTCGACAGTGAATTCCGTGCCTTCGATGTAGTTCGAGAAATACGCTTCGTAGAAGGGGAGTCGGCTCGGCTCGAGCGGAGCCGCAGGATGGTTCTGAGGAGCCGCTGAACGCAAGGCGGCAACCAGGGTATCGAATCGTTCGATTCGTTCGGCGTCGTAGGGAATACCGAGCGCACGTTGTCGAAGCGAGCGCGGGAGGCCCGCGAGCGAGCGCGTGCCAAGCGCGGCGCCCAGTAGGTCATCGAGGTCACGTGCATCTTTTGGGCCGACTCCGAGTAATGGCGCCAAGGCGCGGACTTCATCACGAACCCGGCCGAGCTCCTCGTCGCCACCAAATCGCGCGGCGCGCTCCACCCATTCACCCAGTTCGTCGCGAGTCAGCCGACGCGAAAGCGCACCGCCCCGAGCCCGTGAAGGGATTGCGTTCTCCGCGAGCGCCCGGGCGAGCGACGCCTGGTGCAGACCTTCCGGCAGAGGGATGTCACCTGGCTGGGGCGCGGCTCCGCGACGCAGGGAAACGGTGAGCCCGGGCAAGATGAGCGTGCGGTCGTTGTGCGGGTAGACAAGGTACAGCGTTCCCGTGACGGGTCCGGCGCTTTGAGCGGAGCGATCCGAAATAGTGGCGTCCGGAAAGAGGCGTCCGACGATGGTGCGCCATTCACGCCGAACCACGCGTTCGGGAGTACTGGACGTGTCAGTCGTGTAGACACCGGTCGCCAGCCGCCTCACTGCCCCTCGCGTCGACATCTGCGAGAGTGTTGAACGAGGAAGGTCGCCACTGAGAATGACGGTCGAGATACTGTTATCCACGATTTTGCTCCTAATGGTAGAACAAATACGGATTTAGTCTATCAGAAATGGAGCAATTCGGATGATACCAAGCAACCGTGTCCTATGTCGACCCATTGAGTTCACGCGGGTCGAATGACTCTGCTACCAGATTTCCGGTCCCCGGCTGGAGCGTTGCCGGACCTTCTGAAGCGCGGCATTGACTTCAATCAGATCGAACGCGGTGCGATCAAAGGTGTCACCGCCGTTCCAGCGCACGTAGTTCTCGTGTTCTTCGTGATTGGGGTCCGCCAGTGCCTCAAGGAAGTACTCGAAACCACCGGGCCCACCAGAGTCCTCGGGCGGACAAGCGTTTTCGCCAGCAAGGCAGAGGGCGAACTTAAGAGCGTGGGGTGTGCGGAACTCGGCGTCGACGGTGATGGTGTGCTCCCAGCCGTCGCCGAAGTCATATTCATAGGTGAAGCGCTTCTGCCCGCGCAACGCCCGGAGAACCGTCACGGTTTGCTCGTCGATCTCGTCCTCGGGATGTTCGTCGAAGCACATTCCATAGCGCGCGTCGCCGACGGTGAAGGCGTGCAGGTGCGAGTTAGTCCAGCCCATGGCAGATTGAATCATGTCGTGCAGTCGCGACATCCTCACGCCAGTCGGCACCAGGATCCGGCGCCAGACGGTGGGCGTGACTTCGTCCAGTTCGACGAGCAACTGGAGGGTCCATTGTGCGGGAGGGGTGGGCATGGACGCTCCGCTCGCTCGATGGTCGGTGGTGTGAAAATGTGAGGCGGTCCAAATCTAATTCACGTTCTAAACCATCGGGTAGAGAATCGCCGCGAACGACGCAACTTCTCATTGCTCGCTTCGGAGTTCTGAATCGCACCGGAGTGCGGAAGACCAGTTCATTCCCAAGACGGTGTTCTCGCCAGTCGGTCCCGCTTCGAAACGTCGGCAGATGCGAGGCCTGAAATGAGGCCTCCTGCGTTCCTCAATGTCGAACACGCCTCTCAAGAAACCACGTTGCGCAATTAAGCCTCGAGCAAGAATCTTCGATTTAGTTCAGATACACAGCGACCATTTGGTTCCACGAACGTGAACGTTCTCCTACTAATAGTGGGCCACCCGAGTCTCGATCCCGGCACCTCTGGATTAAATGGGACTTGCCAACAGTTGCTGTGTGTCGGTCTCGTCGTGCACGTCCTTTGTTTTCGAGGTCTCCCACGTCCATCGAGCAACCGAGTTCACTCAAGTGAAGATGATCTCTCCGCCCGCAGCCTTGGCGTAGAAGTCACCTACGGTAATGATGTCTTGCACTTGTTCGATGAAATCGTCCTTCTTCAAGGCGAACAAATCAACCGATGCTTGGCAGGCGTACATGCCGCACCCGGTATCAGAGATCATCTCGACGAACTCAGGAATCGAAGGAATGTCGAGTTTGTCCATCTTCTGTTCCATCATGTGCGTGGCCAGCGCCGACATACCCGGGAGCGCACCCACGACACTCGCCATGTGCAGGCCGGGATTACCTACGGTCGCGACCTTGATGTGGCTCTGACGCTTCTTGAGAATGGCCTCCATCCCGAAGAACGTGAAGAAAAGGTTGGCCTCGATCCCTTCGGCTCTGGCTCCGTTGGCCATGATCAGTCCCGGATAGACGCCCTCGAGTGATCCCTTCGAGATGATGATCGATACCTTTTCAATTGGGTCGCTCATTGCCGCTCCTTTCTAATGAGAGTTAAATGCAGCCCTTGGGCTTGGGAATGCCGGCGATCTTGGCGGCGGTCTTCGCCGGTCCCTTGGGGAACAACTGATAGAGCTCCTTGATCGTGACGCCGGACGTCTTGCCGAGCACGCGCACCGACGGTCCTGAACCCTTGGCGAGGTATTCGGAACGCATGAAGTGCACTACCTTCCAGTGTTCCTCGGTCAGCGGGTCAATGCCTTCCTTGCCGGCGAGATCGATGGCCATTGCTTCGGTCCACTGGCTGGGGTCAACGAGGAAACCCTCGTCGTTAAGTTCGACATCGATTCCTGCGAGAGTCATGGTGGTCATCTCGAATGCTCCTTCTGGATTGGTGCCACAAAGTTCTTCCCGGCCTTCGGCATGTGGCTGGTGACGAAGGGGAGGTCTCGGCCCGGTAGCAGGCTGTGCCAGTAGATCCACTGGAAGGCGAGCTTGCCGAGATGGTTCAAACGGGACTCCTTCATGAGGGGGAGCCCGACCGATCCCGGGTAGTGGCCGGGCAGCGGTTCCGTTTCGTAGTTGAAGTCAATTAGCAGGGCCTTGGATGAACCGGACTCAATGAAGCAGTTCACGTGACCGTCGAAGGATGCGTCGAGGTGCTGCCCGTCGAGGAATCGATGGATGTTCTCGACCAGAACTCCTCCTTCGAAATGGGCCACGGAACCGGCCTTGGAGGCCGGGAGCGCCGCCGCATCGCCGATCGCGAACACGTTGGGCGACGTCTTCGACTGCAGCGTGTGTTCGTCCACCGGTATGAAGCCGAGTTCATCGCCGAGCCCTTCGGAGTTGGCGACGTACGCCGCCCCGCTGTGGACGGGGATGACCACCGCGAGGTCGAAGGGAACCTCGCTTTCGTCGTACGCGATCAGTCGACCCCCGGCGCCGTCGACGACACCCGTATTGAACTCGGTGACGAGTTTGATGCCGCGATCCACGAACATCCCGCCCAACTGCTGGGAGCACACTGGCTGGGTGAACGCACCGTCGAGTGGGGTCACGTACGTCAACTCGACCCGATCGCGGATGCCGCGCTTACGGAAGTAGGCGTCGGCCAGGAAGCAGAACTCGAGCGGGGCCACCGGACACTTGATCGGCATGTCGACGACGTTCACGACGATCCGGCCTCCCTGGAAGTCGCGCAGTACCGTGGCGAGCGCGGTCGCGCCTTCGGGTGTGTAGAAGGTGAATACCTTCTCCATCCAACCCGGTCCGGTCAGTCCCTCGGTCTCGTCGGTCGAGAGCGTCGCGCCGGTCGCTATCACCAGCACGTCGTACTCGAGGCAAGATTCATCGCCCAGACGTACCGTGTTCGAGCCGAGTTCGACTTTTGTTACGCCGCGAGTCGAGTACTTGATGTCCTGATGCAGTTGTTTACGACGGGGTCGGGTGATGTCCTTAATGGCGCCGACTCCAAAGGGGACGAACAACAGGCCCGGCTGGTAGAGATGGTCGTCATTCTGGTCAACGACCGTAATAGTCGCCTCGTTAGCGCTGTAGATCTTGCGCAAGCGATTCGCCACCAGCGTTCCGCCGGTACCGCCACCCAGGATCACAATTCGGTGCATGGGCACTCCCATCGCTCAGAGGCAGGCGACCGAGGTGCATGCACCCGCAAACGCCCCTACGGCGAACATACCCCGAGCGCCTATTCGCGATCAGCCCGGCAGTAGGGCCCTAAGTCGCTATTTGCTACTTGGTCCGCCGTGCGGCGTCTCTCAGAGCGCCGGCCGAGAGTTGTGCCAACGATGGACCAGGCCATCCACGCACGACGCCGGTCTCGGTCGTGGATCGAATTCACAATTGGCGGGCTCGTGTCGATGACTCCTCGATCAGTCGCACGAGTTGCTCGGCGGGCACGCCCAGGGGTCGCTCCTTCGACCACACCAATCGGATCGACCGGTCGAAGGAGATGTCGACGGGCGCCACGACGACAAGGCGTCCGTCACGAACTTCGCTTTGCACGGCGAGACGGCTGAGAATGCCGGGGCCCGCATCGGATTCGACGGCGGATTTCAGGGCGGTCGTGGATCCGAGCTCGAGGAGTGGCACAACGTCGAGGCCCCGTAGTCGCATGGTGGTCTCGAACACCTGACGGGTCCCGGACCCGACTTCGCGGAGCACGAGCGGCGTCACGGCGAGTTCCTTCGCGGTCAATGGTGTGCTGCGGCGAGCCCAGTCATGCGAGGGCGCGACGATGACGACCAGATCGTCGGAGCGCACGACTCGACTGGACAAACCACGTGGTGCCCGGGACCCTTCGATGAATCCGATGTCGGCGTCGCCTCGCGTCATTATCTCGATGCAGTGCTGCGAATTGCCCATTTGAAGCGACACGAGGAGACCGGGATGCGCGGTGCGTAGACGTTGGAGCCAGCCCGGTATCAGGTACTCCGCGACCGTCATGCTGGCGGCGACGCGAAGGTTGGTTTTCCCGGCGGCGCGCAGTGCCTGAGTCCCGAGCAGGAGGTCTCGCAGTGGCGCGAGAACCTCCTCGCTCCATCGCACGACGGCGACACCCGCTGAAGTGAGTTGGGCTCGACCGTGCGAGCGGTCGAGGAGCTGGAGGTCGAGCGTCAGTTCCAGCGTGCGCAAGCGCATGCTCGCCGCCGGTTGACTGATGTTGTGGCTGATCGCCGCCTGGCGAATCGAACCCAATTCGGCGACGCTGCGCAGCAGATCCAGCGAACGGACGTCGGGCACCGGTTCGGCCAATGGCATAAGGAAACCTTATATCGGCATTGTGTATTCCGGTCTATCGAAATGTGACGTCGAGGCCGAAGATTGAACACGTGGGCGGGAACTCACCAGAGCGAAGGAGCAGCATGCGTACGCAACGAGGAGGACAGCGAACGGTCGAAGGGGGAGAGGGTCTTCTCTCGCGTGACGCGCAACCGGCGGCGCCGTTCTTTTTAGGCCCCAACTGGTTCTCGGCGGTGATGGGCACGGGTATCGTCGCCAACGCCGGCGCCCTGCTTCCCTTTGACGTGCCAGGCCTGAAGGGCTTCTGCACGGCCGTCTGGTTGCTCGCGGCGAGTTTGCTCGTGGGCCTGGTCTCAGCGACCGCCGTGCACTGGCTTCGCGCTCCGCAGTTGGCGCGCAGCCACGGGCGTGACGTTCAGATGGCGCACTTCTACGGTGCGCCGCCGATGGCCCTCTTGACGGTGGGTGCCGGCGCTTTACTGGTCGCGCGTTCGCTGTTGGGACTGCGCCTCGCGGTCGACCTGGACTGGGTGCTGTGGACCGCGGGCACCATCAGTGGTCTCATTACCGCGGCGCTGATACCGTACCGAATGTTCACCCAAATTGAAGTGCGTCCCGACGCGGCCTTCGGGGGATGGCTGATGCCGGTCGTACCACCCATGGTGTCGGCCGCGACGGGGGCGTTGCTCATTCCCTACGTGACCTCGGTGAACGGGCGCGCCACCCTGCTCTACGGCTGCTACGCGCTCTTCGGCATGAGCCTGCTCGCCGCGTTCATCATCATCACCCAGATCTGGTCCCGACTTACTTACTACGGTTCCTCCAATGGCGCGAGGGTGCCCACCCTGTGGATCGTGCTCGGACCTCTCGGTCAGTCGATCACCGCCGCAGGCGTCCTCGGAGCCCAGGCCCACCTCGCCGTCAGCGCCAAGTTGGCGTCCGCCATGGCCGTTTTCGCGATCCTCTACGGCGTACCGGTGTGGGGTTTCGCGATGCTCTGGGCCGTGCTCGCCTCGGCGCTCACCCTCCGCACCATGCGAAAGAAGTTGCCGTTCTCGCTCACCTGGTGGAGCTTCACCTTCCCGGTCGGCGTCACGGTCACCGGGACAATCCGGCTCGCCCTGCAGACCGGACTGCCGGCATTTCGGTGGGCGAGTGCGGCTGGTTACGTGGCGCTGCTCGCGGCGTGGTTGGTGGTCGCGGTTCGAACGTCACACGCGGCGCTGCGCGGGCGCCTTTTCGTACCCCCCGCTCCGGGGGCGAACGCCCCGTCGGCGCTGAAGGAACCGCGCGAGATCAATCCGACGCTCACCGCCATATGACGGTGACGCGGCGGACGTCTCGACGTCGCTAGGCCAGGCTCAGAAACAGCTTCTGCAGCCGCGGCACGATGTCGTCGGCGTCGGTGTCGGGGTCGACCAGGCATTCCTTCAGGCTGGCGGAAATGAGTGTGAACGCCGCGGTGTTCACGGCCTTGGCGACGGCCGCCATCTGGGTAACAATGTCCTCACAGCTGCGCCCTTCTTCGAGCATGCGCACGATGGCCCCCATTTGCCCGTTCGCACGCTTGACACGTTTGGTGATTGACTCGAGCTGGACCTGGTCCTGGAGCACGTGCGGCGGCTTCTTGGCGGTCATGGCTTCTCCTTGGGCGAATTCACGTCATCTCAGTATCCCCCAGAACCCGTCGCCGAGCCGACTCCGAATTATGGATATACCCCTATGGGTATATACTACTACTAGCCACGCACGGCGGTGACGCGACGTGGACAACGCCATCGGGATGGGGGAGTCAATGAAATTACCCGGATCAGAGTCGTCACGCAGCGAACTCGATTTTCTTGAGGACCGCGAAGGGATCTCCATTCGCGTGGGCGCCGACGCGCACGACGCCTCGCCGGCGAACGCGGGGAGGTTCTCGTGGATCGCGTTGTAATCCTGGGTGCGGGCATATCGGGCCACACCGCGGCGTTGCACCTGCAGCGTCAACTGAAGAACAAGGTCGACATCGTCGTGGTGTCGCCCAATTCCAATTGGAACTGGATACCTTCGAACATCTGGGTCGGGGTCGGCAAGATGACCAAGGACCAGGTGACCTTTCCACTGGCACCGATCTACAAGCGCAAGCACATTGGCTTTCGCCAGGCGAAGGCCGTGGCGATCCATCCCGAGGGCGGCGCCGGCACGGGCCGAGGCTTCGTCGACATCGTCTACACGGACCCGACCCGGGCCGGTGAAGAGGAGCAGCTCACCTACGACTACCTCATCGTGGCCACCGGACCGAAGTTGAACTTCGCCGCCACGCCCGGGCTCGGGCCCGACGCCAACTCTTGGTCGGTCTGCACCGCCGCACACGCCGAAGAGTCGGCCGCCGCACTCGAAACAGTCATCGAGGCGCTGAAGACCGGCGAGAAGAAGACGCTGGTCATCGGTGTCGGACACGGTACGTGTACCTGCGAGGGAGCGGCCTTCGAGTACACCTTCAACGTCGAGCACGAACTCCGGGAGCGCGGGGTTCGTGAACTCGCTGACGTGGTGTACCTGTCCAACGAGTACGACCTCGGGGACCTCGGCGTGGGCGGGATGACCTTCGCCCAGAATGGCTTCGAAACGAGTAGCAAGATGTGGACCGAGTCGTTGTTCCGTGAGCGCGGAGTCCGGGCGATTCTTCGCGCCCACGTCGAGAAGGTGGACCCCGGGGTTATCCACTACGAGGAGCTCGACGGCTCGAAGCACACCCTGGACTTCGACTTCGCGATGCTGCTGCCGCCGTTTCGCGGGGTCGACATGAAGGCGTACGCGAACAACGGCGACGACATCACCGACGACCTCTTCGCGCCGAACGGCTTCCTACGGGTCGACGCGGACTACGCGGCCAAGCCCTTCGAGGAATGGGCGCCCGAGGATTGGCCCAAGACGTACCAGTGTCCGCGCTACGCGAACGTCTTCGGCGTCGGAATCGCCTTCGCGCCGCCCCACGCCATCTCCGAGCCGAGAAAGAGCCCGAACGGGACGGTTATCTCACCCGCGCCCCCACGCACCGGGATGCCCTCGGGCGTCATGGGGCGCACCGTGGCGTTCTCGATCGCCGAACGAATTCGTCGCGGAGGCGAGGCGCCGCTGCGCACCGCCTCGATGGCGGCTATGGGTGCGGCGTGCATTGCCTCGGCGGGTACCGGACTTCGAAAGGGCACCGCCGCCGCGATCACGATGTACCCGATCATCCCCGACCGCAAGCGATTCCCGGGTTCCGGACGGGACCTCACCCAGACCTCGGGTGAGATCGGGCTCAGCGGGCACTGGACCAAGTTGCTCCTGCACTACCTGTTCATCTACAAGGCGAAGGCCCGCTTCGGCTGGTTCATGATCCCCGAGTGACCGACAGTCGACATGAGAGTAAGTACGAGACCAAGAAGGTGGAACAGATGAGTGACGTGGACCGCAGCATCGCTGAAGCGCCCCTGCCGACGGCGGGAACGCTTCGACGCCGGAAGAGTCTGTCCTACCAGGCCACCCGCTTCGTGGCGTTCAATTTGCGAATGATGAAGATGGTGACGAGAGCGCACCACTGATGTCCGGATCGTCGCGTGATGAGGCCGGGACCACCACGCTATCGCCCGCGCACGTGCTTGAACCCGACGCCGCGGGCGTAGAGGCGTTGCCCGCGGCGCGCAGGGTCGGGTTGAGCGCGTTCGCGCTGAGCCTGATCGGGGTGGGCCTGTCGACCTATATGACCATCGCGCACTTCACCGAAGTCACGATCCTCGCGTGTTCGGGGCGCGGTGAACTCAGTTGCACGGCGGTCACGACATCTCCGCAATCGCGCGTATTTGGAATTCCCGTCGCGCTCTTGGGGCTCGGTTTCTTCGTTGTCATGAGCATCTTGTCGTCGCCACCGGTGTGGCGACGAAGCGCACGATGGCTGGCGCTCTCGCGAACGGCGTTGGCGGCCGCGGGGCTGCTGTTCGTCTTCTGGCTGATCGCCGCAGAGATCTTGATCATCGGTCACGTCTGCCTGTGGTGCACGGGGGTGCACGTGGTCATGATCGCGCTCGTGCTCGTACTCACCCGAGCGACGCCCGCCCAATTAGGACTTCGCGTCGACGAATCCGGCGACTGAAGGCGTGGACCGAACCTCGTGCGCAGTTTTCGGTGAAGACCCGTTCACCGGCGCTCTTCAGCACCAAGCGCCTTGGTCACTGCCGGCGCTAGAGGCGAGGTCGCCTCGGGTTAGGCGTTCGCGTTCTCTTGTTCGAAGATCTGACGGTGGACCTCTTGCATGTCGAGGTCGCGCACCTTCTCGACGAGTTCGCGCAAAGTGTGTTCGGGAAGGGCGCCCGCCTGGCTGAACAGGACCACGTTCTCACGAATGACCATCAGAGTGGGGATCGACATGATGTTGAACGACGCTGCGAGTCCCTGCTCGACCTCGGTGTCGACCTTGGCGAAGACGATGTCGCGATACTGCTGGGCGACCTTCTCGTAGGTCGGGGCGAACGATCGGCACGGGCCGCACCACGCCGCCCAGAAGTCGATGAGCACGATGTCGTTGGACGTGACGGTCTCCTCGAAGTTCTCTTGTGTCATCGTTCTCGTTGCCATGGCTCCTCCTCGGTACCGGGGCGTCGTGTAGTATATACCCCTA